>NZ_JAIXWA010000054.1 GCF_027482425.1 Flavobacterium sp.
TTCATCTACCCTTTTTTATTACCTTTTAGCTTCTTTTTTACGAAACATTTGGGTTTCCCTACCGATATTGTTAACTTTGTTATACCATAGAATTTAGTAGGTTAAGTTTATGGTAGATTTGGGGCAAAAAGGCGTTCGTATTCACGAACGTCTTTTTTAGTATATAAAAACCCGATTGAGCGATCAATCGGGTTTTTATATAGCAGTGTGAAACAAATTATTTTTCAATAGCGTAAAGACGTGCCACTTCTGTCCAATTGATCACATTGAAAAATGCTTCAATATAATCGGGACGTCTGTTTTGGTAGTTGAGGTAATAGGCGTGTTCCCAAACATCCATTCCCAAAATAGGCATACCTCCACAGCCCACTTCAGGCATCAACGGATTGTCTTGGTTGGGTGTAGCACACACTTCTAATTTGCCTCCTTTTTGCACACAAAGCCATGCCCATCCGGATCCGAATTGTGTAGCTCCTGCCTTAGTGAATTTAGCTTTGAATTCGTCAAACGAACCAAAGTCACGGTCAATGGCTTCGGCTAATTCTCCCGTAGGTTTTCCGCCTCCTTCTGGTGTCATAATACGCCAAAAAAGATTGTGGTTGTAAAACCCACCACCATTGTTGCGAACGGCAGCGTTTTTCATGTCCAAATTAATCAATATATTTTCAATGGTCTTTCCCTCCAAATCGGTGCCCGCAATGGCCGCGTTTAGGTTGGTGGTATACGCATTGTGATGTTTACTATGGTGAATTTCCATAGTGCGGGCATCAATATGAGGCTCCAATGCATCGTAAGCATAGGGTAATTGTGGTAATTCAAATGCCATAACTATTTTGTTTAAAGGATTATTTAATTGACTTCAAATTTATACATTTAACTTCGGAATAGAAAATACTATTTTTCAATTTTACTATAGGTTTAACGTATCGTTTTTTATGTCCATTTTACTACAACCCGCTCGTCTGGAGGGCGAAAAGGTTTATACTATTCCCTTGATTCCAGCGCATTTTGAGTCGCTATATACGGTAGCTTCCGATCCTTTGGTTTGGGAACAGCATCCGAATCCCAACCGCTATCAACGTAGCGTTTTTAAAACGTATTTTGAAGGCGCAATGGAATCCAAAGGGGCCTTGTTAGTTCTCGACAAGCAAACCCATTTGGTAGTGGGATGCAGCCGATTTTACGCCTATAATTTGGAAGAAAGGTCAATCCTTATTGGCTATACTTTTATTGGCCGAACGTATTGGGGCAAAGGGTATAATGCCGATTTAAAGCAACTTATGTTAGATTATATATTCCAATATGTCGATACCATATACTTTCATGTGGGGTCTGAGAATATTCGCTCGCAAAAAGCTATGGTCAAGTTAGGAGCTGAAAAAATTGACGAAATTCAAGTAGCCTATTATGGCGAAGCAGAAAAAACTAACTTTGTGTATCAAATCCACCGTCCTAACCCTATTTCATGAGTACAACACCTGCATTTAATTTGTATGACGCCTCAGCCGGTTCGGGGAAGACCTATACTTTGGTAAAATCGTATTTGAAGATTATTTTGTTAGCACCCCAGCCCGATGCCTACCGGTCGATTTTAGCCATCACATTTACCAACAAGGCCGTACACGAGATGAAAAGTCGTGTGGTTGAGAGTTTATCGCAATTTGCCGCACTTCAACCGAGTGCAAAGGCCCAAGATTTACTTGAAGATATTGCTGCCGAAACGGGGATGTCAACCGTTGCCATTCAAGATAAATCCCGTCTGATTATCAAAAATTTGATTCACAACTATGCCGCCTTTGATATTTCAACCATCGACAAGTTTACTCACAAAGTCATTCGGTCGTTTGCTCATGAATTAAAATTGCCTATCACCTTTGAAGTTTCTTTGGATACTGACGGTTTGCTACAAGAAGCGGTAGATGCCATAATCGCACAAGCGGGTGAAGACGAAACCTTGACGCAGTTGTTGGTGAATTTTACCATGGAAAAAACCGATGAAGATAAAAGCTGGGATATTTCCAGGGAAATTATTGAAACGGGGAAATTGATGTTAAATGAAAATAACCGCGAAGAAATTCAACAATTGCAAGACAAGTCCATAGAAGATTTTATTGTTCTCAAAGAAAAATTGGTTGAATTAAGACGATCTATGGAGGAAACCGCTGCGCAAGAAGCCTTATATATTCTTGGGTTATTGGAAAATAACGGGGTGGATTTAAAATCATTTTCTCGAGCAACTTTTCCCAACCATTTAAAAAGTATCGCACAAAAGAATTTCAATACCAATCAAAAAACCTATCGCGAAGCGGAGGCAATTCAAATCAATAAAACCGCTTCTGACAGAGCGCTCATCGAATCATTTATTCCAGAGATTATGTCGCATTTAACCCTAATGTATGGCGCTTTAGAAAAAATGCGGTTTTATAATGCGTTTTTAAAAAATGTCACGCCACTTTCGCTGTTTAACACCCTCCAAAAAAAGTTAAAAGTCATACAAGAAGCCCAAAATATCCTTTCGATAACCGAATTCAACACCCTAATTCAAGAGCAAATTCAACAGCAACCGGCTCCTTTCATTTATGAAAAATTGGGCGAAAAATACCGTCACTTTTTTATCGACGAATTTCAAGATACTTCCGAGTTGCAATGGCACAATTTGATCCCTTTAATTGATAACGCCTTAGCAGGAGAGGAAAATGGAGTGCCTGGCTCCTTACTTTTGGTAGGCGATCCTAAACAGTCCATTTACCGGTGGCGCGGCGGAAAAGCCGAACAGTTTATTGCTTTAGGAAAAGGAGAAATTCCGTTTTCAAACAAAGATTTCGCCCGAAAAACGTTGGATACAAATTACCGTAGTTATTCGCAAATCATTGAATTTAACAATGACTTTTTCCAATTCCTATCGGGGAAGTTTCAGCATCCAGACTACCAAGAATTGTATGCAAACTATAGTTTTCAAAAAACCAATTCCAAAAAGGGAGGTTACGTTCAGTTTGAATTTTTACCCGGAAAAGCGGAAAGTTCAGATGATGAAGAAGTGTTAGAAAAAGACGACCTTTATTTGGAAGCCTTAGTAAATACAATAGATCAGATTCGATTACAAGGATTTGCCTATCGCGATATAGCAATATTAATTCGCGGTAATAAAAAAGGAGCCCTAATAGCGCAGTATCTTACCGAAAAACAACTGCCGATTATCTCTTCGGAAAGTTTGTTGTTGGCAGCATCTGCAGAAGTTCGCGTTTTGGTAGCATCGCTTCGGTTTTTGAATAATGCGAAAGATCAAGAGGCCAAAGCCAATGTTTTATACTATTTGGCGTGTCATTTTAATCCAACCCACGTGCATGAATGCATTGCCGAGGGAATGGCAAAAACGCTAGAAACCGACTGGGAACGATGGTTAAGCACACGGTTTGGGTCTACTTTTTCCCATTTTTCACTGCAAAACCTACGCAAAAAGTCGCTGTATGAAGTCGTAGAATACGTAAGCCATTTATTTATTCCACCGTCTAAACATCATGCTTATGTGCAATTTTTTCAAGATGTCGTGTTGGAACATGATTTGCGCAAACAAGCTGGCATTGCCGATTTTTTAGCGTTTTGGGAACGTCAAGCACCAAAATTAAGTATTGCTTCTCCTGAAGGCAACGATGCTATCCGAATCATGACTATTCACAAGTCGAAAGGACTCGAATTTCCCGTTGTTATTTTTCCTTTTGCTGAAGAAGATTTTTCTCGAAATAAACATGACAAGTTGTGGCTCGACCTTCCCGATGCTGCTTTAGGTATTCCCAAAGCATTGGTTACCAAAAACAAAGAGGTTGAAACGTTCAGTCCCGAAGCGGCTGCGGTGTATACGCAACGAAAGGAAGAAGAGTTATTGGACAACATCAACGTATTGTATGTTGCCATGACCCGTGCCGAAGAGCAGTTGTTTGTTATTTCTGCTGAAAATCGTACAAATAAAGGCGAATTGCCGTCCAATTTGTCATCCTTCTTTCTTTCGTTTTTAGAATCCAAAGGATACCGGCTTGAACAGGGGAAAGTTAGTTTTGGGAATCCTTTGCGACTTTCTACACCTGACGATCTTGGAATTACCTCCATGCTCATCCCCAAAGTGGAAGCCTTATTTAGTCCAAGTAACATCAAAATTGCCCAACGGGAGAGCTTAATGTGGAATACCAAACAAGGCGATGCGATTGCTTATGGAAATTTGGTACACGAACTACTGGCTTCAGTTGCCACAATGCGTGATATAGAAATGGTTTTAGCCAAAGCCATAGAAGAAGGCGTATTAGCGACTTCGCAAAGGGATTTGATTCAACAAACCCTTCTTTCTGTAGTGACCCATCCGGAGTTGGATGAATTTTTTTCAGAAAAAGGCCGTGTGTACAACGAGCAAACCTTTTTATTGCCTCATGGCCCCGTTTTTAAGCCCGATCGCGTGGTGGTTTTTGACGATCAAACCGCGGTTTTATTGGATTACAAAACAGGGAGCCACAAAGATACCTATCGTGCACAAGTAGAAGGCTATCAAACAGCCATAGAAGCGATGGGTTGGAAAGTACGGAAAAAATGTTTGGTTTATATTGGCGAACACGTTGAAGTTGTACATTTGCAAGAACAAACGAATTGAGATTATGTACGGAAAAATTCAACAGCATTTGCAACAGGAGATTCAAGCCATTAAAGACGGAGGCTTGTACAAAAAAGAACGGATCATCACGTCGCCTCAAGGGGCTGAAATCATTGTAAACGGGGAGACCGTTTTGAACTTTTGTGCCAATAACTACCTCGGACTATCTTCTAATCCAGAAGTCGTTCAAGCGGCCAAAGAGGCTCTAGATACACATGGTTTCGGAATGTCGTCGGTACGTTTTATCTGTGGAACACAAGATATTCATAAAACCTTGGAGCAAAAAATTGCCGATTTTTATGGGACAGAGGATACTATTTTGTATGCGGCTGCTTTTGATGCCAATGGAGGGGTTTTTGAACCTTTGTTGGGCGAAGAAGATTGTATTATTTCTGATAGTTTGAATCATGCCTCGATTATTGATGGCGTTCGTTTGTGTAAAGCGGCACGATATCGTTATGAAAATAATAATATGGCTGATTTGGAGGTGCAACTTCAAAAAGCTACAGCAGCAGGACATCGATTTAAATTGATTGTTACCGACGGCGTGTTTTCTATGGATGGCTTGGTTGCTCCTTTGGATAAAATATGTGATTTGGCCGATCAATACGATGCCATGGTCATGGTTGACGAATGCCATGCCGCAGGTTTTATTGGAGCTACGGGCAAGGGAACACTAGAGGCGAAAGGCGTCATGGGGCGTGTAGATATTATTACCGGAACCCTTGGAAAAGCCTTAGGTGGCGCTATGGGAGGCTATACTACGGCTAAAAAAGAAATTATTGAAATTCTGAGGCAACGTTCTCGTCCCTATTTGTTTTCCAACTCATTAGCACCTGCTATTGTTGGCGCTTCCATTAAAGTTTTTGAACTTTTGGAGAAGGATACCACACTGCGCGATCAGTTGGAGTGGAACACAAATTATTTTAAAAAGGGCATGAAAGCGGCAGGATTTGATATCATTGATGGCGATTCGGCTATTGTTCCTGTGATGTTGTATGACGCCAAGTTATCACAAGTAATGGCCGATCAATTATTGGCCAAAGGTATCTATGTGATTGGATTCTTTTATCCAGTGGTGCCCAAAGAAAAGGCGCGTATTCGGGTACAACTTTCGGCGGCACATACCCAAGCGCATTTGGATAAAGCGATTGCTGCATTTACCGAAGTTGGACAAAGCTTGGGCGTAATCTAACCGAAATGTGTCTTAACATTTTGATAATTCATTAATTGGTTATAATTTTGTACCCATATTCATATATAAATCTAACAAAATTAAGTATGAGACATCTTAAAAAATTATGTGCTATTTTGATGCTTGCCGGATTAAGCGTTCAAGCTCAGGACAGTAACAATCAATGGGCCATTTCGTTTGGAGTAAACGGAATCGATGGTGCACGAGTAAGTGCGGCCTCAAAAATTGAAGATCAGTTTTCTCAATTTTTCGATGCAAAGAGATACTGGAGTATCATGCCAGCCGTTTCGTCTATTAATGTATCCAAATATGTAGGGAATAACTTTTCTTTTGGTGTTACCGGTTCTATCAATAGAGTAAACAAAATTGTAGGGGAGCGTTTTTATGATGCTACTACAAATATCAATGATTATCCTGTTGCTAATCCTGGCGATTTGATGTATTACAGCATTGACGGGGTTGTACGTTACAGTTTCATGAGTTTAATCAAATCAAAAACAATTGAACCATCTGCACATATTGGTGGAGGATATACCTTTTTAGGTGATGCTTCTGCAGGTACTGTGAATGGAGGTTTAGGTTTGACCTACTGGTTTGGAAAACAAATTGGTTTAACCTACACTGCTACTTACAAGCATTCCTTTGATGATTCAAGAGATCCTTCAGTAGATGTTGCGCCTCACGTTCAACATTTTGCAGGGTTAATCTTCAAATTTGGAGCTAAAGATTCAGATAACGATGGTTTGTATGACAACGAAGATGCTTGTCCTACAGATGCAGGAACAGCTGAATTCAAAGGATGTCCCGATTCTGACGGAGATAAAATCATTGACAAGGAAGATGCTTGTATTGATACTCCTGGTTTAGCAGAATTTGGAGGTTGTCCTGATACTGATGGTGACGGAATCCAAGATAAAGAAGATGCTTGTCCAGATGCAGCAGGTGTAAAAGCTTTAGGCGGATGTCCCGATGCTGACGGTGATGGTATCGCTGACAAAGATGACAAATGTAAAGATGTTAAAGGGCCTAAAGAAAATGGCGGTTGTCCATGGCCAGATAGAGATGGTGATAACGTGTTAGACAAAGATGATCAGTGTCCTGATGTAAAAGGTACTGCTGCTAACAAAGGTTGTCCTGAAGTTACCGATGAGGTAATGAAAAAATTGAATGATTACGGTAAAACGATTCTTTTCGACACTGGTAAAGCCTCTTTCCAAAAACAAACTTTCCCTGTATTGGAAGCTATGGCAGCCATCTTGAAAGAGTATCCATCTGCACAATTCTCTATCGAGGGTCACACCGATAGCGATGGTAAAGATACCTCTAACCAAAAATTATCAGAAGAGCGTGCTGCTGCTGTGAAAAACTATTTAGTTTCTAACGGAATTGATGCTTCTCGTTTATCTTCTAAAGGATTTGGTGAGTCTATGCCAGTTGCTTCTAATAAAACAAAAGCAGGTAAATCTCAAAACCGTCGTGTAGAGGTGAAATTGGTAAAATAATTTTCCTACACAACAATATATTGAAAAACGCTCCGAATTGTTCGGGGCGTTTTTTATTTTTATAGCATGCAAAAGAACACATTTCTCTTTGATATCGCCGCCACACTTCTAGAGGAGCATAGCCATCAGATGGAAAACCTAACGGTTGTTCTTCCCAATAAACGTGCGCGCATTTTTTTGATTAATGCGTTGAAAGCCCAGACTAAGGTTCCTTTAGTGGCACCCGAAATTATCAGTATTGAATCTTTTGTACAAGATATCTCCGGAATTACCGCATTGGATTCCATCGAATTGTTGTTTGAGTTTTATGCCGTGTATAGTCGTTTGACACCTGATAATCCTGAGCCTTTTGAGTCTTTTGCCCCTTGGGCTAAAACATTATTACAGGATTTCAATGAAATAGACCGCTATCTGTTGCATCCTAATGCCATTTTGACCTATCTTGAAAATATCAAAGAAATTGAACATTGGTCGGTAAGTGTCGAGAAACACACAGCGTTGATCGAACGTCATTTGGCTTTTTGGCGAAAACTCCCGTTGTATTACAACGAGTTTTACCACCATTTACGCAACAAGAAACGAGGGTATCAAGGGCTTATGTATCGCGAAGCCGTCACGAATCTCAATCATTTTATTCAACATTCGCCTGTTCAGAAGTATTGTTTTGTCGGGTTTAATGCTTTGACCAAAGCCGAGGAAACGATTGTACAACAATTAGTGGCCGCCAATCGCGCTTCGGTGTATTGGGATGCAGATCGTGCGTTTCTGGATGACTCATTGCATGATGCGGGACTTTTTTTACGAAGGTATCTAAAAGAATGGCCCTACTACAAAACCCAGCCTTTACAAAAGGTGTATTCCCAATTTCAAGAACCTAAAAATATAACCGTAATCGGGACCTCCAAATCCATTGGTCAGGCCAAATTGGTAGGCAGTATACTTGAAAAACATTTAGAACACCATCCTGATACCGCTTTACAAGATTGTGCCGTAGTCTTGGGAGAGGAGAGTTTATTAGTACCTATTTTATATAATCTCCCTGCTTCTGTTCCAGCATTGAATATTACTATGGGGTATTCCAGTAAAAACAACCCCGCTCAAGTATTGGCGCACAAATGGTTTAAAATGCACCTCAATGCCCAGCAACGTAATCCCCAACAGTATGTGTTTTATTTTCGGGATGTTTTGGATGTAATCACGCATCCGCTCGTTGAACCCTATATTCAAGCAGAAGTTTTGGTGAAATACATAAGGCAAAATAACGTCACGTTTGTTCCCCAAAACCGATTGTTTACTTTGTTGGTAAAACCTCCAACAGCACTTTTTCAGCTCCTTTTTCAAAAATGGGAAGATCAAGCCTCCGAAGTGCTCCAAACCCTAGCGGAGTTGCTTCTGGAAATCAAAGCGCAATTGAATTATGCCTCTTCTGACGAGAAAATTGCTAATGCCTTTTTGTACTCGCTCTATAAAATTGTCAATAAACTGATTTCGTATTTTGAGCAGCATCATATTGATAACAAACCCGAAACGGCTTTTGCGTTATACAAGCAAATTGTCGATTTGGCCGAGGTTTCCTTCGAAGGGGAGCCGCTGGAAGGACTTCAAATTATGGGCGTGCTGGAAAGTCGTGTGCTCGATTTTGAAACCGTGATTATTACTTCAGTTAATGAAGGTAAATTTCCTTCGGGGAAGTCCAATAATTCTTTTATTCCGTATGATGTGAAGCGCGAGTATGGCTTGCCTACCTATAAAGAAAAGGACGCCATTTACACCTATCATTTCTACCATTTGTTGCAACGGGCAAAGCATATTTATTTGCTCTATAACTCTGATTCAGAAGGTCTCGATGCCGGAGAACGCAGTCGTTTTATCACGCAATTGGACGTTGAAAAACAATCCCAACACCAATTGATTTTTGAACAATACTACCCTGAAGTCCCGCAAATCGCTTACGAACCCATGGTGGTTCCCAAAGATGACGCGGTGATGCAACAATTGAAAACAATTGCTACCGAAAAATACTTCTCCCCTTCGGCCTTAACCAATTATGTGCGAAATCCTATACGGTTTTATTTCCAACGGTTGTTGCGCATTTCAGAGGCCGAGGAAGTCGAAGAAAATATAGCAGTAAACACGTTAGGAACGATTATTCATGCCGTGCTGGAGGATCTGTACACGCCTTTTATCGGACGTGTTTTGACGGTACACGATATCGAAGCTTGTTTTTCAAAAATCGAAGCAAAAGTAATAGAGAAATTTAAAGACGTTTACAAAGAGGGTGAAATTCAAAAAGGCCGCAATTTGTTGGCTTTTGAAGTGGCGAAGCGCAACGTGTTTAATTTTTTGAAGCTTGAACTTGAAACCCTGAAACAAGGTGATGTGGTTCAAATTCTGGCCTTGGAGCAAGGATTTGAACGTGAATTTGCGCATCCGAAATTGCCTTTCCCTATAAAAATTGGTGGCAATGTCGATCGTATCGAACTTCGGAATGGTGGTGTGCGTATTATCGATTACAAAACCGGGAAAGTCGAAGCCAAGTCAGTCACTTTATCCTCCTTTGAAGGTTTGACGGAAGACATCAAAAACGACAAAATTATACAGGTTTTGGCCTATGCTTTTCTCTATGAAAATGAGGCGAAAGGGCGACCTATGGAAGTGGGAATCATTTCGTTTAAAAACTTAAAATGCGGATTTTTACCATTCAATTTCAAAGCCGATAAAGAAGTACAAACCGAAGTCACTCCAGAAATTCTTGCGGCTTATTTGGAAGAATTAGCAACGTTATTAGCGGAGATTTTTAATCCTGAAATTCCGTTTAAGGAGAAAATAAGTTAAATCGCTTTCAAAAAGGCTACAATCGTTTTCTCCAAGGCTTTTTGGTTCTCCAAATGGCTCATGTGACCATCGGGGAAGGTGGTGAGTTGCACGCGGGTATTTTCCACTTGCGTCACCGTGTCCTCATAGGGCAACACGCCATCTTTTTTGCCTAAAATTAAAGCGATAGGATACGGGCCAAAATGCAAAAGCACTTCGCGGTCGTCTCGGATTTTCATGCCTTCCAAAGCGGCGACAATGCCTTGCAAAGGAGTTTTTAACGCTTCGAGTTTTACGTTTTCGATGGTTTCGGCTAATTTTTCGCGGTTGTCTTCACTGAATAAGTTGGCAATCGACATACGCACAAAAGCCGTGTAGTTTTGCTTTACGGCCGCAATGGCGCGATCGCGATTCAATTTACGTTCGTCACTGTCGGCGCGGGAGGTCGAATTTAAGAGCACCAATCCTTTTACGTTGTCGGGATAGTGTTCGGCAAAGGCCAACGCCACATAGCCGCCCATGGAATGCCCAATCAACACTGATTTCCGGATTTTAAGTTCGTGCAACACATGATGCACCATGTCGGCTTGGTCTTCCATGGTATGCACATAGCCCAAACAATCGGTGTTGCCATGACCCAATAAATCTATCGTAATCACGCGGTATTTGGTCGCCAACACGGGAGCCAAATGCTGCCACATGGTTTGGTTCTCCAAAAAACCATGCAACAACACCACCGCAGCACCTTTGCCAGAGGAGGTATAGTCAACCGTGATATTTTTGTAATGGATTTGTGCCATAGCCGATTGCAAAAATAAAGGTTATACGAAAAAGGACGGAGGGTGTTTATAACTTTTCGGTATTTAATCAATTCCTAATTTATAATTCATCATTCAAAACAACTCCCGTCACCAGCCCCGATTGCAGCAGGCTATCCTGCCGGTGTCAGTCCTTGATTTGAAAAACAAAACCCTCTGCGGCAGATAGCGCGGAAAGCGGGACCATGCTGGATAGACGCAGGGTGTTCTTGCTGCATAAAAAAACGGCCCAATAAGGCCGTCTCTATCAATTAGTGCAATTATGTTCTTTTTATAGGAAACAAACTGTATACTGCGACTGCGACTGTATACTAGTTATCGTTCATTAATGCTTCTATTTCCTCCGCTTCAATCGGGATGTTGCGCATTAAATTGAATGGTGCGCCGCTTTTTTGAATCACCACATCATCTTCCAAACGAATTCCGAAACCTTCAGCAGGAATATAAATGCCCGGTTCTACGGTAAACACCATATTTGGTTGCATGGGTTCGTACAACAAACCATAGTCGTGGGTGTCTAAGCCCAAATGGTGCGAGGTGCCGTGCATAAAATACTTTTTATACGCAGGCCATGCCGCATCTTCGTTTTGCACATCGGCTTTGTCCAACAAGCCTAAGCCAAGCAATTCGGAGGTCATGATTTTACCCACTTCCACATGGTATTCTTTCCAAAGCGTACCGGGAACCAACAGTTTTGTCGCTTCGTTTTTTACATTCAAAACCGCATTGTACACCGCACGTTGACGGTCGGTAAAACGGCCCGAAACGGGAATTGTGCGACTCAAATCGCTGGAATAGTTGGCGTATTCGGCACCGACATCCAGAAGCAATAAATCGCCGGCCTTACATTCCTGATTGTTTTCGATATAATGCAACACATTGGCATTGGCACCGCTAGCGATAATTGGCGTATAAGCAAAACCTTTGGAGCGGTTGCGCAAGAATTCGTGGGCAAACTCGGCTTCGATTTCGTATTCCATGACGCCGGGTTTTACAAAACTCAAGATGCGGCGAAATCCTTTTTCGGTGATGTCGCAAGCCGTTTGCATCAAGGCCAATTCTTGGTTTTCTTTTACCGAACGAATGCGTTGCAAAATCGGGTTGGATTTTTCCACTTTATGCGCAGGATAGGTTTCTTTCCACCATTTGATAAAACGGTCTTCGCGCGTTTGGGTTTCTACGGCTGCACGGTAATGTTCGTTGGTGTTGATATACATCGTGTCGGCGTAGGCCATGACTTCTTTGAGCGTTTTTTGGAAGTCTTGTAACCAAACGATGTTGCGAATGCCTGAGACTTCAAACGCGCGTTCTTTCGTTAGTTTTTCACCCTCCCAAATGGCGATATGTTCGTTGGTTTCTCGTAAAAACAAGATTTCCCGTAAATGTGCATAGGGAGCATCGGGAAATAATAACAAGATACTTTCCTCTTGATCGGCACCCGACAAATAAAAAATATCGCGGTGTTGGGCAAACGGCAACGTGCTATCGGCCGATACAGGGTAAATGTCGTTGGAGTTAAAGATGGCAACGCTATTGGGTTTCATTTGTGCCGTGAACTTGGTACGGTTGGTGATAAAAAGTTCGCGGTCGATGGCGTGGTATTTCATAATCTTTTATTTGAAGATTTTTTAATTTGAAAATTTGAAAATGATTTACCAAAATTAAAGATAAGTCAGCTGCGATAAGTAGCCATTTGGCATTATTTTATGTTTTTGCGAATGCGGCTCATGTGTCGGTTGGAAATTCCGAGAAACGAAGCGAGATAATGTAAGGGCACTTGCTGAATCAATACGGTATCGTTTTGCAATAATTTCAAATAACGCTCTTCGGGAGAAAGTGTCAGTAAGTCAATACGGTATTCGTCAATCAAACAGATTTGGCGTTCGATCAATTGAAAATAAAAATCATGAAACGGTGGATGGTTGGCGATTAAATCCTGAAAAGTTGGTAAGTCAATCACCCACAAACGGCAATCGGAAAGCGTTTTGATGTGTTTGCGCGAAGGCAATTGGTGTAAAAAACTGTGTAAGGAAACCGTAAACGTATGGGGTAGGGACAGATAGGTTGTTTTTTCTTCTCCATTCACGTCGATGGCATGTTGGAGCAAGCCGCTTTCAATAAAACAGAAATAGGGGCAAACTTGGTTTTCGCGAACGAGGAATTCATTTTTTGGAAGTTCCAATAGCATAAAACGATGCTGCGAAATTTCGAGCACATCGGTGAGTTGACTTTGGGTGACCTTCAAATGCGAATTCATGGTTCAATATTAGGCAATTTTTAGGAATGAATCGAAAAGTGTACTTTTAGAAAAAATTAAATCCATGAAAAAAGGCGTCCTTTCTGTAATCGTGCTCTTTAGTGTTTTGTTACATGCACAAGACAAGCCAGCGTATCAATTATTTGATAAAAATGGGAAAAAGGTGAGTTACGGCAAAATGCTTAAAGCCGCTGCGGCTACTGAAGTGGTGTTGTTTGGTGAATACCATA
Source organism: Flavobacterium sp. (assembly GCF_027482425.1). GTDB lineage: Bacteria > Bacteroidota > Bacteroidia > Flavobacteriales > Flavobacteriaceae > Flavobacterium. Next base: position 13,453 of record NZ_JAIXWA010000054.1, read on the forward strand.
ACAATGCCATTTGCCATTGGTTGCAATTGGAGTTGACCAAGGATTTGGATGAAGTAAAACCCTTGGTCATGGGGGCTGAAATGTTTGAAGCCGATAATCAACAAGCGGTGAATCGGTATTTGGCCGACAGTATTACCCAAAAACAATTGGACAGTACGGCGCGGTTGTGGTCCAATTATAAAACTGACTACAAGCCCTTGCTGGATTTTGCCAAAGAAAAGAAGATAAAGTTTGTAGCGACAAACATTCCCCGCCGGTATGCTTCGATGGTAGCCAAAAAAGGATTTGAAGTCTTAGAAACCTTAACGCCTGAAGAGAAATCCTGGATGGCGCCGCTACCGATGCCGTATGATGCGAATTTACCTGGATACGTCAATATGATGAAAATGATGGGCGAACATACGAGTCCAAATATGCCCAAAGCCCAAGCCACCAAAGATGCGACGATGGGGTATTTTATTGTACAGAACCTTCAGCCAGGAACGGTTTTTTTACATTACAACGGGACGTACCATTCCGACAATTATGATGGAATCAATTGGTATTTAAAAACCTATCAACCGGGTTTGAAAGTTATGACCATTGCCGCGGTAGAGCAAAAGGAGGTGGGAAAACTTGAAGTGGAGCATTACAATAAAGCCGACTTTATTCTCGTTATCGATGAGGATGTAACAAAGACGTACTAGTTTCGTCTAGAAGGTAAATGCAATACGTATGAAAAAATGGATCGCTTTTGGAATTGCTTTATTGGTTTTTGTGCCCTTTTACTCTTGTGATCAGGAAGAAACGGTTGCAGAGCCGTATTTGGTGGTCCGGTTTCAATTTGACCCCAATCAAGTGCGGTTAAACAATTTGGGACAACCCGCGACGGTACCTTCAGGACATGCCGCACAATCGCCTACATTCAATACCCTTGGAGCGCATTATTTAGAGCTATCCCAAAATGCCAATACGCAATTAGGCCAAGGTTTGGTGGTTTATCATGCCCCTGAGACCAATGCTGGAGGTGCGACGGCCATTGACTTTAATCAATCTAAGATTGTTGCCGAAGGAGCGGTTTTTCTGAAAATACCCTTACGCACTTTGGCACAAGGCACCTACGAGTGGGTACGCGTTTCGTTATCCTATCAAAATTACGGCATTTCGGTTCGGCATTCGGGCACGGATTATGCGGGGACCCTGGCGAGTTTTGTGGGGTATAACACCTATATTACAAGTCATGCATTAGGAAATAATTTTTTTGCTGTCGATGGCAATCGGGCGCAAGGGTATTGGGCGTTTGCCTTGAATGATTTCCCGTATTCGTCTTCTGGACAAGCGCCTGCCGGGGCAACGACCGTACCCAATCCCCTAGCAGCTACATCGCCAATCCCTGCGGGGTCGTGTGTCGTAACAGGGAAGTTTCCCGCAGCACTACAAATCACAGGTAACGAAACCCGCGATATAGCACTTACGCTTTCGCTTTCCAATAACAATAGCTTTGAGTGGGTAGAGGTAGTGCCCGATGGCAAGTATGAACCTGCTGCAGGTGAAACGGTAGTCGATATGGGCTTGCGGGGTTTACTTCCAACCTTTGAAAAATAAGCGCTCTTTTTTTCGTATTTCTATTTTTTTATCTGGTTTTGTCAACATTTTTGCAGTCCCCTAAACGCTTTTTAAATTCATTATAAATTAGTGCGAAAAGGTTGTAGTTAACTGCAAGAACCCTTATTTTTGTTTGATTTTTTAAAAAACTATTACAATCAAATAAAAATTATGGCAAAATCTGCACTTCTGAAGTCCTCCATTGCAAAAAAATATTGGATGGCGCTAACGGGTTTATTTTTATGCTTGTTTTTGGTCGGTCACTTGCTGGGGAATCTCCAGTTGATTTTCAGTGATGCCAAGCATTTCAACGATTATGCGTTGTTTATGACGACCAATCCAGCGGTAAAAATTCTTTCTTACCTCACTTACATTTCCATCATTTTCCATGCGGTAGATGGTATTTTATTGGCTTTTCAGAACAAAGCGGCTCGTCCAGTAGGCTATGCCAAAGTGAATGCGTCGGCTAGTAGTAGTTTGGCGTCTCGCAACATGGCGGTGTTGGGCACTCTTATCTTAGTTTTTATTGTAACCCACATGGCTAATTTTTGGGCTCGCATGCATTTTGATGAAAACATGCCTATTGTAGTCAAGGAAATGAACACGGGTATGGGTGTAAAACAGCGTGTGGCTGTGGGAACTAAAGAGTCTCCTAATCCCTATTTTCAAATTGACGAAAACGGTCGTTTTGGAGCAAAAATTTTAGAAGGTATCAAAACACAATCCATGGGTCAATATGACCTAGCGGTTCGCGATTTGACAACAGTCTACAACAAAAAAGATGGCGAAGTAATTTTTATTGGTCAAAAAGACTTATACAAAATCACCATCGACTTGTTTAAAGATAAAAAATGGGGAATGGCTGCCACAGGATTATATGTATTGGCTATGTTGGTTTTGGCTTTTCACTTGTTGCACGGGTTCCAAAGTGCCTTCCAATCGATGGGCGTAACCAGTCGTAAGTTAACGCCACTCATCAAAACATTTGGAACTGCTTTTGCTATTTTGGTTCCTGCCTTGTTTGCTGCGATTCCTGTTTACATTCATTTTTTCTTAAAATAATCAACATCACGATATGAAGTTAGATTCAAAAATACCGGAAGGTCACATTTCAGAAAAATGGACCAATCACAAGAATAACTTAAAGCTAGTAGCGCCCAATAACCGTCCAAAAATTGACATTATTGTGGTAGGTACTGGATTGGCTGGAGCTTCTGCGGCAGCTTCTTTAGGAGAAATGGGATACAATGTAAAAGCATTCTGTTTTCAAGATTCACCCCGTCGTGCGCACTCGATTGCCGCGCAAGGAGGGATTAATGCCGCCAAAAACTACCAAAATGACGGAGACTCTGTGTACCGTTTGTTTTACGATACTATTAAGGGTGGTGACTACCGTGCTCGCGAGGCTAACGTTCATCGTTTGGCTGAAGTGTCAGGAAATATCATTGACCAATGTGTGGCGCAAGGTGTTCCCTTTGCACGTGAATACGGCGGAATGTTGGACAACCGTTCTTTTGGAGGAACTCAAGTTCAGCGTACATTCTATGCGGCGGGTCAAACGGGACAACAATTATTACTAGGTGCCTATTCGGCTTTATCCCGTCAGATTGGATTGGGACGTGTGCAGATGTTCAACCGCCACGAAATGTTGGATTTAGTAAAAGTTGACGGAAAAGCCCGTGGTATCATTGCGCGTAATTTGGTCACCGGTGAAATCGAACGTCATTCAGCACATGCTGTAATTATTGCTTCTGGGGGATATGGAAATGTGTATTTCTTATCGACCAATGCGATGGGAAGTAACGTAACCGCAGCTTGGAAAGTACATAAGCAAGGCGCCTTGTTTTCCAATCCTTGTTTCGTGCAAATTCACCCTACTTGTATTCCCGTTCACGGAACTAACCAATCCAAGTTAACCTTGATGTCGGAGTCGCTTCGTAATTCAGGTCGTATTTGGGTGCCAAAGAAAAAAGAAGATGCGGAAGCCATTCGCGCTGGGCAATTGAAACCCACGCAAATTGCCGAAGAAGATAGAGATTATTTCTTGGAAAGAAGATACCCTGCCTTTGGTAACTTAGTTCCTCGTGACGTAGCTTCACGTGCTGCTAAAGAGCGTTGTGATGCGGGATATGGTATCGAGGCTAATGATACGAATGAAGGGGTATATTTGGATTTCTCTACTGAAATTCAGAACAAAGGGAAACAAGCGGCGTATGCCTCTGGAAATCACAATCCTTCTGCAGAAGAAATTACCCGTTTAGGTAAAAAATGGTTGGAAGAAAAATACGGTAACTTGTTTACCATGTACCAAAAAATTACCGATGAGAATCCGTATGAAACTCCAATGAAAATATACCCTGCGGTACACTATACTATGGGCGGTGTTTGGGTAGATTACAACTTACAATCGTCGATTCCAGGTTGTTTCGTGGCGGGAGAAGCCAACTTCTCTCATCACGGGGCCAACCGTTTGGGAGCTTCTGCCTTGATGCAAGGATTAGCCGATGGGTACTTTGTGTTGCCCTACACGGTTTCAAATTATTTGGCGGACGATATTCGTACCGGTAAAATTTCAACAAGCTTACCCGAATTTGACGAAGCAGAAAAACGCGTCAATGACCAAATTAATAGCTTCTTGTCCAATAACGGAACCAAAACAGTCGATTATTTTCACAAACGCCTCGGATTGATTATGTGGAATAAAGTCGGCATGGGACGTAACGAGCAAGGCTTAAAAGAAGCTATTAGCGAAATCGATGCGTTACGGGCCGAATTCTACAAAGACGTGTTTGTGCCAGGAAGTGCCGATGAATTGAATCAAGAATTGGAAAAAGCGCTTCGCGTGGCCGATTTCCTTGAATTGGGTCAGTTGATGGCGATGGATGCCCTAGAGCGTAACGAATCTTGTGGAGGTCACTTCCGTGAAGAATACCAAGACGCCGAAGGGGAAACGCTTCGTGATGACGAAAACTACGCTTTTGTGAGTGCTTGGGAGTACAAAGGTCCCGATATCAGCAAAGAAGAACTTCATAAAGAAGAGCTGAAATACGAGTATATTAAAATTGCAGCGAGAAACTATAAATAATTGAAACATGGCTTCTAAAAAGAACATCAATATAAATTTGAAAATTTGGCGTCAAAAAAATGGAAACGTCAAAGGACAATTGGTCGATTATAAGTTGGACAACGTCTCTACCGACAGTTCCTTCCTTGAAATGTTGGACCAGTTGAATGAACAATTGGTATCCCAAAAACAAGAGCCTGTTGCTTTTGATCACGATTGTCGTGAGGGAATTTGCGGTTCCTGCTCTTTGTTTATTAACGGACGTGCGCACGGACCTGATATGGGTATCACCACCTGTCAGTTGCACATGCGTATGTTTAAAGATGGCGACACCATTTACGTAGAGCCTTGGAGAAGCCGCGCGTTCCCAATCATCAAAGACTTGGTAGTGGATCGCAGTGCCTTCGACCGTATCCAACAAGCAGGAGGGTTCGTTTCAGTAAACACTTCAGGTCGTACGATCGATGCGAATACCATTCCAGTGCCCAAAGAAAATGCCGATAAAGCGTTTGAAGCGGCCGCTTGCATCGGATGTGGAGCCTGTGTCGCCACCTGTAAAAACGGCTCGGCTATGTTGTTTGTTGGCGCCAAAGTATCCCAATATGCTTTGTTACCCCAAGGTAAAGTTGAGGCGACACAACGTGTAATGAACATGGTACGCCAAATGGACGAAGAAGGATTCGGAAACTGTACCAATACAGGGGCGTGTGAAATCGAATGTCCGAAAGGAATTTCCTTAGAAAACATTGCGCGCATGAACCGCGAATATTTAAAAGCTAGTCTTAAATAATTTCCTTACAAAAGGTTAATTCATAAAAAAGCACTTCTTCGGAGGTGTTTTTTTTTGGGGCGAGTCCCCGATGAAAAAGCTTCTATTTTCATAATCATTTCCCGCCATCGGGGTCGGGTCATCCGCCGTGCGCGGCACGTTGCTTCTCCCCCTCTCGCAATCCCTGCGCAAAAAAACGTATATTTGAATACAACAAACAAACAACATAAATGAAATCCCTTTTCACACTCTTACTTTCAACATGGGTGCTACTACTCCCAGCTCAAAATAATACTTCCTTTGTCAACCCTATGATCGGAACCGACGGCCATGGGCACACCTTTCCCGGTGCCACCTTACCCTATGGAATGGTGCAACTCTCCCCCGACACGCGTATTGATGGCAGCTGGGACGGTTGTTCGGGCTACCATTATTCCGATCCTGTAATCTACGGTTTTTCCCATACGCATTTAAACGGAACCGGCTGCTCCGATTACGGCGATATTATGCTTATGCCCACGATGGGCGATGTTTCTTTTGACCCAAAAGGCTATGGCTCTCCTTTTTTACATACCACCGAAAAAGCCAGCGCAGGCTATTATGAAGTTCGCCTCGAAAAACACCAAATACAAGCGCGATTCACGGCTTCTACACGAGTGGGTTTTCACGAATATACCTTTACAAAAGAAGGGTTAGCCAATCTAATTCTCGATTTAAACCATAGAGATAAATTGCTATATGGCGAAATACGTGTGGTCAATAATTATACGCTCGAAGTACTCCGTCGTAGCGAAGCTTGGGCCAAAGATCAATGGGTGTTTGCCCGCATTGAATTGGATACTCCCATGAATATAGTTCGTGTTGAAGCCGATCGCTCGCAACAAAATGATTTTTATTCGGGGACAGTTTTGAAAATTGCGCTTCAAAAAAGCGTTAAAGCCGGAGACAAAATTAAGGTTAAAGTTACCCTTTCGCCTACTTCCTACGAAGGAGCTCGTTTAAACAGTAGTGAGGTGACGGGTTGGGACTTTGAGTTGGTTCGTAAAAATGCCGAAAAAGCCTGGGAAGCGGAATTGTCAAAGATTCAAATTTCAACCTCCAATGCCGACCAAAAAACGGTCTTTTATACCGCGCTTTACCATACGATGATGCAACCCAATATCGCTCAAGATATTGATGGCTCCTACCGAGGGCGTGATAATCGCATTCATAAAGCAGAAGGCTTTACCTATTATTCGGTTTTTTCCCTGTGGGATACCTTCCGGGCCGCCCATCCCTTGTATACCTTAATCGATAAAAAACGTACGGCCGATTACATCAACACGTTTATCAAACAATACGAACAAGGAGGACGATTGCCGGTTTGGGAATTGGCGTCCAACGAAACGGATTGTATGATTGGTTACCACGCGGTCTCCGTTATTGCTGATGCGATGGCCAAAGGAATTCAAGGATTTGATTATCAAAAAGCGTTTGAAGCTTCCAAACATTCGGCGATGCTCGATCATTTGGGACTGCAAGCTTACAAAAAACAAGGGTTTATCGCTATGGACGATGAGCACGAAAGTGTATCCAAAACCTTAGAATATGCCTATGACGATTGGTGTATAGCGCAAATGGCGAAGATTTTGGGTAAATCAGAGGATTACCACTATTTTATGAAACGCGCCCAAGCATGGAAGAATGTGTTTGATCCGAATACGGGTTTCATGCGCCCCAAGAAAAATGGGGGTTGGGATAAGCCATTTGATCCACGGGAAATCAACAATAATTTTACCGAAGGCAACAGTTGGCAGTACTCCTTTTTTGTCCCCCAAGACATCACCGGTATGATTGAAGCCTATGGAGGTGCTGCAAAATTTGAAGCCAAATTGGATGAAATGTTCACTAGTGAAAGCAAAACCACTGGACGCGAACAAGTGGATGTGACCGGACTCATCGGGCAGTATGCACACGGAAATGAACCCAGTCATCACATGGCGTATCTCTATAATTTCATCGGAAAGCCCGAAAAAACCAAGGAAAAAGTCCACTATATCCTAAATACCTTTTACAAAAATAGCCCCGATGGGTTGATTGGCAATGAAGATTGTGGTCAAATGAGTGCGTGGTATGTATTGAGCGCTTTAGGAATGTATGCCGTAACTCCGGGAATTCCCGAGTGGACGCAAACACAGCCTTTGTTTTCTTCGGCGACGATTCAATTGGAAGACGGATCACGTGTTGCCCTAACTCCCGAAACCTCAAAAACGCGTTTGGGAATTTCAACGGTTTCAAAAACAGACCAAGCGAATTTCCTAACTGCACCCAAAATTGTTCCCGTTCCCGTTATTGAAGCCGCTCATAAAGCGTTTAAAGACCAAATGCAGGTGACGATTACCGCCCAGCATCCTTCGCATACGATTTTCTATTTGGTTACCGTAAAAGGAGCCGATTATTCAAGAGTGAAGCGAACCTTCGTTCCTTATGTAGGGCCATTTACAATTGATTCAACGTCAACCGTGAGTGCTTATGTGATGGATGGGAAACAAACGAGTCAAACGATTTATGCTGCGTTTTTCAAAAAACCCAACAATTATTCGATTGCAATAGCTTCTACCTACAATCCACAATACCATGCTGGTGGCCCTGAGGGATTGCTCGATGGAATACACGGGACAACCAATTGGCGAAAAGGCGATTGGCAAGGCTATCAATCCCAAGATTTTGAAGCCGTAGTCGATTTGAAAGAAACCAAAAGCATTAGCACGTGCAAAACCTTCTGCTTGCAAGATACCCGTTCTTGGATTGTCATGCCAACACAAGTAGCCTATTACAGTTCGCTCGATGGGGTTGATTTTACATTGTTGGGAACGCTGACGCATACGGTCGACCCGCAAGATTATGAAAATTCGATCCATGATTTTGCATTGCAGTTGCCCAAATCCATTCAAGCCCGCTATATCAAGGTAAAAGCCATCAATTACGGCAAATTACCCGAGTGGCATATCGGTGCAGGTGGAGATGCTTTTATTTTTGTGGATGAAATTGAAATCAACTAACGATGCAAGTAGCCTTAGTTCAAACCGCTTTAGAATGGGAAAATCCCAGTGAAAATAGAGCTTTATTGGATAAAAAATTAAGCGCTATTTCGCCACATACCGATTTAGTAGTTTTGCCCGAAATGTTTACTACAGGTTTTACCATGCATCCCAATTCCTGTGCCGAAACCATGGAAGGCCCTACGGTGGAATGGATGCGACGTTGGGCGCATCAACTGCAAGCGGCCCTTGTTGGCAGTGTGGTCATCGAAGAAAACGGATTGTTTTATAACCGTTTGCTTTTTGTAACTCCTGAAGGTGATATTTCGATGTATGACAAAAAACACCGCTTTACCTTGGCGGGAGAAGATCGCGTATATGAAGCCGGAAGTCACCGAGTAATCATTGATTATAAGGGATGGAAAATTTGCCCTTTAATTTGCTACGACCTCCGATTTCCAGTGTTCTCACGCAATACAGAGGAGTATGATATATCGCTATATGTGGCAAATTGGCCAGCACCACGTATACAAGCCTGGGATGTTCTTCTACGAGCCCGTGCGGTCGAAAATATGTGTTATACCCTTGGCGTTAATCGCGTAGGAATCGACGGTAATGGGTTGGAATACCCAGGTCATTCTCAAGCAGTCGATTGTTTTGGAAACTACCTTCTGTTACCCCAACAAATGGAAGAGGTGTTCATCGTAGAAATGGATAAAGAAAAATTAGTAGAGGCTCGATCACGATTTCCCTTCTTAAACGATCGCGACCCTTTTACCTTATAACATCAAGGGCCTAAATCAATGGTCTGCTCGGCATCCCAATTCATGCGAACTTCAATGGGCTCAGGATAGTAATAGACTTCCTCGCTTTGTTTTAACTCCATAAAGTTACCGGGAGTCCATTTTCCATCTTTGTCATCGTCATAAATTATGCGCACAGTAAACGTATTGGGCTGAATTAATTCAAAGGAAAAGGATGTTGATTTATCGCTATATGACGAAGCTAAAACCTTGCCTTGATTGTCTGTTAATTCTACCAAAATGGGGAATCGCTTGGCATTTTTTAGATTGAGTTTTAAATTTCCATAATCGGCATAATCCCCCGTATTCGTATTGAGTTGAAGCGTGTCATTTTTTTGTTCAAACCAATCTGTTAGGGCACCTGGTAAAGCCGAAAATTTGTATTTTTCTTGAGGTTCTTTGTTAAAAAGGACGGCCAACGTATTGCGGTATTCATTATACTGCAACGTAAACTTAACCTCAGAGGAATCTTTTCGTAGCAAACGCATCAAACTCGGATCCCATTTTTTGAGCGGAATAGAAGGCTTTATAAGCAAGGTATCTCTAAACGGTAAATTGCCTCCCGGACCAATCCCTATTTGAAGGCTGTCTTTTTTGGCGTCTCTAACTTTAAATCCGAAGGTTTTTTGATACTTGTCTTTTTGCATGTGTAACGTAAGGGAATCTCCTTTGGTAGCATTGAACCAAACTTCAGCCGAGTCTTTACCGGCCAGTTTCACCAAACGATGGGGGATCACCTCATTTCCTTTTTGAAGTTTCAACGAAGCCTTGGAAATAGACCCTTGAAAGCCTACCAATACCCGTGATTTTTTTTGATGCGATGTCGAAGTAATGCGTAATTCGCGCTGTGGACTAAACAATTCGAGTTGATAAACGGTATCATTGGGGATACGTACAACATCGCGTTGGAATCCAATTTTTTCTGTTTGGGGATCAAAGCGATTGTTTTTGTTGAGGTCTTTTATGGCAATTAATCGATACGTACCTGATTTAAGGTTTTCTAAACGCACCACTTTGGCGCTATCCAGCGAATTGGCAACATATTTGGGTGCTTTTTTAAACACAATTGAGTCGGTGTAATTAGCATCCACTTCATAAAGCATTACCGATACAAAATTATCGGATTTCCGTTCGAGAGCATCTTTAATTTTTACCCCCAAATGCAAGGTGTCAATGGCGGGTCCTGTAGAGAAAACAAAGCGAAATTGTTGGTACGGATTTCCTTCGTTATTGTCTTGAATGCTTTGTCCAAAATTGAAACTATACGTGGTATTGGGTTGTAAGGTGTCTTTAATTTTTATGGTAAGGATTTTACTCGGGTTTTGTGGAGTCACCTCAGGGGCGGTATTCATAGGAGGCGAAACGACCAATTGCTTTTCCAAATCCTTGAGCTTAACATATTCATCAAATTGCAGTTTTATGATATTGCCTGAAAATTGGGTGCTAAAATTCTTAGGGAAACTCGAGACCAAATGCGGCGCGAGCGAATCTTTAGGCCCCCCGGTAACATTCCCACGACGAGCACAAGAAGGCATCCAACCGATGAGGGTGATAAGAAGGAGGATAAATACTGCTTTTTTAAACATAAATGCCTGAAATTACTTCGCAAAGTAACAATTATAATTGGGGAAGCGAAAATCTTTTTGAGGAGATTTAACGAATTTATTGACTCATGGCCATACAAACAATACTAATTTTTGCCCCTGGGATTTTCAGCAGTTCGCGCGCACAAGCTTCCAAGGTTGACCCCGTAGTGATCACATCGTCGACCAACAGAAAATGTTTGTTATGAAAAGCCTCAGCCTCACAAAGACCAAAAATATCATGAACCACTTCCGATCGGCCTAAAATCGATTTCTTCGTTTGCGTTTTTGAATACAGCTGCCGCACAAGTAACGAACGAAGGCAGGGAATACTAAACTGTTCTGCCAGTGCATTTGCGTAAGAATCCACTTGATTGAATCCCCTTTGCCGTTGTTTACGAGGGTGAAGGGGAACAGGAATGATAAAATCGGGATATGGCGATGGGAAATTTCGTTGTAAAACCGCGCCATGCCAATGACCGATGGCTGTCCCTATAGCTTCTTGTCCTTTGTATTTTAAGTGGTGAATGAGTTCCTGCACGGCCCCTTTTTTGTGAAAATACAACAAGGCTCCACCATACACCAACGGGATGCGGCCATAGAATTTTCGTACGATCTCATTATCGTTTTGCCGATGGTGCATCGTTTGTGGAAGCTCATGCCGGCAACGGGTACAAATCACAAATTCTTGATGGAGTAAGAGCGCTTGACAGGCAGCGCAGGTTTCGGGATAAAACAGGCGAATAAGATGCGAAAACATGGGCGTATAAATAAAAAAATAAAGATATAAAAAACACGCTAATCCTCATCGCTACAAGGCAGTTTTTTATATTTTTGCACCACTATGGCAAAACAAGAAGATATTTTCAAAAATGTAGTTTCGCATGCAAAAGAGTACGGATTTATTTTTCCGTCGAGCGAAATTTATGACGGATTAAGTGCCGTCTATGATTATGCACAAAACGGTGCTGAATTAAAGAAAAACATTCGCGAATATTGGTGGAAGGCAATGGTGCAAATGCACGAGAACATTGTGGGTATTGATGCGGCCATTTTAATGCATCCTACCACTTGGAAAGCTTCAGGGCACGTTGATGCTTTTAACGACCCTCTCATTGATAATAAAGATTCCAAAAAACGCTACCGCGCCGATGTTTTGCTAGAGGATTATTGCGAAAAATTACAGCAAAAAGCGCAAAAGGAAATCGATAAAGCCCGTGAACGTTTTGGCGATTCGTTTGATGAACAACAGTTTGTCACGACGAATGGACGTGTGGTGGAGTATTTATCGAAAAAGAAATCCATTCTAGAACGCATGGCCAAGTCTTTGGACAGTGGCGATTTGGAAGATGTAAAAGCCTTGATTGAAGAATTAGAAATTGCCGATCCTGAAACGGGTTCGAAGAATTGGACAGAAGTACGTCAATTTAACTTGATGTTTGGCACCAAATTGGGCGCTTCTGCTGAAAATGCTATGGATTTGTATTTACGTCCCGAAACCGCTCAAGGAATTTTTGTCAACTTTTTAAACGTTCAGAAAACAGGACGAATGAAAGTACCTTTTGGGATTGCTCAAACAGGGAAAGCGTTCCGTAATGAAATCGTTGCGCGACAATTTATTTTCCGGATGCGGGAATTTGAGCAAATGGAAATGCAATTCTTTGTGAAGCCAGGAGAAGAGATGAAATGGTATGAATACTGGAAAGAAACGCGACTTAAATGGCATTTATCATTGGGATTGGGTGCAGCGAACTACCGTTTCCATGATCATGAAAAATTAGCACATTACGCCAATGCGGCGGCCGATATCGAATTTAATTTTCCTTTTGGCTTTAAAGAATTAGAGGGAATTCACTCCCGCACCGATTTTGACTTGAAAGCACACGAGCAGTATTCAGGTAAAAAATTGCAGTATTTCGATACCGAAGAAAATAAAAATTATGTGCCTTATGTGGTTGAAACTTCGGTAGGTTTGGACCGTATGTTCTTGGCGGTATTTTCTAAAGCATTACAAGAAGAAACTTTAGAAGACGGCAGCACACGAACCGTTTTGCGTTTGCCTAGTGTTTTAGCTCCGACTAAAGCTGCAGTTCTTCCTTTGGTTAAAAAAGATGGATTGCCCGAAATTGCGCGTGCTATCATTGAGGATTTAAAATGGGATTTTAACGTAGCCTACGATGAAAAAGATGCCGTGGGTCGTCGTTACCGTCGTCAAGATGCTTTAGGAACACCATTTTGTATCACGGTAGATCACCAAACGCTGGAAGATCAAACAGTAACCTTACGCCATCGTGATTCTATGGTGCAAGATCGAGTGTCAATTACGGCGCTTCGGGGCATTATTTTGGAAGAAGTATCGATGCGCAATTGGTTAATGCGAACGAAATAAAATAGAAATCAAATAAAAAAGCGGCTCATTCCTAGAACGAGCCGCTTTTTTTATGCATCTTCCTCCCGAGGAAGCGTTATGTCAGTGAGTAGAAAGTCTTTCACTTTGTCCCAAGTTTTTATATTAAGGGAATAGTAAATGTTATTTCCTTTGGATTTCCCTTTAATAAGTTTGACGCGTTTTAATTCCGATAGGTGCTTCGAAACCGTAGATTGGGCTAATGGCAGTACTTCTAAGATTTCTCCACAGGAAGAGGCAGGGGCTTGCATCAAAAACTGTAAAATTTTCAATCGTGCGGGATTTCCCATGGCCTTTAATTTGTCGGCTAAATCGTTGATTTTAAATGAAAAACCCTGCGTTTTAGTGATTCCCATATCGCTAAGTATAAATTTAAAATTGCGGTTCGTGTTAATGGTAGCCTTAAAGGTAATGTAAATCGTTCAAACGAAAAAAATTCGACAATTTTTTCAATTATAATTTTGTTTATAAAGTTGTTTAAAAATAGTATTTACAAGGCTTGAGGGACAGTTGTAATAGTTTCTATATTCATATATGTAAAAATAGCCTTTTTGCGAAAGGATATTTGAACGAAGTTTTACCAATAAAAGAAGTCATTTCTTACAAACAATACCGCTTTTATCGACCGTTTTTTCAGTTCACCTATTTTTTAGGATTGCAGAATCCGATGGTCGATTTTGGGTGCTTTTTGTGAAGCGTTTCTTTTATTTTAGCCCTTGCGTGCCCCCGCAAACAGTGAAACTTTTAGTATTTTGATTGTTATAGACTTAACCGCAATTCCCAATGGAAAGCACTAGTGCTTTGCTCAAAAAGTAAAGCTTTGAAGACCATTTCCTTTGTTGTATTGGACGATAATCCCCAACGGATGCAAAAAACAGCAGCGGTTGCGGTAGGTTTTTCGTTTATGACCTTCTTAGGTTCGGCTGCTTCGGCTGAAGAAGCTTTGGATTTAGTGCTGGAAGTTCGTCCCGACATGGTTTTTTTAGAAATAGACCCCGAAGAACCTGAAAATGGGTTGTCTTTGGCTTTGATTAGTGAATGGTACCGTTATCTTGTTCAAATACCCCAAGTTATTGTTACCACCAAAAATGACACCCTTTGTTTACAAGCTTTCAAGTACGGTGTTTTTGATTATTTTATCCATCCAGTAACGACTTCCGAACTCCGTAAAACGCTGTTGCGCTTGGAGAAAACAATGGGTTATACACTTCACCAACCGACTGCCGTGCACGAAGTAGCGCCTGTGACAACCCCAGTTTCACAACCTCAAGCAGTTCCTTTTACTTCGCTAAATACAGAATTTCACACAGCAAAAGCGCCAGAGGAAACTCCAATTGGAACGGAAGTAGCTGTTGCAAATGAGATGCTTGAAGAGGCCAAGGTGATCCAAGAAGAGGTAGCTTCAGAAGCCGATACTTCCGAGGAAGAATCGGTTACAGTGGCCGAAAATCCAGCTACGATAATCGAAGTCAACACCCCCCAACCGTTGGTGATTTGCGTCAAATCTTACGGAGATTATCGCTACATTGATGCCGATGAAATTTGTTATTTGCAAGCCGATAACAATTCGACGGATATCCATTTGAATACAGGTGAAATGATTACCGCGTTTAAAACCTTAAAGCACTTCGAAGGGGTATTGCAATCGCCTTTTATTCGCATTCACAACAGTTACATTGTCAATAGGAACTACATCGGTCGTATTCATACAGGAAATTCGGTGTGTCACTTAAAAAATTCGACGGTAAAACTACCTTTCTCTAAGTCCTATAAAGACAATATCGACCTCATAATCAATCAAATTGCTTCAGGGAACTATTTGGAGATTTAAGGAAGTTTTCTTTTTTTTGTAGCCTAAAATAGTAAACGCCATGACCATAAATGTATTGATCGTAGATGATCACAAATTAATTATTGAGGGGTACAAAACCATTTTTTCCAACAATCGCTTAGGGGCAGAAATCGATGTTTGTGAGGCCACCACCACCACGCAAGCCGTAGAAATTTTGAAAGCATCCGCTGTTGAAAAGACTTTCGATGTCGTTATTTTGGATTATACGCTTCCTGTTTGCGAAACCTATAAAATTTACAATGGTTTTGACTTAGTACACTACGTTCGAACGTATCAACCGCAGGCCAAATTAATGATTTTAACCTCTCACTCGGAGGCACTTATTCTGTATCGTGTGATCATGGAATCTCGGGCAGAAGCCATTATGATTAAAAGTGATTTTTCCTCTATGGAATTGTTAGAAGCTTTTGAAAACGTGTATCAAGGCGGTACGTGTTACACCAAAACGGTAGCCGCTTTAAAACAGCAATTAAATGCCGATTACAAGGTGTTAGACGGTATTAACCGACAAATGATAGCTATGCTGGCACAAGGGTTTAAAACACGCTACATCATGGATCATTTGGGGCTATCCAAAAGCGCCATAGACAAACGAAAGGCCCTAATTCGGGAGTATTTTGCTATTGAAAAAGGCAATGATGAAACCATAGTGCAAATGGCACGCGACCGAGGATATATTTGAATTTTAACAAATTTTACACTTTTTGCACACCTGAGATTGCAAAGTGCCTGGGTATCTTTGTCAAACGATTTGAGAATGAAAAGGATGCTGCTGTTGCAATCAAATAATTTACGCCATGATACAATATGTTCTAATTGGATTTTTTGCCTTACTATTTAATGTACTTCCCGTTCGATCACAATACCCTTTAGATTCAGGGAAAATAGTAGTTCGGCTTGTTTTTATTACCGATACATTGCAGTTCAATTTTGATTCTAAAGCGATTTGGGAGCAAGCGTGTAACGATTTGGATTTTTCCTATGCTGATTTTGCGTTGTCCCTTGCACCCAAAACAGGAATAGTTCCCTCGGTTACTGTAACGCTTTATGAATGGAGCCCATGGGTGGGCTTACCGTATAGTATGTTTGGATTTTGGAAACGCTACGGACCCGTTGCCTGTGAATTGGAATGTATAACACATGAAATCAATACGTTGTGGCACGTTCACAAAATTGCGTTGCGTTAAATTTTAACAAAATGTACACTTTTAGTGTAGCAATAGTTAAAAATAGCCTTGTAATTTTACTGTGTACAAGCACTTAAAATTGGGTTTCAGCCGATACTATGATTAATCCCCTCACTCGGAATTCAATGTTGTCACTTTCGTTAATTCTGTTGTATACGCCCGGATTCTATGTTTTTTCTACGCCTTTCCGAGTAGGGGATTTTTATTTATTTGTTAACTTAAGCGGATGAATCCACTTTTTTTATAGGCTTATGCGATACGTTGTTTTTATTAGTTTTTTACTTCTCTTCACCACTTGTAGTAACCCTAAAAAAACGGAGGGGCCAAGCCCTCAGGTCCTATTGAAGGTGGATAGCCTCATTGGTGTTAATCGAAGAAACTCATTGGAGCACAGTTTAGTGCGAAGAAACTTGGATTTAGCCCTAAAGCTTATTGGTACAGCGGGAGATTCACTAACCAAAGAGTACAAGTATAAAATACTCTGGAACAGCTTTTTTTGTTTGGAAAGTAAAAACCAAAAGTATATCGCTGATTTTGAGAAGTATTGTAAAATGTTTCCTAATGATTCGGTACTCATTGGAAGGTCGTATTTAGCAAAGGGAAGACATTTTGTGGATAAGGACCTATCAGATAAAGCTTTTGTTTATTTCAATTATGCAGATAAAGTTTTCTCTAAGATAAAACATCTAGAGGGTATGTGTGAGACCTATTTGAATATTTCAGAGTTGCTAATGTATTTAAACGATTATTCAATTTCTGAACACTATTTAATGAAAGCGGAGAAGATATTAAAGAAATTAAAAAATGAAAGGCTATTAAAAAAACTCATTCTTATAAAGGTTGGTATTTTAAATATACATTATAAATATGGTGCATCAAAAACATTATTGGAAAATGCACTAAAATATGGAGTCGATGATATCGTTTTTGAGAAAAAACATCGAGCTGAAGTTAGAGAGGCTTTAATGTTATCGTATAGTTATAACAAAATGTACAAAGAAAGCCATCAATTAATGAATCAATTAATAAACGATGAATATAAGGGTAATTTAATGTTTGAATTAATAGTAGATATTGAAAACAAAATAAATCTTTATAAGGATTTCGATGCAATTTCAGAATATGAGTATTACCTAAAAAAATGCAAAGGATCTAATTATCTTCAATTTTTAATTTGTCGTGAGTATACCAATTATTTATTATCAATTAAATCATTTGATAAAGCTAAACAAATGGCGAATCGAGCATATCGGTTATGCAAAAATGGCTTATCTACTTTTGATTATTTAAGTTCTTTGGTGTTGTTAAGCAGAGCTGATCCTTCACAACGCCTTTTTGCAATAACAGAATACGACCGTGTAATAGATGAACTTTTGGTAAAAAAACGATACCAGCAAAATAATTTTTACAAAATACAGCTTGAAACCAATCAGTTGGCCTTAGCTAAAGTCAAAACCGAGCGCCAACGTAACCAATTGATGTGGGGATTGGCAGGGGCCAGTTTGTTGTCGCTGATCATTTTCTTAATTTACCGTAATCGTTTGTTTCAATTACGCCATGAAATCAACAAAAAAAATCAAAAAAGCAATGCGCGTATTGAAGAGTTATTGGTCAAAAATCAAGAAATCGAGGCCCAAACCCGCAAGCATCTGCTACGGGGCATTGCGATGGAAATTCACGACAACGTACTCAACCGCTTGGCCAGCACCCGATACCAACTTTTTAAATTGCATTTCAAGCAAGACAAACAAACGCTTCATGAAGCCATGGAAGGCATCGAGCATATTCAACAGGTGGAAAACGAATTACGTTTGTTAACCCATAACCTTACAAATGAAAGTAATTCGGCTACTATTTCTTTACTTTCTATGATTCAAGAGTTAATTGATATCCATCATGAGGTGTATGATCAAGAAGTGGAGTTTACCGTTTCGCAATGGGATTGGGAACAATTGCCCTACGATACTAAAGTGAATTGTTTGCGAATTGTACAAGAAGCCTTACTAAACATCACCAAGCATGCCAAAGCGACCCGGATATCAATTCAATTTATTCACGATACCCATCAGTTAATTTTTCGAATTTCCGACAACGGGAAAGGCATTGAAGAGGTAAAAACGACCCCTGGCATAGGCCTAAAAAACCTAGAAGAACGCGCTCAAATGATGGCTGCCAAAATAGAAGTTTATTCGACCCCTGCCGAAGGAACGACCTTGCAAATCACACTTCCGATTTAGTTTAAATAATTGAAAAACAGTGTTTTAGTTTAAAAAATAGACTTTTCTCACCCTGTTTTTTAAAAACCATGCATTCACCCAAATTTGAGCCCCATTCACTCACAAATGACTATCATCCACTATATATACATGTGAGGCTGTCAATTACCTCACTATGCTCTAGTAGTTTTACATCGTGAAAGCCCCAAACGAATTGGCTTTACAGCTTATAAATTAAAAAAACTATTAAAGCATACGATCATGAAAAAGTCAGCAATTATTTCAGCATTATTTATGATGATGTTGGTTTTAACTTCTTTCAGTACTCCAACTGAAATAGGTGGAGGCAAAAATTCCAAAGGTGGATTAGAGTTTGAAATAGGTGGAGGCAAAAATTCTAAAGGCGGTTTAGAAATTGGAGGAGGAAAAAACTCCAAAGGTGGTTTAGAATTTGAAATTGGAGGAGGGAAAAACTCCAAAGGTGGTTTAGAATAGTTGAATAAACATAATTTTATAAAAAAAACCGTTACCAATTGGTAGCGGTTTTTTATTTTTGTTTAAAATGGTTTAAGTTGAAGCTAATACTTTGTATATTTATATCTTTCTTCATTATATCTTGTTCTAAGAATAAGAATACAGATAAGAATTTCCAAAGAAATGATAGTATAACATATTATTTAAGTTTGTCAAATTCAAATAGTTTAACTGGTAAAGGAAAGTTCAAATATTTATCTAAAGCATTTATAGTATTAAAAAATAGTTCAGAGAATTCGAAAATTGTAAGGAATCAATTAGCAGATATTACATTTGAGTTTTATAGACTAAAAAAACTTGAAGAATTTTATGACGGTTCAAGTATTTTGTTGTCAAAGGCAATACAAGGTAAAGACAGCTTAAATCTGGGTAAAGCATACAGATGTAAAGCAACTTATTTCAAAGATGTAAAACGATTAGATAGTTCATTAATTTATTTTTTAAAAGCTGAAAAAGTTTACAACACTTTAAATGAACCTTTGGTTTTAGGAAATATATTATTCAATAAAGGAATTGTACAATTTGATGGTGGTGATTTTCTTGGAGCAGAATTGTCATTAACAAGTGCTTATGAAATTTTCAAGGATTCCGACAAGAAAGATAAACTATACGGTGTTTTAAATCAACTGGGATTAACTTTTAATGAGTTAAATGAATACGATAAAGCGATTTTTTATCAAAAGAAGGCTTTAGAATTAGTGCAAAAGTATAATCTAGTTACCTCTTTCAATGAGGATATAGTTTCGTACAATAATTTAGGTTACTTATATAATAAGATTGGGAAATATGAAGATGCAATCTTTTATTTGGAGCTAGGTTTAAAAAATAAAAATATTATAACTACTGATCCAGATTTGTATTCATTATTAATTGATAATCTTGCATACTCTAGGTTAAAATCATCCAGCTTCAAAGGGTTGCCAGGCTTGTTTTTTGATTCTTTAAAAATTAGATTAAAATTAAAAAATTCTACAGGAATAGTTACGAGTTATATTAATTTGTCACAATTTTATAAATTAAAAAGGGACTATTTAAAGTCAATTTATTATAGTGAAAAAGCTATTGAAGAAGCAAGAAAATCAAAGATTCCAATAAATCTTATTCAAGCTTTAAAGCAAGCATCCGTTGTTAATGAAAAGTTAGCATATAAATACTCCAAAGAGTTTATTAAAATTAGTGATAGTCTACAATTAGTTGAACGTAATTCTCGGGATCGATTTACTAAAATTCAATTAGAGACTAATGAAATAATCGAACAAAAAGACTCCCTCGAGAAGAAAAACCGAAATATCCTCAACTATTTTATTGGAACTATTGCCGTAGGCGGGTTGTTGTTTTTTATGCGCGCACAACGGGCGAAAAGTCGGGAATTACTGCTGCGTCAAGCGCAACAACGCGCTAATGAAGATATTTACCGCTTGATTATTTCGCAGCAAAACAAACTTGAAGAAGGACGTGTGCTCGAGAAAAACCGTATCGCCAAAGAACTCCACGACGGCGTGCTCGGGCGTCTCTTTGGATTGCGCCTCAACCTCGACGGACTCAATCACCGAAATGATGAAGACTCCATTCATGAACGAATTCGTTGCTTGGAGGAACTCAAAAATATTGAGCAAGACCTGCGGGAAATCTCCCATGAGCTGAGTCGTGAAAAATATGTACTCGTCAATAACTTTGTTGCCATTGTCAACAACCTACTCGACGAACAAGCCAAAGTCAATCCAGCGAAACTCAATGCCGTAATCGGAGAAAACATCGATTGGGACCAATTGAGCAATACCACCAAAATCAACCTTTACCGTATTTTACAAGAGAGTTTACAAAACATCAACAAATACGCTAATGCCAAAACCATTAAGGTTGAATTTCGTAAAGATAAAAAAGGTAATTTAGTGCTCAATATTACTGATGATGGCGATGGATTTGAAGTCGACAAAAAAAGTAAAGGCATCGGACTGAAAAATATTGTGACACGAACCCATGAAAGCAACGGTATTATTGAAATTAAATCGGCGCCTGGAAAAGGAACCCGTATCAGTATTACCGTACCCCTTGAACATAAAAGTATTAAAAGTTAACACCAATTTCTGCAAACATGTCCCAAAAAGTCAATATTCTTATCGTAGACGATCACCCGTTTATCATTCAAGGGTATAAAAACGTGATCAATTTATTTCCCGATAAATCAATAACATTCCAGTTTTTTGAAGCTACGGACTGCCGTTCGGGTTATGACATCATTATGCAAGCCAACGAACCCTATGATATTGCGTTTCTCGATGTAAGTATGCCCGAATATGAAGAGAAAAACATCCACACTGGAGAAGATTTGGCCAAACTATTAAATGCCGAAATGCCCCAGTGCAAAGTGGCTTTACTTACCATGCACTCGGAATCCCTCAAGGTGCAATCCATTATCGAAGAGATTAATCCCGTGGGCTTGGTCATCAAAAACGACCTTACCTTTGACAACATGATTTTGGCCTTGACCACCATTTTGAAAGGGGAAACCTATTACAGCGATTCGGTGATTAAATTTCTAAACAACCAACAAAAAGAAAAAGTATATGTCGATGTCATTGACCGTCAAATTCTGCATTATCTCAGTAAAGGTATCAACTACGACGACATCCCTTTATATATATCCATCTCTTCCAGTTCGGTGAAAACCCGCAAAGAAAACATGAAAGAATTGCTCAATATAGTGGGAAGTGACGATGAAACCTTAGTGGCCCTCGCCAAAGATCGCGGCATGTTACTCTAGGCTTCGTCAAGGGCATTCCAACCGCGGGCCTTCAAGGCAATTTTAGTGTTGGCACGTGTCACCAAATGTATTCCCTCTGCCTCAGCGGTCATATGTCCGATGACGGTCAAGTTTGGATTTCCCTTGATTTTATCAAAATCGGCAATATTGATAGTGAATAACAACTCGTAATCTTCGCCGCCGTTGATGGCCAACGTCGTGCTGTCGACATTAAATTCTTCACATGTACTAATAAATTGCGGATCAAGAGGCAATTTGTCTTCAAATAAATTACATCCCGTTCCACTGTTTTTACACAAATGAATGAGTTCTGACGAGAGTCCGTCCGAAATGTCAATCATTGAGGTAGGGTGCACTTCCAATTGCGCCAATAATCCTTTGATATCGGTGCGCGCTTCGGGTTTTAATTGTCTTTCGATTAAATACGTATAGTTGTCTAAATCGGGTTGGTTGTTCGGATTCACTTGAAAAACTTGTTTCTCGCGCTCCAGAACTTGCAACCCTAAATAAGCGGCACCTAAGTCGCCCGTCACCACAATCAAATCATTTTCTTGGGCACCACTACGATACACCAACTCGTGTTCTTGCGCCACCCCCAAAGCGGTAATGGAGAGAATCAACCCTTTTTGCGATGAGGTGGTATCGCCGCCAATAATGTCTACATTATAGGTTTTGGCCGCCAAACGTATCCCTTCATACAATTCTTCCAAGGCTTCTACGGGAAAGCGATTAGAAACCGCAATCGAAACCGTAATTTGGGTGGGCGTCGCGTTCATGGCGCATATATCCGAGAGGTTGACGACCACCGCTTTGTAGCCCAAATGCTTTAAGGGCATGTACGACAAATCAAAATGAACACCCTCTACCAGTAAATCGGTAGTCACAACCGTTTGGGTATTTTCAAAGCGCAACACCGCGGCATCATCACCAATTCCTTTGTGCGTTGTAGGCTGACCCACCTCAATATTCTGGGTGAGATGAGCGATTAAACCAAATTCGCCAAATTGCGATAAGGGAGTTCGTTGTGGGGATTTGTCTTCCAGCATGATTCATACCATTTTAGGGGGCAAAGGTACGATAAGCCCATACGAATTGCAAGTTGTAATCGCGAGGAAGAGGAGTTTTGAAAACGACTCGTGTATACAGCCCCGATCGCAGCGGCATCCTCTGGTGATTCCTTGCCAAAGGGGTCGCCAGAGATACAGCGAAGAGCGGGAGGATACGCGTAAAAAGCACAGGCGTCTGCTCCCCATAAAAAAAGTCCGGCAAAACCGAACTTCATTTATAATTCAAAATTTAAAATAGTCAAAAACTAGTCGTTCAACTTCAACACGGCCATGAACGCCGACTGTGGAATTTCGACATTTCCTACTTGACGCATGCGTTTTTTACCGGCTTTTTGTTTTTCCAACAACTTACGTTTACGCGAGATATCTCCCCCGTAACATTTTGCAGTAACGTCTTTTCGTAAGGCTTTAATCGTTTCACGCGCAATGATTTTGGCGCCAATTGCGGCTTGAATCGGGATGTCAAATTGTTGTCTCGGAATCAATTCGCGCAATTTCTCACACATTTTCTTTCCAATATGGTACGCATTGTCTTCGTGAATCAAGGCCGACAGCGCGTCTACCGAATTGGCATTCAACAGCACATCTAATCGCACCAATTTCGACGTGCGCATCCCAATCGGATGGTAGTCAAACGACGCATACCCTTTGGAAACCGTTTTCAATCGGTCGTAAAAGTCAAATACAATTTCAGCCAGTGGCATGTCGAAGTTCAATTCCACACGCTCTGTCGTCAAATAGGTTTGATTCGTGATAATACCTCGTTTTTCGATACACAAACTCATGACGTTTCCAACGAAATCCGACTTGGTAATGATGGTTGCTTTGATATACGGTTCTTCTACGCGGTCGAGCTTTGAGGGCTCGGGCAAGTCCGAAGGGTTGTTGACAATAATCGGTGTTTCGGGTTCTTTTTTGGTATACGCCAAGTACGAAACGTTGGGAACTGTGGTGATTACGGTCATATTGAACTCGCGTTCCAAACGTTCCTGAATAATTTCCAAGTGCAACATGCCCAAGAATCCGCAACGGAAACCGAAGCCCAAGGCCGCCGAACTCTCAGGAGCAAAAACCAACGAAGCATCATTCAATTGCAATTTTTCCATAGAAGCGCGTAAATCCTCATAATCTTCGGTGTCTACAGGATAAATTCCCGCAAATACCATCGGTTTTACATCCTCAAATCCTTGAATCATTTGCGTGGTCGGCGTTTTCGCATCGGTAATCGTGTCACCCACTTTTACATCTTTCGCTTCTTTAATTCCCGAAATCAAGTAGCCTACATCGCCGCAACCGATAACGTCTTTGGGGACTTGGTTCAATTTTAAAGTACCCACTTCATCGGCAAAATATTCGTTGCCTGTCGACATGAATTTGATTTTTTGGCCTTTGCGAATTTCTCCGTTTTTCACCCGGAAAATAACTTCAATACCGCGGAACGGATTGTACACTGAGTCAAAAATCAACGCCTGTAAGGGTTCGTCCTTGTCGCCTTTAGGTGCTGGAATGCGCTCCACAATGGCTTCTAAAATTTTATCGACCCCAAAGCCTGTTTTCCCAGAGGCATGAATAATGTCCTCCAATTTACAGCCGAGCAAGTCCACAATATCATCGCTCACTTCCTCGGGATTGGCACTGGGTAAGTCTACTTTATTCAAGACAGGAATAATTTCAAGATCGTTTTCCAACGCCAAGTACAAGTTGGAAATCGTCTGCGCCTGAATGCTTTGCGCGGCATCCACAATCAATAACGCGCCTTCGCAAGCAGCGATCGATCGCGAAACTTCATACGAAAAGTCCACATGACCGGGCGTGTCAATCAAATTTAAAATGTATTTTTCACCTTTATAGGTATACTCCATCTGAATCGCGTGACTCTTAATGGTAATCCCGCGTTCCCGCTCCAAGTCCATATTGTCCAAAAGCTGCGCCTGCGCCTCGCGTGCCGTCACCGTTTGCGTCGAGTCCAATAAGCGATCGGCCAACGTACTTTTTCCGTGGTCAATGTGGGCAATAATGCAAAAATTCCGAATGTTCTTCATCGTCAATAGTCCTTTTTTTGTAGCGCAATAATTTAAAAATTCAAAATTTCTAATTCAAAATTTCTAATTCAAAATTTAGAATAATAGTTAGGGCGCTCTCGTCGTTCCTCCTCACCGGGCTTTCCGCAGTACACGCCAGCCTCACGGCAACGGCGGGGTACTTCGCTTCAATCCCTAGCGCAACATCGTGCAAATATAGTTTAAAGTTTACAATTTTAGGGGCCTCATTGGGCAATAGAAGCGTTTGTTTTTGTGCATTTTTTCATGTTTATAATTGATTAACAAATGTTTAGCGCTAGCATTAATCGCTTTTCCTTTGGTTTTCATAAGATTAATTCTCTAATAGTACTATTTTTGCACTCAGAAAAAAGACGTGTATGCCCAAAATTGGCTCCATCGAACTCCCGGATTTCCCGCTTTTACTCGCGCCTATGGAGGATGTGAGTGATCCGCCGTTTCGCCGTTTGTGTAAAATGCACGGCGCCGATTTGATGTATTCGGAGTTTATTTCCTCCGAAGGCTTAATTCGTGACGCCATCAAAAGTCGGATGAAATTGGACATCTTCGATTACGAACGTCCGGTTGGCATTCAAATTTTTGGAGGCGATGAAGAGGCAATGGCCATGAGTGCGAAAATTGTCGAAGCGGTAGAACCCGATTTATTGGATATCAATTTTGGTTGCCCTGTAAAAAAAGTGGTGTGTAAAGGTGCCGGCGCGGGTGTTTTAAAAGATGTCGATTTGATGGTGCGACTCACCAAAGCTGTTGTAAAAAGTACGCATTTGCCCGTTACCGTAAAAACCCGTCTAGGTTGGGACGAGAGTTCGATCAATATTGATGAGGTAGCCGAACGGTTGCAGGATGTTGGGATTCAAGCCTTGACCATTCACGGACGTACGCGCGCGCAAATGTACAAGGGACATTCTGATTGGACACACATCGCACGGGTCAAAAACAACCCGCGTATTCATATTCCGATATTCGGAAATGGCGATATTGATTCACCCGAGAAAGCCTTGGAGTACAAGAACAAATTTGGATTGGACGGCATCATGATCGGTCGTGCTGCCATTGGTTATCCTTGGATTTTTAACGAAATCAAACATTTTTTTCAAACCGGGCAACACCTGCCAGTTCCTACCCTTGTCGATCGGGTGGAAGCAGCACGCAATCACTTGCTTTGGTCGATGGAATGGAAAGGGGAACGCTTGGGCATTGTAGAAATGCGCCGCCATTATACCAATTATTTCAAAGGGATTCCCAATTTTAAAGAATACAAAAATCGCTTAGTCACCACCGATGATCGCGATGCTTTACTGGGTGTTTTTGATGAAATTATTGAATCGTTTTCTGGCGTAGTATTTTAATCCAACATTTTCTCGGAAACGCGACTGCTGGCAATACCGCTCGACAACATTCCCAAAACAATAACGGTAAGCCATACTAAGGCCAAATTTTCCCAATGAAATTCGATGGGATAGGCCAAGGTTTCGGTAATCATAATGAGTTGGTATTGCTGTTGCATAACCACCAACAGCGATCCTAGGAGAAGGCCAACCATTCCCCCGAAAACGCTCAAAAGGGTTCCTTGTAAAAAGAAAATTTGCCGTAATTGAGGTAAAGTTACACCCAAACTGAATAGGGTTTTTAGATTGTTTTTCTTGTCCAAAATCATCATGATTAAAGCGCCTGCTAAACTAAAAAGCGCCATGATGATCACAAGGGTAAAGATGAGGTACACTGCGACATTCTCCGAATTCAACATTTTGTATAATGTTTCATTAAGCTGGGCACGATTTTTCACCACAGTATTCGGAATATATTTTTCGAGTGTAGCGACAATTTGCTCCTCAGAAGCGTTGGGTTCAAGTCGGATCTCGAGATTGGTAATTTCATAGGGTTTTAATTGCACTACTGCTTGCGCCAACCGTAAG
This sequence comes from Flavobacterium sp., assembly GCF_027482425.1. GTDB lineage: Bacteria > Bacteroidota > Bacteroidia > Flavobacteriales > Flavobacteriaceae > Flavobacterium. The sequence goes on from NZ_JAIXWA010000054.1 coordinate 40,279, forward strand.
TCGGCAAACACATAACGGTTGTCCATTTCTTCATTAATGGCATAAATCCCTACAGGATAAATGCGCTCTATGATAAAGGAGTCCTCCGGATTTAATCCCAAATCACCGCGACCGGGTTTGGGCGCATACACTTCAAAAGCATTTTGGTAATCTAGGAGTCCCAACGACAGTTTTTCCGAGAGGCCATAACCAATCACCACTTGATCCGTATTGGGTTCGAGCCACTGCCCATTAAATAATTTTTCAGGAGTTTTGGAAACCTGACCAAACTGGGTATCGACCCCCTTGAGTAAAGAAAATTGCGTTTTCCCATCAAATAAAAACATGACGCGTTTTTCGACAACCTGACTGAAATGGGCCACTCCCTCAATTTTTTTTATTTTTTGAGCTTGCGCAGGCGTGAAGGAAAAATGAGTGCCCGATTTAGGAAATACTTTCAAATCAGGGTCCAAGTCATTGGAAAAAGACAGGCTAAATGTCCGTAGACCACTAAAAACAGACAGCACAACAAACAGCGCTAGGGCGCCTACAATAATACTTAAGGAAGCAATACCCGTAATGATATTGATGGCGGTGTTTTTACTGCGTGAAAACAAATACCGACGGGCGATGTAGAGCGAAAGGTTCACTTACGATTTTTTGCGTTTGGCTAAAAGGTCGCGGTTTTCAATAGGATTTTCTTCACCCGCTAAAGCGCGGTCAATTTTTTCAATGTATTCTAAGGAGTCATCAATGTAAAAAAGCAAGTTGGGGACTTTTCGCAATTGCAACTTCACCCGTTGTGATAAATCGTGTTTGATCAAAGGGGTGTTGGAACGGATTGCTTCAAGAATTTCGGGTCCTTTTTCGGCGGGAAAAATGCTGAGAAAAACTTTCGCAATGGACAAGTCCGTGGTTACATTGACTTTGGAAACCGATATGATCAAATTGGCAATACCATTTTTACGAACTTCGCCTTGCAAAATATCGACCAAGTCTTTTTGCAATACGCTTCCTATTTTTTTCTGTCTATTCGATTCCATGCGACAAAAATACAATATTAATCGGAATATGCTTTCCGACTTCTACGACAAAAACACGACTACCTTTTTGGGTTTTACTATCTTTGTGGGAAAGAATTAAAATGCAAAAAATAGAACACATCGGAATTGCTGTAAAATCGTTAGCTGAATCCAATCTCCTTTTTGAAGCTTTGCTGGGCGTGCCGTCTTATAAAGAGGAAGAAGTGAGTAGTGAAGGCGTAAAAACCTCTTTTTTTAGGAACGGCCCCAATAAGATTGAACTCTTAGAGGCTACCCGACCCGACAGTCCCATAGCAAAATTTATTGAGAAAAAAGGTGAAGGGATTCATCACATTGCTTTCGATGTGGCTGATATTGAAGCCGAAATGGAACGGTTAACCGCAGCAGGATTTGTATTGCTCAACGAGCAGCCTAAGCGCGGCGCAGATAATAAATTGGTGGTTTTTCTTCATCCCAAATCGACCAACGGTGTTTTGATTGAGTTGTGTCAAGACGCAGGGTGATGTTAACTCCAAAAAAGTATTGCAAGAAACTATAATTAATAGTAATATTGCATCGCTGAATGCTTGACGAATTACGATAAATTCATACCATAGCAAATAAACAGCCCATAGGTCCTATAGCTCAGTTGGTTAGAGCACCTGACTCATAATCAGGTGGTCCTTGGTTCGAGCCCAAGTGGGACCACGTTAAAGCCTTGCCTTTTCTGCAAGGCTTTTTTTATAGCGTTTAGGGCGAGCTCCGAAGTCTTGGAATTACCCCGAGAGGGACGATTCGGGGAGCCAATTAATAAATCGATTTCACTATAAATAAGAAATGTCAATTGAAGTAAAAAAAGGGTATAGATTTCATGGATATGACAATCCTTAGTCAATTTTGGTTGTAAATTTTATCCTCGGGCACAAACCAAAAACCTATTTTTTTCGTTATTACTAGGGAAGCATGATAAAGGCTACGATATTGTGAAATGTTTTACAACTCGTTTAAAATATGAAGTAAAAAATTTTGACAAAGCGTTTTTTTTTATACTTTTACGCCCTATGAAAATTGACCCATCGAAAGTAATTCTAATCACTCTAGCGATTTTGTGCGGTAATATAACCTTTGCAGCACCTAATCCGCCTGCGCCAATTCCACCACCACCACCAGGACTTCCGGTGGATGAAGGGTTGGTTTTTTTAGCCCTTTCGTCAGTTGCGTATGTATTATATAAATTCACACAATATAAAAAAGCTTCAAATTAATTTTTGAAGCTTTTCTTTTTTATTTAAACGAATTTCTAGGATTACTTTCCTATTTCATAGAGTCGAGCGACATATTTTCCAATAACATCAAACTCTAAATTGACAGGCGTGCCTATAGTAAAGGTGTGAAAATTCGTGTGTTCGTATGTGTAAGGAATAATGGCGACACTAAAAGCATTCTTTTTCGAATCAACTACGGTCAAACTAGTACCGTTTACAGTAATCGATCCCTTCTCGATAGTCACATTGTTGGTCTGCGCGTCATATTCAAAGGTAAAATACCAACTTCCTTCGGCTTCACGAATTGCTGTGCAGGTGCCTACTTGATCTATGTGTCCTTGAACAATGTGTCCGTCCAATCTGTCGCCTAATTTCATTGCGCGTTCGAGGTTCAATTTATCTCCAACTTTCCATTGCCCTACATTTGTTTTCAAAAGGGTTTCCTGAATAGCCGTTACGGTGTATTGATTGCCATCGATGGCGACTACGGTTAAACACACCCCGTTGTGGGCAACACTTTGGTCTATTTTAAGTTCGGAAGTAAGTTCGGAAGCCACCGTAATATGAAGGTTTTCCTGTTCTTTTACTAGTGCTGTTATGGTTCCAAGGGTTTCTATAATGCCTGTAAACATTTGTCGTTTTTATTTTCTAAATTTGTCCATCAAAAGTACGCATTTAAATCGACTTCATTTACCCATGAAAAAAGCGGAGAATATTATAGTAGGAATTGCAGTTGGAGATCTTAACGGGATTGGTTGTGAAGTGATTTTAAAAACCTTTGAAGACACTCGTATGTTGGAATTGTGTACGCCCGTTTTGTTTGCTAACGTTAAAGTAATTTCTTTTATCAAAAAAAGCATGCAGTCGGAGTTGCCGCTTCATGGGATTGACCGTTTGGATCAATTAATTGTTGGAAAAGTTAATGTACTTAATGTGTGGAAGGAATCGGTAGACATTCAGTTTGGACAATTGGATGATCAAGTGGGAAGCTATGCTATTAAATCGTTTGTAGCCGCCACCGAAGCTTTAAAAAGTGATGCTATAGATGTGTTGGTTACGGCACCCATCAACAAGTATTCGATACAATCGGAGGATTTTTCATTTCCTGGCCACACCGATTATCTCGATCAACAATTAGAGGGCAATGCCTTAATGTTGATGGTTCACGATCGATTGCGTGTAGGTTTGTTGACCGACCATGTTCCTGTTAATGAGGTATCGCAACACTTAACGCGCGAAAGGGTTCATCAAAAGATTCGAACGGTTTATGAAACCTTAAAACAAGATTTTCGCATCAATCGTCCAAAAATTGCGGTCCTTGGATTGAATCCTCATGCTGGGGATAATGGCGTTATTGGTAAAGAAGATCAAGAAATATTAAAACCTGAAATACAAAAATTGTTTGATCAAGGTGTGTTAGTGTTTGGGCCCTATTCCGCAGATGGCTTTTTTGGCTCGGGACAGCATGAAAAGTTTGATGCCGTAATTGCCTCCTATCACGACCAAGGGTTGATTCCTTTTAAAACGCTTTCTTTTGGTTCGGGAGTGAATTACACCGCGGGCTTGCATAAAATTCGCACCTCACCCGATCACGGAACAGCCTTTGAAATTGCGGGGAAAAATCAAGCAGATGCCACTTCTTTTAAAGAAGCAGTATACCTTGCTCTTGACATTTATAAGGCCCGTCATGAATATAAGGAATGGTCGAAAAACCCCTTAAAAATTAAAGAAAAACAGTTGGAATCAAAAAAAGGGCATTAAGGCTTTTGAATTTGATATAAATTTATATCTTTGCACTCCCAAAGTTGAGGCTTGCAGTTAGGCAAATTGGTGAAACGATGAAAGTTACAAATGAATTTTTAATTCCTTTTACAGGATTAAAATTGGGAAAACACCAATTTGACTATCAAATTAGCCAGAAGTTCTTTGAATCGTATGCGTATTGCGATTTTGAAAATTGTGCGGTAGACGTAAAAGTGGTTTTAGATAAAAAGTCAACTTTTATGGAGTTATCATTCAAACACAAAGGAACCGTTTTTGTTCCCTGCGATGTAACGGGTGAGAAGTTCGATTTACCTGTCAAAGGCGCTATCAAAGTGGTCGTTAAGTTCGGTGACGCATTTAACAATGAAAATGAGGAGCTTCTTATTTTGCCCCACGGTGAGCACCAAATTGATATTACGCAATATGTTTATGAGTTGATTGTGTTGTCGGTTCCCCAAAAAAGGGTTCATCCTGGCGTTAAAGACGGATCACTCAAAAACGAAGCCCTAGAAAAACTGTCTGTTACCTCGGTGAAAACCAAAGAAACAACACAAAAAGAAGAAAATATAGATCCCCGTTGGGATAAATTAAAACAACTATTAACGGATAAATAATATAAAAAATGGCACATCCTAAGAGAAGACAATCTGCGTCAAGAAGAGACAAAAGAAGAACGCACTACAAGGCTACTGCTGCGACTATCGCTACTTGCCCTGTAACTGGTGAGGCTCACTTGTATCACAGAGCATACTGGCATGAAGGTAAAATGTATTACAGAGGTCAAGTAGTTATTGATAAATCAGTAGCTGAGGCTTAATATATACGGTAAAAAATCCCTCAAACTCTCACTATGTGAGAGTTTTTTGTTTTTTACACCTTAAAAAGTATAACTCAATTATTTTTTGTAATTTCCACCCTCTGAAAGTGAATCCTTTTCAGAGTGCTATTAAACCAAACTATGAGTACAATTACAGCCGCTATTACTGCCGTAGGCGCTTATGTCCCCGAGTATGTTTTGTCCAATGAGGTGCTGGAGCAAATGGTAGATACCAACGATGAATGGATTACTACCCGCACCGGGATCAAAGAGCGCCGCTTGTTAAAAGAAGCGGGGAAAGGCACTTCTTATTTAGCCATCAAAGCGGCCCAAAATCTTTTTGAAAAAAACAATATTGATCCGTTAGAAATTGATTTAATTATCATGGCAACGGCAACACCGGATATGCCCGTAGCTTCAACTGGAGTATATGTGGCTTCTCAAATTGGTGCTGTTAATGCTTTTGCCTTTGATTTGTCAGCCGCTTGTTCAAGTTTTCTTTACGGAATGTCGACGGCTGCCGCTTATATTCAATCGGGGCGTTATAAAAAGGTGTTGTTAATTGGAGCCGATAAAATGTCTTCCATTATCGACTACACCGATCGAGCCACTTGTATCATTTTTGGTGATGGTGCGGGAGCTGTTTTGTTTGAACCCAACACTGAAGGCTTGGGGTTGCAAGATGAGTTTTTGCGCTCGGATGGAATCGGTCGAGAGTATTTAAAGATCGATGCGGGCGGTTCGATTTTGCCAGCTTCAAAAGATACGGTGGATAACGGACAGCATTTTGTATTTCAAGATGGGAAAACGGTCTTCAAATACGCCGTTTCTGGAATGGCAGACGTGAGTGAAAAAATCATGCAACGCAATAATTTGACCCATGACGATATTCATTGGTTGGTCGCCCATCAAGCCAACCGACGTATTATTGATGCTACGGCGCAACGCATGGGGTTGGATGAATCCAAAGTGTTGATTAATATTCAACGGTATGGAAATACAACTTCGGCCACCTTACCCTTGTTGTTGAGTGATTTTGAAAATCAATTAAAAAAAGGTGATAATCTAATTTTTGCTGCTTTTGGGGGTGGATTCACTTGGGGAGCCATTTACCTAAAATGGGCGTATAACAAACAATAAACGATAACTAAAACGAAAGAACTATGGATTTAAAAGAGATTCAAAATCTGATCAAATTCGTATCCAACTCGGGTGTTGCTGAGGTAAAATTGGAGACTGGCGATGTAAAAATTACCATCCGCACCACTTTAGAAGGAAATACTCCTGATATTACGTATGTACAATCTGCACCTGTGGCTCCTGTCATTTCTCAAGTGGCGGCTCCTGCTCCTGCAGCAGCTCCCGTATCGCCAGTCGCTCCTGCGGCTCCTGCGGCAGATGATGCAAAATATATTACCATCAAGTCACCTATGATAGGTACTTTTTACCGCAAACCCGCCCCCGACAAATCTCCATTTGTTGAAGTTGGTTCAACCATCGGTAAAGGAGATGTGTTGTGTGTGGTAGAAGCGATGAAATTATTCAATGAAATTGAATCGGAAGTATCGGGTAAAATCGTCAAAATATTAGTAGACGATATGTCTCCCGTAGAGTTTGATCAACCGCTATTCTTGGTCGATCCGTCTTAATTTGTAGCGATTTCCACACGACGAGGAATGCCTATGCCGTGTTTGAAATCTAGGTTTAATTTAAATTGAAACAGGATGTTCAAGAAAATATTAATCGCCAATAGAGGCGAAATCGCTTTGCGTGTGATTCGCACCTGTCGTGAGATGGGGATTAAAACCGTTGCGGTATATTCTACCGCGGATGCCGAAAGTTTACACGTGAAATTTGCCGATGAAGCGGTGTGTATCGGACCTGCGCCGAGCAACTTATCGTATTTGAAAATGTCCAATATCATCGCAGCAGCTGAAATCACGAATGCAGATGCGATTCACCCAGGATATGGATTCCTTTCTGAAAACGCTAAGTTTTCTAAAATTTGTCAGGAACATGGTATCAAATTTATTGGTGCCTCGCCAGAAATGATTGATAAAATGGGGGATAAAGCAACCGCTAAAGCTACTATGAAAGCAGCGGGAGTTCCTTGTGTGCCTGGTTCGGATGGAATTTTAGAGTCTCTAGAAGAAGCCAAAAAAGTAGCCAAAGAAATAGGGTATCCTGTAATGATGAAAGCTACAGCAGGCGGTGGAGGAAAAGGGATGCGTGCCATTTGGAAAGAAGAAGAGCTCGATAAAGCTTGGGAAAGTGCCCGATTAGAAGCTGCAGCTGCCTTCGGAAACGATGGGATGTATATGGAAAAATTGATTGAAGAGCCCCGTCATATTGAAATTCAAGTGGTTGGTGACTCCTATGGAAAAGCATGTCACTTATCTGAACGGGACTGTTCGGTGCAACGTCGTCACCAAAAATTAACCGAAGAAACCCCTTCTCCATTTATGACCGATGATTTGCGTCAGCGTATGGGGGATGCAGCGGTGAAAGCAGCAGAGTATATTCAGTATGAAGGTGCAGGAACGGTGGAGTTTTTGGTAGATAAGCACCGCAATTTCTACTTTATGGAAATGAATACCCGTATTCAAGTAGAACACCCAATTACCGAGCAAGTAATTGATTACGATTTGATTCGTGAGCAAATATTGGTTGCTGCTGGGGTGCCTATTTCAGGTAAAAACTACTTACCGCAATTGCATTCGATTGAATGTCGTATCAATGCAGAAGATCCGTATAATGATTTCCGTCCCTCGCCAGGTAAAATTACAGTTTTGCATGCGCCAGGAGGTCACGGAGTTCGTTTAGATACACACGTTTATGCAGGGTATACGATTCCGCCCAACTATGACTCCATGATAGCCAAGTTGATAACTACGGCACAAACCCGTGAAGAGGCAATCAACAAAATGAAGCGCGCATTGGATGAGTTTTACATTGAAGGCATTAAAACCACCATACCTTTCCACCGTCAGTTGATGGATGAACCGGATTATGTGGCCGGAAATTATACCACAAAATTCATGGAATCCTTTAAAATGAAAGATCCCAATTAAAAATAAAGCCACCTTTCGAGGTGGTTTTTTTTACCTTCTGCTGAAGATAGTTGCAAGTGGTTTAATGATACAATAAAAAAACCCGCTCCAATGGAACGGGTTGATTTATATTCTAATACGAAGTATTATGCTTTGAAGGGCTCAATAGATACAAATGATTTATTATCCCCTTTTTTCTGGAATTTTACAATTCCATCAACCTTAGCGTGTAGTGTATGGTCTTTCCCCATGTACACGTTTTCACCTGGATTGTGTTTTGAACCACGTTGTCTAACGATAATGTTACCTGCGATAGCCGCTTGGCCACCATAGATTTTTACACCAAGTCGTTTCGACTCTGATTCTCTACCGTTCTTGGAACTACCGACACCTTTCTTGTGAGCCATGATGTTTTGGTTTTATAAGTTATTATTCTTCAGTTTTTTTGGTTTTCTTCGGTGCTTTTGGTGCAGCATCCTCTGATTTTTCAGCTTTAGGCGCTTTTGCTTTTTTAGGCGCTTCTTCTGTAACTTCTACAGCAGGAGCAGCTTCTTTTTTAACCGCTTTTTTTGGACCTGTGGCTGCAATGCCTTCAATAATGATTTGGGTTAAAGCTTGACGGTGACCGTTTTTCTTTTTGTACCCTTTTCTACGTTTTTTCTTGAAAACGATTACTTTTTCACCTTTAAGGTGTTGTAAAATTTTGGCTTCTACGGAAGCACCTTCTATAGCTGGGGCGCCGATTGTAATTGTTCCGTTGTCGTCTAATAAAAGAACTTTTTCAAAAGAAACTTTTGAACCTTCTTCGTTCGCTAAACGGTGAACAAAAACTTTCTGGTCTTTGCTTACTTTGAATTGTTGCCCTGCTATCTCTACGATTGCGTACATAACAATAATGTTTAGTTAAAAATTTTAAGGATGCAAATATACAAATTAATTTCATTGAAACAAGCTAATTCTCAAAATAGTCGACCTTAGGATCAAAGGTTTAGATTGCAGTATAACTCGAGACGTAAAAAAATACAGAAACCCAATTAAAAAAATCTATTTTTGTGTAACAATATGACCATGGGTGTGACTTATGGGCATTCGATTTAACGCTGGGTTCAACCCCGAAAAAACAAACAACGAATTCTTATGAAAAAATCTTTAATCGCTTTAAGTTCATTGCTTATGCTTGGAGGTACAGCTCATGCTCAAAAAGTTGCTTTTGAAGAGTATGACTTAGACAACGGAATGCATGTCATTCTCCACAACGACCCTTCGGCGCCTGTAGTGATTACCTCGGTAATGTATCATGTAGGAGCCAAAGACGAAAACCCAGAACGTACAGGTTTTGCCCACTTTTTTGAGCACTTACTGTTCGAAGGGACTCAAAACATTAAACGAGGGGAATGGTTCAAAATCGTTACCGGTAATGGGGGGACAAACAATGCCAATACCACTGATGACCGTACGTATTATTTTGAAGTTTTTCCTTCTAATAACCTTGAGTTAGGCTTATGGATGGAATCAGAGCGATTGATGCATCCTGTAATTAACCAAATTGGAGTTGATACTCAAAATGAAGTGGTTAAAGAAGAGAAGCGTTTGCGCGTAGACAATCAGCCTTATGGGCAATTGATTGCTGAGGTAAAGAAAAATATGTTTGTGAAACACCCGTATCGTTGGGCTACCATTGGTTCTATGGAGCATTTGGATGCGGCTACTTTGGAAGAGTTTCAAGCTTTCAACAAAAAGTTTTATACCCCAAACAATGCCGTTTTGGTAGTGGCGGGGCAAATTGATATTGCGCAAACGAAAGCTTGGATTCAAAAGTATTTTGGACCCATTCCTCGTGGGGAAGAGGTGAAGCGTCAGAAGTTTGAAGAGGCACCGATTACGCAAGAAATCCGCGCTACGTATGAAGATCCCAACATCCAGAAACCCATGGTGGTGGCTTCGTACAGAACCCCTTCCATGAAGTCACGTGATGCTCGTGTATTGGACATGATTTCAACGTATTTAAGCGATGGAAACAGTTCCAAATTGTACAAGAAAATTGTCGATGATAAAAAAATGGCTTTACAAATCGGAGCTTTTAATTATTCACAAGAAGATTATGGAATGTACATTCTTTATGGAATGCCTCAAGGGGATACTACATTGGCGCAGTTGGTAAAAGAAATGGATGAGGAAATTGTGAAATTGCAAAACGAACTTATTTCGGAGAACGATTATAAGAAGTTGCAAAATAAAATTGAAAACAATTACGTAAACAACAATTCTAGTGTTGAAGGGGTAGCTGAAAATTTGGCGTCTTACTATATGTTGTATGGCGATGTTAATTTAATCAATACCGAAATCGAAATGTATCGCTCTATTACACGAGAAGAAATTCGTGACATTGCCAAAAAGTATTTGAATCCCAACCAGCGTTTAATTCTGGATTATGTTCCAGCCAAAGACAAAGCAGACGCTAAATAATTGAATTATCATGAGAAAATCTATTATACTTTTATCAGGCTTGTTTCTGACATTCATTATGCAAGCACAAGACAGACCTCAACCACAGCCTGGACCGGCACCAAAAATTAGTATCAAAAAACCAGAAACGTTTACGCTTCCCAACGGATTAAAGGTGATGGTGGTAGAAGATCACAAATTACCTCGCGTTTCCTTTAGTTTGACTATTGATAATGCACCGTATGCTGAAGGCAATAAAAAAGGAATTGACGATTTGACTAGCAGTTTGATGGGAATGGGTTCTACCAAAACCCCAAAAGATGCGTTCAATGAAGAAGTTGACTTTTTAGGAGCCGACATTAGTTTCAGTTCTAGTGGTGCTTATGCTAGTGGTTTGTCTAAATATTCGAAGCGCATTTTAGAATTGATGGCCGAAGGATCTTTGATGCCTAATTTCACGCAAGAAGAGTTTGAAAAAGAAAGCGATAAATTAATCGAAGGGTTAAAAACACAAGAGAAAAGTGTTCCTGCTGTGGCTGGTCGCGTTGAAAATGTATTGGTTTACAGCAAGAATCATCCTGCGGGAGAATATTTGTCAGAGGAAACCATTAAAAATGTAACCTTAGACGACATCAAGAAAAATTATGTGACCTATTTTGTGCCTTCTCGTGCGTATTTGGTCATCATTGGTGATGTAAAATTTAAAGAAACCAAGAAGTTAGTCGAAAAATTATTTGGCTCATGGACCAAAGCTACAGCGCCTGCGGTTACGTATACCCAGCCTAGTAATGTTCAGTACACGCAACTCAATTTCGTCGATATGCCCAACGCAGTGCAATCGGAGATTTCGGTAGTTAATACTGTGAACTTGAAATTGTCTGATCCTGACTTTTTCCCTGTTATCGTGGCGAATCAAGTGTTAGGAGGTGATTTTAATAGTTATTTAAACATGAATTTGCGTGAAGCCCATGGTTGGACGTATGGCGCCCGTTCCAATGTAGGGTCAAATAAGTACATGATGAGCAAATTCAAAGCAAACACCCAAGTACGTAATTCGGTTACGGATAGTGCTGTGGTTGAAATCATGAAAGAAATCAAACGTATTCGCACTGAAAAAGTGACCGATGAGGCACTTCGAAATGTGAAAGCTGGCTATATCGGTCGTTTCGTAATGCAAGTTGAAAAGCCGCAAACCGTAGCGCGATATGCTTTAAACATTGAAACCGAAAGTTTACCTGCCGATTTTTATGAAAATTACATCAAAAATATTGAGGCAGTAACTGCAGAAGATGTCATGCGTGTCATGAATAAATACGTATTGGCCGATAACTTACGCATTATCATTACAGGGAAAGCGGCTGAAGTTGTACCTGCTTTAGAAAAGTTGAAAATTCCAATGTTCTTCTTTGATAAGTTTGGTAACCCAACAGAAAAGCCAAAAATGAAAATGCCAGTTCCTGCTGGGGTAACGGTAAAAACGGTTTTGGATAAATACATGGCCGCCATTGGAGGCGAAAAAGCAGTAATGGCTGTAAAATCAATCGCGGTAAATGGAACATCAGAAATTGAAGGTGCTCCCGCTCCATTAGCGTATGTTTCTAAAAAAGATAGCAAAGGACGCACGTTGATGAAATTAGAACTTACAGGGATGATGGAGTTGTCCAAACAAGTTATAGGGGATAAATCGGGGTATTCTGCAGGTCAAGGCCAGAAAAAAGAAATGACCGCAGAGGAATTTGCAGATAAAAAAGTATTGGCGGGTACCTTTGAAGAATTAGGCTTGGCTAAGAAAACCGATGTGGTTTTAGATGGAATCGAACCCTTTAATGGCGTGGATGCTTACGCATTGAAAAGTGGTAAAACAATCTATTATTACGATGTGAAAACGGGATTGCGTGTGGGTTCAACAACAACACAAGAGCGCAATGGACAGCAAATGACCTCTTCCATTTTATTGTCGGATTATAAAGATGTAAAAGGAGTTAAAGTACCTTATATTATTGTACTTTCTCAAGGAGGTCGTGATTTAGAAATCAAAGTTTCGGATGTAAAAATCAACGAAGGAGTTACCGACGCTGATTTTCAATAAACTAAAAGCTTTTATAACAAGAAGGCTGTTCTTTGGAGCAGCCTTTTTTATTTTTTACTCGAGAGGTAAACACCAATCAATATGATCAGTGCCCCAATGCCCTGTACTGCGGTCAATTTTTCGCCATCAACCATACCCCAACACACGGCAACCACCGGAATTAAATAGGTTACAGAAGTGGCAAAAACAGGAGAAGAGATTTGAATTAATTTGTAAAAAAGAATGTTAGCTATTCCTGTTCCAATTACGCCCAAAATCATAATGTAAAGCAACGCTTCTTGGGTAGCAGGTGCCATAATAATTTCCTGAATGTTGGTACTCAACAGAATGGCTAATGCGGGGAATAGCATGACCAAAAAGTTACCGGTAGTAATGCTTAACGGTTTCACATCAGAAAGGTGTTTTTTGATCAAATTCACATTGGTTGCATAACAAAATGAAGCAATAAGCACCAACACCGTATACATATAATTTTGATTGGGGTATGAAAGGGCTCCGTCGATAATGAGTAACAGTGTTCCTGAAAATCCGATGATTACCCCGAAAATCTGACTGCGTTTAAAGGTAAGTCCAAAGGCAAATGCTCCTAAAATAAGCGTGTTTAGGGGAGTCAAGGAATTTAGGATGGAACTCACAGCGCTGCTGATTTGTGTTTGCGCAATGGCAAAAAGAAAAGCCGGAATAAAGGTGCCAAACAATGAAGTAAGTGCAATAAATTTCCATTGATAATGGCGAATGTCTTTTAAACTCTGAAAGCCAATTAAGAGTAAAAAAAGGGCAGAAAACACGATTCGAGCGGCTCCCAATTGAAGTGGCGACAAGCCCAACAATCCTCTTTTTATCAAAATAAATGAACTTCCCCATGTAAGCGCTAGGATGATGAGGAATAACCATTTTACTTGTTGTTGGGTCATAGCAAAGATGTTAAGGTTTGCAAAATTGGGATTATTTTATGAATGCTGGTATAAAAAAAAATTTATTTTTGTTTGCAATTCAAAGAAATTACCATGAAAATATCCTCTGCATTCAGTATCCTAGCGGCTATGGTTTTGACATTAACCGCTTGTAAACAAGAGATCGCTGCTGCTCCAAACGGCAAAGACGTTGCTAGTACAGCCAAAACGCCTGCTACCAAACCTGAAACGGCTTCTTTGCAAATTGATGGAATGACTTGTGCCATTGGGTGTGCCAAAACGATTGAAGAAAAGCTTGTAGAAATGCCTGGTGTTCAAGAGGCGAAAGTCGATTTTGAAACCAAAAAAGCGGTCGTGTATTTTGATGCCGATCAACTTTCAGGTACTGAATTAAAATCGGCTATTGAATCCTGTGCCGATGGTAAAACGTACAAAGTCACCGATATGAAAGTGGCTAAAAAAAGTTAACAACTTACTTAATTATACTCTTCCCAAGGATTCCATTTCTACTGGAATCCTTTTTTTTATTTCCATTTTAAAGATTCCATCAAGGATTGCATGTCATTTTTAATATAATCGGCGGCAGGCATAATCGAGTCAAAATTAGGGCGCGCATAAAAATACATAGAGCCACTTAAAAAATGGCGGGTGCTGTCGGTCACATAGAATTGTGCATTAGTAGCAGCATTCCCACCCACGCGATAAAACATACCATATACCTTGTCTTTGGCGTTCATAAAAGGTTGTTCCAATATATTATCGGCTTTAATTACATGTTTATAAGTAAGCTTTTGCGTGTCGCGTAACAATTGTTCTAAATTTCCTTGAATCGGTTTATACGTAAGAAATAGCGTTGCCTTCATTTTGGGATACGTGATCGTAAACGAGCAGTCGCCTTTTTCCTTAATTAGTGCTTCTTTATTTCGAGCAAATGATAAAGGGCAAGGGCCGTTGTAGGAAGTGTAAGCGGCCATAGGATACTCCAAACGCAAATGACCAGGCGGTTTTGGAATGGTTTCTTCTTTGCAACTCGAAGTGCAAAACAAGAGCAAAGTCAAAAAAAAACCAAAGCTATAAAAGCGATGGTGCGCCGAGAAAATGGAGGTATAATGGTTCATCTAATGATTATAATTATAGGTGCACAAAGGTATCATTTAGCTACGACAATTTATTCTTTTTATCAAAGGGGTTAACGCTAAGCTAGTCGTATTATTTTAAAAATAGAGAATGTAAGTTGAAAATATAGAAAGACACCAGCAGATTCTAGTGTTTATGAAAAAAAGAACTGCAATTGCTTTTTGGGTTGTTTTGTAGAAACAATATTATATTCTCACAACGGGAATATAATCCAAGAAGCAACTGCAGTTTGACTTTTTACCCTTTTAATGCAATACATTAAAACGGAGTGGTTTAGAAAGGCATATCGTTTTCAACATGCGAGCTTGGCGTTTCATAGCTAGCATTTCTAGGTTCGTGGTTGGGTACCGCACGGCTTTCTAAATCTTTTTTCACATTTAGAAATGTAAACTCAGTCACCTGAATTTCTGTAGTGTATTTAGTAATACCCTCCTCGGTAGTCCATTGACGCGATTTGATACGCCCTTCGACATAAATTTTATCGCCTTTGGATAAAAAGCGTTCGCAGATTTCAGCTGCTTTGTTGCGTACAACCAAATTGTGCCATTCGGTTGATGTAATTTTTTCGTTAGTGGATTTATTGATATAAATCTCGTTTGTTGCTAATGGAAAGCGTCCAATGCAATTACCGCCTTCGAAATAGTGCATTTTAACATCATCCCCCAGATGACCAATCAGCATAACTTTGTTAAGTGTCCCGTTCATAATTAAATTGGCGTGTTTATATCACACAAAAATACGAATTAATACCTAATACGTCTTAATAAAATTATAAATTACTATTGGAAAAGGGTAATCCTCAAGAGATTCTCTTGGAACTCCAGTCGCCAATTCTTTATTAAGACTAATCTTATAAAAACGAATGTACAAATTTTGATGAGAAAGTTTATGTAAAATGGCTGTTTTATTCATTTCAACTATAGAATTGATGGTTTCACTAGGCCAAATGGATTCTATTTTTTGTTGTAAATCCTCCCAAGATGAGGATGAGATAGTTTCAATTAATGGGAATTGGTAGAGGTTGTGCCATATGCCTTTTTCCGTTCTTTTTTCAAGCAAAATCTTACGTTGTGGGTCTTCAACAACAAGGTAATGGAAGTAGCGGTCGGTCACTTTAGTTTTTTTAGTTTTTACAGGCAATTCATCTACTTTTTGATCACGATAAGCAATGCAGCTCCACTGAAGAGGACATTGGTGGCATTGCGGATTTTTGGGTGTGCATTGTAGGGCTCCAAATTCCATGAGTGCTTGATTGAATTGAGCGGGGCGCTTGGGGTCCAATAGTGTATTGGCTAAGGCAGAAAATTCCTTTTGAGCGGAAGTAGAGGCGATATCTGTTTCTATCCCAAAAAAGCGTGCTAACACCCGATAAACATTTCCATCGACCACAGCTACGGGTTCGTCAAACGCAATAGAAGCAATAGCGGCAGCGGTATAGGCTCCGATGCCTTTGAGTTTTAGGAGTTCGTGATAAGTTGTTGGAAATTGACCATGGTAATCAAAGGCAACTTGTTTGGCGGTATGATGAAGGTTCCTAGCCCGAGAATAATACCCTAGCCCTTGCCATAGTTTGAGCACTTGTTCTTCGGAGGCTTTGGCTAAATCGACTACTGTAGGAAAGGCTTCAAGAAAGCGCAAATAATACGGTGTGGCTTGAGCGACGCGGGTTTGTTGCAGCATGATTTCTGAGAGCCAAATACAATAAGGGTCGCGTGTTTGACGCCAAGGGAGATCGCGTTGGTTTTCTAAATACCAAAGTAATAGTGAGTTAGTAAATTCCATGGATAATTTGAGTTTAACAAAAGTATAACTTTATGTATTTAAATTTTAATAGATTATACTTGAAAATTTGTTTTTTTAATTCCTATATTTGCACTCTCAAAAATTTACACATAATTATTAAATACGAAAGAAAATGACGAAAGCAGATATCGTAGCGAAGATTTCAGAGAAATTAGGTCTTGAAAAAGGAGATGTTCAATCTACTGTAGAAGCATTGATGGAAGAAGTAAAGGCTTCATTAGAGAACGGAGACAATGTATACCTAAGAGGATTCGGTAGCTTCATCATCAAAACAAGAGCAGAGAAAACGGGTAGAAATATTTCCAAAAATACTACCATCAAAATTCCAGCCCACAACATTCCTGCCTTTAAGCCAGCTAAAGTATTTGTTGAAGGTGTAAAAGCTAAAACTGAAGTTACAGTCTAAAAATATTTATTAATCACTAACAAATTAACCTATGCCAAGCGGTAAAAAAAGAAAAAGACATAAGGTTGCGACGCATAAACGTAAGAAAAGAGCGAGAGCAAACCGTCATAAAAAGAAAAAGTAGTTTTTAACTACTTTTTTCTTTTTTCACGTTCCTTGAAATTACGGGAAAAACTTAAAAAAATTCGAAATAAATACCGTTTTTTGGGTTGTTTTACGTTGCAAACCTAAACAATAGTTAATTTTTTTTTCATTTTTCCCAACGGGTAAACAACCTGTATAAATGTTTAATCCATCCTAAAATTGGTCTTTAATGATCTGTTCCGGGATAAAAATTTACATCATGAATAAAGAACTTATCATCCGAAAGGGTGACGATGCTGTAGATTTTGCCTTATTAAAAGATGGAAAACTCATTGAATTACACAAAGAAGAAGAAGATCGAAGCCAATTTTTGGTAGGCGATATTTTTATTGCCAAAATTCGAAAACCAGTCCCAGGACTCAACGCAGCCTTCGTTAACGTTGGATTCGAGAAAGATGCATTTTTGCATTATCATGATTTGGGACCCAATCTCACTTCTTATTTGAAATTCATTAAACTTGTAAGCACAGGTAAATTAAAAGATTTCTCCCTAAAAAACTTTCCGTTTGAAAAAGAGATTGATAAAAATGGTGCTATAGCCGATGTGTTGAGCGCCAATCAATCGGTACTAGTTCAAGTGGTCAAAGAACCCATTTCCACCAAAGGACCGCGCATCAGCTCTGAGCTGTCGTTTGCCGGACGTTATTTGGTGTTAGTGCCGTTCTCCGATCGGGTTTCGGTTTCACAAAAAATCAATTCTCGAGAAGAAAAAGACCGACTTAAAAAATTAGTTACCGCCGTCAAACCGAAAGGATTTGGTGTTATTGTGAGAACAGTAGCCGAAGGCAAATCAACAGCCGAACTCGAAAAAGACTTGCAAAATCTGATGAACAGATGGATTGCAATGTGCAAACGATTACCTACGGCACATCATCCGTCGAAAGTGTTGAGCGAACTTACCAAAGTTTCTTCGATGCTTAGAGACATTTTCAACGATACCTTCACGGGAATCACCGTTGATGATGAAGTGTTGTACCAACAAACCAAGGACTATTTAGCCGAAATAGCGCCGGAGAAACAAAAAATTGTGAAGCTTTATCAAGCCGTCGATCATCCGATTTTTGAACGGTTTCATATTGAACGACAAATCAAAACTTCCTTTGGGAAAACGGTTTCCATGAGTAAAGGAGCCTATTTGATTATCGAACATACGGAAGCGCTCCATGTCATTGATGTGAATAGTGGCAACCGCTCCAATAAAGCAACCAGTCAAGAAGGCACCGCTATGGAAGTCAATTTGATTGCAGCTTCAGAAATTGCGAGACAGTTGCGACTGCGCGATATGGGTGGGATTATTGTGATTGATTTTATTGATATGCAAAATCCTGAAAATCGCAAAGTCCTCTATGATCATCTCAAAGCAGAAATGAGCGATGACAAAGCAAAACACAAAATTTTGCCTCCGAGTAAATTCGGATTGGTCCAAATTACACGACAACGGGTGCGACCTGAAGTCAACATTAAAACACAGGAAGAAGATCCTAGCCAAGGATCACAAGGCGAAGTCGATGCGCCCATTTTGTTAATCGACCGCATTGCTTCCGATATTGAACGATTAAAAGACAGTCAAAATAAGTTGGTGCTTAATGCCCATCCTTTTGTGGCTGCCTACCTTACCAAAGGTTTTCCATCTTTACGTTTGAAGTGGTTCTTCGAACATAAAAAATGGGTGAAAATCATACCTCGTGATGCTTACACGTACCTCGAATACCGTTTCTTTAACGAAGAAGGAAACGAGATTAAAGAATAAAGAAAAACCGTCTTTCTACCTGAAGGGCGGTTTTTTTATTTTTAGGGCAGCTATTCCGGCTTTCGGCTGTATCTCCCTCCTTCGTCGGGAGGATGCCGCTTCAATCCGGGCTGCAAGCTGCTATCAATCGCGTATCAACTCAACTTTACGCTTTATTTCATTCCCTTTGTCATCCACCACCGTCACCCGATGTACCCCCGTTTGAGCCGTGATCTGCATTTCGTGAAAGGTTTGGGTCGTTCCCAAATAACGGTTGTCTACATACCAATATAATTTCGCTTCACTGTTGGAATGCGCCACTTTAAAAACTACCGGCTGCATCACCCCATTGAAGTTCTTCGTCAAGTAAATTTTACTTGTCGCCCTCGGATAAATAAAATCCATTTGTACCTGCGCTTCACCCACACAATCCGGTCGAAAGGGCGGTAAAGGTTGGTAATCTATATGCAAACTTTTGTAATACCATTCCCAAACAGGTGGTAACACAAACCATTTTTTATTTACCATTCGATCGACCGATTCACAATTGCTGTTTACGCGAAACTGTTCGGTTGGGTCCAAATGCACCAATTTATGATACGGGCACACTTTGGTTTTTAACCCTTTTAAAGGGATCCATTGTTTTGATTTCGGACAGTCGTCTTGGGCAATATGGCCACTTTGAATACAGATATCCGCTTGTTCCAAATCATTCAATGGCGCTTTAAACCAACCTGATTTGGGTAAGGTGTTGAACACATCAAACAAAATCGGAGCCGCACTGTCTACCCCTGTCAACTCAGGCCGTCCTTCTCCTGAAGCATTGCCCACCCAAACGCCCACCACATAGCGCGAATTGGTTCCAATTGCCCAGGCGTCCCGGTTCCCAAAACTGGTTCCTGTTTTCCATGCAATCGGTAAAGCGGAATCATAAAATTTCCAAGCCTCATCGCCTTCGGGACGATTGACTTCTTTCATCGCATTGTAGGTCAAATAAATCGAACCCGCTCCATAAATCGTTTTGTCATAGGAATCCAATCCAAAATCGTGTTCAAATCCTTGGATGAAATTCAAGTCAGTAAATTCATTGGAACGGTATTTTTTGGTTCGGTTGTAATAATTTAAGGTTGATGTCATATTCGCATATGTCTTCGTTAAATCCCATAAATTACTTTCGGCGCCGCCCAAAATCAAGGACAACCCATAATGATCGGGGTGTTTGTTAATGTTTTTTTGTCCCAGTTTTTGTAACGTTTCATAAAACTTCGGGATACCGTGTTCTTGCAACATCAATACCGCTGGAATATTTAAAGAACGCGATAAAGCACGCTGTGCAGGAACCGCACCGTCAAAGGTTTGGTTAAAGTTTTGTGGAGCATAACCCGAGATTTGCGTTGGAATATCAGCTACTAAGGTGTTGGGTAAGAGTTCGCCTTCATCCAACATTGAAGCAAATAACAAGGGTTTTAAAATACTTCCCGTACTTCGTGGCGCTCCAATGATATCTACATCTTTTCCGTGTTGCGGGTCGGTAGGCGCATTGCCAACATAACTCACAATATTGCGGTTTTGCACGTCGATCACAATCACCGCCAAATTATGAACTTCGTTTTGTTTGTATTGGTTATAATAATAACTCGCAATCTGATTCACCCGATTTTGCAAAGGCAACTCAATCGTTGTGGTCATGCGCTCACCCGGATGTTTTTTAACTACCCGTTCTAATAAATGGGGTGCCAACTGCGGTAAATCATAGGGTTTTTGAGGTAAGGGTTCTTTGAGCGCCAATTCGTAAGTAAGCTGGTCGATCTCTTTATTCTGATACAATTTTAACAATAATGCATTGCGTTTTTTCAACAGTTTCTCTTGATTCTTTCCAGGGTAAATCAGTCGAGGCGCATTAGGTAGTACTGCCAATGTTGCACTTTCAGCCCACGATAGTTGATGCGCCTGAACCCCAAAATACCGCCAAGAGGCCATTTCCAATCCCACCACATTTCCACCAAAAGGCGCATGCGCTGCATAGAGTTCGAGTATCGTATCCTTAGAATGGCGAAACTCCAATCGCGTCGCCAACACGATTTCTTTCATTTTTTCCCAATAGGTGCGGTCTTGATTATTTCGTGATAAACGAATAACTTGTTGGGTCAACGTACTGCCACCGCGGACTACTTTTCCTGTCGCCCGGTTTTGTTGCACTGCTTTGTACATGGCTACTAGATTGAATCCCCAATGCTGATAAAAATGTTCGTCTTCATAATAGACAATACATTTTTTAAATTTTTCAGGGACACTATCCTTTGCAGGAAAACGCCATTGTCCATCGGTTGCTATTTTGGCCGCCAACAATTGTCCGTCATTACTCTCAATAACGGTTGAGTAGGGGACATGAAACAGCGTACGTGGCAATGAAAAATAATACACTACTAGTACTATAAAAAGCACTGCCGATTTTTTAGGATTTTTTAGGATACGGACTTTTCCTTTTTGAAAGCCAACAATAATCCTATTTTTTAACCTATCGATAAAATAATTACTTTTTGTTTTCACGTTACAAAACAACCCAACAGATTCCAAAAATCTGCTGGGTTAATATTATTTTACACCTTATTCATTCACCACTTCCACCCATTGTCCCTTAGTTCGGGCAATGAATTCATGATCGTACATCGCTTCACATTGTAATCCGGGCAAATAGTATTTCCCAAGATAGGAAGCGTTCAATAACAACTTAAACGTTCGGGTTTCACCGCCTTTTAGACCAAAATAATAGTTGGCACGATCATCGCGAATATCCATATAATCTACGGTATTTCCTGTTGCATTGCCGTAGTCGGTATACCTTGTATTCACAATTTCAAATCCTGAAGGGATGATTTGGGTTAATGCAATATTTTCCACATAATCATTCTTCAAATTCGTTAACGTAACAACAGCAATAAATTCAGTACCCTGTGCAATTTTAGTTATATCTATTTTATTGCCTTTACGGTCTTTAAATACCAAAGAAGCTTTTACATTATTTTCCATTGGTTTTTCTTTTCCTACCGGAAGAATGCCGCTATTGTAGACACGGACAAATAAGGTGTTTTTCAAATTGTTTTTCAAGGTGACTTTGTTTGACCCGTTTTGAACGATTAAAGTGCGTTGCGAAAGCGATTTTGCTGAATTGATCGTTTCCGAATTCCCTTTTTGTATCACATTGACATTTATTCCTTTTCCGCCATTAAATTCAGCAAATTTTGACATGGCATATAAAGAATAAGCCGTTGTTTGCGTACTCATCCATTCGTCAGAAGCCATGTTTTTGGCCAATTTAGTTGCCAATTGAAATGCTTTCGCTTTTTGACCCAAAAGTAGTAATGTCTCTAATGCCATAGCACGATTGCGTTCCCGCGAACCATAATAATAGTCGTAATAGCGGTCATCCGAATATTCTTCGTCTATTTTTGCTCGAGACAATAAGGCCATCCCCGCATTGTTTTGTTTTATCAACGCAAAGGTTGCCGCTAAACGCAATTTGGCTTCATTCGAGATATCACGGGTTTCTCGCAATCGGTTCATCGAAGCCAAATCGGGATTTCCTGCCAAAGCCAACGTATACAATCGATAGGCTTGCGCGATATCGTTATGACTTTCGAAACGCCATTGTTTGGCAGCCCGTTGTTGGTAAGCAATCCATTTCGCTTTAAATGTTGGGGGCAAAGCATACCCTTTTTTCTCAGCTTCAATCATAAAATGACCTGCATAACTGCTTCCCCAATCGTCGGAATAGTTACTACCGGGCCAATAACTCAAACCGCCACTCGCTGTTTGGAATTTAGACAAACGCTGTATTCCTGCGGCAACATTTCGTTGGATACGATTTTTGCGACTCGTGTCCAAATCCATTATATCCATCAAATACAACTGTGGGAAAACCGAGGATGTCGTTTGCTCTACACATCCATGGGGATATTGAATCAAATACTCCATACGACGACCAAAATCAACGGTAGGCATGGACGAAATTTCGACTACCGCTTTATTACTTCCCGTAATTCCGAAGGTTTTCCAATTCACCGTTTTACTCGAGTTCGGACTTAAAACCACGTCAGTATAAGCAGTCGTTACCGGATTCGGATTAAAAATATCGACTTCAATTTCATAAACAGAGCGCTCTTTACCCGAGGTAGCAATGACTTGTACTTTTCCAATGCCTGTGACATTGGCAATTTTCAAATTGAAATACGCCATTTTTTCATCGGGACGTGCAAAAGTTACCGATTGCGTTGCTTTACTGGCGAGAACAATGCCACCACTCGTTTTTACTTGAACCGTTACATTTTTCACCTGATTTTCCATGGCGAAAAGGGTAACGGGTAAGGTCACTTGTTCAGAAGGTGTCACTTTTCTTGGGAATGAGGCTAAAACCATCAAGGGACTACGTACAGGCGTTGTTTTTTCCACACTTCCATAGGCATTACTCTCGGCATTGGCGGCAACCACCATGGTGCGCACCGAGCCGATGTATTTCGGCAACTTGATTTCGTGGGTTTTTTCGGCGCCTTTTTCCAATTTAAACGGGCCCAAGAATACAACCACAGGTTTGAATCGGTTGGCTTTTTTCGATTTGCCACCGCCCGCATCGGCATCTCCACCAATACTGAAAACCTGATTCACACGACCACCATAGGCTCCAATCACATCATTGTAAATATCCCAAGTTCGCACACCCAAGGCTTCGCGTTTGTAAAAATCATCCCATGCGTTGGGGGTTTGGAAACGGGTAAGATCCAATAACCCTTCATCGACTATTGCGATGGTATAGGTCATCGATTTGCCTTGTTGTTCACTCACTTTTATGTTTACAGTTTGCTCGGGTTTTAATACTTCAGGCATCGTAATTTTAGGCTGTAAAACCGTTGACTTATCCGTTACTCCAATAGGAACCACACCATACATACGTATCGGCGCATCGTTTTTGGTAGAGGCATGCGGTTGTAATAAGGTTACATTGATGTATACATTGGGCGCCATATCTGCAGTAATGGGTACATCCACTGTGGTTTCACCTGATTTTGTTTTGGTCCAAAGGGTTTTTACAACTTTAGAACCATTTTCTATCGAAATTAAAGCCCGTCCACCATCACTGGAAGGCAAAAAGACTTTGGCGGTTTCGCCTACTGCATATTCTTTTTTATCGGTATTAAAACGTAAAACAGTAGCACCATCACCATCGACATTACGGGAACGCGAGGACCAATACGGATAATCCAAAAACACAGTGGTTCCCGAGGCATGTCCACCAGTTGGGTCCACGACACGAACCAAATAGCGACCCCAATCGTCACCAGGTACTGAAAATACTACTTGACCACGACCCGATGCATCGGTATTGATTCGGAACAATTTATACGAAGTCGTCACATTCGCCGTGTTGTAATTGGATAAATCTTCATTGGAAGCATCCCACCACCAACGCGATTCCAAACGGTAGACGCGAACTTCCAAGTTTTTCACCCCAACCGGATTCCCGTTTTCATTCACCGAAATAATTTCATAACGGTTGTTTTTATCCGTTTCAATCAATCCGTATTTATTGGGGTCGGGTGCTTTGATACCCACATAGGTTTTGTACGGGGAATAATTTACGGCTGCCACATCGGTACTGACATCGCCACCCTGTTCGTAGACTTTGGTAATGAATGCCGCGCGAAGCATGCCTGGTGCTTGTCCTTGAATAGTCGGATTTATAGGAATTGAAACCTGTCCATTTTCGTTGATTTTTCCCGAGAAAATATTGATTTCTTCTGTGGAAAATTTACGGGAAGGATCGTCAAAAATATAATTCGAATACCCTTTGAAAGTGGTAACTTGTTGCGAGAATTTGGCTTGCACTTCGGTTTTCAAATTTTTTGCCACCGCACCATGCAACCATGTCACTTGAACGGTATTGGTGTTTTTTTCACCCGCAGAAAGCATTTTGCCATTAAAGCTATTTTTGATTTTTAAGCGGTTGGGCTTAATGGTTTCAATTTTAATGCTTTTATAAAAATGAGCACCACCAACACTAATCCGTGCTTCCCAATTACCCGTGGGCGCATCGACTTCGGTAGGAATTGTAAAGGCATAATGATTCAACTCGTTTTTAGTTTGAACCGTTTGGTATACCGTTTTGCCTTTGGGGTCGTTAAAACGCAATTTTATGGGATGGTTTTCAGGAAGTTTATTGTTGTTGTCATTCAAAATAAAGGACAAATACACATTATCTCCTGGGCGCCACACACCGCGTTCTCCGTAGATGTAGCCTTTCAGCCCTTTTTGTAAACTTTCACCCGAAACATCGAAATTACTTACCGACAATGAAAGTTCGTCATCCAGCTTGACATACGTACTTTGATCGCCTTTGGAAACTACCGCGAAGTATGCCATTTTTGTCAACTCAAAGGTTGCCATTCCCTCACCATCCGTGTTGGCTTCCGCTAATTTTTGTTGTTGGAAATTAAATAATTCTACTTTTGCACCCGATTCTGGGTCGGTTGTCACAATATTACTCACCGCAACCGTCACCGATTTGTTATTACCGCGTTTCACGATGACCCCTAAATCTGTTGCTAAAATATTGGTACCGCGTTTGGTGTTGTAATAATAATAATCGGAACACGGATCTTGACTTTCCATCCAGTTGTAATCCTCTTCATAATAATAGTAATAGCCGCCACCGCCACTGTAATTTACATCGTCTTCATTTTCTTCTTCTTCCTCCTCATTGGACGATTCCTCCGAACTGCCTTCACATTTGTACAAAGCATATTTTTTACGGAAGGAAAATTCTACCCGGTAAATCGCTCCAGGTTCGGGTTCGATAATTTTGGAAATATCCAGCGCATAGGTATTCCATTTGTTGTAATTATAGAGATTGTTCTGCTTGAGTTGCAGTGTGGTTTTCGCGATGGGCTGACTCACACGACGCAGGTTTTGCGTGCCGTTGAGTTCGTTGTCTTGCAAAAACTGAAGGATATTGTTCTTGTAAATTTTATAAATTTTGACATCGACTGCATTCAAACTTGCGGCTTCAAAATTCACTTTTAAATTATTCGAACTCGGAAGAATACTCCCGCTTTTCACTAATTTCACTCCTGGCTTGATCGGGTCGAAAATGAGTGTTTCAGTATAATTTTCTTTGAGTTTGAAACCATCACTACTTTCGATTCCAGCAAAAACTTCTACTAATTTATTGGCCGAAATCATTTTGGGTTCTTCCTCTTCTTCATAATCCGACACCTCATCGGATGTATCGATGACCATGGTTGTGTCTACCACTGCAGCAACTGTGTCCACCGCAACTTCTTCAGTGTCTACGGCTTCGTTTTGTGCCGTTTTTTGAGTGTTCGTTGTGGATACTACATTGTCAAAATAGACTTTGAGTACATTCCCCATCGTACTAAATTTTAAGTTATCGGTATTTTGAATATTGACCAATCCCGCAAAGTTTTGGTCTTTTTTTAACGGGTCTGAAAAATTGATCAGTATCGATTGATTGTTTTCATCCCCAGAAGTGATATGCACCACTTTAAATTGGTTTTTCCCAGGGATTTTAATTTCCACAAAACCTTCTTGATCTTCAACGTCAGCATCATCCCCATCCCATTTTAAGGTGATGGTACTTTCATCATCAAAGCGTTGAATGCTGTCAATAAGGAATTTGAATTCGGTGGGCGAACTCATCTCCTTGTCGAGTTTTACTTTTAAATCATCCCCATTTTGCGTAGCGCTGAGAATTTTTTGAGCTAACTCAAAATCCATTTCATCTGCGGTGCGAATCGTTCCATATTGATAATAATAGTCCTTGTTGTACGATTGTAAATCTTGGGTTTGAATGATAAAGTCTTGTTTGATAGTTTTGAATGAAAAATTAAAAGCTTGCAGTTTTTCATCGGAAACAGTCGTCAGTTTCTCCAAATTCAACGTCACTTGGTACAAGGTGTTTTGGTCCAAAGGTTCGTCAGGAATAAAAGCAATGGTGTTGGAAGAAAGCATTTTCACCTTTCCATCGACACTTGGGGAAATAGAGAAGAGATCATCGTCCAATTCTTGTTCGGGATTCCAGTCCTTTTTTTGGAAGGCCAGTTGCACTCGAATGTCGGATTTCGCAGGAATAAAACCTGAGGTAAAACCAGAAATGTACGCTTTGAAAAGCATAGGGTCGGAATCAAAATCGGCTGCTGATTTTTTCGAACAAGCGGCTAGGGTCACTACGACCATGAGCACAGACAGAAACTTAAAAGTTTTCATAAAAGGGTGAATGAAGATACGTTTATGTATGGGTTGGTGGGTTGCGGAATGGCAAAGAAGGGTACTGGTTGAGCAAATAGGTTAGCGTCGTTTTTTAAAAAAATCTTTCATTAATTGGGCACATTGTTCGGCCATCACTCCTGCAACCACTTCGGTTTTAGGATGTAACTGCGTACCAAGGGTCATAAATCCCCGTTGTTCATCACGAGCGCCAAACACAATTTTGGAAATCTGACTCCAATACAGCGCGCCAGCACACATTTGACAAGGCTCTAAAGTTACATACAACGTACAGCCTTTTAGGTATTTGCCTCCAATAAAATTGGCCGCCGCTGTAATGGCTTGCATTTCTGCATGTGCGGTAACATCGTTGAGCATTTCGGTTAGATTATGACTTCGGGCAATGACCCGATTCTCTACTACAATAATCGCGCCAACCGGAATTTCACCTTTCTCAAAAGCATTTTCAGCCTCTACCAAGGCTTTTTTCATGAAGTATTCGTCGGTGAAAATAGGTTCCATAAAACAAAAATAGGAATTCAATTTGTACCTTTGACTCATGGGGCAACATTTACTCGCACAAATTCAATCTCCGTCCGATTTACGGCAACTCGATATTGCGCAATTGGAGCAACTCGCTCAGGAATTGCGCGAAAAAATCATTGGTGTTGTGGCGGTAAAAGAAGGACATTTGGGAGCAAGTTTAGGTGTTGTAGAATTGACCATTGCGCTACATTATGTGTTCAATACCCCCAACGATTTGTTGGTGTGGGATGTGGGACACCAAGCCTACGGACATAAAATTTTAACCGGCCGCCGGGATCAATTTGAAACCAATCGGCAAAAAGGCGGGATATCGGGGTTTCCCAAACGCTCCGAAAGCGTCTATGATACCTTTGGCGTAGGCCATTCCTCTACCTCTATTTCTGCCGCTTTAGGAATGGCGATTGCTTCCCAGTTGAAAGGCGAACAGCGGTCACATATTGCCGTAATTGGGGATGCGTCGATTGCGAGCGGAATGGCCTTTGAAGGATTGAATCATGCGGGTGTAACCGATGCCGATATTTTGGTGATTTTAAATGATAATGCCATCGGAATTGACCCGAGTGTGGGGGCGTTAAAAACCTATTTAACGGCTGTGAAAGAAGGAAAGAACCCGAAGCAAAACAACATGATCAAGTCGTTGAACTTTGCGTATTCGGGTCCGATAGACGGTCATGATCTACCCACTTTAATCCAAGAGTTGAAGCGTTTGCAAAAGGTAAAAGGGCCAAAGTTTTTACACGTCATCACCACCAAAGGCAAAGGCTTATTACAGGCCGAACAAGATCAAGTCAAGTACCATGCACCGGGTAAGTTTGATGCGGCTACGGGCGAACTCATCACCAAAGAAGAATCTCATTTGCCTTCCAAATTTCAAGATGTTTTCGGACATACTTTGGTTGAACTGGCGCAGCAAAATCCCAAGATTATCGGAATAACTCCAGCCATGCCGTCGGGGAGTTCGATGAAATATATGATGGAAGCCTTTCCCGAACGCGCTTTTGATGTGGGGATAGCCGAGCAACATGCGGTGACGTTGGCTGCAGGAATGGCTACCCAAGGAATGGTGGTGTTTTGCAATATTTATTCCACGTTTCTACAACGGGCGTACGACCAAGTGATTCACGATGTGGCGTTGCAAAATTTACCCGTGATTTTCTGTTTGGACCGTGCTGGTTTGGTGGGAGAAGACGGAGCGACGCATCATGGTGTTTTTGATTTGGCCTATTTGCGCTGTGTACCGAATATAGAAATTGTCGCGCCTTTGGATGAAGTAGAGTTGCGACAACTATTGTATACCGCTTCTTTAGGTTTGGAAAATCCCATTGCTATTCGCTATCCGCGCGGACGAGGAGTGGGTTTGGACTGGAAAAAACCGTTTGAACAAATAGACTATAAGAAAGGAAAGATTTTGCAGCAAGGTTCGGATATTGCCCTAATTTCGACCGGATTTATAGGAAATAACGCCCTCGCGGCTTTAGCCGATTTTGATTCTAAACATAAGGTAAGTTTATATCATTTCGGTTGTGTTAAACCGATAGACGAAGCGCTTTTGCATTCCATTTGTAAGCAACATTGGATCATTATTACGTTAGAAGATGCAACGGTTGAAGGCGGATTGGGTAGTGCAGTTGCTGAATTTGTAACGGCCCATAATTACAAAATTCCCATATGTCGTTTGGGTATTCCTGATGTATTTATTGAACATGGTACTATTGCACAATTGCAGGAATTATGTGGAATTTCGCCACAGGCTATTCAGCAGTTTTTAGGGACTCTTTTAGAAAAATAAACGTGAATTTTAGCCCGGACCTTCCTGACGGAAGGCAAGTTGAAGCGGCAGCTCCCGATGCAAGAGGGACTATAGCGGAAAGCCGGACAGTTCATTATTTATGCACTAAACGTATCGCTCCAAAAAAAAAAAAAACGGACTCTTTTGAAGTCCGTTTTCGTTTTAGTTTTTGATGATTTTTTCGGTGATTTGTATGCTTTCTCCAGTCACTTGTAGGATGTACATTCCCGATTGTAAGTTCCCCATTGGAATTCGGTTTAAAGTCCCGTTGCTCCATTGGTCTTGGTAAACGATACGACCGTGGATATCGATTACCCGAACTTCCAGCGCACTGCTATAGTTAGGGAGTTCTACAAACACCTCGTTGGTCGCCGGGTTGGGATAAACGCGATAGGTAAGGCTATTTTCAAAAATAGAAGTACTCAATGCCGAACAGTTGGGTCCGGGGAGGGGTTGCGTAAAATCTTCTACTTGGTCAGCTGAGTCGTTGCGATTTCCCGAACTTGCATTAAGTCCCAAGCCTCTACGGGCAAAAACCTCCCAAATCATACAATAATCAGCACCGCCGGTAGTGGCTTGATCGGCAGCAATTAGGGCATCGCGGGCTTCTGTAAAGGAAGGATTACAGGGTTGCAATTTCAATCCGTCCAATACCAATCGCATTGCACGGTTATTTCCACCAGTTCCTGTATATTTATTGTTGTCATACCCATATTTGGCGACATAGGCCCAGGTTAAATCCCAAAGCATGGCACACCAAACCTCACCAATATTGTGGGGTGAGACGGTAGTATTCCCATTGGTGTCGGTGATAAAGTTATCGTTCACTGTGGCAAATGTACTTGGGTTAATCGCCATATCAGTAGTATACGGAAAACGGCGTATACCACCTCCCGTTGTCGGCTGACTTACCGCAAAAGTTCCAATCCCTTTTGGTGTTGTTCCTACATCTCCAGGCTTCATTTGCAACATCAAGGCAAACCAATCCGACCAGCCTTCACCCATTTGCTCTTCATTAGTCAAACAGTTGCTTAAACTCGGTCCCCCTGTCAAACGGTTGGAGATTCCGTGGCCATATTCATGAGCAATAATCCCATTGTCAAAATCGCCATCGGTACTCACAAAAGGAGCGCCGTTGAGTTGTAAGCGAACATTTACCGTATTCCCAAATGTATTTCCGATAAGATTTTCCCCATCGTCAAAACTCATACAAATTGCAGGAATCGTAATGGTAGCATCGGCACCACTCATGCTCACAAATTCGGGTTCGGAGACATTGTTAACGATAATCACCGCCACAGCACCACGCGTTTGTGCATTTTTGACTTTTACGGTGAAGTTGCAATTTCCACGACGAATAATGACGATTTTCCCATTCATCGCCGCTCCATTAGAAGGAGCCACACACCCCTCATTTAAACCTCCTGTACCATCTTGATACAACACCAAATCCGATTGAATAAAGTTGGGGGCTTGCGGCAAACTGACAAAGCCGGGGTTGAAGACATTCTGTACAGCGCGATAATTTCCAGCTACACTAGCCGGACTATTTACGGTTACTGGAAAAATAGGAGGCGCCACATTCCAAACATACATTTGCATGCGAGGACGGGTTCCATCAGAGGGAGTGGAAAAGTTAGCATTGTTAAACGAAGGCGTAGTCGAACGTGAACCGTCTTGCGCATCGGCCCATACAAAATCGGAACCAGATCCGCCGCGCCCAAAATTGTTTTGTTGGAAATTGCCATTCTGCTCATTAAATCCGTATTGGTACCACACATCGTGTAAACAATTGTTCATGTAAAACAAATTGGTCACCGCGGCATTGATGTAGGTATTGGGTAGCACACTCACACCGCCATAAGGGAAGTCAAAAGTGAGACTACTTCCTCCATCGGGCGCATATCCATTTGCCGAAGTATTGGTTGAATGGGCTGTTGGATTGGTGTTGGTATAGTCGGCACGCGCCCAAACATTGTTGCCGCGTGTATAGGTGTATTTTAATGTTGGAATGTTGTCCGAAAGGTTGTTGGTATCATGCCATCCCTTTGGAGAGGCCAATGCATTGGCGGGACTGCTGATAAGTTGAAAAGGACTGTGGTTTGGACTCTCGAACTCAAACGGGATGACGCGGTAATTACCGTTTTGCACTTGTATAGGACTTGCGACTTTTTGAACTGATTTTTCAAAGGAAAAAATAGTGGCAGCCGATTGAGAATTGTCGTGCGGATGATCAAATTGGCATCGTACCGTTAAATCGTTTTTTTGTACTATCAAACCCGAAGCCGCATCGGCATAGAGGCTCCATAAATGCTCTTGGTTGGGACTGTAAAATTCGAAATGCCAAACTTTTTGCAAACGATCGTTGACGGTAAGATAGCCTAAGGTGGCTTGAATAGGGTCATCTATAGCATCGCCGTTCGTGAGCGTTACCTTCGTTAAACTTTCTTGTTTCAGCACCGAAGGGGAAAGGGTATACCCTAACTCTTGCGTCGCTTTCTGGAAAATTGCCGCTGCGGGTTGCGTTTTTGTATTTCGATCAGCTTTTTGCGTAATTCCCGCGATAAAACGATCACCAACTTGAATCACAGTACCCTTTTTTATCCAAACCGTATTTACGGACTCAAAGACAGGCAAGCCGTCAATGGTTTGTCGGATAAAATAATTGGTGATCCCCGTAGATTCAGAAGTGGTTTGACTAACTACTTCCCACTGAGCAATATCAGTTTCGGTCCATTTTTGGACGATTTGTTTCTGTTGTAAAGCCTTTTGAATAGCTTGTTTCGGAATCTCTTGCGCCCAAATACTGCTGCAAAGGGCCAGTAGACCTAAGTAGATTTTTTTCATAGCTGTTGGTTAATCTTTTCAAAATTAACGTAATCTTTTGAAAAAAACAACCAAAGCCCTTTGAGGTTCAGAAAATTAAGAAATGTTAGCCTAGCATTTCGTGGTACAGCACTGCATTTCCATCTGTTAAAAGCGAGATAAAATGGCAAATGTGCATCAATCGATTATACAAACTGCTTTTTTCTAAACGGTGTTTTTCGGGGAGTACTTTTAACAAAAGCGCATCGTAATTGGAGGTTTTTCCCTCGTATTGATGGTTGTAGGCGGTGATAAATTTGTCCAATAAACTATTGATAATTTGGTAGCCTTTCAATTCTTTTTCAATGACCTCCCGACTTTGGTAGATATTTTTGACACTCAATTTGATAATGTCATCCATCTGCGCTTTGTACTTGCTTTTATCAGTGAGCGCATGGTGAAATTCTCCTTTTAAAATGGCTTCTTCATTTGCTAAAAACACGTTTACGGCATCGTTGATGAGGTTTCCAATGGCCAAAGCACGTAGATAACTAATGCGATCTTCCTTGGTAGTTAATGCATTGTATTTGTTCCGGTCAATGGTGTCTTTGACCAAATTAATGAGGTATTCCAGGGCGAAATCCTCGGCCACCAAGCCTAAATTAATACCGTCTTCAAAGTCAATGATGGTGTAACAAATATCATCGGCGGCTTCGACCAAAAAAGCGAGCGGATGACGCAAATAGCGTAAATCTTCGCCCGAGTTTATCTTAAGCAGTCCCAATTCTTCGGCCACTTCTTGAAAAAAAGCTTTATCGGTTTGGAAAAAGCCGAATTTTTTATCGGAAATATTTGCCGTAGGTTTTTTGGGCAAACTTTCTTTTGGATATTTCATAAAAGCACCAAGTGTAGCATACGACAAACGTAACCCTCCTTCAATGCCCGGACGGGTTCCCGTAAGCACCGAAAAGCCATTGGCATTGCCTTCAAAATCGACCAAATCTTGCCATTCTTTGGGACTTAGTTGCTCCTTAAAGCGTTGGCCGTTCCCTCGGGAAAAATATTCCCCAATCGCTTTTTCACCCGAATGACCAAACGGCGGATTACCAATGTCATGGGCCAAAGCAGCGGCGGCGACAATAGCTCCAAAATCATTGGCTTGATAGCCGTGTATGGTGGCGAGGTAAGGATATTTTTCGATGATTTTTTTACCGACCAAACGGCCCAGCGAACGTCCTACCACCGAAACTTCCAAACTGTGCGTAAGGCGCGTATGCACGAAATCGGTTTTGGATAACGGAATCACTTGGGTTTTATCTTGCAAACTGCGAAAAGGCGCCGAGAAAATGATGCGATCGTAATCGACTTCAAATCCCAAACGAGTATCGTCTTGCTCGATGCGTAAGCGTTTGCCCGTGTCGCCTTGACGTTTTAACGATAAAAGTTGTTCCCAAGTCATCATGTAATATTGATTTTTCAGTAATCACAAATGTAAATAAATTCATTATGGGTAATTACCGAACTGTTTTATAAAAAACAGCCGTCATTGCTGACAGCTGTTATCTTAATTTATAATTTAAAATTCCTCATTTATAACAAAACTACGATCCACACATTTCACAGTCCTCAGGACCGGCGTTGCGGGCACGTTCGACCATCAATCGGAATTCTTCGGCTGTCATTTCTCCCGATTCAGGGGCGATAACTTCTACCGCTTGGGGTTCGGGTTGTTGTAGGGTAACCGTAGGTTCTTCTTTTTTCTCGTTGCTCAAGGTGAACTTGATGGCGTCAACCGCCGATTTCGTGCGTAGGTAGTACATACCCGTTTTCAAGCCGCTTTTCCACGCATAGAAGTGCATAGAGGTCAGTTTGGCAAAGGTAGCATCCTGCATAAACAAATTCAACGATTGCGATTGGTCAATGAAATATCCGCGTTGACGAGACATGTCGATAATATCTTTCATTGACATTTCCCAAACGGTCTTATACAATTCTTTCAACTCTTGCGGAATGATGTCGATGTTTTGAATCGAACCGTTGTGGCGCATGATTTCTTGTTTCAAGTTTTCATTCCACAACCCGTGTTTTACCAAGTCTTCCAACAAGTGTTTGTTGACTACGATAAACTCGCCCGACAATACGCGGCGGGTGTAAATATTCGAAGTATAAGGCTCAAAAGCTTCATTGTTTCCAAGAATTTGCGACGTAGAAGCAGTGGGCATTGGGGCCAACAATAAGGAGTTGCGCACCCCGTGTTCCATCACTTCTTTACGCAACGAGGCCCAGTCCCAACGTCCTGATAAGTCGCTGTCTTTCAATCCCCAAAGGTTGTACTGGAATTCCCCTTGCGAAATGGGTGACCCTTGGAAGGTAGAATACGGTCCTTCTTCTTTGGCCAATTCCATCGAAGCGGTGACGGCAGCGAAGTAAATCGTTTCAAAGATTTCTTGGTTCAATTGTTTGGCTTCATCGCTGGTAAAGGGCAAACGCATCATGATAAACGCATCGGCCAATCCTTGCACGCCCAATCCTACAGGACGGTGGCGCATGTTGGAGTTCTCGGCTTCGGGAACGGGGTAGTAGTTGCGGTCGATAACTTTATTCAAGTTGCGTGTCACGCGTTTGGTTACATTGTATAACAATTCGTGGTTGAATTTGCCGTCTTCCACAAACATTGGTAATGAAATGGACGCCAAGTTACATACCGCGATTTCATCTTCCGAAGTGTATTCCAAGATTTCTGTACACAAGTTGGACGAACGAATCGTACCCAAGTTTTTCTGGTTCGATTTACGGTTAGCCGCATCTTTGTACAACATGTAGGGCGTACCCGTTTCGATTTGCGATTCTAAGATTTTCTCCCACAATTCACGTGCACGGATTGTTTTACGTCCTTTGCCTGCTAATTCGTAAGACGTATACAATTCGTCGAATTTCTCCCCATACGTATCATATAGTCCAGGACATTCGTTGGGACACATTAAGGTCCATTCAGCGTCATTTTCTACCCGTTGCATGAACAAATCAGAAATCCACATCGCGAAGAACAAGTCGCGGGCCCGCATTTCTTCTTTTCCGGTATTCTTTTTCAAATCCAAGAATTCGAAGATGTCAGCATGCCAAGGTTCGATGTAAATGGCGAAACTTCCTTTGCGTTTTCCACCGCCTTGGTCTACATAACGGGCCGTATCATTGAAGACACGCAACATCGGAACAATTCCGTTGGACGTTCCGTTGGTGCCACGAATGTACGAACCTGTCGCGCGCACGTTGTGAATCGACAACCCGATACCTCCGGCCGATTGCGAGATTTTTGCCGTTTGTTTCAACGTATCATAAATGCCATCGATACTATCGTCTTTCATGGTCAACAAAAAGCAAGACGACATTTGCGGTTTGGGCGTACCGGCATTAAATAAGGTTGGTGTCGCGTGGGTAAAGAATTTTTTGGACATCAAATCGTAGGTTTCAATCACCGACTGAAGGTCGTTTAAGTGAATGCCC
Organism: Flavobacterium sp.; assembly: GCF_027482425.1. Classification (GTDB taxonomy): domain Bacteria; phylum Bacteroidota; class Bacteroidia; order Flavobacteriales; family Flavobacteriaceae; genus Flavobacterium. The sequence goes on from NZ_JAIXWA010000054.1 coordinate 75,764, forward strand.
ACCGCCACACGCATCAACATGTGTTGCGGACGTTCTACGATTTTGCCATTTATTTTGAGAAGGTAGGAACGCTCTAAGGTTTTAAAACCAAAATAATCGTAATTGAAATCGCGGTTATAGATTACATGAGAATCCAAAAACTCGGCGTTTTCCATAATTACTTGATGTACTTCTTCAGAGAGTAACGGCGCTTCTTGATTGGTTCTTGGGTTCACATAATGAAACATATCGTTCATGGTTTCGGAGAACGATTTTTTCGTGTTTTTGTGCAAGTTGGAAATCGCAATTCGGGCGGCCAACAACGCATAATCGGGGTGGGTTACCGTCATGGCAGCAGCGGTTTCGGCGGCAAGGTTGTCCAATTCAGAAGTGGTAACACCATCATATAAGCCTTCAATTACACGCATGGCTACTTTTACAGCATCGACCATTTCGTTTAGGCCGTAACATAATTTTTTGATACGGTCGGTAATTTTGTCAAACATAACGGGCTCTCTGTGGCCGTCTCTTTTTACTACGTACATATTCGTTTGGTTTTAGGTTATGAGCTAGACAATCCCTTCTCTAACTCGAATTGATTTTTGATGCGAGGCCACGATAGGCTAGCTCGAATCGGTTGGAACTCCTCCCGGAGCTTTATTTTGAATGATTTTGATCGAATTAAAAATCAGCGTCGAAGCTAATTTTCTGCGTGCTGGAGTCATTATTCATTACGCCTGCTTTTTGGTATTCAGAAACGCGTTTTTCAAAGAAATTGGTTTTTCCTTGCAATGAAATCATATCCATAAAGTCGAACGGATTGGTCACGTTGAATACTTTATTACAGCCCAATTCGACCAACAAACGGTCGGTCACGAATTCGAGGTATTGAGTCATTAATTTGGAATTCATACCAATCAAACTCACCGGTAACGACTCGGTGATGAATTTACGCTCAATGTCTAAAGCATCGGTTAAAATTTCGGTAATGCGCTCTTTCGAAACTTTATTCACCAAATGGTGGTTGTGCAAGTGAACGGCAAAGTCACAGTGCATTCCTTCATCACGCGAAATTAATTCGTTGGAGAAGGTGAGTCCAGGCATTAACCCGCGTTTTTTCAACCAATAAATCGAGCAAAATGATCCCGAAAAGAAAATGCCTTCCACCGCCGCAAACGCAATGAGACGCTCATTAAAATTAGGCGATTGCACCCATTTTAAGGCCCATTCTGCTTTTTCTTTGATGGCAGGAAACACTTCAATGGCATGAAACAATTGATTTTTTTCGGCCTCATCTTTTACATACGTATCAATCAAAAGCGAATAGGTTTCACTGTGAATGTTTTCCATCATCAATTGGAACCCGTAGAAGAATTTAGCCTCGGGGTATTGCACTTCACTGACGAAGTTTTCGGCTAAGTTTTCATTGACAATCCCGTCGGAAGCCGCGAAAAAAGCCAATATATGTTTGATAAAATAGCGTTCATCATCGTTCAATTTGTTGTTCCAATCGTTTAAGTCTTGGTGCAAATCGATTTCTTCCGCCGTCCAAATACAGGCTTCTTGTTTTTTATACCATTCCCAAATATCGTGGTGTTTGATGGGGAAAATTACAAATCGGTCTTTGTTGTCCTGTAGTATGGGTTCCGCAATTGCCATAGTGTTGTTCTTTTTTTAGGATTTTATTAACGTTATTCTGACTGTTACAAATTTGGTCAAATACCCGTAAAAAAGAAAGTCAAACTTATCCACAATCGGCTTTAGTTTTTAACAACGCGTAAGAAAATTCTGATTTTTAACTATTTTATAACGTATTGAAAAACAAGGATATAGAAGTTCAAATTTTGATAAAAGGCAGAAAAATCAAGGGTTTTCGGAAAAGGAGTAAATTATTTTCGTTGGGTTTTCGAAGGCGCTGTATGTTGTGAAATTGTAAATAGAAAAACGGTTAACAAAGGAAATCCCTGGATTATTTTTTTAGAATTTTAAAGAAGAAGGATTGGCCATCGACGGTATTTATTTTTAAAAAATAAAAGCCAATTGCCTCTGGGAGTTCAACCGTAACGAATCCCGACTGATCGGTTTGTTGGGAAAGGAGTTGGCCCAATGGAGAATACAAACCTAGAGTGATAGGATTACCATCGGGTTGCCATTGCAAGGAAACATTGGAATTGGTTGGATTAGGAGCTATTGAAAAAATTGCTTTGTCGGTATACGAGGGGATGTCCAACGACTCTGTAAGCCGAAGAATCCAGTAGTCTCTATCTCCAACGGGTCCTTCGGTTAAAGATCCAGAAAGCGGTGAACTAGTTCCACCTGAAACACAAAGATCCCCGTTTGTAAATTCAAAAATGCTATTTGTACCTTCATCAAAGTTACCTCCATAGGTTTTTTGCCAAACAGAAGAAAAGGAAGAATTAATTTTTAATAGCCATGAATCAGTACCCAATCCTACATTCGATATTGTCTTTTCTCCTGAAATTGGCGAATTTGAGAATCCACAAAGTACTATGTGGTTATCAAATGTTTTGGTCATGGCAAGTAAGTAATCGAATTGATTACCTCCTATTGTTTTTTGTTGCACAAGACTGCCCTGATTGTTTACTTCTATTAACCAAAAATCATTTCCTCCTCGTGAATTTTCTGTTTTTTCTCCTGAAATAGAAGAGTTTGATTCTCCGCCAATGACATAAGAATCAGGATTAAATTCAATTGCACAATAGGGTGCATCAAATCCATTACCGCCTATGGTTTTTTGCCAAATGATCCCTCCTGCGGGGTTAATTTTTAATATCCAAAAATCATGACCACCCCTAGAATTTTCGTTTTTTTCACCAGAAATTGAAGATGTAGAATAACCAGTAATTAAGTAATTACCGTCGATTAAAGGGATAATTCTTGATGCTATATCATTACCAGAACCTCCGATAGTTTTATCCCATTGTACAGCACCATTGGTATCCAGTTTTACTACCCAAAAATCTTGAAAGCCTCGAGAATTTTCAGTTTTATCTCCGGAACTGTTCGAGTCTGAATTTCCTAAAATCAAAAAACCTCCATCAGGGGTTAAACATGCACTTACCGGCGTATCATTTCCATTACCACCTATGGTATTTTGCCAAATGATAGAGCCGTTCTCATCAATAAAAAAAAAAAAAAAATCATAGGCGCCACCCATTAGATTTTCTGTTTTATCTCCAGAAACTGGGGAGTTTGAGTACCCTACAATCAAGGCTCCATTGTCATTAGTAGCAACACAATCATAAAATATATCAAGTGCCGAACCTCCAAGAGTTTTATCCCAAATAATAGTACCATTCTCATCGGTTTTAACTATCCAATAGTCAAAGTCCCCCTTTGAATTTTCGGTCTTGTCAGCAAAAGCATTAGAATTGGAACGGCCGCCTATAAGTATACCCCCATCCGTTAAAAGTATATTTTTATGGGAAGTATTTTGAAGGTCTCCTCCCAATCGATCCTGCCAAATTACGGTTTGAGAATAGGACGTACAACAAAAAAATAATACTATTTTGAATAAATTCTTCACCTATTGTTTGTAAATGGTAACTTGATAAATAGTTCCTTTATCGGTAACTTTTTTTATGATATGATATTTATTCTTTTGAAGATAATCATAGAGATTAGGATCTTGTACTTTTAAGGAATCCCATTCTTCAACGGTAAAAACGTAACTTCCAAGATAATCAGTGATAACGTCTTGACCCGATACAAATTCTTCAAATTCACAGTGCTGCCCTCTTGTGTCTAAAAGTATTGTCATTGCATTTGCGGGGTCAATTTGATTAATAATGACAGTATAATTGAAATAATGATTGCTATTTTCGGGGACTTGATCAGGATTCCAATTGATTAAATCAGTAACGCCATCGTTATCTGGAAAAACATAATCAAACCCTTTTTGGAAACGGTGTTTAATTTTCAAATCTCTACAAACAAAACCTGAACCGTCTCCGTTATCATGCACACTGATAATACGATTACCACCAAATCCAATAACTTCAAAGGGTTCATATAAACTTTCAACAGATGTCATAAGAGCTGCAAATGATGCTGCCCAATATCCTGTAATTGCAGATCTCATTCTTCTTCCTTGACCAGGGGTAAAAATGGGTTGACAGTTAGTATAATATGGTTCAATTGCCAAAAAGTTATTACGTGGAGGGCCGTCAATATAAAAATTATTTTCTGTTGTTAAAATTACTGGCATGATAGCTCTATTATCGCAGTCTACAGCACCTCCAACATAGTTACAATCTATAAAATTATTTTCTAAAGTGTTTCCCCAAGCATGTGTGTCTACAATGCCATCTCCAGCAGTATTAGCATTAAACCCAATTTCATCTGAAAATCTAGGCGCATTTTCACATACTCCATTATATGATGCAAATACATGTTGTAATCCAAAAAAATGACCGAGTTCATGACATAACGTCCACTTTCTAATAAACCAATTGTCATCTAAAAATTGAGTTCTGGCAACGGCACCATTTACTGTACCGTTCACAATAAATAAGTTTATACAATTTTGGGTTGAGTATATACTACGCAAGTCATTCATTTCCTCATTTGTTTCTAATTCCAAAAAATTAGTATCGTTAATTTGGTCAAAACCTCTGTATTTGAAATAAATATTAAATTGGTTGAAAGCTACATTTAAATCACGAATAGCATTCATTATTTCATCAAATCCAATTGGAATTCCTGGTTCCCCTAGACTGTTTGTTCTTGTGGTGCCATTGTCGTTATACACTACATGAAACTTAACGTTAAACACATATTTGGTTGTTGCATCATAAGTGGTATTTGTAGTGTTTTGTGGTTGATTCGCATAAAATCTTTGAAAAATTTCTTGATCACTTTCACCACAAATCGCTACTTGAGAGTTGACAAATGATAAATAGAAGAAAAATAAAATTGTTGTAATAGTTCTCATAATTTATATTTTATTGGTTTATAAATACTTGAATGTAAAGTTATACTTAAAATTTTTTTTTAGAGCAATTATTCACTGAAAAAAGCCATTTTCTTTACCTACATGTCCAACAAAGTGATTATAAATAAGAATAAAACTGTTAAATTACTGATTACTTGTTTCAATTCATATAAAAAAAACCGCTTCTCAACAGAAACGGTTTTTGATATTTAGGGGAACAGCTTTTATTCTTCGCGCACGCTGTCAATATAGGTTTTATTCCCATTTTTATTGATGTAATATTTTCCACCGCGCGGCCCCGTAAACACTTTTCGCCCTTTGTAGGTGCCCGTGACTCTGGCTTTCCTCTTTTTTTGCTTTTCCCTTCATGTCTTGAACTACTTTTTCTTTGGCTTCTTGTGCTCCATCACCTTGTTAACATAAGAAAGCCACAAAGAGTATAAAAGAGTTTTTTCACAGGGTTAGGATATATATTTGACTCTTAAAAAAGATAAAATTTATAGCACCAATGGTCAACCTATTTAGAAAAAAGCGCGCAATTGTACACTCCCTGTATGTATCGTCTTGGTGTTTTCCAACTGTCGGCCAAGGTAGTTGAGGTTCAGGTCTAAATATTTTGTCAAATTTTTCTGTAGCAAAATACGCCAAGTCCCATTGCGCCCGGGTTGTAGTCCTTCCAACATTTGGAAAGCAACAGGGCTGTTCGTGTTGCCCGAAAAGTCGTTTTGGTAGTACGAATATTCCCCCGTTAGCGTAAACTGTTTCGACCCAATATAATTGATGGAAGCGCCAAAGCGTTGTTGGTGGAGTTGTTCGCCGTCGGTGAGCACATTCTTTTTGACCTTTTGTTCATAAAATAAACTTACACTCGTATTGGCCGAAAACAAATACGACACTTTGGGCAACCATTGGGTGGCTTCCAATTCAAAATTTCGAGCCGCAAAATTGTCCGAAATGCCGGTGCTTCCACTCCAAGACGATTCAAAATTGAACAACCACGTTTTGCGCCACAAATGCGCGTATTGTAATTGATGGGAGCGCAACTGATTTTCTTGCGACCCCACCGAGAGTAGGGTGCGCACTTTGGTGACTAAATAGGTATATGTCATGGAATGTAACTGGCGTCCCCGATTAAAAAACAAACTGTTGCGAAACGATTCATTGAGTCCCAATAGGTTTTCAGAACCAGGATCAAAAGGATTTAGATGAAAACGTTCGCCTACCCGTTGTGTTTTTTGGTCAACGGTGAAAGCGGTTTGGTTGTAAAAATGGGACAGCACTTTTTTGAATCCTTTAGCATTTATCCATGCCGCTGGATTGAGAATAAGGGATTGTGAAAATTTGTTTTGATGTGTTTTTACAAAAATTTGATTGGGCAAAAATACCCGAACGTATTTGGCTAAATCAGGAAATGGGGCGACTTCAAACTCCTGTAATTCCTGAATGCCGTTTCCATTATAATCGTTCCACATATACACGCCCTGTCCAGCATTGACCTCCAAATACGTAAATTCTTGTTGCGGCAACGTACCCGAGGCCGTTTCAATAGCCGTCGTCACTTGTACCAACTGTCCCCAATACCGATCGTTGTAGACCAATCGCGAGTTTAACGAGGGTTCGTCAGGTCGTAACGCATCCTGGTAGGTCAATCGGCGGTAGTTAGCAAACAAAAGTAAATTGGATTTAGCGGTTTGCAACAACCGTGTTTTTAGAAAAAATCGGTTGGAAGTATTCACCCGTCGTACGGCTCCATTTTGTAAACTATCGTTTTTTCGATGATACCAACCCATTTCTACAAAGACTTTGGTCGTATCGCCGCGTCCTACCCAAAGGCCTACTTCACGAAACCGCTGACTCAAGGCACTCAAGCTTCCAGTGGTCGCGTCTTTTTCTTCATTATCCTCCCATTGTTGCTCGCCACCGACCCAGTTTTTGCCCCAATGCCGCTTGACCACCGAACGATTGCGGGTAAAACGACTGTTGGTAATCGTACCCTGACTTTCCAGCGCACTAGCTTGTTGCACAATCCACCATTTGGTATCGCGAAACTGCCCTTTGACACTGTGTCGATTTCCAGCAAAAACGGTTCCCAAATCGAGTCGTTCAAACTGATACACGAAAGCGCCTTTGGTTTTAAAATCAAATTCCAAGCCCGTGCCCGCCAAGAGTTGGGTTCCCGTCACGGCGGTATTCAGATTCCAGTCCCGATTAAATTCGATATTGAACAAACGCTCGACGGTACGAAAATCTTGTTGAATCAACTGCGCATTGGCCATAGCATTGATCGAAAATGCCCCTGTGTACAAACGTTGTTTTCCATTGAATTTTGCTGCCACGCCTTGATTGTTGCCATCATCCAAGGCCGAGAAGAGGTTCAAATCGTTGTTGCTTATCCCCATTTCAAAGTCCAACTCCGTTTTTTCATTGGGTTTATATCCTCCCAACAAGGTCGCAATTTGCAATTTCACGGGCGCAATCAATCGCGTGATGGGTTCAAAGTTCCCTTGAGGAATACCGCCTATAGGGGCTACATATTGGTAAATTTTTCCCACGGCATTGTTGTTGGCCAAAATGTAATTCCCTTGGTTGGCTCCTACCAACGTAAAAGTGACATTGAACAAAGTATCGGAGGGATTGTTTGAAAATTCAAAGATTTCTGTGGTGCCTACGAGTACTTTTTTGTATAAAATTTTATTCTCAGAAAAAGTGTCCTCAAAGGCCGAGGGCGCTGCCATTAAGTTGAGGTTGTCCCCAGCATTTTGCAAAACGGTTACTTGTTCGCCCGTTAAACTTTGTTGCAATGGCTGATTTTTCACATCATTTTCTGAATATACATACCCGGCAATGTTCCAATTTTCATTTTGATGATGCACCCCGCCATAGGTAACAAATCGGGTATAGCTGCGTTCGGCATATTGGTATTCGATAACAATTCGCATCTCTGAAGTAATGGGAAAAAGCGAGGTAAAACGCACTTCACCTGCGTTGTAATCGATGATATAGTCGTTATTTTCTCCACGGGTCAATAGAATCCCGTTGACAAAAACACGCTCCGATCCTGAAATGACCAATACAAACAACTCGCCGTTATTTCCGCGCAATTTATACGGCCCTTGATTGCCTTCTTGTCCTGTGAAACTACTTCGCGCATATTGTCCCCGCACGACAGCTCCTGAAGCAAAGAGTTCGGTTTTGTTTTTGGGGCCACCCAACGTAAAACGGGTGTTGATGCCTTGTACTTTTTTATTGAAATTCAAAAATTTGGAATGCCGATTTTCGAGAAATAAATCCCCAGCCCGAATGCTCCATTTGTCGGAAAAAAGTTCGACGAAAATTTGATCAAATTCATCCAGTCGTTGCGAGTACCCGCCATCTTGTAACGGAATGTTGCTGTCTTGAATTGAGGCGCGCAAACTCACTTTATCCGAGATTTTCCCGCTGATTTGTAGGTCCAAATTAGAATTTACCGTAGCATTTTGGTTGTTTCCAATGGTAATCCCGCGGCTAATACTTCCCGTAGTAGTCAGTCCATCAAAAGGTTTAAAGGTGCTAATGGGGTCTTTTTTTACGGTGACCAAAATCCCCGCTTCATTAGGCACCACCCGTTTGCTATCGTATTGGGCATACGATTGGGTAAGAAACTCGGGATACGTTTGAAACCGAACAATGAGGGAGTCTTTCGATTGAAATTGAGGAGTGAACCAGAGTTTTGCACGGGAATAATCTACGGTATAACTCGTGCTATCAATAGGATTCCCTTGGGCATCGGTCAGTTGAAAGGCTGTTTTTAAAATACTCGCGGGGTGTAACGTGAGTGTATCGCGGGAATAGGCGATCTTTTTGCTTTTGAAAGGCGCGCCCACTTCTTGTGCCGACAAGCCCCAAAAACAACCTAAAAGTAGTACCCATACCCAAAATAACCGCATACCCGTAATCACTCGTGTCTTTCAAAAGTAGTATTTCCTTGGTGATTATGGAACGCTAAAAATCAGGAATTATTCTTTGGTAACCAATTGCAGGGTTTCGCGTGAGGTTTGTCGTACCAATACGGTTTTTCCTTTTTCAACCATCGCCGCTGCTTCGGGGGTAAAATGGCGGATGGTATACAAAGAAACATTTTCGTTGTAAGCGACTTTGAATTTTTTGGATAATACCGATTTTAATTTTTCAAAATGACCAAATTTATCTTCTACGCATACGGTAAAACTGATGGCGGTGTTTTGAATTAGACTGACTTTAATTTTGTATTGGTGTAAAAGCGCAAAAATTTCGCTGATGTTTTCCTCCATAATAAAGGAGAAATCGATGGCCGATAACGAAATGAGCAGCTGATTTTTTTTCACAATAAAACAGGCCGTTTTGGGTTCGAGATCGGCTCCCTTAGAAACGCTAGTTCCCAGCAATAAAGGATTGACAAACGATTTTACGTATAGCGGAATTTCTTTTCGTTGCAGTGGTTGTAAGGTTTTGGGATGAATGACGGTAGCCCCATAAAATGCGAGCTCAATGGCTTCTCGGTAAGAGATTTGGTGTAAAAGGGTAGCATTTTCAAAGTACCGTGGGTCGGCATTCAAAACACCGGGCACATCTTTCCAAATGGTCACACTTTCGGCACCCATACAATAGGCAAAAATCGCCGCCGTATAATCCGAACCTTCGCGGCCTAGGGTGGTGGTGAAATTGTTTTCATCCGAACCTAGAAAGCCTTGGGTGATGTAGAGTCCTTTTTTCTTGATTTGTTTGGAAATGCGCTTTTGTGTTTGTTCCCAATCAACCAAAGCATCGCGGTAGGTAGCATCGGTTTTGATCAAATTGCGCACATCAACCCATTGGTTTGACACTCCTTTTTCATTAAAATAATGACTGACAATGGTGGTGGAAACAATTTCGCCATAACTCACCACTTGGTCGTAGACAAAATTGTAATTGGGCGATTTGTTGCTGCGTAAAAAATATTCTAAATCGGCAAAATGACTGTTGACGGCATAAAACACCTCATGGTTTTCATCGTCAAACAACTCCAATAATATTTGGTTATGGTATTTTCGAACTTCCTGAAGCGAGGCATGAAAGGCTTTCGACTTTTCGAAGTAGTTTTTGATCACTTCTTCCAAGGCATTGGTCGTTTTGCCCATGGCCGAAACGATGATGACCACCTCTTCGTGTCCCACGGTTTGCAGTACATGCAACACATTTTTTACACCTTCGGCATCTTTTACAGAGGCCCCACCAAATTTGAATAATTTCATGAAGATTGGGATTTAAAAAAAAATGAAATCCAAAACTAAGCAATTCTTCTTATCAGGGCGCTTAATCGGTTTAAAATTTATCCCTTTTTTCCATAAAAGTGGCGATAGCGTTTTCGTCCATTTGTACCACGCGCCAATCGGATAATACGCGCGCTCCTGTTTTTTCATAGAAATGAATCGCAGGGGTATTCCAGTCCAAAACGGCCCATTCAATACGGCGCACCCCTTCTTCTTGGCCGCGACGAATCACTTCTCGGTATAACGCCATGCCAATGCCGCGACCCCGTTCGGATGCTTTGACAATCAAATCTTCCAAATGAATGGTTTTCCCTTTCCAAGTGGAATACCTGTAGTAAAAGAGGGCAATTCCCAACAACATATTGTTTTCCTCTGCCACCAAACATTGAAAAAGCGGCGGTGTTGCGAATCCATCGCGAATCAGGTCGGCCTCGGTGATGACCACGGCTTCGGGTTCTTTTTCAAAAATAGCCAGCTCTCGAATCCGTTCGAGCACTTGCTTCATATCGTTGGGTTGGGCGGGGCGAATGGTCATTATTTTTTCTTCTTTTTTGTGGGTCGTTTTGGCGTTGGTTTTTTTATAACAGGCGCTTTATTGTTAATGGGCTTTTGCACGTAGGCTTTATAGCGTTTGTCGGAGATGGCACGTTCGCGGGCTTTAAGCGCTCGGTCATTGGGATCGGGATGCGAACTTAACATACGGCTTATAAAATCCGATTGTCCGCTTTCGCTCAGTTTGGCTAAAATTAGAAAGGCCGATTCTACTGCATTGACATCATAGCCATGCATTTTCATAAATTCATAGGCAAACGTATCGGCATCATTTTCCTGGCTGCGGCTGTGTTTACTATCGAGCAAAACACTGGCAATTTGCCCTGCTTCTCCGTCGGTTACTTTACCAATTTTATCCGATTGTGAGGCGATCGCGTCCAAAACGGCACTTTTTTTCAAAGCGGCACGCATGGCATCTTTGGAATCTTCATTGACCACATGACCAATTTCATGACCAATGACCGCCAAAAGTTGGTTGTCGTCCATAATGTCCATCAATCCCGAATATACACGCACACTGCCATCGGCACAAGCAAAAGCATTAACTTCTTTGGTTAAATAAACTTTATAGTTGAGTTGCAATCCGTTTTCATTGGCGTGTTTGCCAAAGACGCGGTTTAAACGCAAGGTGTATCCATCATTGGGCCTCGCCACAACATTGGCCGAATCCAGTTTTCGAACGCCTTCCTTGGCCAAAGCTGCAGCTTGCTCGTTGGAAAACGTAAACCCAGCGACGCCTTTTTGAAGCGCTCCGAGCGCCCGTTCACCGAGGTTGATTTGCGCTGATGTGATCCACGTGGTGGCGGTCACAGTAAGAACGGTAAAGAGATGTTTTGATTTCATTTTTTGGTTTTTTAGGTACAACAAAGATACAGGAAGTCGCGGGAATTGTTCGTAGAATTATTTTCTCTGGAATTGTCGAATTAATTCCGAAAAAATAGGATATTTGCAGCACAACTACAACGATTTCGTAAATGGAAGAACGCAACAAAACCTTAGGGGAATTTATCATTGAAAAACAAACCGATTTTCAGTATTCGACAGGCGAGTTATCGCGCATTATCAATTCTATTCGATTGGCGGCAAAGGTCGTGAATTATAAAGTAAACAAAGCGGGATTGGTTGATATTGTTGGCGCCGCGGGCGATACCAATGTGCAGGGAGAAGACCAGCAGAAATTGGATGTGTATGCCAATGAAGTTTTTATTCAAACCCTGATCAATCGCGAAATTGTTTGTGGCATTGCATCCGAAGAAAACGATGATTTTATCACGGTGGCCGGCAGCGATAACAGCCACAACAACAAATATGTGGTACTTATGGACCCCTTAGACGGTTCTTCCAATATTGATGTGAACGTTTCGGTGGGCACTATTTTCTCCGTTTTTCGTCGGGTTACCCCTGTGGGAACTCCGGTTTCTTTAGCCGATTTTTTACAACCGGGCGTCAATCAAGTGGCAGCAGGCTATGTGATTTATGGCACTTCGACGATGTTGGTTTATACTACAGGACATGGGGTGAATGGATTTACACTCAACCCAGCCATCGGTACTTTTTACCTTTCGCATCCCAACATGCAATACCCGAAAGACGGAACCATCTATTCGATTAACGAAGGGAATTACGTGCATTTTCCACAAGGGGTAAAAAATTATATTAAGTATTGCCAGTTGGAAGAGGGCGATCGTCCGTACACTTCGCGTTATATCGGGAGTTTGGTTTCCGACATGCATCGCAACATGATCAAGGGCGGTATTTATATTTATCCTACCAGTTTCAAAGCGCCGAAAGGTAAATTGAGACTTTTATATGAATGCAACCCCATGGCGTTTATCGCGGAGCAAGCGGGTGGAAAAGCCTCCGATGGTTACCAACGTATTATGGAGATTCAACCTACGGAGTTGCATCAACGGGTGCCGTTTTTTTGCGGAAGCGAAAATATGGTGACGAAAGCCGAAGAATTTATGCGTGAAGCGCTATAATGGTTTTTTAAACTTGAAAAAAAAGTCCCGAAATACCTCGGGACTTTTTTATTATTTGTACATGTGTCGCATTTCATACACAAAGGTGTCCAAATCGGCGTTGAGTACTAATAGTGACAACGCTTTATCAACGATATAGTGAACGTTTCCTGGCGTAAAGCCCAAGGCTAAGGCAAAACGAGTAAGGATTTCCTTTTGTTTGGGTCCCAACACTTTGTCGGCGTAAACCATCCGTGATAAATCGTACAATCGTTCCAATCGCATCGCATACGAATAGGGTGGGTTGATCGGATATTTTAATGGATTGGCTAGAATTTCGGCATATTCTTCATCGGAAATTTCCAATTGTACGGCCAATTTATCCAAAAAGTTTCGCTCCTCATTGGTTAAATCGCCATCGGCAATCGCCACACGAACGATGGCAGAAAAATGCCCTTTATTCCGGCTTTTGAACTCACTGTCAAATAAATCTGCTATAGACATAATGTTATTGATTTTATGCCCTAAAAATACCGTTTTTTCTGAAATATGACTAAAAAAATACCGATTTTACTTTAGGGTTTTTTCGCTATGAAAATATATTGTAAGTTTACCCTAATTAACCCTCGTCCGCAATGCTATGACTGATTTCTGGATTTTTTTTAAATTCGGTCTCGAACACGTACTCGACTTAAACGGCTACGATCATTTGCTTTTTTTGGTAGTACTTACCGTGCCGTATACAGGCAAAGACTGGAAACGTATCCTCTTGTTAGTATCTCTTTTTACCCTAGGCCACACCTTATCCTTGTTTTTGGCGGTGTTGAATATCGTTCGCGTGCAACCCACCTTGATCGAGTTTCTTATTCCGATTACAATCCTTCTTACAGCGCTGTATAATTTAGCAACCGCTGGAAAATCAAAACCCAAAGAGAATCTCACCTTTATCGGGGGAATTACCTTGTTTTTTGGGCTAATTCATGGCTTAGGATTCTCCAATTATTTTAAAGATTTACTCCCCGGTGAAGCGCCCGACAAAATGCTTCCCATGTTGGCTTTTGCCTTAGGAATTGAAGCGGCACAACTCATCATTGTTTTGGTCGTATTGTTGCTGTCTTTTGTGTTTTTAACCCTTTTTCGTTTTTCCAAACGAGAATTTATTCTGGTTTTTTCGGCCATTGTTCTCGGAATTATCCTTCCTTTGTTGGCACAAAATCCTATTTGGGAGCCGTAATTCAAACAAAAAGTAGTACTTTAGAAACCATGAAAAAGGAGAAATTAATCAAATACGATAAAGCGTATTTGCGCATCGCCGCCGAATGGAGTAAATTGTCGTATTGCCAACGCAAACAGGTAGGAGCCATCATTGTACGCGATAGGATGATCATTTCGGATGGATACAACGGCACGCCATCGGGGTTTGAAAATTGTTGCGAAGATGATGAGGGTTTAACCAAGTGGTATGTGCTTCATGCGGAGGCCAATGCCATTTCCAAAGTAGCACGTTCTACCCAATCGTGTGAGAATGCCACCTTGTTTATTACACTTTCTCCTTGCCGTGAATGCAGCAAACTCATTCATCAATCGGGCATCAAAAGAGTGGTCTATCAAAAGGGCTATCGCGATACTTCTGGTATTGATTTCTTAACGAAGGCAGGCGTTGAAGTCGTTCAGATGGAAGAACTAGAGTAAACGGAATACTCCTTTTTCAGCGTTTTTTTTACGTCAAACCCATGCGTATTTCTAAAATTTACATACCGATTCTTTTTTTCTCCTGTGTGGCGTTAGGGATCATCATTGGTGGACTCCTGAATTATCCTATTCCAGCCAAAGCGTCAAAGCAAGAGTACCGCAGTAAACTCAATCGGTTATTGAATTTTATTGAAAACGAATATGTAGATGAGGTCAAAACCGATTCCATTGTCGATGTTACGGTGACGGGTATTTTGGCCAATTTAGATCCGCATTCGGTCTATGTAACACCCCAAGAACAAACCCTATTGGCCGATAATATGCGCGGCGATTTTGTGGGTATTGGGATTAATTTTTACACCTATAATGATTCGATAGCGGTAATCAAACCCATTCCAGGGGGACCCGCAGCGAAAGCAGGAATCCAAGCGGGTGATCGTATATTGTATGCGGGAAAAAAACCCTTATTTGGAAAAAAATTGAAATCCGAGTCGCTGTATACTATCTTAAGAGGCGAACCCTTATCCAAGATTCAATTAACGGTGTATCGGAAGAAAACCCGCAAAACGTTTACCACCCAAGTGGTTCGGGACGTCATCCCACTGAAAAGTGTTGAAGTTGCCCTTCTTTTGGATGGACAAACGGGGTATATCAAAATCGAACGTTTTGCCGAAACCACTGGCGAAGAATTTCATCAAGCATTGCTCCAGTTAAAAAAGAAAGGCATGCGTGCGCTCATTATTGATGTACGCGAAAACGGCGGCGGCGTCATGGAATCAGTGATTGCTATTGCCGATGAACTGCTTCCCGAAGAGGATCTAATCGTTTTTACGAAAAACAAAAAAGGGGCGGTTGAAAAAAAGTATGCTACCGAAAAAGGCTTGTTTGAATCGGGGAAAGTAACCGTATTGATTGATGAAAATTCAGCGTCCGCGAGTGAGATTCTAGCCGGTGCCATTCAAGATAATGATCGCGGTCAAATTGTTGGCCGACGCTCTTTTGGCAAAGGATTGGTTCAGCGCGAGATGAATTTTGACGACGGTTCGGCGGTACGTTTAACCGTAGCACGTTATTTTACCCCCAGTGGTCGTTCGATTCAAAAACCTTACAAAAAAGGGGAGACCGAAGCCTATCACGGCGAATACGAGCACCGCTATGAATCGGGGGAACTTACACAGCCCCAAAAAGTTAACGTAGCCGATTCGCTCAAGTTTAAAACTAAAAAAGGGCGAACCGTGTATGGGGGCGGAGGTATTGTGCCCGACGTTTTTGTTCCTCTTGAAAGTGCTGTAGGCGAAGAAAATGTAGCGTATGTGTTGAAAACGGGTATAGTAGGCCATTTTGTGTTTGAACAATTGGACAACAACCGGAATCGATTTGCGGGTTGGACCTTTGAGCAATTTCAAAAAAACTATGAAACTACAGCCGACTATTTGCCTGAATTTGAAACATATATGGAAAAGTCGGGACTGCAAATGCATTGGGAAAAAAGTAAACCGCTGGTGCGGCGGTACATAAAAGCCGAATTTGCACGGCAGTTGTTTGGGGATACGGCCTACTACAAAGTCATTCTCCAAGAAGACCCCATGTTAAAAAAAGCAGGAGTTACGCGTGTTCATTAGTGGTTCAAACTATCATGCACTTGCACCGGAATCCCGTCGTTCCATTCGGTCAAAATATCAGTCGCTACTGAGGCGCCACTTCCTGCGGCTATAGGTAACTGACTACGCCAGCCGGCCAATGTTCCACAAACATACAGCCCGGGTTTTACTACATGATCGGTGTTGCGCAATTGCAATCGGTTTTTGTCGGGATGGGCTTTTTGATGCGGGATAATAAAGGATGCCAAGCCCGCAATAGGAAACGGATTTCCAGCGCCAATCGCAAGGACTACACGACGGCTCTCTAAGGTTTCCCCCGTATGGGTTGTTAGTGTAAAGTGATTCAAATCGCCCGAGATCGCCGTGATTTTAAGATTTTCGAGTTGAATGACATGCGGGTAGGAGGTTGCCAAATGCGTTTTACTCTCCACCAACAACGAAGCTCCTGTGGTGCCCGCCGCAATCCCATAGGCATTGTGGAACACTGCATTTTGTAACGAAGACGCTTTTTGGTGGGTAAGCACGCCAATTTTTTTGTCCGCAGCAAAAGGTTTGTGCTGCGCCGAACCCAAAAGTAAGGCACACGACATTCCCGAGACGCCACCGCCAATAATGAGTACGTCAAACATGTTATTGGTTTTTCATTTTCTCTTCGATGCGCTTCGACATTTTGAAAATCAAAAGAATAAAAATAGCGCAAAACGAAGCTACGATTCCGATCAAAGCAACCAAACTGTTCCCTTCTAACGGACGGTCAAAATCCAACATCATCACATTAACGACCACTAATGCAATGGCAATAAAGATTAATAAAGTGGTAAAGATTTTCATTGTTTTACTTTCTGACGACAAATTTAATCATTTCTCGTTGTACTAAAAGAGGGCTTTAACATTAGAGGCAAATAATTTAACAGCAATCGCTAACAACACCACCCCAAAGGTTTTTCGAATCACACCCAAACCATTTTTACCCAAAAACTTTTCAATTTTTGCCGACGATTTCAAAACGCCATACACCAAAATCACATTCAAAAAAATGGCAATCACAATATTAATCGAAGCAAATTGCGACCGAAGCGAAAGTAAGGTAGTCATCGTGCCAGCCCCCGCAATCAACGGGAACGCCAAAGGCACTATCGAGGCCGAGGTATGGGCTTCCTCTTTGTAAATTTTGATGCCCAAAATCATCTCCAAGGCCAAAAAGAACAATACAAACGACCCCGCCACAGCAAACGAATACACGTCTGTGCCAATTAATTTCAAAAATTCTTCCCCAGCAAACAAAAAGGTAATCATGATGATGCCCGCTGCCAACGACGCTTTTTCCGACTCAATAGTTCCAAATTTCTGGCGTAAATCCACGATAATCGGAATCGTGCCGACAATATCAATAACCGCAAAAAGCACCATACTAATGGTCGCAACCTCTCTAAAATCTAAGCCCCACATACCCGTTGAAATTTTTTGCAAAAGTAAGGCATAAAAAAAGAGCTAAAATTTAAATTCCCGTTAAATTTCAACCCCTTGATAGTGACACTTTTGGGCGCTCCCCCTCGGAATGATGTTGGCGATTTCTATCCGTTTTTTCGTCCTAGGGGTCAGGTCGTCCGTTGCAAGTCCGCGCTCGTTCCTCGCTGTGGGCTTTTCACTTCCACCCTTAGCGCGGTAGGGAATGTTATAAATTTTGAATTTTAAATTATAAATGGGCGTGTCAAATCACCATCCCCCCTTTAGGGGCTAGGGGGCTACCGACAACCGACAACCAATCCCCCTTTAGTGGCTCGGCGCTAGGGTTCAGTAAGCAGTCTTCTAGTACCTAGAAAGTAATATCTTTGCATCAAAGAAAAATACTATGTTTCAACTCGGGAAAACCATTGTGTCGGAGGATATTTTAGAAAAAGACTTTGTGTGTAACCTTACGGCTTGCAAGGGCGCCTGTTGCGTCGATGGTGATGCTGGGGCTCCCCTTAGTGCTGAAGAAACCAAGATTTTGGAAGATATTTATCCCAAAATTAAATCCTATTTGCGTCCCGAAGGTGTTGAAGCCATCGAACGCTTGGGGACATGGGTGGTCGGAACGGAGCAAGATTTAGAAACGCCCCTCATAGACAACAACGATTGTGCGTACGTTATTTTTGACGGACAAACCGCCTTGTGCGGGATTGAACAAGCGTATAATGAAGGCATCATCGATTGGAAAAAACCCGTTTCGTGCCATTTGTATCCCATCCGAATAAAGGATTTTACGGAATTTGCCGCGGTGAATTACGACCGTTGGGATATTTGCGATCCAGCGTGTGCACTGGGCAATGAATTGCAAGTGCCCGTATATAAATTTGTGAAAGAAGCGTTGATTCGTCGTTTTGGTGAAAATTGGTTTGCCGAATTGGAAAAAGTAGCGGAAGACTTGAAAAAAGAAAAATAAAAAAAGCCTGAATCATTTATTCAGGCTTTTTTGTGAAGAAGTTGAAGCTCAACCGACTTATCAGTCATACAGAGCTTTTTTACTGAATTACTGACTACTTTTATCCAAGAACGTTCAAGGTAGATTTATTAAAATAGACATCGTATTCCCCTACCTCATATTCTCATCTTCTTTTGGTTGGGTTTGCGGGTTAATATGACCAATTTTTATCTATTTCTATAATAAAAAATAGTCAAAAAGGGAAAAGAGTAAATAGAATGAAAAGTTTAATTAAAATAATCTTAGAAACATTAAAATATACTATACAATTTCTATATAACGAACTTCATCACAAACCTAATTGGCTATGATTTTAGGGTATACCTTTTTTTGTGATTCATCGCACTCACTTGTTTAGTATTTATATAACACTAAACAAAATGCAAATTCACAATTATAGATTGTAATTAGCTCTAACCTTAAATTATGATTTACAATTTATAGGAAAAAACATATATTTGGCATTATTTTAATTAAAATTATAATTTATGGGTAAATGTATTTGGTGTTCAAGAGAGTATGCTTCGTACGACCGTTATCGCACAAATGCTGCAAAAAATTTTGGATCTTTTTGCTCAATTAGATGTGAAGCTACTGCTAAATCACATGGAGTTGAGGGAAAAAAAGGATGTTTTATCGCTACAGCTGTCTTTGATGACTATAACCATCCTGTTGTTTTTGATTTAAGGCAATTTAGAGATAATTGGCTAGAAAAGAGAAGTTGGGGTGTAAAATTTATTTCAAAATACTATTTATATAGTCCAAAGCTAGCAAACATTATTGCAGATAATTTAACCCTTAAAAAATTCACAATGTTTTTTTTAATCAAGCCATTACATTTTATCGTAATTAAATTAAAACTTGATAAAAAAAATTAATCAAGATTTTTTAGATTTAAATCAAACAGATGATAATTACATTTTAGTTTATGTATTTAACCTATATGCTGAAAAAGGGTATTGCGGTTCAATCGTTGCTGGTCCTGTCGTAAAAAGATTAGTAGGAAATATAAAAAATAATCTTTTTCACAAAAACATCATTAAAATTTATAGCCATAACTCCACTTAAAATGAGAGCCTAAGGTTGTTTTATAATTGTTAAAAAAAACCTTAACCCAGATAAAATAGGGGTTAAGGTTTTATTTTAGTGGAGAAGATGGGGCTCGAACCCACGACCTCTACGCTGCCAGCGTAGCGCTCTAGCCAACTGAGCTACATCCCCTATAATGCGTTGCAAATATAGTAATTTAACCGTCAACCCCAAATATTTTTTTGAATCCTAAAGAATTGCATACTTAAAGCAAAAAAAACACTGATTCATAGTAAATTATCGCAAATTTATTCATAAAATTGTGCTTCTTTAAAAAAACAACGTACAAACTATTAACCTCTACCGAAAATGAAAAAAATTACTCTATTGACGGCCTTATTGGTTTCTTTTTTGGGTCAGGCACAAATCATTGCCTCTCAAAACTTCGATACGGCTTTAGGCTGGACTACCACCACAGCCACCAGTGACGCGGGTACAACCATCAATGCTTGGTCTCGCAGAACGGCGGGAACCAACCCAACGTGTGCTACTTTTGCTGGTGCAGGGATGGCACGTTTTGCGTCGTATTCTATTCCAAACAACGGAACGGGCCGCCTTACGTCACCAGCGATAACTTTTGCTGGGGCAAATTACCGTGTAAAATTAAAAATGTTCCGCGATTCAGGGTATCCAACGGATGCGGATAACATCCAAGTTTTTTACAACACCACTTCAGCAGCAGGAGGGACTTTGTTAGGTACCGTTAACCGTTCACGTCAATTGGCTCCTATTGTGCCCGCCGATGGTTGGTACAGCTATTCTTTTGATATTCCTGGAACAGTTTCGGGTACAGGGTATATCAATATCTTGGGAACTTCAAGATACGGAAACAACATCTTTATCGATGAAATCACGGTAGAACAAATTCAAGCTATTGATGCTGAAACGGCTACTGTAGATATGAATGCAATCGTATTGGCCGGTTCTAAAGTGATTACAGGTTCGATCAAAAATATGGGAACTTCTGCCATCAACGCAATGACTGTAAATTGGCAAATTGGTACGGGGACTATTTATTCACAAACTTTTTCTGGATTGAACATTGCGATGGGACAATCATACACGTTTACGCACAATGACCAATGGAATGCTACCCCAGGAAATTATGTATTAAAAGTTTGGGTATCCAATGTGAATGGAGCAGGAAATGACGGAGATACAACGAATGATATGGTAACCAAAAACGTTTCTGTAGCTAGTGGTTCTACGGCACGTCTTCCTTTGTATGAGAAATTTTCGAGTTCAACATGTCCTCCTTGTTTTTCGTTTAACACCAACTTCTTTTCTCCTTTTTATACCACAGGAACCAACCAAAATAATTTAGCGTTGATATCCTATCAAGTGAACTGGCCTGGTGTTGGGGATCCTTATTATACTCCAGAAATCGGTGAGCGCGTAGGCTATTATGGGGTTACCGGTGCACCTACTTTATTTGTAGACTCTAAAGAAGGGACTAACTTTAATACAGCACAATTGCAAACTGCATTGGATGTAGCTTTAAGTGAGCCAGCATACTTTGGGATTAACGCGACACGTTTATTGAACGGATCTGATTTAACAGTGAACGTAAATACTACGCCTTATCTATCTGGAAATTACACGATCCATGCCGTTGTAGTAGAAGGAGTGACTACAGGTAACGTTGCTACCAACGGAGAAACATCCTTCAAAAATGTGGCCATGAAAATGTTGCCCGATCCAAGTGGAACTCCAGTTAACTTTACTTTTAACACGCCAACAACCCACACACTACAAACAAATTTAAGCGGATTGAATATTGAAGAATTGTCGGATATTAAAGTTATTGTATTCATTCAAAATGTAGCTACTAAAGCAGTGATGCAAGCCGCTTTTGCAACAGATGCATTATCTAATGGCACCTTTACAGCACAAAATTTCGCACGCTTATTCCCCAATCCTTCCAATGGAATTCTACAAGTAGCGACAGAAGGTACTGTAAATATTACGGTTACTGATATGACTGGAAAAGTAGTATATCGTGCTAACGCCCTTGAAAATGGAGGTCAAATGAATTTGACTTCTTTACAAAAAGGCATTTACTTAGCGACCATGACCAATGAAGCAGGCGCTACACAAACTCAAAAAATTGTATTAAACTAAATAATTAACGGGGAGATTTGCCGTCTCCCCATTAACACTCCCCAAAAAATAGATTATGAAAAAGATTGCTCTCTTTGTAATGTTAGCCATGATGGGTTTTACCCAGGCACAAATTGCAGTTACCCGTCACAATAATACGCCAGTTGCTTCAGGTCAAGTGATAGCCTTTAATTCAACGCTGTATCCACAAGGCTCGTTGGATTTTTACGTTAAAAATTTATCGACAACAGCCTCGGTGAATGTGCGCATTAACTGTACTTCTTTGGTCAATACGGACGGTCAAGGTTTTGAATTGTGTTTTGCTAATGAATGTTTATCTTCAGTGGAAGAAGGAGTGAATTATCCAGTTAATCTTCCTTTTTTGACACTACCTCCGGGTGGGCAAAGCGGCAATGATGGACACTTTTACAACACCGTATTAGGTTCAGCGCCTTACCCTAAAGATTATTCCTTCCGTTTTTTCCAAGCGGGAAATCCTTCGGGGAATTTTGTTGACGTAACGTATCGTTTTGACCCAGCGCTTTCGGTGGAAGAAATCGAGCAGCTACAGCAAAATGGGGTGTTGATCAAAGCTACCACCTTTACTTCAGAATTAACTTTGGATGTCCTAAAGGCGTCACAAGTTCAGGTATTTGATGTTAATGGAAAATCAGTGTTACAGCGCGATTTACCGTATGGGATTCATACTTTAGATACCAGCGCATGGCAATCAGGAATGTATATTTTACAATTCACCGATACCTACGGAAATACAGGTACAAAAAAAGTGATTAAAAACTAATTAATTTATAGAACCTTAAAAAGAAAGACCTGTTTAAGCAAACAGGTCTTTTTTATTTTAAAAACTATTGATCCATTGCTCCACCAATTGTAGCCCTTCACGATGTTGCACTGAGCGACCAATGGCCGGCATGATATAAAACATATCGGTAGTGGTTTGCATGCGGTAGTGGAGAATCGATTGACCCACATTGTTGGGTTGTACAATGCGTCCATTGTAGCCAGGTAACGTGTGTAAAGCACCTACCCCAACGCCCATGTTTTCAGGGTCGCTCGTGTCTGTATATTCCATACGTAAGGGATGCACTTGCGCTTCTCCTCCCACACGGTGGCAATGGGCACAGTTGGCATCAAAATACGCCCGTACGCGTTCGGTAATCGGTAAAGAGGTGTTGTTGTAGTTCGGAACTGTAGTTATCGACGAAGGCAAATTAGACTCCAAATACCCTGCATTAATCCATTGCGTCAGTTGGTTTTGTGTTCCCAAATAATTCCAATTCAGATTTTGAGGTTTGATGCCAATCGGTGTTTTTTGTTGCGTCACCAAATCCCCGTGGCAGCGGTTACATTCTACCGTTGTATTGGGGGTTCTATAATTGAATGTCAACGTTTCACTTCCTTGTTGAATCGTGAGTGTGCGAGAAGTACTTGCCGTTTCTAGAAAGGCTTCCGTTTGTTCAGGATTCCAAATGTATTCTGCAAAAATCCAGCCTGTACTTTTTCGAATCATCACCCGTGTTTCAATAATTTTTGTAGTCAATCCGGGCAGGACCGTGTTATAGTAAAATACCTTAACCAATGCAGCACCCACAGGCAAATTCAACACTTCTCGATCGCTTACATAACTTGCTTTGGTATTGTTGGGCATCCAAACAAAACGTTTTTTCAGCGCATAATCTGTAAAGAGTTCGCTGGAGGGTTGGTAAGGGAGTACTCCCATTGAGGGGATTAAATTTTTTAATTCCCCTTCAAAAAAACGATAATCCGATAGTTTAGCATAGGGTACCTGCGAAAGGTCGCATTGCACCGGACTTTGAGGTATCGCAGTATAATCAGCATCATTCGACGAGCAGGAAATCAGTAGCCCTACTATAATAAGACTGAAGAAAATACCTTTTAGTCGAATCGGTTTCATTAAAAAGAAGTATTAAACGTTAGCGTGAGTCCAGAACTTTCAGGAACAAAACGACAAACACCACCCACACAAACTAAACCGCCGCGTTGACGGCCATAATTAATGCCTAAGCGGGTCGCTTTATTTCGGAAAGCTCCACCAATGTTGTAATAATGATTTCGGTAGTGACTCAAATCATTACCATAGTTGTACAAATCATATACATACATCGAAAACTTGGAATTAAAGTTGAATTCAACCGTAGCGGCAGCCCAATTTTTTCGATCGTAATCGGCCCACATATGTTCACCCATGACGCGTATGGATTGCCCTTTATCAAATTTGTAAATGGCTTCCCCAGCCACGATATGGGTATTCACTTCCCCAGCAGCATCTTCAATATACTTTCGGTTGTAATATTGCTTGATATAACTTACCTGAGTAAACCACTTATTGGTCCATTTTTTGGTGATTTCAAAATTAAAATCCGAGAACATCCGTTGGCCAAACCCTAAGAAATCGGTATCATAATCTTGCGGATTGAAAATGAAAAAAGTACCACTTAATGCATTGTAATTTGAGAAATTCATAGCCACTTTAGTCCCGTATTTTCCTCCCAAGGCCGTTCCTTTTTTAAAGTCGTAAAACATATCGATTTGCCCTCCAATTTCACCCGCTTTAACAAAGTCAGAACCTGCCAATAGTACATTGGGTTGGGCTTGATAGACATAAATATTGGCCAAATTGTAATGATGTTGTTTGGTCAAACTGGGAATAAAATTCATGATTCGATCGTTGAATACATTTCCTTTGGCACCCCGTTCTGAGAAGAATCCCATGTTTTCAAGACGTCGAAATGTACCATCAATACCAAACCCTTTTTTGGAATACCCCATATTCAATAAAATGGCGCTTCCGGGTTTGATCAAGCGATTGTCTATTTGTCCTGGCGCTTGTACAACTGCATCAGGCGATTTATAATTATATTCCCCCGATAAATAGAAGGATTGGTGGGTAAGACTGATGCGTCCGGCGTAGGCATTCGTCAAGGCATCAAAATTAGGATTTACAATGTCCGTTTTTTCATACCGTCCTACATAACTTCCGCCCAAACTTAAGTCAGTCGTTTGCCATTTAAAAACTTTAGAGAGTCCCCATTCAAAGTCCCCGCCAAAAATTTGTGCATCGGTCACATCAAATCCCGTACGTTGCTGTCCATAAACCATTTTTAAGGTAAAATGAGCTACAGGTTTTAAAATCACCTTTCCACCACGCAAGGCATTGTTAATTCCTAAAGCACGGTCTTCCCAACTTCTAAACAGTAATCCACTGCCAAATTGTTCATAAAAATATCCTGCAGTAGCTTCCAATAGATTTCCTTTGTATTGCACAAAATAGGTGGCTACGTTGGTTCCGTTGAATTTCGGATTCATGTTTAACAAGGCATTTTGCTCATACGCCTCGCCTTGAATGCCAAAGGTCCATTTTTTATAGTTGTAATTAAGAAATAAATAACTGTTGGAGCGCAAAGGTTCCTCGGGTTGCGCGGTAGGATTGTTAAACTCGTCTTTGAGTCCCTTGTCGTTCAAATACCATTGGGTGTTGGTTTCAAAGCCACCACTTAGCACCCCTGAAGCATTGGTGTTGTTTTGGGCATGGGTCAAAAGAGAACATAATAAGAAACCGATGCAAAAAAGGCCAAAAAAAGAAATGTTTTTCATGAATTATAATTGCTTCAATTTGGCTAATAATGCAGCTTCACTTCCGGGGACATAGCCATTTTGGATATGCACGATTTGTCCGTTTTTAACCACAATTGTATAGGGTATATTCACAATGGTCAAGGCTCTTTTTAAATCTTGATTGGTATCCAACAAAATAGTATACGGCCATCCTTTTCCATTCACCAAAGGTTTTACTCTTTTTTGAGTGCGCGCATCGTCGGTAGAAACTGCGATAACCTCCAAATTGAGTTCTTTTTTCCAGTCCTCAATAACATCATTCAACTCGTCTAATTCATTAATGCAAGGGCCGCACCAAGTCGCCCAAAAAGAGATGATGTATAGCTTATCTTTTTCTACAAAATCGCGGTTTAACACCACCGATTTTCCTTCCAGATTGGTTAGTGTAACTTCAGGTAATGTGCTTTGTGCAGTTGTTAAAAAACTAGAAAGCAAGAGTAAAAAAAATATATTTTTCATTATTCACGGGTAAGGTGCTACAAATAAATAAATAATATTATAAATTTTAAAAGATTTTTCTTTTTATTTGTATGCTTTAAATTTTAAATGGAATTTGCTATGAAATTTAAGATAACAACGGCCTTTTTGGCAATGGTTTTGCTCCTCGTTTCCTGTCAAGATACCGAGATTATTGAAAACCGACCGGATGGATCGTCAACTGCGCCTCCTATTTCTGGATACTTCAAAAAAAATGTCTTGATTGAAGATTATACAGGAACATGGTGTGGGAATTGCACCCGTGTGGCTTGGGCTATTGAAGAAGCTAAAGTGGCATCAAATAAAGTAGTTTCTGTGGCGATTCACAATGGAAATGACCCTTTCCATTTCCAAGGGATTGCGCCATTAAAGAATTTAATTTTACCCAATTCTCCCTTGGCTTTGCCTGTTTCACGATTAAACCGTATGATTGTTTGGGGCTTTCCTGAAACATCCAATGTGCAACAAGCATTAGATTTAACGTCCAACAATTCGACTATTGGATTGGCTATGAATTCTACGGTTGCCAACGGGAATATAAATTTGGATGTTAAAATAAAGTGTTTAGACGATTATCAAAATCTTAAGTTAGTGGTGTATTTGTTGGAAGACAAATTACTTTTTAACCAACGAAACTACTACAATGATTTGTACAATGGGGTAAATCCTATACCAAATTTTGAGCACAATCATGTGTTGCGTGCCTCGTTAACGAATATTGTTGGGGAATCAATCACAGGAACCGTGAATGGGGCAACACTCACCCGCAATTTCTCTATTCCTATTCCTACGATAACGCCACCCTCTAATTTTCCGAATGCGCCTCAAATTAACCCGCAAAACATCAGTTTTGTAGCCTTTGTCACTCGTGGGGAAGACAATATAGTGATTAATGCACGGGAGGCGAAAGCCAATGAAAATCAAAATTTCCAAGAAAATCCATAAAGAAATACCTCAAAGGCTGTTCGAATTGAATAGCCTTTTTTTATTGAAGAAATCCTTGTTCTCATGAATTTTTTAGTGTTATTCCTTCAATCGGGCATCGGGAAAAAACCTCAAGAAGCCCCCGATAACGGGTATGCAATCGGCGCTTGGATTGGAAACTTATTGCCTTTATAGTTTTAGTAGGCTTGGCTTACGTGCTTTATTACCGTTCTAAAAACCGAAAGGATTAGAATAAAACCGTATTTTTGTCGGGTAAAATACCAGTATGAGTACCATTCGAATCACCAAACAATTTAGTTTTGAAACCGGACATGCCTTGTATGGCTACGATGGAAAATGTAAAAACGTTCACGGACACAGTTACAAGTTATCGGTCACCGTTATTGGTCAGCCGATTACCAATACGTCAAATGTGAAATATGGAATGGTGATTGATTTTACCGATTTAAAAAAAATCGTGAAAGAAGAAATAGTCGACGTGTTTGACCATGCTACCGTATTCAACCAAAATACGCCCCATGTAGAATTGGCTCAGGAGCTACAACAGCGCGGGCATCATGTTATTTTGGTCGATTACCAACCTACGAGTGAAAATATGGTGATTGATTTTGCCACAAAAATCAGCAACCGCCTTCCAGCGAATATCCAACTCTTTTCGTTACGATTACAAGAAACGGAGACGTCTTATGCCGAATGGTATGCGTCTGATAATGCGTAAGTATGGCCAAAAAAATCTATTTTGCTTCCGACCAACATTTGGGTGCTCCGACTGCTGAAGCGAGCTTTCCGCGCGAACAAAAGTTTGTGGCGTGGCTGGACACCGTGAAGCAAGATGCGGAAGCGATTTTTTTGCTCGGGGATTTATTTGATTTTTGGTTTGAATATAAAACGGTTGTACCGAAAGGCTTTGTGCGTGTTTTGGGCAAGTTGGCAGAAATTCGCGACAGCGGGATACCGATTTATTTCTTTGTAGGGAATCACGATTTGTGGATGCACGATTATTTTGAAAAAGAACTCAATATTCCCGTATATCACGACAATAAACAATTTACGTTCCACGGCAAGTCGTTTCTCATTGGGCACGGCGACGGTAAAGGGCCTGGCGACAAAGGCTACAAACGCATGAAAAAAGTGTTTACCCATTCGCTTTCTAAATGGTTATACCGCTGGTTGCATCCCGATTTTGGAGTGAAATTAGCCCAATACCTTTCGGTCAAAAACAAATTAATTTCGGGCGAAGCCGATGTAAAGTTTTTGGGGGAAGACAACGAATGGCTGGTGCAATATTGTAAACGAAAATTGGAGACCCAGCACTATGATTATTTTGTGTTTGGCCACCGTCACTTACCCATGACCATATCTTTAAACGAACAATCGACCTATATCAATTTAGGGGATTGGATTGGGTATTTTACCTATGGGGTTTTTGATGGAACCCAAATGACCCTCGAAAAATTTGAACTATAATTTCCGGCCAATCAAATTGACGGCAGGCGTGCGAATCAAGCTTTTACTAGGCTTTTTGTAAAAGTAAAATGCAAAATCATAGTTGATCCAAACATTGGCATTGAACAATTCTTCCGTTTCTTTTTGGGTAATGGCATCACGGTATTTCGTATAAAAGTTGTTTTCGTCCGAACATTGAAACTTGACTAAGGTTTGCTCTTCCAATGGCGGATAAATCACCGTTTGATTCCCGTCAAAATAGTCGACTAATTCAATGGAAACTAAAATCTCTTCCCCTGGAGTTAAGGTATAATCGATGGGCGTATTAATTTTGTTTTTTTGTTTGGAATCTAAGGTTTGAACGGGTGAAATATATACAGGAATGGCATACAAGGGATGAATGTTTGTGCGTTGTACAATGTCTTTATTTACAACTACTTTATAAAATAGAACACGGTATTTCGTGGGATGTACCACCTTTTTGACATGCCATTGCACCGCTTCCAGTGCCAAGTCAAACGCTTGATCATTCGTTAGTACTATTCCAAAAAACAATTGCTTTTGCAGATACATACCTCTAGAATGGGGTAAAATGCGGTTGTGTTCGCCCAAGGTAATTTTTCCGGGAAGGGAACCTACCACCACTTCATCCAATTCGTAGATTTTTTTCTTGAGATAAATCACATCGGTTAGACTATCTCGGGAATAGCCTTTGGGTTCGAAATTGAATTTGGAAAAAACTATAGAATCAAAAGAAATTTGGGGTAAAGTGATCGGTTCTTTCTCGCTTGAAAAACCTACGAAGACGATCTTTTGTTGGTGAAAAAGGTAGAAATTGACTTCGGGTAGAAACGCACTGGTTTCTTCATCCAGAGGCAGGATTCGTTCGACTTGCCCCGAAACAGCAAAGGTGATGAGGAAAAAAAGGCTGAGATAAATTATTTGTTGGATTCGTTTCATGGGTTGAAGTTACGGTTTTTACCTTCATGATTTGAAAATGATGCGTCGCTACAGCCGCGATCGTCCCGAAGTTTCGGGAGCATCCCCCGATTTTTGGGGATATAGCGTAGAGCGGGATCGTGTTGCTAAGAACGATGGGGTTATTGCTGCCTAAAAATTATAATTCTTCAATTTTTTTATGAATGTCCAATTTCCGGAAGGAAGGCGAGAGTAATCCCGTAGCCGTCACAGTTAATAGCGTCATTGTGCCGCCAAAAACTACAGCCGTTACAGTGCCCATCAATTTGGCGGTAACACCGCTTTCAAAGGCACCCAATTCATTGGATGAACCCACAAAAATGGAATTTACTGAAGCGACTCTTCCGCGCATGTGATCGGGGGTTTCGAGTTGTAAAATAGTTTGGCGAATGACCACTGACACACCGTCAAATACGCCACTAAGAAATAAGGCGGCTACCGACAGCCAGAAGTACGTCGAGAGACCGAAGACAATCATACACATGCCAAACAGAAATATGGCCACCAACAATTTCATACCCGCATTTTTGTTCAACGGAATATAAGCCGCTAAGATCATGGTAAGAAACGAACCCACAGCGGGAGCCGCGCGTAAAATGCCAAACCCTTCGGAGCCAACGTTTAAAATGTCTTGGGCAAAAACGGGGAGTAGTGCGATGGCACCCCCGAAAAGCACGGCGATCATGTCAAGTGTGATGGCGTTTAAAATCGTTTTGTTTTGAAATACAAACCGCACTCCCTCTTTTAAACTTTGCATCATGGGTTCGCCAATTTTTGTATTTAATATGGGTTTCTTTTCTATTCGAGTGAGAAAAAGTAACGCTAGAACAGTACATCCGAATACAATGCATAACGACCAATGCACCCCAAAATACCGAATGGCAATTCCCGAAAGGGCGGGCCCAGTAACGGCGGCGATTTGCCATACCGAACTACTCCAAGTGGAGGCGTTGGGATACACTTTTTTCGGAATTAACTGGCCCAATAGTGAAAATACGGAGGGTGTGATAAAGGCGCGCACCAATCCTCCACAAAATACCAAAGCATAGATGGCATAGAGCAGATTTTGTGCCGCAAAATGTGCTTTAATTTCGGGGAGGGTTAGGGCAAACAAACCCAGGCTGATGAGTGAAAAAGCGATTAAACATTTGACCAACAGGCTTTTCTTTTCGTTTTGATCGACGATATGTCCCGCAAACAGCGCCATACTCACCGCGGGGATGATTTCCATGAGTCCGATAATCCCCAGCGAAAGCGGATCTTTCGTCATGGAATACACTTCCCATTCGATGATGACAAACTGCATCGACCAAGCAAAGACCAAAGCAAAACGCATGAGGAGGAAGAAGTTAAATTCGCGAAAGCGCAGGGCTTCGTAGGGGTCGTTTTTAGTCATGGTGCTTGCGTAAATCTTTCAAACGGAGTTGTAAAGTTACGGAACCGTTGAATTCATTTTCATCCAAACAGAAAACCGCATCCATTTTTTGTCGGTTTTCAATCAAGGTTACCTTATCGCCTAAGCCAAAACCTACAGCGCCTATCGTTTCAGAGGTGCCTTGTTTGAGGGTTAATTTCAAATGCGTTTCGTCGCTACCAATGCGTTTGCCATAGCCTGTGTCGTAGAGGTTTTTGGCGAGAAATGTTGGCGTCATATTGCCCGGACCGTAGGGTTCAAATTGTTTTAGTAGCCGCATTAACTTGGGTGTGATTTCCGAAAATTGGATTTCGGCATCGACCGCCATTTCAGGAGTTAAAAGATGGGGGTCGATAGTGTTTTTGACGACTGCTTCGAAAGCGGCTTTGAAGGCAGGATAGTTTTCTTCATCCAAAGTCATGCCCGCTGCATACATGTGTCCACCAAACTGAATAAGGTGTTCACTACAGGCCTCCAGGGCTTCGTACAAATCAAAACCTTTGACCGAACGGGCAGAGGCGGCTAGTTTATCGCCACTTTTGGTAAACACGATGGTCGGACGGTAATAGGTTTCTGTGAGGCGTGAGGCCACGATACCGATGACGCCTTTGTGCCAATTTTCTTGGTAGACCACAGTGGTAAAACGATCGGTTTCATTCAATTCCTGAATTTGTTTCAAGGCTTCTTCCGTGATGGTTTTGTCGAGTTCGCGGCGGTCTTTGTTGTGTTGCTCGATATCGGTGGCAAACTGAACCGCTTGTTCTAAATTCATTTCGGTCAACAAACTTACGGCGGCGTTCCCATGTTGTATGCGTCCTGCGGCATTAATGCGTGGTGCAATGATAAACACGACATCGGTTATGGTGAGTTCGCTTTTCTTGACTTGAGTCAGTAAGGCTTTGATGCCAGGGCGCGGATTTTCATTGATGACTTGTAAGCCAAATTTGGCCAGTACCCGATTTTCACCCGTGATGGGTACAATGTCGGCGGCGATAGCGGTAGCCACCAAATCGAGATACGGAATTAGGTCGAATAGCGTTTGCCCACGCCGTTCCGACAAAGCTTGGATCAGTTTGAATCCCACACCACATCCACAGAGTTCGTCATAGGGATAGGTGCAATCGTCGCGTTTGGGGTCCAAAACCGCCACCGCATCAGGAAGCGTATCTCCGGGACGATGGTGATCACAGATGATAAAATCGATGCCTTTGGCTTTGGCATAGTTGACATGGTCGATGGATTTGATACCGCAGTCCAAAGCGATGATCAAGGTCATGTTATTATCCTCGGCAAAATCGATTCCTTGGAACGACACACCGTATCCTTCAGCATAACGATCAGGAATATAGGTGGCCACATTGGGATAAAAACTGCGAAGGTACGAGGCCATCAGCGACACGGCCGTGGTTCCATCCACATCATAATCGCCAAAAACGAGGATGTTTTCTCGGTTATTAATGGCTTGTTCAATGCGAACTACGGCTTGTTCCATATCTTTCATGAGATACGGATTGTGTAAGTCGTTTAGGGTAGGGCGAAAAAATCCTTTGGCTTCTTCGTAGGTGGTGATGCCTCGTTGGACTAATAATTGGGCAACAAGTTCATCGACATGCAGTACGTCCATCAAATGGCGTACGGCTGTGGGATTCGGCTTTGAGTGAAAGTTCCAGCGCATAAGAGTTAGGTTTTAAAAGGTTGGCGTATATAAACATGTATTCTCATTTATTTCGTGGGTTTCCCCGCCACCACAGCGACAATTTCGCCTTTCGGGGGTTTAGCTTCATAGTGTTTCAGTACTTCTTCGGCGGTACCGCGTAGGGTTTCCTCGTGTAATTTGGTGATTTCACGGGAAATCGAAACCGGGCGATCGGCCCCAAAATACTGCACAAATTCGCCCAAGGTTTTCACCAACTTATGCGGCGAAACATACAGAATCATGGTTCGGGTTTCTTCTGCGAGTTGAAGGTAGCGTGTTTGTCGTCCCTTTTTTTCGGGTAAAAAGCCTTCAAAAACAAACCGATCGTTGGGCAAACCACTGTTTACTAAGGCAGGAACAAAGGCCGTTGCTCCGGGTAGGCAATCTACTTCAATCCCATTTTCTACACAGGCTCGGGTCAATAGAAATCCAGGATCGGAAATCGCAGGCGTGCCCGCATCACTAATCAAGGCAACAGTTTCCCCCGCTTGGATGCGTTTTACCCAATGGTCCACCGTTTTGTGTTCGTTGTGCATGTGGTGGCTTTGCATGGGTGTCGCAATGTCGCAATGTTTCAAAAGTTTACCGCTATTGCGCGTATCTTCTGCCAAAATGATATCGGCCTCCTTTAAGACTTTTACGGCACGAAACGTCATGTCGTCTAAGTTGCCAATAGGCGTAGGAACCAAATACAATTTACCCATTTATGAGAATTTTTTGGACACAATCGCGATAAATCGTTCGGCATAATCGTCTACACCTTCCCAATTGTTGTAATCGGGTTTGATGATTTCGTCGATAAAATCTTTGGCTTCTTCAAAAGTGGAGAAGGAATTCAATTGCGACAAGACGCGGTTGTAATCTTCGGTGCTGTCAGCAAACAAATATTTCACGAAGGCAATTTTATCGTTTAAGCCAATGTTGATGGATTTTGAATGCATTTCGTTCAAGGACTTTCCTTGTTCATCAATCACATTTTTAAGGGAGGGCGGTACGACCACATCATCGGGTTTAACAAAAATGGGTTCGCTGTAATTTTCCCCCAACAATTCTTCAAAGGAAATTTGTTTGGGTTCGTCTTTTTTTGGTGCCTCAACTTTGGGCTCTTCAATTAAAGCGGTAGGAACTTCAGGCTCCGAATGGGATACCGCTTCTTCTATAGGCGCAGCGGCCAATTCAAAAATAGGTTCGAAATCCAAGTCCGATTTGGCTTCCGTCATTGGAATATCTTCTTCCATTTCTTCCTCCTCCAAAGTAATTTCTCCCACAATAACGGGTTCTTCTTCGGGGGTTTCTTCTTCGTCAGGTGCGGTTTCCGTCGACTCTTCAGCGGTTTCCTCAGGGATTGCGGGTGTTTCCTCGTTCGTTTCCATTGCAACGGGTTCTTCCATAACTTCTTCCGTTACCATAACTTCTATGACAGGCGCAGGAGTTTCTTCAACGGCTGGAGTCAAATCAACTGCAGGCGCTGTAACCACTTCCGGAGAAGTAAGTGCGGCTTCGAGGTGGTTTTCAAGTTCTTCTGCGCTGATTTCATTTTTCAGCGTTTCAAAATGATCGCCGTAAAATTTTAAAACCGCAAGGGTTTCGTATAATTTTCGGGTTTCCGTGTAGAGTTGGTCTACTTCCGATTTGTTGCGTAGTTTTAAAATGCGGTGTGCAATACTAATCAATTCAGCTTCCAGTCTTTTTTTCATGGTGCATTACAATTTTGGGTATACGGTCGCTACCTTAGGGTAGTCCGCGTTGGGTCTTTTGTACAGTCATTTCCTTCAAAAATATGCAAACTCTTCATAACTTTATCCCAATAACCGGAGCAAGTCAGGGGAATTTTGATATTTTTGTTTCTGTACAAATGTAACAGAAAAACCTAAATTCATCTAACCAATTTAGTAAATGTTTTTAGAAAATACGGTTAATCACGAAGAGCAATTTGGGTGGATAGAAGTCATCTGCGGCTCCATGTTTTCAGGGAAAACAGAGGAATTGATTCGGCGTTTACGGCGGGCGCAATTTGCCAAACAAAAAGTAGAAATTTTTAAGCCTGCCATCGATGTGCGCTATGATGAAGCAATGGTCGTTTCGCACAACAAAAATGAAATTCGCTCCACTCCCGTTCCTGCAGCCGCAAACATTGCTATTTTGGCGCAAGGGTGTGATGTCGTCGGAATTGATGAAGCCCAATTTTTTGATGATGAAATCGTAAAAATTTGCAATGATTTGGCCAATTCTGGCATTCGGGTCATTGTGGCCGGACTCGATATGGACTTTAAAGGAAATCCCTTTGGTCCCATGCCCGCGCTTATGGCTACTGCTGAATATGTAACCAAAGTCCACGCCGTATGCACCCGCACGGGCAATCTCGCTCATTACAGTTACCGTAAATCCAATAACGATAATCTAGTTCTTTTGGGGGAAACCGAAGAATACGAACCGCTTAGTCGTGCGGCGTATTACAAGGCGATGCGCGAACATATTGAAGTTAACGACCCAGAGGATTTATCGACCGAACTCAATTCCTAACTGCTGTGACACGTTCTATTCGCACCCTCGTTCCTATTTTGAAAGCGCAATTTCAAGGGCCGCATGATATCGCGATCGTAGATGCCGTGTCTATTGATAGCCGTTCGTTGCAAAATGGCCAGCACACCTTGTTTTTCGCGTTACGCGGCCCCAATCATGATGGGCATGATTTTTTGGAAACGGTATATACCCAAGGAGTCACCAATTTTGTGGTTCAAAGAGTTCCTGAGGCTTTAGTGGGGAAAGCCAACTTTTTGATTGTTCCCGATACCTTGATAGCCTTGCAACAATTGGCCACTGCTTATCGATCGGAGTTTATGTTTCCAATCATAGGCGTGACGGGTAGCAACGGTAAAACCATCGTTAAAGAATGGCTTAATTTTTTATTGAGTCCCGATTATCATATTATTCGCAGTCCCAAGAGTTATAATTCGCAAGTCGGTGTGCCTCTATCGGTATTGGGGATCAATGAAAAACACAACCTGGGTATTTTTGAAGCAGGAATTTCGACGGTGGATGAAATGGTGCATTTGCAAAAAATTATCCAACCCACCTTAGGAATTTTGACCAATATAGGTTCAGCACACGACGAAGGTTTTCAAAGTGCGGGCGAAAAAATCAAAGAAAAGCTTACGTTGTTTTCGGAGGTGGAGCTTTTGATTTTAAATAAAAACCGAACCATCGAAGCTTTTTTGCCATCTACAATACGCACATTTACTTGGAGTTCAGATGATAAAAAAGCGGATGTGTTTGTCATGGCCGACGAGCATCCCGACTACACCGAATTGCGAATTACCTACCAAAAACAATGTTTTAAAGTCGTCATCCCGTTTTCGGATTTTGCCTCTATAGAAAATGCCATACATTGTTTGATGGTGCTGTTGTATTTACGTTATGATGAAGCGGTGATTCAGGAACGCATGGCGCAATTGTATCCTGTAGAAATGCGACTTAAAGTCAAAAACGGCCAGCACCAAACCCGCTTAATTGACGACAGTTACAGTTCGGATTTTCAATCGTTGAAAATTGCTTTGGATTTTCTAGAAAGTCAGCAGCAGTTTAAAAAGAAGACGCTCATTCTCTCCGATATTTTTCAGAGTGGATTAGATAATGACGCTTTGTATGCACAAGTTTCGTTGCTCGTGGTGTCCAATCATATCAACCGGGTGATTGCCATCGGGCCTACGATTAGTGCTTACAAAAGGAAATTTCCCAATTGTTTGGCTTTCCCTTCGACCCAAGCCTTTTTGGACGTGATCGATACGTTGGTTTTTGAGCAAGAAACAATATTAATCAAGGGGGCACGTCATTTTCATTTTGAGGATATAGTCACGGTTTTGGAGGAGAAAACCCACGAAACGGTGCTTGAAATCAACCTTAATGCCATCAGTCACAACCTCAATTTTTACAAAGCTAAATTATACACCCAAACCAAACTCATGGTGATGGTCAAAGCCTTCAGCTACGGCAATGGCGGGTATGAAATAGCCAAGTTGCTCGCCCATCACAAGGTGGATTATCTGGGGGTAGCTTTTGCCGATGAAGGCGTAGCGTTGAAGCAAGCGGGAATCCAATTGCCGATCATGGTGTTGAATCCCGAGAGCACAAGTTATCCTTCGTTATTACAACACGGTCTCGAACCAGAGATTTATTCTTTAAAGGGGTTGCATGCTTTTGTCAAATTGGCGGAGCAGAAAAAATTGAAGCGTTTTCCTATTCATATCAAACTCGATACGGGCATGCACCGATTGGGATTTATGGAACAAGATATTCCTGCCTTGATTGCCCGTTTGCAGCAAACCCAAGCCGTGGAAGTGAAAAGTATTTTGTCGCATTTGGCGGCGAGTGACGACATGAAGTTTGTTGATTTTACCTTGGCACAACTTTCTTTATTTGAGGACCTGTCAACCCAACTCATGGAGGCATTAAACATACAACCCATTCGCCACATTTTAAATACGTCGGGCATCTCCAATTTCGGTCAAGCACAATACGATATGGTACGTTTAGGCATCGGGTTGTATGGAATATCCAATGACGAAGACGAGCAAAAATTACTGGAGCAAGTCGCCACGTTAAAGTCGGTTATTTCGCAAATTCGGGTCATCGAACCCGGTGAAAGTGTGGGCTATAGTCGCCGATTTATGGCCGAACGCTTGACCCGCGTGGCTACCGTGCCTATTGGTTACGCCGACGGTATCTCGCGCCATTGGGGCAACGGCAAAGGGTATGTGGTGATAAAAGGAAAACGCGCGACGATTCTCGGCAGCATTTGTATGGACATGCTGATGGTCGATGTGACCAATATTGACTGTAAAGAAGGGCATGAAGTGATTGTTTTTGGGAAAGACCCCTCGGTAATTCACATGGCGCAGGTATTGGAGACCATTCCCTACGAAATCATGACTTCGATCTCCCAACGCGTGAAGCGAATTTTTTATCGGGAGTAAGATTTTTAAATTAACTGGGCCTTTTTTTTGTTAAAATCCATAGCTTTGAACTACTAACCTTAAAAAACGAATAAAAATGGGAATGGTATCAGAATTTAAAGATTTTATCGCCAAGGGGAATGCCATGGATTTGGCCGTAGGGGTCATTATAGGAGGTGCTTTTGGCGCGATTGTAACGTCATTAGTGTCGGATGTAATTACTCCAGCGATTTTGAATCCTGCCTTGAAAGCCGCTCATGTTGAAGATTTAGCCGGATTAAAAACCGAGGGCGGAATCTTGTACGGTAAATTTTTAGCCGCAGTAATCAGTTTCTTAGTAATTGCCTTTGTCATCTTCTTGATGGTTAAAGGAATTAATGGCATGAAGAAAAAAGAAGCATCCGCTCCAGCAGCGCCTGCGGGACCGACACAAGAGCAATTGTTAGCCGAAATACGTGATTTATTGAAGAAGTAAACCGCTACCTATATATGCTAACTAAAGCCACTTCATTACGAGTGGTTTTTCTTATTTAAAATGTACCAACCGACGTGATTTCTCGTTATTTTTGCGGGACTGTTCAAGGAACTGTTCGTTTTCTTGAATCGCAAACTAGTCAAATTTCAACTTAAAACAGAAAGACCATGAAAGTTGCCGTTGTTGGTGCTACCGGTATGGTAGGCGAAGTGATGCTACAAATGTTAGCCGATCGAAATTTTCCCGTAACCGAATTAATTCCTGTCGCTTCCGAGAAGTCTGTTGGGAAAGAAATCACTTGGAAAGGGAAAGGCTACACCGTAGTCGGATTGCAAACAGCCGTTGACAGGCATCCAGATATCGCCTTGTTTTCGGCTGGCGGCCAAACTTCTTTAGATTGGGCTCCCAAATTTGCCGAAGTGGGCACTACCGTAATCGACAACTCCTCGGCTTGGCGCATGGATCCCACCAAGAAATTGGTCGTGCCCGAAATCAATGCCCACGAGTTAACCAAAGCCGATAAAATCATTGCCAATCCCAACTGTTCTACCATTCAAATGGTGATGGTTTTGGCGCCATTACACCAAAAATACGGGGTAAAACGCGTGGTGGTTTCTACCTATCAATCCATTACGGGAACAGGCGTAAAAGCGGTTCAACAATTGGAAAATGAATATGCCGGTATACAAGGGGAAATGGCCTACAAATACCAAATTCACCGCAACGCCATTCCACAGTGCGACGTGTTTGAGGCCAACGGCTACACCAAGGAGGAAATGAAACTCACCCGCGAAACCAAGAAAATCATCGGCGACGACAAGATTCATGTCACCGCCACCGCCATTCGTATTCCCGTGGTAGGCGGCCACAGTGAAGCCTTAAATGTGGAGTTTCATCATCCCTGTAACCTGAATGAAATCCGCGAAATCTTGCACCATACCCCCGGCGTTGTCGTACAAGACAACACCGATACGTACACTTATCCGATGCCGCTCTATGCCCACGGAAAAGATGAAGTGTTTGTGGGGCGCATTCGCCAAGATGAAAGTCAGCCGAACACCGTAAATATGTGGGTTGTAGCCGATAATTTACGCAAAGGAGCCGCCACCAATGCTATTCAAATTGCCGAATATTTGGTAGCGCACGAACTCGTATAATCTACTTCTTACAAATATATTCCCGTCGGTTCTTAAAAAAATGG
This sequence comes from Flavobacterium sp., assembly GCF_027482425.1. Lineage (GTDB taxonomy): Bacteria > Bacteroidota > Bacteroidia > Flavobacteriales > Flavobacteriaceae > Flavobacterium. The sequence continues at coordinate 114,664 of NZ_JAIXWA010000054.1, forward strand.
TAAATCGACGGGTATTTTTTTGCTGAAACTTTATCTTTGACCCATGATGAATGTTCGTCGGTTACTTTTTGGTGGAATTTTATCCCTTGCCTTTCTGGGAGTTGTCGTATTGCAGGCGGTCCATGCGGTCGGTCACCTTGTACACGAATTTGAAACCGCGCACTGCCATCATCATTATACCCAAGGGACTACTGAGGTTTCTCACGCCCATCATGATTATGAAAAGTGTTTTCAATGTGAGTTTGCTTTTGGCGCTTACGTAAAACCCATTGCATTAGAATTCACGCTTTGGCCGGATTCTAATTTCCCCCAGGAACTATTTTCTTTCCATAGTATTTCGATTTCCGGGTATTCCGGCTTTCACCCCGCACTTCGCGCACCGCCATTAGGATAATACACTCGTTTGTATGATCTTAATGCATTATCCATGTCAAGAATTTTTTATGTCTTCTCCTTGCTGTGGGGTTTCCTTTTATGTGGGCAACACACCGTAACGGGGATTGTATATGGTTCCCAACAGCAACCGCTCGAAGGCGCGCATATTCACCTTTCCGACCAGTCCGTCAATGCACAAAAAGACGGCACGTTTCAATTTCGTAATGTCCCCCAAGGCAAGCACAAAGTGTTTGTTACCTATGTGGGTTACCTACGAAAGGATACGCTTATTGTGGTAACCCAAGCACAAGATTTGGTACTCCGCTTGCAAAAAGACCCTGTTGTATTGCAAGAAGTAGCTGTTAAGGGGAATCCAGTTTCCAACAAAGGTCTTGTGGTGGAAGCCAAAGTAAAAACGGTCGAGTTGCAACGAAATGCAGCGCGAAGTCTGGCAGAAGTTTTGGCCGAAATTCCCGGGGTTAGTATTTTACGAACAGGAAGTACCATTGCCAAACCCGTACTACAAGGATTGCACAGTAGTCGTGTTCCCATTGTAGTCAATGGGATTCGCAGCGAAGACCAACAATGGGGAGTCGATCATGCCCCCAATTTTGATAGTAACACGGCGGGGAAAATCAGTGTGATTAAAGGGGCTGGTGCGTTGCAATATGGCGGTGATGCCATTGGGGGACTAATCCTTATAGAACCCCTTGCATTTGCCAAAGATACGCTTTCGGGTAGCGCTGTAGTCAGTTTGCAATCCAATGGACGCGGTGGTGCGGTTAATGCGGCCGTTCACCGTGGAAATTTTTGCGATTGGGCATGGAATGTACAAACCGGGATGAAGTATTTTGGCGATCGAGAAGCGCCCGATTATGTGCTGTCCAATTCGGGGAGCCGTGAGTATTCGTTTACTGGTGATGTGAAACATATTGGAAAAAAAGTGGTTTGGGGTGCTGCTGCGAGTTTTTATCAATCGCAAATGGCCATTTTAACCGCTTCTCATATTGGGAACGTCACCGATTTGTACTATGCCATTACTAGCGGACAGCCTTATTTTGTGGGTGATTTTGGGTACGGAATTTCCAATCCCAAACAGGAAGTACGTCATTGGCGAGGAAAACTGTTTTTGAATTATACGTTATCCGATTCAGAAAGTTGGAATACCCAATATGAAATGCAGTACAATCAACGCTTTGAATACGATATCCGTCGGGGACAAGCCCGAAACACGCCTTCGTTGGATTTGACGTTGACCACGCATACTCTTTTGTCGGATTACAAAAAACAAACGGAAAAGTCGGTTTTAAAAGTGGGCGTCATGGGGCAATACCAGCACAATGCAGCGAGTCCTGATACGGGTATTCGGCCTTTGATTCCCACCTATGAAAAAGTGGATTTTGGGGGGTATGGGGTGTATCAATATGCTTTTGCCCCAAAATGGACTGCTGAAGCGGGTATTCGGTATGATTTTTCGCAAATGATGGCCCAAAAGTTTTTCCTCAAATCCCGCTGGAACGAACGCAATTACAGCCCTCAATTTGACCATTTTATTGTTGGCGACACAGGCTCGCAGTGGAATACCCGTCCGGAGTTTCTTTTCCATAATCTGAGTGCATCGGCAGGGATACGCTGGAATGCCAATGCGCGTTGGGACGTTCTACTGAGTTTGGGCCGGGCCGTACGCAATCCGAATCCCTCGGAATTGTTTAGTGATGGATTGCATCATGCTACCGGGATGATTGAATTGGGCGATTTGAATTTAACGCAGGAAAAAGCATTTAAAACCGCCTTGGAAATCAATTATAGAAGTACACCATTTACCCTAACAGCCACCCCTTACATGAATCGCATTCAGGATTTTATGTATTTGCGTCCCGTAGGTTTTGAAACCACGATTCGCGGCGCTTTTCCCGTTTGGGAGTACCAACGCACCAACGCTTTACTGTTGGGATTGGATTGGAATGCCCAAGTACGTTGGAATGCCCATTGGAGTTATGGCGTGATGGGAGCGATGGTGTATGCGCAAGATCAAACTACGGATACGCCAATTATTGATATTCCTCCATTTAATATCACCCAACATATTCAGTTTGAATATCCGCAGTGGCATGGGTTGACGACACAATTGCGTTGCTTGTGGATGACACAGCAACACCGTTATCCCAATACGAATATTGACGCGTCCATTGTTGTCAATAATCAGTTGGTGCCGGTAACCGTTGATGTAAGTACACCACCACCTGGGTATGTGCTATGGGATTGGAATGCGGCAATTACTTTGGTTGCGAAAAATAAATCAGCGTGGGTTATAGGACTCGGGGTGCAAAATATCGGAAATACTAGGTATCGTAATTATTTAAATCGGCAACGTTTTTTTGCGGATGAAATGGGAAGAAATATTCAAGTTCAATTACGTTACAATTTTTAACTTCTAACTTTAAAAAAATGAAAAAAATGAACACTTTAGAAAAAGTACAAAAATCAATTCGTGTCCTTGCTGTAGCTGCTTTAACTCTTGGAATGGTATCCTGTAGCGATGATAACAATACGCCCGTTAATGAAGAAGAGGTGATTACCACCGTAACAGTTCGCTTAACAGGAGGTGGACAAGTGATTACCTTGACTTCAAAAGATTTGGATGGAGATGGACCCAATGCTCCTGTGGTAACCGCTTCGGGGAATTTAGCACCAAACACTGCCTATACAGGAACGGTAAGTTTCTTGAACGAGGCTCAAACCCCTGCAGAAGATAAAACGGCAGAAATCTTAGCAGAAGGATTAGAACACCAGGTATTTTTTCAACCGACAAGTGGGTTAGGAACATTTACCTACACCGATTCTGATTCTTCTGGTAAACCGATAGGCCTTTCTTTCAATTATTTGTCAGGAAATGTAGGAACAGGCAATTTAACGGTGACTTTACGCCACATGCCTAACAAAGCTGCGGTTGGAGTTGCGGCTGGTGATATTACCAATGCAGGAGGAAGTACCGATGCACAAGTACAATATCCAATTACCATTAACTAATTGGAAAGATTCAAAAAAAAGCCTAACGATTTTGTTAGGCTTTTTTGTTTAAAAACGATTATCTCCGTCCAATAAGTTGCCAAGTCCTCCCAAGAGACTGCCTTCTTCACGAGAGCTACCTCCGGCTTTAGGAGCTGAAGCTATAATTCGATCGGCCAAACGACTAAAGGGAAGCGATTGAATGTATACCGTACCCGGACCGCGAAGTGTGGCAAAAAAGAGTCCTTCACCACCAAATAATGAGTTTTTGATGCCGCCGATAAATTCAATGTCATAATCAACTTCTTGTGAAAATCCTACGATACAACCCGTGTCGACTTTTAGGATTTCGCCAGGACTCAAATCCCGACGCGCCAAAGTTCCCCCAGCGTGGACAAATGCCATTCCATCTCCCTCTAGTTTTTGCATGATGAATCCTTCACCCCCAAAAAGACCACGACCTAGTTTACGTGAAAATTCAATGCCCACAGCGACTCCTTTTGCTGCACACAAAAAAGCGTCTTTTTGACAAATAAATTTACCGTTGTATTGCTTTAAGTCAATCGGAATAATTTTGCCTGGATAGGGGGAAGCGAAACAAACCTTTCGTTTTTCAGGATGCGGGTTGAGGTAAGCGGTCATAAACAAACTTTCGCCGGTTAACACCCGTTTTCCTGCCGATAGTAATTTTCCAAAGATTCCACTGGATTGTTGCGCCGAGCCATCGCCAAAGATGGTTTCCATTTGGATGCCGTGGTCCATCATCATAAAACTTCCCGCTTCGGCAACCACTACTTCTTGAGGATCCAATTCAATGGCTATGTATTGCATTTCTTCACCATAAATGGTGTAGTCAATTTCATGTGCATTCATGTCAATTATTTTTTATATCAATTAGTGTGAACCCTAAATTAAACGTTACAACGGAGGAACTTTAAAAGATTATTTTTATAAATTAACAATATGAATGCAAAAAATAAATAAATAATGTTATATTTTTACCATAATGATAACCAATAAACCTGTATATTATGAATTCAATGTTTACTAAAATTGTCCGAATATTGCTGGGCCTCGTCTTGGTGGTTTTTGGACTCAACAAGGTTCTTCCATCGCCGATTATTCCGTTACCCCAGTTGCCTGATAATGCAGCATCATTTATGACTTCTTTGGCAGCTACGGGATATGTTTTAAAAGTGTTAGGGATTTTGGAAGTATTCATCGGGGCATTGTTATTGACTCGAAAATGGATTGCTTTTGCTTTAATTATGTTAGCGCCAATTTCAATCAATATTTTGCTCTTCCATTTATTCTTGGATGCTTCAGGGATGCTAGTGGCATTGGTAATCGCCGTTTTGAATAGTATTTTAATTTACAAACATTGGTCGCAATACCGATCATTATTTTTATAAAAAAGAAAAGCGTTGTTCTATAAAAACAACGCTTTTTTTAAGGTTCTAAATAGCTGGGACGTTTCACATGCCGCATAATGCGCAGTATTTTATCTTTTCGTCGTTCAATGTAGCTCGAGCTATTGACGGGTTTATATTTTCGAGGATTTGGGAGAATGGCAGCGATACCGGCCGCTTCCCGTTTGGTTAAGGAGCGTACCGAATGGCCATACCAATAGTGTGCAGCAGCTTCGGCGCCATACACGCCATCGCCCATTTCAATACTGTTGAGGTATACCTCCATGATGCGTTCTTTACCCCAAATTACTTCAATCAAAACGGTAAAATAGGCTTCGAAAATTTTTCGCACATAACTTCTCCCTTGCCATAGGAATACATTTTTGGCGGTTTGTTGTGAAATCGTACTTCCCCCTTTGATGCGACGTCCTTTTTGGTTGTTTTTGAACGCTTTTTGCATCGCGGTAAAATCAAAACCCCAATGTTCTTCAAAAGTTCCATCTTCACTAGCAATAACCGCCCGTTGAAGATTGACCGAAATACTATCCAACGGCACCCAATCGTGGTTGCAAATCATTTCTTTACCTTCCCATTTGTTTTCAATAGCGCGCGTAATCATTAAAGGCGTAAACGGGATGGGCACCCATTTAAATAAAATGACACTACCAATGGATAAACCAAAAAACCAAAGGATAATTTTCCGAACAATTTTCAAGAATCGTTTCATAGTGAGATTAAATCAAATCCGCTAATTCTTTTCCAACCAAACTCCCGATGGCGACACCCATACCGCCCATGCGAACGCCACAATAGGTATGTTCTGATAAACGCTCTACTATGGGTTTTTTACTAGTCCCAATGCCCATAATACCACTCCAGCGGTGTGCAACGTTTACCTCTTTACCCGGAAGGATGACTTCATTTAACAGTTGGTCTAATTGGGATTGAATTGTAGGAGTAATTTCCATTGAAGTGGTGGTTTCTCCTTCAAAATCCAAATTTCGCCCGCCGCCTAATAGAATTCGGTTTTCAAAATTACGGAAATAATAATACCCGCGGTCCAAATGAAAAGTACCTCGAATATCTAAGTCTGGAATGGGTTCGGTAATCAACACTTGGGCACGAGCAGGACGAACCGCATTTTGTGTAATCCCTCCGGCAAAGCCATTGGTCGTAAAGAGTAATTTTTGGGAGGTAAAGCTTATATGTTCTAATTCAACGTGCACCTGATTGTTGCTTTCATAATGGTTCTTGACCTCCATTTGGTTGAGGATTAGAATGCCCGCGGCAGCGGCTTTTTGCAGTAAAACTTGCATCATATTTCCCGTGTCGATTTGGGCTTCAAAGGGATTGAAAACAACATATTCGTGGATGCCTTTAAAATCAAATCGATCCATTTCGCGGGCAAAAACATCCGATTTAAAAAGCGGTTTTAAAAGGTCATTGACGAAGGGAATTTTTTGCAAACATTCTTGATATAAGCTTTCGTCTTTTTTTAAAAACAATTCATATCCGCCATGAGGCTTAAAATCCAATAGGTCATCGCCGATGTTTTTGCGTAAAAGTTGCAGTCCCTCCCAACGTTTTTGGATCAATTGTATCACTTCCTCTTCGGAATGCGTTTTCAAGTCGTCAATAACTTCTGAAATACTTCCAAAACAGGCAAATCCTGCGTTTTTAGTGCTGGCACCTTGGGGCAAAATACCGCGTTCTAGCACAAGTATTTTAGCTTGTGGAAACCGTTCCCGTAACTGTAAAGCGCAATGCAATCCTACAATTCCACTCCCAACGATGGTGTAATCAATATTCGCAAACCAATTTTTTATTTCCCAAAAACTATAGGTCATTTCTTTTTTTCACGAAAATACGCAGATTTTTTATTCCTTTTTTGATAATGGGTAAACAACAATGAGATTGTAAAATTGTTATAAAATACATGTTTAAAGTGCTGCATTTTATCGATTTGTTAATATCTTTTGTTAATGATTCGCAATTGCTTAACAAAAACTTAATACTTTCGACTTCATAACCTAAAAAAAGCGAATGAATATGAAGTACAGATTACTAACTGTTGCTCTTTTGGCCTTTGTCGGTTTCGTTTCGGCACAGCAAAAGGGTTCGTTTTGGAGTCCGGCCTCGCGTGGAAATGCAACCCTGCTTGAGAGTCGTATGCAACTTCCAGAGCAAAATGTGATGCAATTGCGCGTCAATGATTTTAAAGCAGCCTTACAAGCCGCACCCCAACGTAACTTTACGGGTCGTTCGAGTGCTGTAATTGTCGAAATTCCCAACAGTAAAGGGGTAATGGAACGTTTTCAAGTGTTTGAAAATTCCAATATGGATCCCGCTTTAGCCGTACAATATCCTGAAATTAAGTCGTATATCGGGTACGGTGTTAATAATCCAACGTTAACGGCCTATTTTAGTGTTTCTCCGCTAGGGTTTAAATCGATGGTATTGGGTGCCGATCGCAAAGCTGAGTTTATCGAACCCCTAACGGAAGATTTAAGTACCTATACTATTTTTCAAAAAGGATCTTACATTGCTGCGGATACCTTCCGTTGTTTGGTTGATGATGAACCCATGGCTCAAGTCTTGACCAACAGTATGGAAGCGCGCCCTAATGCCGATGATGGTGTATTGCGTACCTACCGCTTAGCTTTGTCATGTACGGGTGAGTATACTGCTTATTTTGGTGGAACAAAAGCCTTAGCGCTAGCTGCTGTAAATAATACCATGACACGTGTCAATGGGGTTTTTGAAAATGACTTCAATGCGCGTATGGTGTTGATTGCCAATACCGACTTGGTCATTTATACCGATGCTGCTACAGATCCCTATACCACGAGCTACAACAGTCAATTGCAATCCACTTTAACTTCGGTGATTGGCGATGCGAATTATGATGTAGGCCATTTGTTCGTGAGAGCTTCCAATAATGGAAATGCCGGATGTATTGGTTGTATTTGTAGTACTGGAAAAGGAAGTGCTTTTACATCAGGTACCATTCCGACAGGCGATATTTTTGATATCGATTATGTAGCGCACGAAATGGGTCACCAATTTGGAGCTAACCATACTTTTTCAATGAATAATGAAGGTACAGGTGCCAACATGGAACCGGGTTCGGGGTCAACTATCATGGGGTATGCCGGAATTACCAGTCAAGACGTGCAACCCAATTCCGATGTCTATTTTCATGCGTTTAGTATTCAGCAAGTGACCAACAATATTAAAGCCAAAACGTGTTCAGTAAATACGCCTACCGGAAATGCGGTACCTACTGCTAATGCCGGTTTGGATTATACGATTCCACGTAGCACTCCTTTCATGTTAACGGGTGCTGGTTCAGATACCAATGGCGATGTAATCACGTACAATTGGGAACAGTTTGACAACGCCGCTTCAACGGCTACAGGGGCGAGTTCGGCGGCTAGTGCTACCCGTACCAGCGGTCCTACGTTCCGTTCGTATAATTCGTCTACTTCTCCTGTGCGTTACTTCCCAAGAATGCAATCGATCCTAGCAGGAGCCACAACTACTTCAGGAACTGAAATTACAGTAGAAGCGTTGCCTTCAGTGGCGCGTACGATGAACTTCCGTTTGACCGTTCGCGATAACCGTGTCGGTGGTGGAAATAACAATAGTGACGATATGATTGTCACCGTGAATGGTACCGCTGGTCCATTTACCGTAACAGCTCCCAACACGGCTGTTTCGTATAGTGGCGGTTCGACTCAAACCATTACTTGGAATGTGGCAGGAACTACGGCCAATGGGGTGAATTGTGCCAATGTCGATATCATGCTCTCTACAGATGGAGGCTCTTCATGGTCAACTTTATTAGCGGCTACGCCCAACGATGGAACGCAAGCCGTTACTATTCCAAATACACCGAGTACGACCTGTCGTATTATGGTAAAAGGAACCAACCATATTTTCTTTGATGTTTCCAATGCCAACTTCACTATTGTTTCGGGTGTTGCCGATACGCAAGCACCAACGGCACCGACTTTAAGTGCTTCAGGAACAACGGGAACTTCAACCAACTTATCATGGACAGGCGCTACCGATAACGTAGCGGTAACTGGATATGATGTGTTCCAAGGCACTACTTTGTTGGGTTCTACTGCCGCTACTACGTTTGCAGTAACAGGGTTGACACCAGCGACTACGTACTCTTTCACGGTTCGTGCCAAAGATGCTGCTGGTAATGTTTCTGTCGCCAGCAATCCTGTGTCTGTAACAACCACTGCGCCTGATACTACTGCGCCTACGGCGCCTACGTTGTCAGCATCAGGGACAACAGCAACCAGTACCAATTTGTCTTGGACAGGCGCTACCGATAACGTAGCTGTGACAGGGTACGATGTATTCCGCGGCACTACTTTAATCGGATCAACCGCAAGCACTACGTTTGCCGTAACTGGATTGACAGCTGCTACAACCTATACCTTTAACGTTCGCGCTAAAGATGCAGCCGGTAACGTTTCGGCAAATAGTAATACGGTTACCGTGACTACTTTAACAGCTTCAGTTACGTATTGTGCTTCCCAAGGAAACAGTACTGCCAATGAACGAATTGGACGTGTTCAATTGAGAACCATTAATAACACTTCTACAGGTACAGCGGGCTATGAAAATTTTACTGCATTATCGACAAATTTAGTGCGTGGCGTAGCCAATACCATCACGATTACTCCCACTTGGACTTCTACACGATATCGGGAAGGGTATGCTGTATTTATTGACTTAAACCGAGATGGTGATTTCTTGGATACTGGGGAAAGAGTATTTTCTCGTAATGCGACCACTACAACACCTATTTCAGGGTCATTTACCATTCCAACAACAGCTGCTTTGGGTACAACGCGTATGCGTGTTTCCATGAAATACAATGCGGTACCAACGGCTTGTGAGATTTTCGCTTTAGGTCAAGTAGAAGATTATACAGTGAATATCACCGCTACGGCTCGTGGTGAAGAAAGTACCTCGGAGTTGGCAATGAAGGTATATCCAAACCCTGTGCGTGATGTATTGTATATTGCCGACTTAACGCAAGAGGCTTCTTACCGCATTGTGAATGTAATGGGTCAAGAAGTACAACGCGGCACCACCCAAGGCGAAGGTATTGAAGTGCAAAACCTTGCGCCAGGCACCTATCTTTTGGAAGTTTCTACTCCTGAAGGAGCCGCTACAAAACGATTTATCAAACAATAATATCCGTTTTTCAATTCCCAATAAAGACCACTCTTTGGAGTGGTTTTTTTATTACTTTTAAGGCGGAATCTTATATTCCTTCCAACTAAACCTTTTGAATTATGAATAAAAAAATAGGTATACTAATCCTAAGTCTTATGAGTGTTGCAGCAACTGCGCAAACCTTAACGCCCGAAATGCTTTGGAGGTTAGGTCGCGTTTCCGTTTTAGGAATTTCCAAAGATGGTCAGTCCATCGTGTATAAAGTATCTACACCCTCGGTGGACGAGAATAAGTCATCGTCCAAGTATTATACGGTTCCCGTTTCGGGGGGAGCCGCTACGGAGGTTCAAAATGCTGAATCCCTTGTGGCCAATCGTAATCTATCTCCCAACGGGAAGTATGTTCTGTCAACAAAAGAAACTAAAGTCGAAAAAGTTCTGGGGAAAGATTTTTATCCCGAATTGGAGAAGTCTTTGGCGCAAGTGTACAACGGACTCGATTACCGCCACTGGGATACGTGGAACGACGGCACTCACAACCACGTGTATTTTGCCGATGCCAACGACCCCAAAGCCACACCGTTTGACATCATGGCGGGCGAACCTTTTGATGCTCCACAAAAGCCGCACGGTGGGGAAGAAGACTATATTTGGTCGCCCAACAATACCATCATTTATGTGTGTAAAAAGAAAGCGGGAACCGCTTATGCCATTTCGACCAACACCGATTTGTATGAATACAACATCGAAACCAAATCGACACGCAATTTAACCGAAGGCAACTTAGGCTATGATACCAATCCCGCCTTTTCAGCACAAGGGGTTTTGGCGTATTTGCAAATGCAACGCGATGGGTATGAAGCCGACAAAAATGACATCATCATTCGACTCAATGACCAAGTGAAAGTAAATCTAACCGCTGCTTGGGATGGAAGTGTCGATAGTTTCCTATGGGCGCCCGATGGTAAAAAGATTTATTTTGTAGCCGCAACTGACGGGACAAAACAATTGTTCGAAGTCAATAATCCTGGGTTGACCAAAATAGCCATAACCGTTAAACAAGTCACGAATGGGGATTTTGATGTGGCTGATATCGTTGGATTTTCAGGGAGCAAAGTAATTGTAACCCGCACCGATATGAACCATGCCGCTGAGGTATATAGCTATGATTTAAAATCAAAAGCGTGGAATCAAATTACGCATGTGAATGATGCGGCGTATGCAAGTTTGAATTTGCCCAAATACGAGCGCCGTTATGTAACAACTACCGATAACAAGAAAATGTTGGTGTGGGTGATTTTGCCTCCCAACTTTGATGCGACAAAGAAATACCCCACCTTATTGTATTGCCAGGGCGGACCCCAGTCGCCGTTGACGCAGTCCTATTCGTTCCGATGGAATTTCTCCTTAATGGCTTCACAAGGCTATATTGTTGTGGCACCCAACCGTCGTGGAATGCACGGCCATGGTGTGGCATGGAACGAACAAATCTCTAAAGATTGGGGCGGTCAAGTTATGCAAGATTATTTGTCCGCGATTGATGATGTTTCGAAAGAAGCCTATGTCGACAAAACCCGTTTGGGTGCGGTAGGCGCAAGTTATGGCGGGTATTCAGTATTTTATTTGGCCGGTATCCACAACAACCGTTTCAAAACATTTATTTCCCATTGTGGGGTGTTTAACTTAGAAAGTATGTACGGCACCACCGAAGAAGTGTTTTTCAATAATTGGGATCATGGCGGACCCTATTGGGAGAAAGACAATGCTGTGGCGCAAAAAACCTACAGTCAGTTTAACCCGATTAACTTTGTGAACGATTGGAATACGCCAATTTTAATTATTCAAGGCGGAAAAGACTACCGTGTGCCCATTGGACAAGGACAAGAAGCCTTCCAAGCGGCTCAGTTGAAAGGAATCAAGAGTCGCTTCTTGTATTTCCCAGATGAAAACCACTGGGTGTTGAAACCCCAAAATGCGATAGTTTGGCAACGTGAATTTTACAAATGGTTGAAAGAAACCTTATAGTGGAAAAGCCAGTGTTTTGCACTGGCTTTTTCTTTTCTCTTTTTTCTTTTCTCTTTCTTCTTTGCTCCCCTCGCGTTAAGGATTGAAGCGGCATCCTCCCGACCCTTCGGGAGATACAGCGAAAAGCCTGACCCCGATGGCACTTTGTTCCATTGTACCGCTTATTTTTTCATCGGGGGAACGCCATAAAAAAAGTCGCCTCCATGAAGAAACGACTTTTGATTATTTTGAATTTTATATTCTAAATTTTAAATGCTAGAGACTAAAGACTAATGTCAAATGTCTAACGTCTAAGTCTAACCACTAGTATCTATAATATTCTGGCTTGTAAGGTCCTTCCACTTGAACACCAATGTATTCGGCTTGTTCGTGGTTTAAGGTTTCCAATTCAACACCTAATTTCGCTAAGTGTAAGGCCGCTACTTTTTCATCCAAATGTTTCGGCAACATGTACACTTCATTTTTGTAGTTGGCACTGTTGTTCCACAATTCGATTTGTGCCAACGTTTGGTTGGTAAACGAGTTACTCATTACAAAACTGGGGTGACCGGTAGCACAACCTAAGTTCACTAAACGACCTTCGGCCAAGATAATGATATCGTTACCGTTTACGTTGTATTTATCCACTTGAGGCTTGATTTCGATTTTGGTTTCGCCGTGGTTTGCATTCAACCACGCCATGTCGATTTCGTTATCAAAGTGACCGATATTACAAACGATCGTTTTGTCTTTCATGTTCTCGAAGTGACGACCTATTACGATGTCTTTGTTTCCTGTAGTCGTGATTACGATATCAGCGGTAGCGATAACCGTATCTAATTTTTTCACTTCAAATCCGTCCATGGCTGCTTGTAATGCACAAATAGGGTCGATTTCAGTTACCGTAACGATAGAACCAGCTCCACGGAACGAAGCTGCTGTACCTTTTCCTACGTCACCGTAGCCACAAACTACGACGCGTTTCCCGGCCAACATCACGTCAGTTGCACGACGAACCGCATCTACAGCCGATTCTTTACAACCGTATTTGTTGTCAAATTTCGATTTTGTAACCGAGTCGTTTACGTTGATCGCGGGCATGTGTAAGGTACCATTTTTCATACGCTCATACAAACGGTGAACACCTGTTGTTGTCTCTTCCGACAATCCTTTGATACCACCAATCAATTCGGGGTAACGGTCAAATACCATATTGGTTAAATCTCCACCATCATCCAAAATCATGTTTAACGGTTGACGATCTTCACCAAAGAATAAGGTTTGTTCAATACACCAGTCGAATTCTTCTTCGTTCATCCCTTTCCAAGCATATACGGGGATGCCCGCAGCAGCAATAGCTGAAGCTGCGTGATCTTGTGTCGAGAAAATGTTACAAGACGACCAAGTCACTTCTGCTCCTAACGCTTTTAAGGTTTCAATCAAAACCGCCGTTTGAATGGTCATGTGCAAACATCCCGCGATGCGCGCCCCTTTCAACGGTTGCGAAGCGCCATATTCTTCACGCAATGCCATCAATCCTGGCATTTCAGCTTCTGCCAATTCAATTTCTTTACGTCCCCAGGCTGCAAGGGAAATGTCTTTAACTTTGTACGCCACGTAAGGCACAGTTTTCGTACTCATGTATTGTGTATATTTGTGTTTATATTTGAGGGTGCGAAATTACAAACTAAGTTTCTAAATAAAAAACTTTAATGTAATTTTATGAATCGTTAATCCGATTTAATCCGCTAAGAATCAGAAAAATAATAAGAAGCTATTTCCCGCTATCCGTTGCAATCTTTTTGGGGTGATGCTGTCAAGCGTATCAAATTCACGTCATTACCACCACCCCAAAAAGGATTTCTCCCGAGACTTCGGGGATATCGGGGCTAGTATATATTGCACAAATGCCATTTTACGAAACCATACACATCCGTCCACAAACTCAATTGCACCTCTGGAAAATTGAGGAGCCTTTAGACCATTTGATTGCCGGAGTTCCCTTACAGGATTATTCCCTCATTCGCTTGCACAAGCTCAAATCGGAAGTCCACCAAAAAGGGTTTCTCGCCGTACGCCATTTGCTGCAGCATCTCGGATATGCCGATACCGATCTCACCTACGACACCAGTGGGAAACCCCATTTGTCTGATGGCCATCACGTTTCGATTTCCCATTCCTATGGCTTTGCGGCAGTCGCCATCAGTGACGAAAACCTCGGTCTTGACGTTGAAGCCATGCGGCCTAAAGTGCTCAAAATAGCCCCCCGATTTATGGATGTAGATACGCATTTAATGGGTTTATCGCTCGCCGAACAACTCCAAAAAGCCACCATCATTTGGAGTATCAAAGAAGCGGTGTTCAAAATTAAAAATGAAAAAGGCATTAGTTACCCCAATCATATCAGTGAACAACCCTTTGCACCTGCCGAGGGGACTACGGTGGCGCGTTTGGACTTTAAGCACCAAACGGAATTATTTCCGGTACATTTTATTCAGCGCGAAGACTATATCTTTGTATGCGCTTTTGAAACCTAATGAAGGTATACGATTCCATATTTACGGCCTACCAAAACCAACAACCCTTGTTGGCGGTACTCATTGATCCCGAGAAAACCCAACCGGAGCAAGTGGCCAATTTGTGCCAACGACTCCAAGGGACTCCGGTCACCCATCTACTCGTGGGAGGCAGTACCTTTGAAGGACCGCATTTGGAAGCCTTGGTGCAAGAGTTGAAACGAGCATCAAACGTGCCCGTGCTTTTATTTCCCGGCGATTATGCCCAAATCACCGAAGCCGCCGACGGCATTTTGTTCTTGTCCTTACTCTCAGGCCGCAATCCCGAATTCTTAATAGAACATCAAGTAAAGGCCGCGCCACTGCTGCAACATTCGGATTTAGAAATTCTTCCCACAGGGTATCTGCTCATTGAAAGCGGAACGGAAACTGCGGTACAACGTGTGAGTGGCACACAGCCTTTGGCGCGTAATAATCCCCAACACGTAGCAATGACGGCACTCGCAGGACAATTGTTGGGTAAAAAACTGATTTATCTCGAAGCGGGGAGTGGGGCGCAACATGCGGTACCCCTCGAAATGATTGCCACGGTAGCTCAATCGTTAGCGATTCCATTGATTGTGGGTGGCGGTATTCGTAGCTTCGCTCAAATTCAAGCCGCCCATCAAGCAGGGGCCACGATGGTTGTGATTGGAACTGCTTTTGAGGAAAATCCCGATTTCTTTTTAGGGGCATAAATCCCGACCTTCATTTTACAAAATCTTCCTCTCGAAAATGAGCGAGAATCAATACCTTTGCGGGGCAACCCTATGCCATGTTAGACTTCTTTTTTAAATCCTATGAAAACGCTTCGACACTCCAAATTACTTTGGAGTTTTTGGCTTTTGTCACGGGGATTTTAAGCGTGTATTTCGCCAAGAAGGAAAACATTTGGGTGTATCCTACCGGACTCATTTCTACCGTCATTACCGTGTATTTGTTGTACCAAGCACAGTATTTTGGCGACATGACGATTAATGTGTATTATTCGCTCATGAGTGTTTACGGTTGGTACCGCTGGTCCAAAGGGGCAGCAACGGGTTCGCTCCCCATTTCACGCACCAACTTCAACGAGAAAATCATCGGTATCGGATTGTTTGTTTTCACACTTTTGGTTACCTATGGCGTCTACCAATTTTTTGACTATTCCCTTGAAATTCCCAATTATATTGATATTTTTACTTCAGGGTTGTTTTTTACCGCCATGTGGTATATGGCGTTGAAAAAGATTGAAAACTGGACCCTTTGGATTATCGGCGATTGCATCGTTGTTCCGCTTTTTGCCTACCGCGGACTTGGGATGCTCTCCCTACAATATTTACTATTCACGGTTTTGGCCGTTTTAGCCTACATCGAATGGAAGAAAATCTTAAACAATACCCCATCCTCAACCTAGGAAAATCGGTTTTACGGATTGCCTTTTACGGTCCCGAATCAACGGGAAAAACAACCCTTGCGCAGCAGTTGGCCGCCGATTTTGATACGGTTTGGGCGCCTGAGTTTGCGCGGGATTACCTGCAAGAAAAATGGGATGGAAAAGGGGAACTATGTCAACCTGATGATTTATTGCCCATTGCCATAGGACAAATCCAGTTGGAGAACCAAAAACTTCAAGAAGCCCGTCGCTTTTTGTTTTGTGATACCACCGTATTGGTCACCAAAGCGTTTGGAGAATTGTATTATGGCGCCGTGGATCCTATATTGGAGAAGGCGGCTAAAAAGCACAAATACGACCTTATTTTCCTCACCGATATCGATGTTCCTTGGGAACCCGATGACCTTCGCGATCGCCCCCATAATCGTGCCGAAACATTGCAGTTTTTTGAAGCGCAACTTATTCGCTACCAAAAACCTTATGTCAAGTTAAGTGGTGCTCTAGAAACACGAGTGGCTCAAGTCAAACAATTGATTATCGATTTGGAAAAAGCCTTGCAATGGGGCTTTACGTCGCATGACTTTTTGCAAATGCATACCCGAAAAATGGATTGGGAGGTATTGCGCTACCAATTTTCCATCCTCAAAAATGGCTTGCCCAAGATTCAATTGGAACGCGCTGCCACGATCGATGATGGCATTCAACCCTTGACAGAAGAGGAAGCACGTAATTACGCCACTTATTTTGAACAAAAAAAGGAAACCTTTTGCCTTAAAAAATTCGTTCCTGCTTCGGGCGCAGCGAGTCGCATGTTTAAATTTTTAAACGAGTTTTTGCACGATTTCAAACCCGGGAAGGATACCATTAACTCCTACATCAACCACGCGAAAAATAAAGACTTAGCCCTGTTTTTAATCGCGCTTGAAAAATTCCCTTTTTTCAAGGAGGTCACCGATACTACCCGTTCTTTGTATCCGAATTATGATACGCTACCTACCGATGAGCGGCATTATTATTTTATAAAAACCTTAATGACGGCATCGCAATTTGATTTTGCCAATAAACCCAAAGGGGTCTTGCCTTTTCATCAACAGGGCTCAGTCAGTATAACGCCCATTGAGGAACATTTGTTGGAGTGCGTACTCTATGCCCATGCCGATGGAAAATCAAAAGTGCATTTTACCGTGTCGGAGGAGTACCAGTCGCAATTTGAATCTATTGTAGAAACGGTTAAGCCGAAAATTGAAGCGATGTATGGGGTATCTATTCAAGTGAACTACTCCTATCAAAACAAAGCAACCGACGTTATTGCACTCACCCCTGATGGTAAGCCTTTTCGCGATAAGCATGATGCCATCGTATTTCGTCCTGGCGGGCACGGCGCACTAATTCAAAACATGAATTGCTTGAACGCCGATATTGTTTTTGTCAAAAATATTGACAACGTATCGCACAATTACACCGCCCAAATCGCTTTGTACAAGAAAGCCCTTGGGGGTGTTTTATTGCAAGTGCAAGAAACCGTTTTCCGCTATTTAAAATACTTACATCAAGACCAGGTTACCCTCGAAATGCTCCACGAAATCGCCCAGTTTGTGAGTCAGAAACTGTTGATGGAAATAACCGAAGACTTCCCAAAATATACCCGCGAAAGCAAGATTGACTATTTGATGGAAGCCCTTAACCGCCCCATTCGGGTGTGCGGGATGGTCAAAAATGAAGGCGAACCTGGGGGAGGTCCATTCTGGGTGCGCGATCAGAAAGGCCGTGTGTTTTTGCAAATTATTGAGTCGTCACAAATTGAAAAAAACCAGCGCTTCATTATGGAGCAAGCCACCCATTTCAACCCCGTGGATTTGGTGTGTGGCATTCGCGATTTTCAAGGGCGCAATTTTGACCTAACCCGATTTGTGGATCCGCATACCGGATTTATCGTCGAAAAAAACAAAGACGGTCGTTCGCTGAAAGCTTTTGAATTGCCAGGATTGTGGAATGGCGCTATGGCTAAATGGATTACCCTTTTTGTGGAAGTCCCCTTGGAAACGTTTAATCCCGTAAAAACGGTCAATGATTTATTGAAACCGGCCCACCAACCCCGTTCATGAATTCAGAAATACTTCTCGCAGAACTTCAATTTAAAGCCGTACGCAGCAGCGGTGCTGGTGGTCAAAACGTAAACAAAGTGGCCTCCAAAGCGGTGTTGACCTGGGATGTTCAGGCTTCCCAAGCTGTGGGGGCACAGGAGAAAATTCAGATAATGGAAAAACTAGCTGCCCGTATCTCCAACGAAGGGGTGCTACAAATTAGCTCTGAAGCCGACCGAAGTCAGTTGAAAAACCGCACCAATGCCGAGAAAAAACTCCTTCGTTTGGTGGCCCAAGCCCTTGAAGTACCCAAGCCCCGAAAGGCAACAAACATTCCATTTAGTGTCAAAATGGAACGCCTAGCGGCCAAGAAATCCAAATCCGAAATCAAACAAAATCGTCGTAAGCCGAATTTTTAAAAGAAGGGTTTGCAATTCCCCGAGAAATTAATTTACCTTTGTGCCGTCTCATCGGGGTGCTCAAAATAACGAGCTGAGATCATACCCATTGAACCTGGGCAGGTAATGCTGCCAAGGAAAAAAAGACAGCGGTAGAAGAAGCGCGCCTTCGTCGATGTCGGGCCAGTACAATCATTTTTTAACCAAAGAATAATGTACCCCAGTTATTCGTAAACCTTTTTTTACGAATGGAAAATTCCTATGTTAAATCCTTGAAAGCAGCAGTCTTCTTGACGCTACTTCTCGGTCCGCTGTGGCTTAGTGCCCAGCAAAAGTCCAACGACTCTACCCAAGTGAATCAACTGGATGAAGTGTTGGTCAAGGCCGTACGTGTAAACAAAAAAACACCGGTCACCTTCAGTAACCTTACCCAAAAAGACATTGCCAGTCGCAACTTGGGACAGGACATTCCTATTTTGATGAATTATATGCCTTCGGTAGTAACCACCTCCGACGCAGGAAACGGTTTTGGGTACACGGGCATTCGCGTTCGGGGGACCGATGCCACCCGTGTCAATGTAACCATCAACGGGATTCCCTACAATGACTCGGAAAGTCACGGTACCTTCTGGGTAAACATGCCCGATTTTGCCTCGTCCGTTCAAAGTATGCAATTACAACGCGGAGTGGGGACCTCAACCAACGGTGCAGGGGCCTTCGGAGCGAGTTTGAACTTGCTTACTGATTCGTATTCCAAAAAAGGCACGGGAGAAATTGCTAACTCGTTTGGAAGTTTTAATGCCCGCAAGCACACGGTAAAATTTAGCACCGGATTGATGAATGACCGTTTTGAAATTGCAGGACGGCTTTCGCAAATTGCCTCCGACGGCTATGTGGACCGCGCGAGTGCCGACCTGAAGTCGTATTTCTTGCAAGGAACCTATGTCGGCAAAACCACCTTAATTAAAGGATTGGTATTTGGTGGACGCGAACGTACCTATCAGTCTTGGAACGGGATCGATGGTCCTACCATGGCGATAGACCGTACGTTTAACTCGGCCGGAATTTTTACTGACGAATTTGGAAATACCCGTTTTTACGATAATGAAACCGATAATTACCAACAAGATCATGCGCAATTGCATTGGAGTGAGCGCTGGAATGACCGCTGGAGTACCAACGTTGCCTTGCATTACACCAAAGGAAAAGGGTATTTTGAAAATTACAAAGAAGATGCCGATTTTGCCGAGTACGGACTCGCACCGGTGGCGGGACAAACAAGCACAGACCTTATCCGTCAAAAATGGTTAGACAACGATTTTTATGGAACAACCTTTTCAGCCAATTACAAAAAAGAGAAGTTTGACTTGATTCTTGGCGGGGGATGGAATAAATACGAGGGTTTGCATTTCGGGCGGGTGATTTGGGCGCGCTTTGCCTCAACGTCGGAGTTGGGCGATGAGTACTACAACGACTACGGCATCAAAACCGATGGCAATGTATTTGCCAAAGCGACTTATGATGTAACCTCCCAATGGAGTGTTTACGGGGATGTGCAATACCGTCGCGTAAATTACAAAGCCAATGGGGTACAACCGACCTTGGTCGATGATACCTTCAACTTTTTTAATCCCAAAGTAGGGGTGAATTATGCGGTGAACACCAAAAATATTCTTTATTTCTCGTATGCAAGAGCCAACCGCGAACCCAATCGCACCGACTATGAGGAAGGTAATGTACGTCCCGAAAAACTCAACGATTTTGAATTGGGGTGGCGCTACGAAGCGTCCAAAGTGCAATTCAATGCCAACGTGTATTATATGCTCTACCGCGACCAGTTGATTTTAACAGGAGCTCTTGACGATGTGGGGAGTCCGGTGCGTTCCAATAGCGAGCGCAGTTACCGTTTGGGCTTGGAGGTCGATGCCACTATTGCTTTATCGAAGCAGTGGATTTGGAAACCCAATTTTACGATAAGTCAAAACCAAAATATTGATTTAACGAATAATGGTGTAGCAATAGGAAACACGGCCATCGCTTATTCCCCCAATCTTATAGCAGGAAACTTATTGCTGTTTGAACCGGTGAAGAATTTACATCTTACCTGGTTGAGTAAGTTTGTGGGGGAGCAGTTCATGAACAACTTGGAGCGTCCTGAAGCGCGTTTGCCCGATTATTTTGTCAACGATTTTAATGTCTCGTATTCATGGAATCCCAAATCGGTTTTCCGAACGATAACGGTCAACGGATTGGTCAATAATATTTTGGACAAAACCTATGTCTCCAACGGATATATGTGGGATGTGTTTCCGTATTATTATCCGCAGGCGGGACGCAATTTCTTGGTAGGACTCACGATGCAGTTTTAAATAAGCAAAAAGCCGGTGAAAGCCGGCTTTTTTTATTAATTGAAAACAGTGATGATATTTCCGGCGACTTGCACCTGATACAGTTTTAAGCTGTAAGGTTTGTTGGGTGCTTGTCCTGTGAAAAGATTGTAATTCTCCCCTTCGCATTCGCATTGTGCATTGGAACCCGATAACGTTAGACGGGAACAGCTGGAGATGTTTTGGTTGGGACAAGAGCCATCAAACGCATTGTATTGCCCACCGGTGTAAAAAACAATCACCCCATTGGCTGGCCCGTTGACGGGAAACACACGAATGCTATTTCCGGCAAAAAGCAAAGGATTGTAATTAGCCAAATTGGTGTCCAAACTCATGGAAAACGCATAGTTGGGTAAAAACGGATTTTCATTGTTGAATTGCTCTCGAGAGCAACCGGTAAGTAACCCCAGTAAACACAGTAAGTACATCCCTTTTTTCATGGTAAATATTCGTTTTAACTTGATTTTACGCCTACAATTTGCGTATATTTGCGTTCTACAACACAACAAAAATAGGAATTAATTCATCAAAAAAATATATCTTTGGAGGAAGAAATCCCGTCGCGATGGGATTTTTTCTATTTTATGAAACGTTGAAACAACGGCTTTTGATATACTAAAGTAAAAAAATTGATTATGAGTAATGTATCGTATTACACCGCAGAAGGATTAAAGAAATTAAAAGACGAATTGGAATATTTGAAATCCGTAGAGCGCCCGAAAGCTTCACAAGCCATTGCCGAAGCCCGCGATAAAGGCGACTTATCGGAGAATGCCGAATACGATGCGGCGAAAGAAGCCCAAGGGTTATTGGAAATGCGTATTGCCAAAATGGAGGAATTGTATGCCAACGCCCGTTTGATCGATGAATCACAATTGGACGTGTCCAAAGTATTGGTGCTTTCGAAGGTAAAAATAAAAAATCAAGCCAACGGCATGGAGATGAAATACACCTTGGTGGCCGAAAGTGAAGCCGACTTAAAAACGGGTAAGATTTCAGTAACTTCTCCGATTGGGAAAGGATTACTTGGAAAATCAGTAGGCGAGGTAGCGGAAATCACTGTTCCTAACGGTACCTTGAAGTTTGAAATCTTAGAAATCTCGCGCGACTAACTATATGAGTAGTATCTTCACCAAAATTGTAAATGGCGAAATTCCCTGCTATAAAGTAGCCGAAGACGACCGCTACTTGGCGTTTTTGGATGTCAATCCCAATGCCAAAGGACATACCTTGTGTATCCCCAAACAGGAAATCAACAAGCTGTTTGATATGGAAGAAGAACACTACCTCGGACTCATGCAGTTTTCCCGTAAGGTAGCCAAAGCCTTGGAACAAACCGTGGAATGCAAACGCATCGGTGTGGCGGTGGTTGGACTCGAAGTTCCCCACGTGCACGTGCATCTCATACCGCTGCAAGACATGGACGATATGCGCTTTCAACGCAAAACGAGTCTCACCTCCGAAGAATTTTCGGCATTGGCACAAAATATCGCAGAAAAAGTATAAAGGAAAACCATCGGAAACGGTGGTTTTTTTAATGAGACAATAAGACAATGTGTCAATTTGAAGATTTGAAAATGTCCGTTCAATCGAAGTCAATGCTGCACTCTTAAACCTTTCCACTTTTACACTAAACTAACTTTGTGAAACCTTGTGCTCCAAAATTTTTAAACATTAAGAAATAAAGAACACTTACCAAACCGCATAAAATTAAGGGTATTAAGTCGGCCAAGGGCCGCGTCTTTGCCTACTTAAATCGTTGCGAACTTTACGACTACTTTGTGACTTTGCGGTAAAAATTAGAAGAGAGAAGCAAGAGAAAAGAAATGCTTCATTTATAAAAGGTACGTACTACACTTTTAAACTTCTATTTGAAAATGAGGTAATTTGAAAATTTAAAAATGATCTTTCAAACGTAATTACTGCTACACTATTAAACCCTTTCCACTTTTACACTGAAATTCCAATAAATAAATCCCTCCCGAAGTTCGAGAGCCAACGTCTAACGACTAAATTCTAACGTCTACTTACCAGTCACCCCTTCCCAATGCGACTGAAAACTATATCTACGACCTCGGGGTAAAGTACACTATAAAAAAATTCTTGTTATATCTATTCAAATCTTTCTAGAGCATCCATTTCATTCGTACACAAAAAAATGTCTTCAAATAAAGTATTAGCATCCACATCCATCCAAGTTAATAAATCAACAATATGCTGAAAATGGAGGCGGGCATAATTTGCACTAATCGTAGTAGTTGGACCAAAACAAATGGGTTCATGATGTGCGACTCGGTTTCGCAACGAATTAATTTGATTTAATTTTTGATAAATCACCTTTTGATTTAATTTATGGGGACGCTTAGGAAAAATGCTCAATAAGATATTACCACCTGCTTGGTATTGCTTGCCTGCAAAAAGAAATACCCAGACACCAAAGCTTAATTCAGCTACTAACTTGTCATGAGTATATTGCTTGCCCAACTTGTTATAGGCTGCTTGAATTTTTACCAATGACTTTTCACATCCTTTTTGAGTCAAGAAACCACCGTTATGAATGGCGTTAACTAACCATTCGTCGGCTCCATTTTGATCAAAAAAAGTGATTTTATAACATTGGTCAATTTTATATCTTAGTACCACTTCAAAAATACTAAGCACCCCCAAAAAAGATTGGGATAATCGAATATTTGCCTTATAAAGTTGTTGCGTTTGGGATGTTGAAGCCTTGCATGATTGCCAATAACGGGCTAAACGAGGCGCAGATATTAAAGTTTCAAATTGATCATAATGCATTGTAATTCGGCTTGTAATGTTAAATTATGGCGTATAGCTATTGATTTTCAAATATATAAATTATCTTTGAATTGTTATTCCCCGTTTGGCGCTGCTCTGCATCCATCGGGGTTTTTGTTTTTCATGGGCTAACCCTTCGCGGCTTAGTGCCTTTGTGGCAAAGAAAAAAGAAGAACGTGATTCATAAACGGCTCACAATACACTTTTAAACCCATTCCACTTTTCCACTAAACACTTTTGTGCAACTTTGTGCCTTTGTGCTCCAAAATTTTTAAACATTAAGAAATTAAGGTTATACACATAGCCGATAATGATTAAGAAAAATTAAGTCGGCCAAGGGCCGCGTCTTTACCTACTTAAATCGTTGCGAACTTTGCGACTACTTTGTGACTTTGCGGTAAAAATTAGAATAGAGAAGCAAGAGAAAAGTAATGCTTCATTCATAAACGGCTCACAATACACTTTTAAACCCTTTCCACGTTTACACTGAAATTCCAATAAATAAATCCCTCCCAAGTTCGAGGACCAACGTCTAACGACCACTAATCACTAATCATTAATCACTCTAAAGTCTAACGTCCAACATCTACCAACCATTCCCCCTTTGGGGGTTAGGGGGCCACCCCATACACCACCTGCATTGTCGTGCCTTTGCCGATTTCGGAATGTAGCACCCGAATTTTTCCTTTGTGGTAATCTTCCACGATGCGTTTGGTCAATGAAAGTCCCAAGCCCCAGCCCCGTTTTTTGGTGGTAAAGCCGGGTTCAAAAACCTTGCGAAACTGATTTTTCGGAATCCCTTTGCCGTTATCGGTAACGTTGATTTTGTAGTGCGTACCGTCGTTTTCAATGGCCACCTCCAAAGTGCCTCTGCCCCGCATCGCGTCGATCGCATTTTTCATGAGGTTCTCGATGGTCCAACTGTGGAGCGCGGGATTAATAGCAACCCATAGCGGCCCCTCGGGAGCGGTAAAAGTGAATTGAACTTGATTCGAAAATCGCGCTTGTAAATAATCAAACGACGCACGAGTTTCCGCCACCAAGTCCAAGGTTTCCAGTACCGGTTCTGATCCCACTTTCGAAAACCGATCCGTAATCACTTGCAATCGCACAATGTCCTTTTCAATTTCCATAAGCGTCGATTCGGTCACCGTGCCCTCCGCTTTCAAGTACTCGAGCCAACCAATCAACGACGACAAGGGCGTGCCAATTTGATGCGCCGTCTCCTTCGCCATCCCCGCCCACAATTTGTTTTGCGTAGCCATCTTGGTACTGCGGTAAAAGTTGTACACCACCGCGGCAAACAAGAAAATAATCAATAACAAAGCCGCCGGATAGTATTTCAACTTGTTCAGCAAATCCGAGTCGCCGTAATAGAGGTACTGAAACTTCCCTGGAACGTATTCCATTTTGATAGGGTCGTTTTGCGACTTCAAATTTTCCAACATCGCCTGCATTTGCAGTGGGTTCTTTTCTAGCGCCGGGTCAATGTTGATGTGGTTCACAATTTTCCCCTCTTGCGTGACGATGATGGGGATGTGCGCGTTCTGAATGATTTCAAACGGCAACGTGATATCAGCATCAATATCGGCATTGGCCAACGTTTTTTGCGCCAGCGCCCACTGCTGCATCTTCACCCGTTCCTCCTCCTTAAATATCTGAAAAAAGGCATAGGTATTCCACAAAATCAGGGACACAATCACAAACGACGTGGCAATAATTATCCATCGGGTCACCGCGCGACGATCAGAAAACTGCATGCAAGGATTTTTTTCTAAAAATAACTATTTTTTTCATTGTGGCGCGTCCCCGAATGCAATTCCTTGCCCAACGCCAGAAACCGCACGGTCGGGGTCGGGCGCTTCACGGTACGCGGTACCTTGTTTCGATCCCTCGCGCGGCCCCTGCTTCTCAGCACCGTGTGCGAAATTTGGTTATCTTTGCTTCAAACGTTTACCCATGCTTACTTTAGACCCAAAAACGCTTACTCCGGTACAAATTCAAGGCTATTTGCAAGGGGCTATCGGTCCCCGACCCATCGCCTTTGCCAGTACCGTCGATGCCCAAGGGAATCCCAATTTGTCGCCCTTTAGCTTTTTTAATTTGTTCAGTGCCAATCCCCCCATACTGGTATTTTCTCCCGCCCGACGCGTTCGCGATAACACCATTAAACACACCTTGATCAACTGCCAAGACACCCGCGAAGTGGTGATCAATGTGGTCAATTACGCTATGGTGCAACAAATGTCGCTTTCGAGTACCGAATACCCCGACGGCGTCAACGAGTTTGTGAAAGCCGGCTTTACCGCTGTGCCCTCGCAGGTGGTCAAACCCTATCGCGTGCAGGAGAGTCCGGTGCAATTGGAATGTAAAGTCAATGAAATTATTGCCCTAGGTACCGAAGGCGGTGCGGGGAATTTAATCATTTGCGAAGTCGTCAAAATTCATATCAACGAAGCGGTCTTGGATGCCAAAGGCACCATCGATCCCGAAAAGATTGACTTGGTGGCTCGCTTGGGAGGCAATTGGTATTCGCGGGCCAATGCAGGCTTGTTTGAAGTTGAAAAACCCTTGGCGACGCTGGGGATAGGGGTCGATGCCATTCCTTCCTTTGTGCGTGAAAGCGCCGTCTTTGATGGGAATGATTTGGGCAAATTAGGAAATGTCGAAGCCTTGCCTACCGAAGCGGAAATTGCTATATTTGTGAAAGAGAATTTGCCGGTAAAAGCCGCATTAAGCTCCGCCGATGAGGAGCAAGTGCACCTCAAAGCCAAAGCTTTTCTCGATGCCGGAGCGGTTGACGCCGCATGGAAAACCCTCTTGGCGCCACGAGTACACTAAATTTATGTATTATTAATTCAACAACGATTATGGAAGTTTCAGGAAGAGTAAAAGTGATTAATGCCGTTCAGCAGGTGAGCCCCACTTTCCGAAAAAGAGAATTGGTCGTCACGACCGAAGAGCAGTATCCTCAACACATTATGGTGGAGTTTACGCAAGACAAGTGTGATTTATTAGACAGTTATCAAGTAGGAGAACCCGTCAAGGTTTCCATCAACTTACGCGGTCGCGAGTGGGTGAGTCCCCAAGGCGAAACCAAATATTTTAATTCGATTCAAGGATGGCGTATCGAACGTGTTGCCGCAGAAGCGCCTGCACAAGGCGGTCAACCCATGGCGCAAGCCGCTCCTGCGATGCCCGCCGCACCCGCTTTTGAACCCGCGACGAGTTTCAACGAAGAAGAACACGACGATTTGCCGTTCTAATTTGTTGTTTCAGGCCTGCCTGCCGTAGGTAGGTTTAAAGTTGGAACCGGTAACTATCAGGCTTAAAATCAATCCAATTCCAAATTCTATTGTGTAGGCGCTAGGGTTTGGAATTTGTTATATTAGTCGTTAGACATTAGACATTAGTCGTTAGTCATTAGTGACTAGCCCCGAAACTTCGGGGGTGATTAGCCCCCTAGCCCCCAAAGGGGGAATAGTGATTGGTCCTGAAACTTCTGGGTGATTAGTTCCGACAATTAATTCAACATTTAAAATAATCCATCGTGCATTTCCTCACCAAAACCCTTTATTTCCCGCCGGTAACCGAAGCTTCGGTTGAGGGGTTGTTGGCGGTGGGAGGGGATTTGTCGCTGCCGCGATTGCAATTGGCGTACCGTTCGGGGATTTTTCCTTGGTATGATGCCGACGAACCCCTATTGTGGTGGGCGCCGCCCCAGCGGATGGTCGTGCATCCAGCCACGTATAAGCCGTCGAAAAGTTTGCGCAATTTACGCAACCGCGGGGTGTTTACCGTAACGCGTAATACCAACTTCAAAGCCGTGATTACCCATTGTCAGCGTACGCCACGGCGGGGACAAACGGGCACCTGGATTTCCCGCGACATTATTCGTGCGTATACGCAATGGCACGAACTTGGGGAAGTTGTATCGTATGAAGTGTGGCAAGGCGACCGTTTGGTAGGCGGGTTGTATGGCGTCGACCTCGGCCATGTATTTTGTGGCGAAAGTATGTTTTCACTCGTACCCAATGCGAGTAAAATGGCGTTTTTGCAACTCATCGAGGACCTGAAAGCGCAAAACTATGTGCTGCTCGATTGCCAAGTGCACAACGACCATTTGGAAAAACTAGGCGCGTTTGAAATCTCCCGGGACGCGTTTATGCAGATTTTACATAAGGTTGATTTGTCAGAACTGGAAAGTGACTAGTGACTAGTGATTAGTCGTTGGACATTAGTCTGGGTTGTGTTTGAACAACAATCTTCAAATTTTCAAATCATCAAATTGACTCATTGGCACATTGAAAGTCGTTAGTTAAAACCCCCATTTATAATTTATAATGCAACATTTAAAATAACTCCAAAGAGGGTCTTTTTTCTTGCTTCTTTCTTCTTTCCTCCCATTTTCCAATCAAAGCTTTCCTCCCCCTTCCTTCCGCGTCCAGCAGTCCTGTAGGTGGTCGTTGACGATGCCGGTAGCTTGGAGGTGGGCGTAGACTACAGTGGGGCCCACAAAGGTGAAGCCGCGTTTTTTGAGGTCCTTGCTGATCGTGTCGGCGAGGGGCGTGGCGGCGGGAATGTCGCGTAGCGTGGCAGGGGCGTTATCGATGGGTTGGTGGTTGGTGAAGCCCCAAAGGTAGTTGCAGAAAGTGCCAAATTCGTTCTGTACCCTTTGGTAGGCCTGGGCGTTAGTGACTGCGGCGCGTATTTTTAATTGGTTGCGAATTAGACCCGCATTTTGCATCAATTCTTGGATTTTGGCCTCGTCGTACTGGCTAATTTTTTCATAGTCAAAGTGGTCAAAGGCGACCTGAAAGTGCTCGCGCTTGGCCAACACCGTGTACCAACTCAAGCCCGATTGAAAGGTTTCCAAAAGGAGGAATTCAAACATGGTTCGGTCATCCCGCACCGGGCGCCCCCATTCATTATCGTGATAGGCGCGGTACAAGTCGTCTTTCTCGCACCAACCGCATCGGAGTTTACTGTCCATCTTTTTTCAAATAGGCGTTGATAAGCGAATGGCCTACATAAATCAGCGGTGTCAGCAAAATGGCAATCCCCAATTTGACCGAATAACCCGTCAAAGCCGAGAGCACAAAGGTGTCGGTGTCCATTTTGCCGGGGAGCCAAAACGCAATGCCCAATACGATAAAGCTGTCAAACAACTGCGAAATGACCGTTGATCCTGTGCTGCGCAACCAAATCATACGGTTGCCGGTTCGGTTTTTGACAAAATGAAAAATCGTTACGTCGATCAGCTGTGAGACCAAAAAGGCGGTGATACTGCCCACAATAATCAGCATGCTTTGTCCAAAGACCGCGGTAAATTGAGCGTCGGTGATGAGGCCTTCGCCTTTTACGGCCGGAATCTGGAGTCCGATATACAACAACACAAACGTATACCCGATTAAGGAAGCGGTGAGCAAGGAGAGTTTACGTACGCCTTTTTCCCCAAAATACTCATTGATGAGGTCGGTGGTCACAAATACAATGGGCCACGGGAGAATGCCCAAACTCATCACGGCTTGTCCAACCTCAATGAGTTTGCCTCCAATGAGTTCGGCCACCAAAGCATTGGTGATAAAAATACCGGCGAGGACGATATATACGAAGTCTTTACGGGATTGAAACATTTATTCTATGGTGTTAAGAAGTTCAGGGAGTAAGAGTTTGTTTTTACGGAATTTGGTATAGTCGTACTGGCGCTGGAGTAGCCCTTGCGAATGAATTTTGTGTTGGTTTTTCCCAAAACCTACTAAAAGAAAGGCTGAGTTGGGTTGAAACATCTTTATTGCCACAGAAAGCGTCGCGGGGAATTGTTCTATCAGCGTTTTTGGCGCTTGAAATTCCCCATAAATGTGATTTATCTTCAGGGGTTTGGGCGAAAGCAATGGCGCCGATTACCCACAAAAGGCGAATAAGTAATTTCACGAGGTATTTTTTTGGTTCTGAACAAATATAGGTAAAAATCGGAGCCACAATAGGGAGCTTTGCCTGATAAATTAGTGCCGCTTCTTTAAAGGAATCGCATCGGTTTTTTTATATTTGGCTAAAATGAGATTCATGAAAAAAATAGTAGGATTACTTTTGATCACCTTGCCCATGTTTACGAGTGAAGCACAATCAACCACCAATATGCTTTTGCATCCTTGGAAGGGGAACTACGGTGGGGTTCCCGCGTTTGGCACCTATGCCTTGACCGATTTTAAACCGGCGGTAACCGCTGCGATAGCCGAACGGTTGCGTGAGGTCGATGCGATAGCGCAACAAAAAGCGCCCGCGACGTTTGCCAATACGATTGCCGCTTTGGAGCGCACGGGGAAAACCTATCAGCGGGTGCGTGCTGTGTTTGAATTGTACAGTGCCAATTTGAACACGCCTGAATTTGAGGCTATCGAATTGGAAATGGCGCCTAAGTTCTCGGAGATGAGCAGTGCCATTTATCAAAATGCGGCGTTATTTACCCGAATTGCTGCCGTTCACAATGGGAAGGAAATGGAAAAATTAACGGCTGAACAAAAGCGATTGGTGCAAACCTATTATGCCCAATTTGTAAAAGAAGGTGCGTTGGCCAATGCGCAAAGTAAGCAGCGTATTGCGGAAATCAACAAAGCCTTGGCCGGATACTTTACGCAATTCAGTCAAAACCAGTTGGCCGATGAGAACAACCAGTACTTGCTGTTGGAAACCGAAGCTGACTTTGCGGGGTTGCCCCAAGAATTGGCCGATGCGGCGCGTCAGGAGGCCAAAGAGCGGCAGTTGAAGGCGTTGGGGTGTATTGCCAACACGCGGTCGTCGATTGAGCCGTTTCTTACCTTTTCGTCGCAGCGGGCGTTGCGGGAAAAAGCTTTTCATTTGTTTGTGAACCGCGGCGATAATGCCAATGCTCATAATAATAATGCTACGGTAGTTCAAATTTTGAAGTTGCGGGCCGAGAAGGCGAAGTTGTTGGGGTTTCCTACGTTTGCGCATTGGAGTTTGTCGAATACGATGGCGAAGCAGCCCCAGCGGACCTTGGATTTGATGCTTTCGGTATGGGAGCCTGCTTTGTTGAAAGTGCAAGAAGATGTCAAGGCGATGCAGCAGTTGATTGCGGCGGAAGGCGGCACCTTTGCGTTGGAACCCTGGGATTACCGCTATTATGCCGAGAAAGTGCGCAAGGAAAAATATGCGGTTGACGCCAATGAAATCAAACCCTATATGCAGTTGGAACCGTTGCGGGAGGGCATGTTTTGGGTGGCAGAAACGATTTTTGATTTGACGTTTACGCCGGTAACCGATGTATCGGTGTTTCATCCCGATGTGCGGGTGTGGGAGGTGCGCAAAAAATCAACCGGTAAGGTTGTGGGCTTGTGGTATTTTGACCCGTATGCACGCAAAGGGAAGCGTTCGGGGGCTTGGATGACGGCCTATCGCGATCAGAGTCGTTTTGACGGTGAGGTGTTGACGTTGGTGTCTAATAACTGTAATTTTATCAAAGGCAAGCCTGGAGAGCCTGTGTTGATTTCGTGGGATGATGCCAATACCTTGTTTCACGAGTTTGGGCATGCGTTGCACGGGTTGTGTTCGGAGGTGAATTATCCGTTGTTGTCGGGAACGAATACGCCGCGGGATTATGTCGAGTTCCCGTCCCAGATCTTGGAGCGTTGGTTATCGACGCCTGAGGTGTTAAATCGTTTTGCGTTGCATTACCAAACGGGGGCGCCGATGCCGATGGCGTTGGTAGCGCGTTTGGCGGCGGCGGCGACGTTTAACGAAGGTTTTTCGACGGTAGAGACCTTGTCGAGTGCGTTGGTGGACATGCAGTTGCATTTGTTGGAGAATCCGGAGATTGATCCGAAGACCTTTGAGGCGGAGGCGTTGAAAGCGTTACGGATGCCGCAGGAGATTGTGATGCGCCATCGTATTCCGCAGTTTGGTCATATTTTCTCGGGTGATGATTATGCGGCGGGGTATTATGGGTATTTGTGGGCCGATGTGATCAGTGCCGATGCTACGGAGGCGTTTACGGTGGATGGCAAAGGCTTGTATGATCGGGAGGTGGCGCAGCGTTTGTTGGACTATGTCTTTAAAGTGGGGAACACGTTGGACCCCGAGGAAGCCTATCCGAAATTTAGAGGAAAAAAAGCGAGTACAGCGGCCTTGATGCGGGCGCGGAATTTTCCGGTGAAGTAAGGTGTTGTGCCCCGTTGGCTAGTTATGCAGTACGGCGGGGTTTCTTTTTAGCCCCGGTAGCCCCGGTATCCCCCGACCCTTCGGGGATAAAGGCGAAAACGGGAGGGGTGTGGTACCAGGCAGGGGCGCGATGCTCCTCAAATAAAAAAACCCGATACGGTAAGCATCGGGTTTTGTATTTTGGGTGAATTAGTAATTAACCTAAAGCGGCTCTTTTGAATCCGGTTACGGTAAGACCAGCGTCAACTGATTTTACGTAAGCGCTGACACTCATGGAGCTGTCTTTGATATAATCTTGGTTGACCAAGGTATTGTCTTTGAAGAAACGGTTTAATTTCCCTTTGGCAATGTTATCAAGCATCGCTTCGGGTTTTCCTTCTGCACGCAATTGGTCTTTTGCGATTTCGATTTCTTTGGCAATGGTATCGGCATCAACGCCGTCTTCATTCAACGCGATAGGATTCATTGCTGCGGCTTGCATGGCTACGTTACGCGCGGCTTCATCAGCACCCGCTACGTTAGCAGACAAGGCTACAAGGGTAGCGATTTTGTTTCCAGCGTGGATGTATGAATTTACGAAGGCTCCGTGTAAACGCTCGAAAGAACCGATTTCGATTTTCTCGCCGATAACTCCGGTTTGTTCGATTAATTTTTCGGCTACGGTGATGCCGTGGAAATCGGCTGCTAGCAAGTCTTCTTTCGTTTCGAAGTTCAACGCTAAGGCTGCCAATTCTTGAGCCAATTTCACAAATCCTTCATTTTTCCCTACGAAGTCGGTTTCACAGTTCAAGGAGATGATTGCTCCTGAAGTACTGTCTGCATTTACGGCAGCGATAACAGCTCCTTCGGTAGATTCACGGTCCGAACGGTTAGCGGCTACTTTTTGCCCTTTTTTACGTAGGATTTCAATTGCTTTGTCAAAATCACCTTCGGCTTCTACCAAGGCTTTTTTACAGTCCATCATACCGGCACCGGTCATGGTTCTTAGTTTGTTTACGTCAGACGCAGTAATAGTTGACATTTCTTTTTTTATTTTTTGATTAAAAAATTCGGTTAAAAATCAAATTCCAATTTCGGGATTCCAAACTCCGGGTTACTAAAAACCGTAGGAATTTGGCATCCTTCCATTGGAATTTAGTGTTTTATTTATTCTTCAGCAGCAGCTTCAGTAGTGTCAGCAACCTCAGGAGCGGCTACTGCTTCAACTGTTTCTTCTACTTCAGGAGCATCATCGGCTTCTTTTTCGTTGGTACGGTTGGACAATCCGTCTTGAACGGCAGCCGTAACGAGTGAAAGAATTTTTTCGATGGATTTAGAAGCATCATCATTGGCGGGGATTACGTAATCTGCCTGACGAGGGTCAGAGTTGGTATCCACCATTGCAAATACTGGAATGTTTAATTTGTGTGCTTCTTTCACCGCGATGTGCTCGGCTTTGATATCTACTACGAACAAGGCTGCAGGCAGTCTTGACATATCGGCGATAGAACCTAAGTTCTTCTCCAATTTAGCACGAAGACGATCGATTTGTAATTTTTCTTTTTTCGACAAGGTGTTGAAGGTGCCGTCTTTCTTCATACGATCGATAGTGGCCATTTTTTTCACGGCTTTACGAATCGTTACGAAGTTGGTTAACATACCTCCAGGCCATCTTTCGGTGATGTAGGGCATGTTGACTGCGGCTGCTTTTTCAGCTACGATGTCTTTGGCTTGTTTTTTGGTAGCTACGAATAAGATTTTTCTACCAGAGGCAGCGATTTTTTTCAAAGCTTCGTTGGCTTCTTCAATTTTGGCTGCGGTTTTGTACAAGTTAATAATGTGGATCCCATTGCGCTCCATGTAGATGTATGGCGCCATGTTGGGGTCCCACTTGCGGGTCATGTGTCCGAAGTGAACACCGGCCTCTAATAATTCTTTAACGTCTATTTTATTTGCCATCTTTTTACTAGTTTACGTTCCGTTGATTAGCAATTATCGGGCTTTTGAGGGCTTTTTGGGATAATTTAGATGCTAAACTAACTTCCTTTGACGAAAAGGAATAACGGCAACAGATTAATTTCAAACTTAAGGGTAGGAAAAACGGATTAACGTTTCGAGAATTGGAATCTCTTACGTGCTTTTTTCTGACCGAATTTCTTACGTTCTACCATACGTGGATCACGGGTAAGTAATCCTTCTGGTTTTAGGATCGCTCTGTTCTCAGCTTCCACTTCGCACATTGCACGGGCAATTGCCATACGAACGGCTTCAGCTTGACCCGTTGAACCGCCACCGTATACGTTAATTTTAACGTCGAAGTTGGAAGCGTTGTCTGTCATGGCTAAAGGTTGTAATACTTTGTATTGCAACGTAGCTGTGGGGAAGTAGTTTTCGAACTCTCTTTTGTTTACTGTGATTTTACCTGTTCCTTCTGAAACGTAAACACGTGCCACAGCGGTCTTTCTACGACCAATTTTGTGAATTGTTCCCATTACTTCAAATCGTTTAAGTTAACGGTTTTTGGTGTTTGAGCCGCATGTTTGTGCTCAGCGCCAACGTATACATTCAAATTGCGGAATAATTGCGCCCCTAATTTGTTTTTAGGCAACATTCCTTTGATAGCTTTCTCTACCATGATCGCAGGATTCTTACGATACATTTCTTTGGCAGATAAGCTTCTTTGACCACCTGGATAACCGGTATGGCGGATATAGGTTTTATCCTCCATCTTGTTACCAGTCAGGTTGATTTTTTCAGCGTTGATAACAATAACGTTATCACCACAATCAACGTGCGGGGTATAACTTGGTTTGTATTTACCTCTCAAAAGCATCGCTACTTTTGAAGCTAAACGACCTAAGTTATGACCTTCAGCGTCCACAACAATCCACTGCTTGTCTGCAGTAGCCTTGTTGGCTGAAACTGTCTTGTAGCTTAATGTGTTCACAGTACTTATTTTAAATTAAACATTCCTTTCCCTCCCCGAGGCTTCGGGATAAGGGAGTGCAAAAGTACAATTTATTCTTTTATATCCAAACCTCCTTTTTATTTATTTTATTGATTCCTAAAATTTTGGGGATGAGCGGGCTATCTTGGTGGGATGTGCGTTTACGAGAAACGGGAGGCAATTTATTTGTCGGGAAAAGCAGCATTTCATTTTTCGTCTTTTTAAATTTGTTAAATTTACGCTCGTCAAAGTCCATTGCTATGAAATCAAAAGCTACGTTAAAACAAATTGCCAAAGAACTGGGCGTATCGGTATCTACCGTGTCCAAAGCCTTGAATGACAGTCCCGAAATCAGCGAACCCACCAAACAACGGGTGCAGGAATATGCCAAGTTGAAAAACTACAAGCCGAATGCGATTGGGTTGAATTTGAAAAACCGTTCGACCAAAACCATTGGGGTGATTATTCCGAATATTTTGAATTCTTTTTTCGCCAAAGTGTTTACGGGCATCGAGAAAGTAGCCGATGAAAAGGGGTACAAGGTGATGACCTATATCTCGAACGAGTCGCTCGAAAAAGAGGTAGCTGCGGTGGAAATGCTCAGTAATGGCGCCATTGACGGATTTATTTTATCGATTTGTGAAGAAGCGCAGAAATTGCAGCAGTTTGATCATTTTAAGCAAATCCTCAATGAGGGGACACCTATCGTAATGTTTGATCGTATTGCGGATGAAGTGCATTGTGATAAAGTGATTGTCGATGATTTTGATTCGGCGGTTCATGCGACCAATCATTTGATAAAAACGGGGAATAAATCGATTGCTTTGTTTTCGGCTATTGATAATTTGAGTGTAGCTAAGTTGCGGGCGGAAGGGTTTCGAAAAGCGATGGCGGATGCGGGGCTTACGATCGATCCCCAGTATGTCATTTTATCCAATTCGGA
Organism: Flavobacterium sp.; assembly: GCF_027482425.1. Lineage (GTDB taxonomy): Bacteria > Bacteroidota > Bacteroidia > Flavobacteriales > Flavobacteriaceae > Flavobacterium. Next base: position 150,304 of record NZ_JAIXWA010000054.1, read on the forward strand.
AGAAGGTTTTGATCAAAAGGCCGCAGGTTTTTTTGATAAACATCAAGTAGATGCTGTTTTTGCGGTCGATGAACATGCTTCGGTAACAGCCATGAAAATGGCCGTAAAAAAAGGACTCCGCATTCCCGAAGAATTGGCGGTTATTGGTTTTGCCGATGGCGTATGGTCCCGTCGATTAACGCCGAGCTTATCTACAGTGAGTCAGCACGGACCCGAGATTGGGGAAGTGGCAACGCGCCTGTTGATTGAGCGCTTAGAACATAAAGGGGAACCCTACAATCCCCGAACCACGGTTATTGCTACCGAATTGCGGCAACGCGAATCCGTTAAACGATTGGCCTAATGTGGCGGTGGTTTTTTTTGGGTTTGTGGATACCGCTTTTGGGGTTGGCGCAACCCACTCCCGATGTGTTTGACTTGGCCCGCAAGGGTTCGGAGGCGGAAGTGCGCGCTGTATTAGCAACCCAACCGCGTGCCTTTGATTGCGTTAGTCCCGCGGGATTCACGCCTTTAATCCTTGCTTGTTACAAAGGCAATACTCCTATAGTAAAGGTGCTGTTGGAAGCGGGAGTAGCTGTTAATTATACATCCGATCAGGGAACGGCATTAATGGCGGCGGTGGTGCGGGGTAATGCCACGGTTGTCGGTTGGCTTTTGGACTATAAAGCCGATCCCAATTTGACCGATGTGCAAGGCAATACGGCCTTACATTTTGCCGTTCAGTTCAAAAACATCGCGATTATCCAACAACTTTTGACGTATGGAGCGCACCGCGAGGCCAAAGATGGCAAGGGCATGACCCCTTTTGAATATGCCGTGCAATCGGGCGATGAAGCGATTATTGCTTTGTTGAAGGGGTAAGGGGGTTGGAAGCCATTTTATGACCATTTTTTTTGATACGGTTCACTGCATACTACATACTGTTCAATGCCCCCTACTAATGCGCTTCCAGCCAATTTGCGCCAAAGCCCATTTCAACATCAAGCGGAACGGCCATAGGGAAGGCATGTTCCATTTCGTGTTTGATCATTTTTTGAATGGCTTCTAGTTCAGTGCGATGTACATCAAACACCAATTCGTCATGCACTTGCAACAACATTTTGGACTGCCAATTTTCGGTGGTTAGTTTTCGGTGAATATTGATCATCGCAATTTTAATGATATCGGCCGCCGACCCTTGAATGGGGGCGTTTACGGCATTGCGTTCAGCAGCACCTCGTACTACGGCATTGGCCGAATTGATGTCCTTTAGATAGCGTCGACGACCCGAAATTGTCTCTACATAGCCGTTTTCCCGTGCAAAATCGACTTGGTTTTGCATATACGATTTCAACTTTGGGTAGGTTTGGTAATAGGCCTCAATCAAGGCAGCACTTTCGCTCCGCGAGAGACTCGTTTGATTGGATAGTCCGAAGGCAGACACGCCATAGATAATGCCGAAATTGACAGTTTTGGCATTGCTGCGTTGTTCTTTGGTAACCTCCTCAAGGGCGATTTGAAATACTTTGGCGGCGGTACTGCGGTGAATGTCCTCTTTGTTTTGAAAGGCTTTAATCATGTTTTCTTCGCCACTCAATGCAGCTATAATCCGTAATTCGATTTGGGAATAGTCGGCAGAAAGCAAAACATAATCGTCGTTTTTTGCCACAAAGGCTTTGCGAATTTGACGGCCCCGTTCGGTACGTATCGGAATGTTTTGCAGGTTGGGATTGTTTGAACTCAATCGTCCGGTACTGGCTACCGTTTGCATATAATCGGTATGCACACGTTGGGTTTTGGCATCGACTTGTAGCGGCAAAGCTTCGACATACGTACTTTGCAATTTGACCAATTGGCGCCATTCTAAAATATCGCGAACAATTTGGTGTTCGTTGGCTAGATAACTCAAGACTTCTTCTCCAGTAGCGTATTGTCCGGTTTTGGTTTTCTTTTGTTTTTGTCCGCCAATTTTCATTTTATCAAACAAAATATCGCCCAATTGTTTTGGGGATGCCAAATTGAATTTAGTGCCTGCGGAGGCATATATTTTTTGTTCCAAGGCTTGAATTTCAAGTGCCATATCGGCCGACATCGATTGCAGGTAGGGGACATCCAAGCGAATGCCTTCCCGTTCCATATCGGCTAAAACGTGCACTAAGGGAATTTCAATTTCGTCAAAGAGTTTTTTGGTTCCCACACGTTCGAGTATGGGTTGAAAATGCGTTTTGAGTTGCCAAGTCACATCGGCATCCTCGCCGGCGTATTCTTTGATGGCCTCAAGCGGAACGTCGCGCATGGACTGTTGGTTTTTGCCTTTTTTCCCAATCAAGGTTTCAATAGACTGCGGGGCATACTGTAAATACGTTTCGCTCAAAATATCCATATTGTGGCGCATGTCGGGATTGATGAGGTAATGCGCAATCATCGTGTCAAAAAGCGGTCCACGTACAGCAATTCCATAATTGGCCAATACTTTTAAATCGTATTTTAGGTTTTGACCAATTTTTTCAATGGCTTCATTTTCAAAAAAGGGACGGAGTTGGGTAGCGATTTTTTGGGCTTCCTCAGGGTTTTCGGGAACGGGAACGTAGTAGGCTTTTCCTTTTTCCCAGGAAAATGAAATTCCAACCAATTCGGCATTCTTTGCATCAATTCCGGTAGTCTCGGTATCAAAACAGACTGCGGTTTGTTTCAATAAATTCTGCAACAACAATTGCATTGGGAAGTCGCCTTGCACGATTTGATACAGATGCGGTGTCGTTTGCAAGGTGGCATACGTTGTGGATGTTTGGGATGTTTCTTCATCATTATCTGCAAACCCAAACAAGTCCATTTGATTTTCGGGGGTTCTCTTTGGCGTCGGTTTTTTGGCAGCAACCGTTTCCGGAGCAGCATTGCTTGTGTCAATAGCGTCGTATTCATTTCCTTGTCCAAAAAGCTTATCAAACTGCGCTTTCATTTGGCGAAACTCCAATTCCTGAAACAAGGCATCGGTTTTTTCAACATCGGGGCGACTCAATTCAAAGGCTTTTTCGTCAAATTCGACAGGACAATCCAATAAGATGGTCGCCAATTTTTTGGAGAGCAGCCCTTGTTCTTTGTGGGCTTCGATTTTGTCTTTTAAAGCGCCTTTTAATTGATCGGTATTGGCCAACAGATTTTCCATAGAACCAAATTCAGCCAATAGTTTTTTCGCTGTTTTTTCACCCACTCCGGGAAGTCCGGGAATGTTGTCGACTGCATCGCCCATCATACCGAGGAAGTCAATCACTTGCAGCGGGTCGTTGATTTCAAATTTTTGTTTGACTTCTTCCACCCCCCAGATTTCAATATCGTTCCCCATTCGGGCAGGTCGGTACATAAATATATTTTCCGAAACCAATTGCCCAAAGTCTTTATCGGGAGTTACCATATATACTTTGTAGCCTTTCTTCTCGGCTTTTTTTGCTAACGTACCGATTAAGTCGTCGGCTTCAAAACCTGCTTTTTCGATGATCGGAATGTGCATGGCCTCGAGTAAAGCCTGAATGAAGGGCACTGCAATTTTAATAGCTTCAGGCGTTTCATCGCGGTTGGCCTTGTATTCGGTAAACATTTCCAAACGGTAATCACTGCCCCCTTTGTCGAAAGCCACTGCCAAATGATCGGGTTTTTCCCGTTTGATCACATCCATTAAGGAGTTCATAAAACCCATAATGGCTGAGGTATCCATACCTTTGGAGTTGATGCGTGGATTTTTAATAAAGGCATAATAGCCCCGAAAAATAAGGGCGTAGGCATCGAGGAGGAATAAACGTTTTTGTTCCATAATAACACATTTAGACCCATTCTTGTTGGATTAGAGCGGGTCTCCAAATGTAAGGATTCAAGTTGAAATCTAAGGCGGAAGGTTGAAATTTCCCATTTACTTATTGTTGATACAAATGTTCAACAAAGTGGAGGCAACAGGGGTTAAAATTTCCTTAAATTTAACGCGGACTTGTACTGACCTACAATACCTTTGCGCTTTAAAATCGTATATGACATTTCGATTGTTTATTCTTTTGGTACTGCTAACGCTTGTTGAAGTGTATGCCTTTCAAGCGGTTCGAACGGTAACCAAAACCAAATGGGTGCAATGGACTTACCTGGCGGTGTCGTTGGGGACCTTGTTTTTTGTGTTTTATCAATTCACCAAATTTGATCGAAAAGTGGGACAAACGCCCATGACCATGTTGACCATTGGGCTATTGTTGTTGGTATTGGTTCCCAAATTGATCATGGTTTTGGTGCTTTTAGCCGAAGATATGTTTCGCCTTGTATTGGGGGCTAAAAATTTCTTTGTGCAATACGATGCCGAAAAATCGTATATTCCTGCCCGCCGCAAGTTTGTAAGTCAATTGGCTATCGGGTTGGCAGCGGTCCCTTTTTTATCCTTGATGTATGGCATGACCAAAGGCAAATACAATTTTAAAGTGCGCAAAGAAACCTTGTATTTTGACGATTTGCCCGACGATTTCGACGGATTTACCTTTACGCAAATTTCTGACATCCATAGCGGAAGTTTTGACGATCCTGAGAAAATTGCCCATGCTATCGAGATGATTAATGCGCAAGAGTCGGATATGCTTTTGTTTACGGGTGATATTGTAAATACGCATGCCACTGAGATGCACCCTTGGATCGATTTGTTTTCGAAGATTAAATCCCACTCCTACGGGAAATATTCGGTATTGGGGAATCATGACTATGGTGAATATATCGAGTGGAATACCGCAGCTGAAAAGGAGCAAAATTTTAATGATATCATTGATTTGCACCGTCAAATTGATTTTAAACTCCTCCGCAATGAGCATGTAAAAATTCAAAAAGGCGCTTCGGCACTCGCTTTGGTTGGGGTTGAAAATTGGGGGGTGAAGTTCAAAAAAGCAGGGGATTTAGCCAAGGCTGCAGCGGGATTGGACCCCAATGCGTTTAAAATTTTAATGAGTCACGATCCAAGTCATTGGGAAGTGGAAGTTAAATCGCATCCCGAGTTATACCATTTAACCTTGTCGGGGCATACACACGGCTTGCAATTTGGTATTGAAATTCCGGGCTTTATCAAATGGTCTCCCGTACAGTATGTATATAAACAATGGGCGGGATTGTATGAACATACGGGGCGCTATTTGTATGTAAATCGCGGTTTCGGGTTTCATGCGTACCCTGGGCGCGTAGGAATTATGCCTGAAATCACAGTGCTTACACTAAAAAAAGGTCGTCCTGTCGCATAATTTGTTAAAAATAGTACCTTTGTATCCTAATTTTTCTTTACTTTGGGTGAAGAATGCTAAATACCGATTGATTGTATGTCGAAATTTGGAGAACTTATCAACGCACAAGTCCCTGTTTTAATCGACTTTTACACCGAATGGAACGAATCTTCAGTTTCAATGCATCCGGTGATTCGCGATGTTGCTGCGGCCTTAGGCGATAAGGCAAAAGTGATTAAAATTGATGTGGATAAAAATCAAGAGCTGGCAGAAGCCCTACGTATTAAAGGGGTTCCCACGTTAATGATTTACAAAAACGGTCAAATGGTATGGCGGCAGTCTGGAGAATTGGATGCCAACTCCTTGATTGCATTGGTTAAAGATCAGATTTAGGAAGGATTTCACCGCGATATCCTTGCGCTGTAAGATAGGCTAGAGCCTTTGGTAATACTGTTTTCAGGTTGCCAAAGGCTTTTTTGCTATCATGAAAAACGATAATGCTACCCGGTTGTACATTTTTGGTAATACTTTTTAGGCAATCTTCAGGGGTTGTATTTACATCCCAATCATACGTAAGAATATCCCACATTACAGGAATTAGATTGTGGGAGCGCAACTGTTGCGGTTGGCCCAATTTTAATTTGCCGTACGGCGGACGAAACAGCAAAGGAGTGCGTCCCAAATGAGTCTCCATACTCGTTGTACAGGCCTTAATGTCCTCGAGATAGGCTGCTCGTGATGTTTTCCAACTGTTGCGATGATGGTAGGTATGGTTTCCGATGCCATGGCCTTTTTTTGTAAGGGATTGCGCGATGTCGGGATACTGATCTACATTATTTCCAATGAGAAAAAAAGTGGCTTTAAAATCGTATTGAGCCAACGTTTCCAGTACCCATGGCGTGATTTCAGGCGTTGGTCCGTCATCAAACGTAAGGTACACCACCCGTTCGGTTTGCGGAATGTCCCAAACCAAATTTGGGGTGCATTTTTTTACCCAAAACGGTGTTTTTATCCATCGCATCATGGCTGCAATATCGTAAAAAAAAATGCTCCAATTACGGAGCATTTCCAGTTATTCTTTATCGCGCCCAAATTGCGGGAATCGCGCGGTATATTGATTAAAGGCTTGGCGATTTTTTTGATAGAAGTCAATGTCGCCATTTTTCTTACTAACGCGAAGCAAGCTGCGGTATCGTTCAATAGCCGAAACGATGTCGGTACCCATAAACGATTTGTCAGCGGGGGAGAACGTCGTGTAGTACAACAATTCTTGTTGGTATTTTGCAAAAAGTTGAGCCATCAACGCGCGGGCTTTTTCTTTTTCACCCACTTTATAATAGCCATTGGCAAAAGGTTCTAGCGTTAAATAGTAGCCGTAATAGTCCAAAGGCATTTTATCAAGGGCGAGTTCGATAATTTTTTTCGCTTCGGGAATACGACCTTCGGCGATAAGTGCATCCATCGTTCGCGCCATGTTACCACGGTAGGAAATGCAGTTGCGTCGGGTTTCGGGATCGTGGTAAATGTTGGTCCTTTCGCCATTGCCCCATTTCCAATTCATAATTAATTTGTACATCTTATCAGTGTCCAATTGCCCCATGTCGGGATAATTTTCTTCAATCACAGGTGTTTTGATTGGCACTAACTTGTACACCATACCGTCTAATTGCAAGAAATCTTTCATCCACAAATAATCGTCATCCCCAAAACTTCCGGGGCTGAAATAAATCGGACGTTTCCAATTGTTATTGTTGAGGATGTCCAACATAATCAAACGGTTTTTGTATAACGCACCTCCTTTGATGTCCAAATCGATGTAGGGAACAATGGAATCGGCTTGTTTGACGTTGACGATATTATGTTTTAATATTGAAGTTTTGTCCACAGGGATGCGCACTTTATTAGTAGGGAAGAAATGGAGACGGTGTCCACTTTGCATTTCGATGGTGGTCAGGGTGTCTTCACTTTTCGCAAACTCGATAAAGTCTTTTAAGTTCCAACGGTTTTCGGTTTGTTTATGGAATAAAATCACATCGCGGTTATCGGCTACAATTTGACTGTGCGAGAAGGATATGGGTAGCCCTTCCGAAAGATTGGTTTTTTGCTTCATTTGATCAATGTACCAATCGGTCATCAACAAACTCGTATTCACAATGCGAACATCGGTGCGGTATCCTTCAATTTCTTGCGCATACCAAAGCGGGAAAGTATCGTTGTCACCAATAGTAAACAAGATGGCGTTTTTGTCGCACGAGTCCAAGTAGTTTTTCGCCATCGCAATAGCCGTATACCGGTTGGAACGGTCATGATCATCCCAGTTTTCTTTGGCCATCAAAATGGGAGACACCAACAAGGATACGGCAATGGCCGACCAACCCGCCGTTTTGGCATTGATTTTCTCTGCGATCATTTCGTAGAGGGCAAAAACGCCAAATCCAACCCAAATCGCAAACACAAAGAAAGAGCCTACCAAAGCGTAATCGCGCTCACGGGGTTCGAAGGGACGCTCGTTCAAATAGATTTTTAAGGCTAATCCCGTAAATAAAAACAAAGTAAGTAAAACATAGAACGATTTTAGATCCCGTTGTGCATGGTACATCAGTCCAAGTAAGCCCAAAAAGAAAGGCAAGAAATAATAGAAATTACGCCCTTTGTTATTTTTAACATCGTCGGGTAAATTGTCTTGCGAACCCAAATGCATTTCATCAATCGCCTTAATGCCCGACATCCAGTTGCCATCGAGGTTGTCATAGCGGCCTTGATTGTCGTTTTGACGTCCTACAAAGTTCCACAGCAAATAGCGGCCATACATATAGCCAAATTGGTATTCAACCATAAAGCTGATGTTTTGCCAAAACGTTGGTTTTTCTACTTCAATATATTCGCTGTAGTATTTTAAGAAGCTGATGTAGTCTTCGTTGTCCAATCGTTTTTGATTGAATGCTTGACGAAAAGCAGCTACTTCTTCTACTAATTCTTGATTGTCGGCAAACTCAGGTTTGATCGTAAACTTCGGCACCCCTACAAAGTTCATGTACCCTTTTACATTGTCGTTGCTCCACAAACGCGGGAGGATAGCGCGGTGCTTGCTATTGGAGTTTTGCTCTGCTTTTTCGTAATTGTTGACGATGACATACTTGCCTGTTTTTTCGTCGCGCTCATAGTTTGGTTTTTTATCCAAATAAGGTTCCTCTTCGTCGGCTCCAGCAAACATATCGGTGTATTGAGGCCCGTAAAACAAGGGGTTGTATCCGTACTGTTCACGGTTGTAATAGGCGAGTACTTCGGCAGCATCGGAGGGTTTGTTCTCGTTGATGGGTGTATTGGCATTGGCGCGCAAAGGAAGCATTAACCAAGTCGAAAAACCTACTAAAACAAACAGGATGCACAACAGAGCCGTATTGACGGCAGGTAATTCTTTTTTTTGAGTGTATTGTAATGCGAAATAAAAGAACCCAACGATGGCTAAAAAGGCGATAAGTGTCCCGGAGTTAAATGGCAATCCGAAAGAGTTCACCATAAAAATTTCCGTTTTAGCAAAAAAAGCTAAGGTGTAGGGTAAGAGTAGTTTGAAAATGAATAAGAGGATTGCAATAATAATGACGTTGGCTAGGATAAAACTCTTGAGCGTCACCTTAGGGTATTTTTTAAAGAAATACAAAAACCCGATGGAAGGTAAAGTCAACAAAGCCATGAAGTGTACGCCAAAGGAAAGTCCAATCATCAAACTAATTAATAGTAACCAACGATTTCCATGGGGTTTGTCCATGTCGGCTTCCCAACGTAATCCCAACCACAACAACAAGGCAATCATAAACATCGCCATTGCATATACCTCGGCTTCCACAGCATTAAACCAAAAACTATCGGAAAAGGTGAAGGTTAGGGCTCCCACGAGTGAGGCTCCTAAAATTACTTTAAGGTTGGTTTCGTGAAGTGTTGTATAACGGCTTACAATTTTTTGCAAGAGCAAGGTGGAAGACCAGAAAAGAAATAAAATGGTAAAGGCACTCGAAAATACCGAGAGCATATTAACCATGAGCGCTACTTTGTCGGGATTCACTGCAAAAAGGGCAAAAAAGGCGCCCAACATTTGAAAAAGCGGTGCTCCCGGAGGGTGACCGACTTCTAAGTTGGCAGCAGTAGCAATGTATTCCCCGCAATCCCAAAAACTCATGGTTGGTTCTACGGTAAGGCTGTAGCAAAGTAAAGCGATAGCAAAAGCTGTCCAACCCAGAATGTTGTTCCACTTTTTAAAGTCAAAAGGCGTCATAGTATGGTTTATGTATTATGGTGCAAAGAAACTATTTTTTTGTGTATTGCTCCATGGGTTAACAAAAAATTCTAAAAAACTGATTTACATGCATTCCCCAAACGCAAAGGGATGGGTTTTCGTATGATGCCAAAAAAAAGAACTTAAAAAAATGCAAAACGTTTGCTTAAATAAAAAAAAGCCATAAATTTGCACCCGCAATATTGGTCTATGGTGTAACGGTAACACTACTGATTTTGGTTCAGTCATTCAAGGTTCGAATCCTTGTAGACCAACAAAAAAAACCCGACGTACTGTCGGTTTTTTTTTATACCAAAAAGCCAAGGAGAACCAGGCTTTGTGTACTTAGATTTTAAAGGTTACTACAGGGCGTTGCGCGTGGTTTACTAAATCCTCACTGATACTTCCATTAAAGAAGTGTGCCAATCCTTTACGGCCGTGTGTGCTCATTCCGATGAGATCGGCATCAATACTGTTGGCAAAGTTCAAAATTCCTTTTTCTACATTGGTTTCGTTGTAGATGTGTGTGACGTAATTGTTGATTTGGAAATTACGGACGAATCCATCAATGATGCCTTGCGCTGTCGAAGTTGATTTAAAGTTGTTGGGCGTATTGATCATCACTAAGTGAAGGGTCGCTCCAAATTTGTTGGCAAATTCTACTGCTTTGGTAAAGGGTTGACGGGTTTCGTCTGAGAAATCAGAAGCGAAAACAAATTTGTCTACATTGAATTCTCCCATATCTTTTTTAATAATTAACACAGGAACTTCGGCATTACGCACAACTTTCTCGGCATTTGAACCGATGAACATTTCTTTGTAGCCGCTTGCGCCGTGAGACCCCATGATAATCAAGTCTACATTGTTTAAACGGCTAATATTTAAAATGCCTTCGAAAGCCATTTCAAATTGGATTACTTCAGAAACATTGATTCCATCCAAATAGGGTGAATCCATGATTTCTTCAAGCTTGTTAATGGCCGCGTTTTTGAAAAACATTAATTCGGGAATATCGTGACCTGTACTGATAGCATCGCTTCCTTCGTGTGGTAATTCCAACATGTGTAATAAAATGATCTCGCCGTTGTTTTTGCGTGCGATTTGAGCAGCAACTTTTAAGGCGTATTCGGCGTGTTCAGAAAAATCCGTTGGGATAAGAATTTTTTTCATTGTAACGAAATATTATGGTTTTTGTTTATTTATTAGGTTGTATAAAAGTACAAAAAAAATATCAACCCTTGCTGTTTTTCTAAAATAAAAAAAACCTATATTTGCACCGTTGTTTAACGAATGATGCATAATGAGGGAAGCAGGGCTTCCCTCTTTTTATAACAAAAGATGACCTTCAAAGAAAAAGTAGCGCAGTTGTTGGAACAAGGTTTGGTTGAGAAGCCACACTTGTTTTTAATAGATGTTTCGATTTCAGATAGTTACAAAATTAGTGTAACTTTGGACGGGGATAATGGAGTAACTTTACAGGACTGTATGGATATCAGTCGCGCCATTGAACATCATTTGGATCGAGAAGAAATTGATTTTTCATTGGATGTAGCGTCGGCAGGTGTTGGATCGCCCTTAAAATTAGTGCGTCAATACCAAAACAACGTAGGACGTTGGTTGATTGTAAAGACAACTGAGGGCACTCTGATTGAAGCGGTTTTAGAGGCGGCGGATGAACAGAAAATTACGCTCATTTGGGAAGCACGTGAACCGAAAAAAATAGGAAAGGGTAAGGAAACCGTTCAAAAAGTGATGGAAATTCCCTATGCCCAAATCAAAGAAGCAGTGGTTACAATAAAATTCTAATAAATCATTATATAATGGAAAATCTTGCATTAATAGAATCATTTTCTGAGTTTAAAGATGACAAATTAATCGATCGTGTTACGCTAATGGCTATCCTTGAGGATGTTTTTCGTAACGCCTTGAAGAAGAAATATGGTTCTGATGACAATTTTGACATCATTATCAACCCTGACAAAGGAGATATGGAAATCTGGAGAAATCGTGTAGTCGTTGCCGATGGTGAAGTTGAAGATTCAAATTCTCAAATTTCCCTTTCGGAAGCCCGTAAGATTGAGCCCGATTTTGAGGTGGGTGAAGACGTTTCGGAAGAAGTGAAGTTGATTGACTTGGGCCGTCGTGCTATTTTGGCGTTACGTCAAAACTTGATTTCAAAAATTCACGAACACGACAACACCAACTTGTACAAGCAATTTAAAGATATTATAGGTGAAATTTACACGGCTGAGGTGCACCATGTGCGTCCTAAAGTGGTGATTTTGGTGGATGATGATGGGAATGAAATTGTATTACCAAAAGAAAAACAAATTCCTTCCGACTTTTTCCGTAAAGGTGATAATGTAAAAGGAATTATCGAAAGTGTGGAGCTGAAAGGCAACAAGCCACAAATTGTAATGTCGCGTACTTCAGAAAAGTTCTTGGAGAAATTGTTTGAACAAGAAATCCCAGAAGTATTTGACGGTTTGATTATGATTAAAAAAGTGGTACGTATCCCTGGAGAGAAAGCTAAAGTAGCGGTTGATTCCTACGATGATCGTATTGACCCCGTGGGAGCTTGTGTTGGAATGAAAGGTTCTCGTATCCACGGCATTGTTCGTGAGTTAGGCAACGAAAACATTGACGTAATTAACTTTACATCCAATCCTTCTTTGTTGATTTCAAGAGCGTTGAGTCCAGCAAAAGTATCTTCCATCAAGTTAGATGAAGCACGTAAATCGGCAGAAGTTTTCTTAAAATTAGAGGAAGTTTCCAAAGCGATTGGTCGTGGCGGACAGAATATCAAATTGGCTAGTTTGTTAACCGGCTATGAATTGGATGTCATTCGCGAAGGAAGCGCTACAGAAGATGATGATGTTGAATTAACTGAGTTCTCAGATGAAATCGATGGATGGATTATCGATGAATTTGCCAAAATCGGATTGGATACAGCCAAAAGTATCCTCAAACAAGATGTAGCCGATTTAGCCCGAAGAACCGATTTAGAAGAAGAAACCATTCTTGAAGTGATGCGTATTCTGAAAGAAGAGTTTGAAGACTAAATAATACCTACATTTACAAAAGAATACAGAACTTAATTACACTATATGTCTGACGAAAGAAATATACGAATTAACAAAGTTTTACGGGAATTAAATATTTCTCTGGACCGAGCCGTGGACTTCCTAAAAGAAAAAGGAATCTCCATTGATTCGAATCCGAATGCCAAAATTTCTGCGGTTGAATTTGATATTCTTCAAAATCAATTTGCAGGGGATCGTGGAAATAAAGAAGCTTCCAAAGGCGTAAGCGAAGAAATTCGCAAAGAAAAAGAAGCGTTGCGTTTAGAACGTGAGCGCGAACTGGAAGAAAAAAAACGCCAAGAAGAAGAACGTCAACGTCAAGAAGTAATTAAGGCTAAAGCTGTAGTCACAGTACCAAAACCTGTAGGAAAAATTGATTTAGATCAAAAAACGGCTCCAGATTCTGAACCCGCACCAACTCCACCACCGGCGCCCGTATCAGTTTCTAAAGAGCTTGAAAATACGAATGAAGTTACCCTCGAAGTAAAGGAACAACCTAAGTCGGGTAAACCAAAAGAAGCAGCGCCAGTGCCAACACCCGTTGAAGGTCAAGACGATACGTACAGAACGATTTATACGAAGTTGACAGGGCCTGTTGTAGCTGGTGAAAAAATAGACTTGACCAAGTTTGAAAAGCCCAAAAAGAAGAAAGAAGAGGGTGCCAAAGAAGGGGAAGGTAAAAATAAACGTAAACGCATTCAAGCCAAACCCGATGCCCGTCCTGGTGGAGGAAATCCCAATGCGGGAGGTAACGCTAATAAAGGGGGTAATTCTAAGTTTGGGAATAAACCTGGTTTCCAAAAAGGAGGCAATCGTCCGGCTATTGTTCAAAAAGTAGAACCTACGGAGGAAGAAGTTAAAAATCAAATTAAAGAAACCTTGGAGCGTCTTCAAGGAAAAGGAAATAAATCGAAAGCGGCGAAATACCGTCGTGAAAAACGGGATACCCACCGTCAACGAAATGAAGACGAATTACAAGCTTTGGAAGAAGGAAGTAAAATCCTTAAAGTAACCGAGTTTGTAACGGTAGGGGAGATTGCCAGTATGATGGATGTGCCAATTACAAAAGTGATTGGAACCTGTATGTCTTTGGGAATTATGGTGACCATGAACCAACGTCTTGATGCAGAAACCTTGACTATTGTGGCCGATGAATTCGGATTTGAAGTGGAATTTATCTCCACCGAAATTGAAGAAACGATCAAAGTGGTTGAAGACCGCGAAGAAGATTTGAAATCCCGTGCCCCTATTGTTACGGTGATGGGTCACGTTGACCACGGAAAGACTTCGTTGTTGGATAACATTCGTAAAACAAATGTAATTGCTGGAGAATCTGGTGGAATTACACAGCATATCGGGGCTTATGCGGTAACTTTAGAAAACGGGAAGCGAATCACATTTCTAGATACGCCTGGTCACGAGGCCTTTACGGCGATGCGTGCACGTGGAGCTCAAGTTACTGACGTCGCCATAATTGTATGTGCTGCCGATGACGATATCATGCCGCAAACCAAAGAAGCCATCAGTCACGCGCAAGCGGCTGGTGTTCCGATGATTTTTGCCATTAATAAAGTGGACAAGCCAGCGGCCAATCCCGAACGTATTAAAGAGCAATTGGCTCAAATGAACTTATTGGTTGAAGATTGGGGTGGAAAATACCAATCCCATGAAATTTCAGCAAAGTTTGGTCAAGGGGTCAATGAATTGTTGGAAAAAGTGTTATTGGAAGCTGAAATTTTAGACTTGAAAGCCAATCCTAATAAACCAGCCATTGGTACCGTTGTGGAAGCACAATTGGATAAAGGCCGAGGATACGTAACCACAATATTGGTGCAAGCGGGTACTTTGCAGGTAGGCGATTATGTATTGGCCGGTAAAAATCATGGAAAAGTAAAAGCGATGTATGATGAACGCGGTCACAGTATTAAAGTGGCAGGTCCTTCAACACCCGTTTCTATTTTAGGCTTGGATGGTGCTCCTACCGCGGGAGATAAATTCAATGTATTTGAAGACGAACGCGAAGCGAAACAAATTGCAGCCAAGCGAACCCAACTTTTACGAGAACAATCGGTTCGTACGCAAAAACATATAACGTTAGCCGAAATCGGACGACGTATTGCATTAGGTCAGTTTAAAGAATTAAACGTGATTTTGAAAGGAGACGTGGATGGTTCAGTAGAAGCACTATCCGATTCGTTCTCTAAATTATCTACCGAGGAAATTCAAATCAATATCATTCACAAAGGTGTAGGTGCGATTACGGAGTCTGATGTTATGTTAGCTTCAGCTTCTGACGCGATCATCATCGGATTTAACGTTCGTCCGGCAGGGGCTGCCAAACAATTGGCAGAAAAAGAAGAGATTGATATTCGTAATTATTCGATTATTTACGATGCTATCGATGATTTGAAAGACGCTATGGAAGGGATGTTATCACCGGAGATGAAGGAAGAAATCACCGGGAATGCAGAGATTCGCGAAACCTTTAAAATATCCAAAGTGGGAACCATTGCAGGATGTATGGTCACCGATGGTAAAATATTCCGTAACTCACGCATTCGTTTGATTCGCGAGGGGGTGGTAATATTTACAGGCGAACTTACCGCATTAAAACGTTTTAAAGATGACGTAAAAGAAGTTTCCAAAGGGTACGATTGTGGTATTCAAATCAAAAATTACAACGATATTCAAATCAACGATATCATCGAAGCTTACCACGAAGTTGAGGTCCGTAAAAAATTGAAATAATTAGCAATTTGATATAAAAAAAGCGGTTCAAGTGAACCGCTTTTTTTATGCTCTATTGGGTTTAACAACCAAAGCGTTGGGATATTTTTTTTTGAGCAGGATAAGGTTTCTTTCGGCTTCAATTCTACTTTTGAAATTACCGACCCAAACCTTATACATTGGAGTGCTAAAAACTATTGTAGCATCGTATTGTTTGTTGTCTTTGCGAAACAGAGCCAACATTTTTTTAGCATCTTCACTGGCCCCACTAAATAGTTGAATTTTATAGCGATTGTTAACGGTAATCGCTGCATTAATTTTTCTTTTTTCAGCTAATAACTGTTCAAATTTAGGGTCTTGTTCAACGGTAACTTGTTGGCTAAAAAGGGTGTTAAAATTTAAAAAAAACAATCCCAAAAAAAGCCACTTTTTCAAAGGTTTTGAAAGCCTTATTTTCATAATCTTTTGATTTAGATGCAAATGTAAGAGTATCCTTTTATTTATGCTAAAATTTTACTATTTAGAATTGTTATAAATTGTTATTTTACATTCTTTTTAGGTTTTGATAATAGTCCATAAATCGTATTTTTGCTCAAGTTTTTAAAAAAGTGTATAGTTTCCTCTTGAAATACCTTCAAAAAACTATGCCAAAACGTCGATAATCATTAATAATATGAAAAAAGTGGGTAACCATAATTCGATTTCAAAAATGTATTCCTTCGGGTTAGCATTAATGCTAACGTTTTCACTCTCTACTTTTGCTCAAGATCCAGCTCCAGCAGCTCCGGCAGCAGCCCCCGCAGATGCGGCAGCAGCAGCACCAGCAGCTCCAGCAGGCGGTGATGCGGCTAAAGGGAAGGAATTGTTCAACACCAACTGTGCGGCTTGTCACAATTTAGATAAGCCAATGACAGGCCCTGCACTTCGTGGGGTAGCCAATAAGTACGATAAGGCATGGTTGTATAAGTGGGTTAAAAACAGTTCGGCCTTGATTGCTTCAGGCGATGCTCAAGCAGTGAAAGTTTTTGAGGAAAATGGGAAGAAAGTAATGACGGCTTTCCCGCAGTTAACAGATGCTGATATTGATAACATCATAGCTTACACTTCTGAGCCGAAGCCAGAAGCTCCTGCTCCTGCCGCGGGTGCTGTAGGTCCTGCAGGACAAGGGGCTAGTGCTGAAGGAGGCATTTCAAATGAAATCATTTTAGGTGCTTTGGCCATGGTAATGCTCATGTTGGTGGTAATGTTGTTGTTGGTCAACAATGTTCTAACCAAGATTGCGAAGTCCAATGGTGTTGAAATTCCGACTACAAAGCGTAATACTGTTTCTGTTTGGAAATCTTTTGCTCAAAACCAGTTCTTAGTGTTAGTTACTTCTATATTTTTACTTTTAGCAAGTGGATATTTTGCCTATGGGTATTTGATGCAAATCGGGGTAGATCAAGATTATGCGCCAATTCAGCCGATTCATTATTCGCATCGTATTCATGCTGGAAGCAATGGAATTGATTGTAAATATTGTCACTCGGCAGCGCGTGTTAGTAAAAATGGAGGTATTCCTTCTTTAAATATCTGTATGAATTGCCACAAAAATATTTCTGAAGTTTCAGATACCACTGCTACTGCAGAATACTCGAAAGCATTCTACGATGCCCAAATTCAAAAATTGTATGATGCAGTAGGTTGGGATAAATCTACGCAATCGTACACGGGAAAAACAAAACCTGTAAAATGGGTGCGTATCCACAATTTACCTGACTTTGCTTACTTCAACCACTCTCAGCACGTAACCGTAGCGGGTATAGAGTGTCAAAAATGTCATGGCCCTGTAGAAACTTACGAGATTCAAAAGCAATTTGCCCCTTTAACCATGGGTTGGTGTATTAACTGTCACCGCGAGACTGAGGTGAAAATGGAAGGCAACGCTTACTATGAAAAAATCCATGCTGAACTTTCCAAAAAATATGGCAAAGAAAAGCTAACCATCGCCGACATGGGTGGTTTGGAATGTGGTAAGTGTCACTATTAATCAATTATTAAGAAGCTAATATTTATATACGATGTCATCTAACAAAAAATACTGGAAAAGTGTTGAAGAACTAAACGAAAATAGTTCTATTGTTGAGACGCTTAGAAATAATGAATTCGTGGAAGAAATTCCAACCGATGCGTTTTTATCCGACGAATCTTTATCTTCTTCATCAACTTCCCGTCGTGATTTCTTAAAATATGTTGGTTTTTCCACTGCTGCTGCAACTTTAGCGGCTTGTGAAGGACCTGTGCATAAATCAATTCCTTATGTAGTGCAGCCAGAAACGATCATTCCTGGTGTCGCTGATTATTATGCTACTACGATGTTTGATGGTTTTGATTTTGCTAACTTATTGATCAAAACACGTGAGGGTCGACCCATTAAAGTTGAAAACAACCGTTTGACAGGAGCAAAATTTGCGGCTAACGCTCGTGCGCACGCCTCTGTATTGTCCTTGTACGACAGTTTGCGTTTACAAAATCCGAAAATTGAAGGAAAGAATGCTTCTTGGTCGGATGTGAATGCGCGCATAAAAGCCTCTTTGGCTGAAGCAAAAGCCTCTGGGAAACAAGTTGTATTGTTGACATCTACTCTAGCGAGCCCATCTACAGAACGATTGATTGCCGATTTTATTGCAAAAAATCCAACGGCTAAGCACGTAGTATATGATGCTATTTCTGAGTCTTCGGCTTTGGATGCATTCGAAACCGTATACGGCGAACGTGCACTTGCGGATTATGATTTTTCAAAAGCGGCAATGATTGTCTCTATTGGGGCTGACTTCCTTGGCGATTGGCAAGGAGGTGGATATGAAAGTAGCTACGCTCAAGGGCGTGTGCCTCAGAACGGTAAAATGTCAAAACATTTCCAATTTGAAGCCAACATGACTTTGTCTGGAGCTGCTGCTGACAAACGTGTTCCGATGACTGTCGCTGATCAAAAACAAGCTTTAGTAAAAATATATAATGCACTTACAGGTTCTTCCATTGGAACTGCAAAAACAGCGCATGATGCTGTTATTGCTAAAGCCGCTGAACAGTTAAAACAAGCGGGTTCTAAAGGACTTTTAGTTTCTGGAATTCAAGATAAAAATGCGCAACTTTTAGTATTTGCCATTAACCAAGTATTACAAAGTGAAGCGTTAGTACAGGCAGGTGTTCGTTACGTTCGCAAAGGGAATAATGTTCAAGTGGCTCAATTGCTAAAAGATATGGCTGCTGGTGCTGTACACTCATTAATTATGAGCGGTGTGAATCCTGTCTATACCCTTGCTGACGGAGAAGCTTTTGCCAATGCTTTAGGTAAAGTAAAGCTTTCTGTAAGTTTCACACAACGTGAGGATGAAACGGCTTTAAAAACAACCATTGCGGCTGCAGCACCTCATTATTTAGAATCATGGAATGATCACGTGTTGACTAAAGGTTCTTATTCTTTAACCCAGCCTACGATTCGTCCCTTATTCAATACCAAACAATTCCAAGAAGCTTTAATGACTTGGAATGGTGTAGCTGGCACCTATTACGATTATATCAAAGCAGGTGCAACTGGATTTTTAGGAAGTTCAACTTGGAATCAAGCCCTACATGATGGTTTTACGGTTTATGGGGGTGGTAATTTGGCAGGTGGAACAGCTGATTATGCTGCTGCGGCCTCAGCTTTAGCCGCTTCAAAAGGAGCCGGATTTGAGTTGGTGTTGTATTCAAAAACAGGTATGGGTGACGGTCAACAAGCCAATAACCCATGGTTGCAAGAATTCCCCGATCCAATTACACGTGTTTCTTGGGACAACTATTTAACCCTTTCACAAGCTGATGCTGATGCATTGAAAGTAGGTAATACTATTGTTGCCAACGGTGGTTTAAATGGAAGTTACGTTACGTTAACCGTTAATGGAACTACACTTAAAAATGTTCCAGTTATTGTTCAACCTGGCCAAGCTAAAGGTACTTTTGGTTTAGCATTTGGTTACGGACGTAAAGCTGCTTTAAAAGAAGAAATGCAAGTAGGGGTTAGTGCATACACCTTATACAAAAACTTTAATGATGTTCAGTCGGTAGAGATTACTGCTGAATCTAGAGACCACGAGTTTGCTTGTGTTCAATCGCACAAAACTTTAATGGGTCGCGGCGACATCGTTAAAGAAACAACCTTAGAGATCTTCAATACGAAGGATGCAGAGATTTGGAATCCTGTTCCAGTGGTTTCTTTGGATCATAAAGAAATCGAAGCTACGAAAGTAGACTTATGGGAATCTTTCGACCGCTCTATAGGTCACCACTTCAATTTATCGATTGACTTAAACAGTTGTACAGGTTGTGGAGCCTGTGTGATTGCATGTCATGCTGAAAATAACGTACCTGTAGTGGGTAAATCTGAGGTCAGAAGAAGCCGTGACATGCATTGGTTGCGTATTGACCGTTACTATTCATCAGAAGAAACTTTTGCTGATGATGTGGCGAAGAAAAAAGATTTTGATGGATTATTCGGAGACAAAGGTTCGTTAGGTGGATTCGGTCAAATGGAAAACCCAGCTGAGAATCCTCAAGTAGTTTTCCAACCCATCATGTGTCAGCACTGCAACCATGCGCCTTGCGAAACGGTTTGTCCAGTAGCGGCTACTTCACACGGTCGTCAAGGTCAAAACCAAATGGCATACAACCGTTGTGTAGGAACACGTTATTGTGCCAACAACTGTCCGTATAAAGTGCGTCGTTTCAACTGGTTCTTATACAACCACAACGATGAATTTAATTTCCACATGAATGATGATTTAGGTCGTATGGTAGTGAATCCGGATGTGAACGTTCGTTCGCGTGGGGTTATGGAAAAATGTTCAATGTGTATTCAGAAAACACAGTTGACTATTTTAACGGCAAAACGTGAAGGAAGACCTGTTGAAGCTAACGAATTTGAAACTGCTTGTTCGGCGGCCTGTAGCACGGGTGCTATGGTGTTTGGCGATGTAAACAATAAGGAAAGTGAAGTGGCTCAATTGGCTGAAAGCAACCGTATGTACCATTTATTGGAGCATGTGGGTACGAAACCTAATGTATTCTACCACGTAAAAGTTAGAAATACCTAATCAATAAATTAATAAGAAACACTATATAGGATTATGTCGTCTCATTACGAAGCACCCATTAGAAAGCCATTAGTTATAGGTGATAAAACTTATCACGATGTAACTGTTGATGTTGCTGCTCCTGTAGAAGGAAGAGCCAACAAACAATGGTGGACCGTTTTTTCAATCGCTTTGGCCGCCTTCCTTTGGGGAATAGGCTGTATCATCTATACCATTTCAACCGGTATCGGAACCTGGGGTCTCAACAAAACAGTGGGTTGGGCTTGGGATATTACCAACTTCGTTTGGTGGGTAGGTATTGGTCACGCTGGAACCTTAATTTCCGCTGTACTTTTACTTTTCCGTCAACGATGGAGAATGGCGATTAACCGTTCAGCAGAAGCCATGACCATTTTCTCGGTAGTACAAGCAGGTTTGTTCCCGATTATTCACATGGGTAGACCTTGGCTCGCTTATTGGGTATTGCCTATTCCTAACCAATTTGGTTCTTTGTGGGTGAATTTTAACTCACCACTTTTATGGGACGTATTTGCTATTTCAACCTATCTTTCCGTTTCTTTGGTATTTTGGTGGACAGGGTTATTGCCCGACTTTGCGATGCTTCGTGACCGTGCCGTAACGCCTTTTTCAAAACGTGTATATTCTATATTAAGTTTCGGTTGGAGCGGTCGCGCCAAAGATTGGCAACGTTTTGAAGAAGTTTCTTTAGTATTAGCCGGTTTAGCAACTCCTTTGGTACTTTCTGTACACACCATCGTATCCTTTGACTTTGCTACTTCTGTAGTTCCAGGATGGCATACTACGATTTTCCCACCTTACTTCGTTGCAGGTGCAGTATTCTCTGGATTTGCGATGGTAAACACGCTGTTGATTGTAATGCGTAAGGTATCTAATTTGGAGGCTTATATTACATTACAACACATTGAATTGATGAACATTATTATCATGATCACAGGTTCAATTGTAGGGGTGGCCTATATTACAGAGTTGTTTGTGGCTTGGTATTCGGGTGTAGAGTATGAGCAATATGCTTTCTTGAACCGTGCTACTGGACCTTATGCTTGGTCGTATTGGTTAATGATGACGTGTAACGTATTTTCACCTCAGTTTATGTGGTTTAAAAAATTACGTACAAGTATCATGTTCTCCTTCATCATTTCGATTGTCGTAAATATTGGGATGTGGTTTGAGCGTTTCGTAATTATTGTAACTTCATTACACCGCGACTACCTACCTTCTTCATGGACGAAATTTTCACCGACTTTTGTTGATATCGGTATCTATATCGGAACTATCGGATTCTTCTTTGTATTGTTTTTATTGTATGCTCGTTCATTCCCAGTGATTGCTCAAGCGGAGGTGAAAACAATCTTGAAATCCTCTGGAGATAACTACAAAAGAGCCCGTGAAAAAGAAGGACATAATCATCATTCAGATAATCATTAATAAACGTCATGAGCAGTACAAAAGTTATTCACGCACTATATAACGATGACGATGTATTGATGGATGCTGTAAAGCAAACCCGTAAAGCACATCATCATATTGAAGAAGTATTTACTCCATTTCCGGTGCACGGTCTGGATAAAGCGATGGGATTAGCGCCCACACGTTTAGCGATTTGCGCTTTCATTTATGGATGTATTGGTATTTCAGTAGCCACTTGGATGATGTGGAATATCATGATTAATGATTGGCCCCAAGATATCGGTGGAAAACCAAGTTTCAGTTACCTTCAAAACATGCCGGCTTTTGTTCCAGTAATGTTTGAAATGACGGTATTTTTTGCCGCTCACTTGATGGTAATTACTTTTTATATGAGAAGTCGTTTATGGCCTTTCAAAAAAGCTGAAAATCCAGATGTACGCACTACAGACGATCACTTTTTAATGGAAGTGTCGGTTTCTGGCGATGAGGAAGCAATGGTAGCTTTCTTCAAAAATACAGGTGCTGTAGAAGTTAAAGTTATTGAAAAGCATTAAGACCATGAAGAATAGTTTAAAAATAGCCATGATGTTTGGAGCTGTAGCTTTATTCACAGCTTGTAAAGACGATAAATCACCGAATTACCAATACATGCCCAACATGTATGAATCGGTGGCTTATGAAACCTATGCTGAGTCGAATGCTTTCAATTCAGTCAATGCGAAAAGTGAAAACGGAAAAGAAGGACAGATTCCGCCGGTTGGAACCATCAAAAGAGGTCATGTTCCGTATGAATTACCCAATTCTACTGAAGGATACGAAGCTTCCAAAGCCGTTGTAAATCCCTTTCCAGCCGATAAAATTGACATGAAAAAAGCGGAAGAATTGTATGTAATTTACTGTGCCATTTGTCATGGAACTGCTGGAGATGGAAAAGGGAAATTGGTTACGCAAGGAAAATACTTAGGGGTACCTAATTACAAGGACCGTCAAATCACTGAAGGAAGTGTGAATCACGTTTTGATGTACGGTTTGAACTCCATGGGTTCCTACGCCAATCAGTTAAACCGTGAAGAACGTTGGATGGTATCGCATTATGTGATGCAATTGAAAAGCAAATTATAATTGTAGAATTATCAGATTAATATAGATATGTACACATTTTCACAAAGATTAAAAACCTCGGCCTTCATTCTAATTGCATTAGGATTGGTAGGTATCGTATATGGGTTTTTATCTACTCCGAAAACTATAGAAGATGTTGAGAAAATTGTTGCTGCGGCTCATCATGAGGGTCATGGCGGACACGGTGGTCATGCCACTGCTGCTTCTCACGATACCCATGTA
This sequence comes from Flavobacterium sp., assembly GCF_027482425.1. Classification (GTDB taxonomy): domain Bacteria; phylum Bacteroidota; class Bacteroidia; order Flavobacteriales; family Flavobacteriaceae; genus Flavobacterium. The sequence continues at coordinate 173,486 of NZ_JAIXWA010000054.1, forward strand.
ACTCCTAACCATGAGGCTCACGCTGCAAAAACAGAAGCGCACCATGAAGCTACTCACAAAACGGAGGAAGCGCATACAGTTTCAAAAGATACAACGCATGTAGCGACAACCGATTCAATCGCACAGCCTGTAGCTCCTACAACTGCGAAAAAAACGCTATCTATTGTTCCCAAGAAAGAGAAACATATCGATACTGCGGTAGCCCATAAAGAACATATTGAGCATGTGATGCATCAACTACAAAATAAGCCATGGGCGGCTTTGTATGTAGCTTGTATCTTTTTCTTATTGGTAACCATGGGAGCGTTAGCTTTCTATGCCATTCAACAAGTAGCACAAGCCGGTTGGTCTCCGGTATTGTTCCGCGTCATGCAAGGAATTACCGCTTATTTACCCGTAGGATCTATTATTTTCTTCGGATTATTGCTAGCGTCTGGTTTACACATGAACCACTTGTTTACTTGGATGGAGGATGGCGTAACCAAACCCGGTTCACCAAACTATGATGCTTTAATTGCAGGAAAATCGGGGTATTTGAATTTTGGTTTTTGGATTATCCGTGCCGCTGTTTTCTTGTTGGGTTGGAACTTATATCGTTACTTCTCACGAAAAAACTGTTTGGCTCAAGATGAAGCTTCCGATGACGCTTACTACAAGAAAAATTTTAAGCTTTCTGCTACTTTCTTAGTATTCTTTATTGTGTCTGAATCCATTATGGCTTGGGACTGGATTATGTCCTTAGATCCTCACTGGTTTAGTACTTTGTTTGGTTGGTATGTATTTGCGAGTTTCTTTGTAAGTGGAATTACAACCATTTCAATGGTTACTTTGTATTTAAAATCAAAAGGATATTTAGAATATGTAAATTCTAGTCATATTCACGACTTATCCAAGTTTATGTTTGGGATTAGCGTGTTTTGGACGTACTTATGGTTCTCTCAATTCATGTTAATTTGGTATGCCAATATTCCTGAAGAGGTTACTTATTTCATAACACGTATCAACGATTACACGTTACCTTTCTGGGGCGCTGTCGGATTAAATTTCGTATTCCCGTTCTTAACCTTAATCAATACTGATTTCAAACGTGTAGCACCAATAGTAGTTACAGCCGGTGTTGTAATTTTATTCGGTCATTATATTGATTTCTTCAATATGATTATGCCTGCTACAGTAGGTGATCAATGGTTTATCGGTGTATCCGAAATCAGTTCTGTATTGTTCTTCTTAGGCTTATTTATTTTGGTTGTATTTAATGCTTTAACCAAGGCACCACTTACGCCAAAACGTAATCCATTCATGGAAGAAAGTAAACATTTTCATTATTAATATTTAAAGAAAAGAACAAATGACAGCTTTATTAGTAGTTCTTGTTTTAGTTTTATTATCTGTAGCCTTGTGGCAGTTAAGCAAGATTTTTGCATTAACGCAAATTGGTAAAAAATCCACTGATGAATCCTCTCAAGTTGCGGGTGATAACGACAATAGAGTCAATGGTTACTTAATGTTCGGATTTTTGGCCTTCATTTATTTGATTACCATTATCTGTATCGTAAAATATGGTTCCTATCCATTAATGAGTAATTCTGCATCTGAACATGGTGTAGAGGTTGATCAATTGATGTGGATTTCCATGATTTTGATTTTCTTCGTACAAACAGTGACGCAAGCGTTACTTCATTATTATGCCTACAAATATTCAGGTAAAAAAGGTCAGATAGCAGCTTATATCTCTGACAATAATAAGTTGGAATTTATTTGGAGTGCTATTCCAGCCATCGTATTGGCTGTATTGATTTTCTTTGGTTTATATGCATGGACAGACATCATGTTTATCAATGAAAAAGAAGAAAAGCCAATAGTGATTGAAGTTTACGCTCAACAATTCAAATGGACTGTTCGTTATGCTGGGGAAGATAATGTATTAGGAAAAGCTAACGTTCGTTTAATTGAAGGGGTAAATACGCTAGGAGTAGATTTAGCCGATCCCAATGCACAAGACGATATCGTTGCGGAAGAATTGCACATCCCTAAAGGTAAAAAAGTAATCTTCAAGATTCGTTCTCAAGATGTATTGCATTCCATGTACATGCCTCACTTCCGTGCACAGATGAACTGTGTACCCGGTATGGTTACGCAATTTGCTTTTACACCAATCATGACCACGCAAGAGATGCGTGATACGCCTGAAATGATTGCCAAAGTGGACAACATTAATGCAATCCGTACGAAAAAGAGCAAAGAATTAGAAGCACAAGGGAAAACAGGTTTAGATCCTTATACTTTTGACTATTTACTTCTGTGTAACAAAATTTGTGGTTCTTCACATTACAACATGCAAATGAAAGTGGTGGTGGACGAACCTCAAGACTACCAAAAGTGGTTGAAAGAAAAAACCACTTTGGTTCAAGCCGTTAAAAATGCCGCTAAAGCAGATGCCGCCGCTGCTGCTGGTACAACACCATCAGACACAACCGCTACCAAACCTGATACAACGGTAGTAGCGCAAGCAAAATAATTAGAAAGATAATTTATATTACTAGGATATGAGTCACGCACACGACCTTCACATTGATGATCATGCACATGATCACCACCACAAGGATACTTTCATTACAAAGTATATCTTCAGTATTGACCATAAAATGATTTCCAAGCAATACCTACTTACAGGTATCATCATGGGGATCATCGGGGTGGGTATGTCTCTTTTGTTCCGTATGCAATTGGCATGGCCGGAAGAGTCCTTCAAAGTATTCAAGTTTTTCCTTGGTGAGCGTATGGCTCCCGATGGAGTAATGACCAACGAAGCTTACCTAGCATTAATTACCATTCACGGTACGATTATGGTATTCTTCGTGTTAACGGCCGCTTTGAGTGGTACGTTTAGTAACTTATTAATTCCATTACAGTTGGGTGCGCGTGACATGGCCTCAGGTTTCCTTAATATGGTCTCCTATTGGTTGTTCTTCCTTTCCAGCGTCATCATGGTTGTTTCTTTGTTCGTTGAATCAGGACCTGCATCTGCGGGTTGGACAATCTATCCTCCATTGAGTGCCTTACCACAAGCGATTCCTGGTTCAGGATTAGGTATGACACTTTGGTTAGTATCCATGGCAATCTTCATCGCATCCTCTTTGTTAGGTTCACTTAACTATATTGTGACGGTGTTAAACCTACGTACCAAAGGGATGAGCATGACGCGTATGCCTTTAACCATATGGGCTTTCTTCATAACTGCTGTAATCGGGGTTATTTCTTTCCCTGTACTTTTGTCGGCTGCTTTATTGTTGATCATGGACCGTAGTTTCGGGACTTCCTTCTTCTTGTCCGATATCTATCTTGCAGGTGAAGTTTTAGATTACCAAGGGGGTTCACCCGTATTATTCGAACACTTATTCTGGTTCTTGGGTCACCCTGAAGTATATATCATTTTATTACCCGCTTTGGGGATTACTTCAGAAGTAATTGCAACCAACTCACGTAAACCTATCTTCGGATACCGTGCAATGATCATGTCCATTTTAGCGATAGCATTCTTGTCCACTATCGTTTGGGGTCACCACATGTTCATCTCTGGAATGAATCCCTTCCTAGGGTCGGTATTTACCTTTACCACCTTATTGATTGCAATCCCTTCTGCAGTGAAAGCGTTCAACTACATCACAACCATTTGGAAAGGGAACTTACAATTGAACCCTGCGATGTTGTTCTCCATAGGATTAGTATCTACATTCATCACGGGCGGTTTGACTGGAATTATCTTAGGTGACAGTACCCTAGATATCAACGTTCACGATACATATTTCGTAGTAGCTCACTTCCACTTGGTAATGGGTATCTCGGCATTGTACGGAATGTTTGCTGGAATTTACCACTGGTTCCCTAAAATGTACGGTCGTATGTTGAACAAAAATTTAGGGTATGTTCATTTCTGGGTAACCGCTATCTGTGCTTACGGAGTATTTTTCCCAATGCACTTTATCGGTATGGCTGGTTTACCACGTCGTTACTATACCAACACCAACTTCCCTATTTTTGATGATATGCAAGATGTAAACGTGGTTATAACGATGTTTGCCTTAATCGGAGGTGCCTTCCAGTTGGTATTTATCTACAACTTCTTTAGTTCGATCTTCTATGGTGAAAAATCACCTCAAAATCCTTGGCGTTCTAACACCTTAGAGTGGACTGCTCCTGTAGAACACATGCACGGTAACTGGCCTGGTGAAATTCCAGAAGTCCACCGTTGGCCTTATGACTACAGCAAGCCTGGGCATGACGAAGATTTCGTACCTCAAAATGTACCGATGAAACCTGGAGAAGAGGTTCTTCATCACTAAAATATCACAAAAGCCTTTCTTCGGAAAGGCTTTTTTATTCCTCCAAACTTGTGCTATATTTGTGCTATGAACGAAAACTTAGATCCCACCAACAAGGGCTACAACCCTGAAGAAATTGACCTCGAGAAGAAGCTACGACCCTTGTCGTTTGATGATTTTACGGGTCAAGATCAAGTACTCGAGAATTTAAAAGTTTTCGTTAAAGCCGCCAATCTTCGCGACGAAGCCCTCGATCATACGCTTTTTCACGGGCCACCGGGATTGGGAAAAACGACCTTGGCCAATATACTTGCCAATGAATTGGGAGTGGGGATAAAAATTACTTCAGGACCCGTTCTCGATAAACCAGGTGATCTGGCCGGTCTCCTCACTAATCTCGATGAGCGCGATGTTCTTTTTATCGATGAGATTCACCGGCTTAGTCCCGTAGTGGAAGAATATTTGTATTCGGCGATGGAAGATTTTAAAATCGACATCATGATCGAATCCGGACCCAATGCGCGTTCCGTACAAATCAATTTGAATCCCTTCACCCTTGTAGGTGCAACCACTCGTAGCGGACTCCTTACAGCTCCCATGCGGGCACGTTTCGGAATCCAATCGCGCTTGCAATATTACAATACCGAACTCTTAACGACTATAGTACAACGCAGTGCCACTATTCTAGGCGTGCCCATTTCCATGGAGGCGGCTATCGAAATCGCAGGAAGAAGCCGAGGAACCCCCCGTATCGCCAATGCACTCTTACGCCGTGTTCGCGATTTTGCCCAAATCAAAGGCAATGGAAAAATCGATATTGAAATCGCCCGCTACTCGCTTCAAGCGCTACATGTCGATGCCCACGGCCTCGATGAAATGGATAATAAGATTCTTACCACGATAATCGATAAATTCAAAGGAGGTCCTGTGGGTCTCTCCACATTGGCTACCGCCGTTTCCGAAAATGGTGAAACCATCGAAGAAGTTTACGAACCTTTTTTAATCCAAGAAGGGTTCATCATTCGCACGCCGCGGGGTCGCGAAGTCACCGAAAAGGCCTATCGCCATTTGGGTAAAATTAAAGGAATGTCTCAGGGCGAATTGTTTTAGGGCATTCCCCCGAATGCATCTCCCTGCGCCTATTCCCGCTTTCTCTCGGGGTCGGGCTTTCCGCAGTACGCGCCCTCCTCACGTCGGGCGGGTACTTCGCTACAATCCCTAATGCATATGAACAACCAAAAGCAACACTACAGTCAGTTTATTAAAGCCGAAGCCAAACGCCTTGGGTTTCTCTCCTGTGGTATTGCCAAAGCCGGTTTTCTCGAAGCCGAAGCCCCCCGTTTGGAACGCTGGCTCAACAAAGGCTTCCAAGGTGAAATGCACTACATGGAAAACCATTTTGATAAACGCCTTGACCCAACGTTGCTCGTCGATGATGCCAAAAGTGTCATTTCAGTGCTCCTCAATTATTTCCCCCCCGAAACGCAACAAGAAGATACGTATAAGATTTCAAGATACGCTTACGGTAAAGACTACCATTACGTTATCAAAGACAAACTAAAAGCATTATTGCACAGCATACAAACAGAAATAGGCGCAGTTAACGGTCGCGCTTTTGTTGATTCTGCTCCGGTATTGGACAAAGCTTGGGCCGCCAAAAGTGGGTTAGGGTGGATCGGAAAAAACGCCAATCTTATTACCCAAAAAACGGGCTCATATTATTTTGTGGCCGAACTCATTGTCGATCTCGAATTGGACTATGATCCGCCCACTACCGATCATTGTGGAACTTGCACCGCTTGTATTGACGCTTGTCCCACCCAAGCTATCGTGGCTCCTTATGTGGTCGACGGCAGTAAGTGTATTTCATATTTTACTATCGAACTCAAAAATCAATTGCCCGAAACCATGAAGGGCGCTTGGAATGATTGGGTCTTCGGTTGTGATGTATGTCAAGAAGTGTGCCCCTGGAATCGTTTTGCATCGCCGCATCAAGAACCCCAATTTAATCCGCATCCCGATTTGCTCTCTTTTTCCAAAAAGGATTGGGAAGAAATTACAGAAGATATTTTCAAAGAAGTTTTTCGCGATTCAGCGGTGAAACGAACCCAATACCAAGGCTTAAAACGCAATATTGACTTCCTCAAATAAATCCTTCATTTGTTTCGCGATTCCACGGATACTTTTACCTTTGTCAAGATGCAAATTGTGAAAAATGGATAATCAATCGAGTAAACGCCGTGCGGCACTTTTATACCATGCCAAACCCACTCCAGGCAAAATAAAAATTGTTCCTACCAAAAAATATGCAACCCAAAGAGACTTGTCCTTGGCCTATTCTCCGGGTGTTGCAGAACCTTGTCTGGAAATTGCCAAAGACGTTAATAACGTATACAAATACACGTCCAAAGGAAATTTAGTGGCGGTGATTTCCAACGGAACAGCGGTGTTAGGTTTGGGCGATATCGGACCCGAAGCCTCTAAACCCGTGATGGAGGGGAAGGCTCTATTGTTTAAAATTTTCGCAGACATCGATGTTTTCGATATTGAGGTAGATACCAAAAACGTGGATGCCTTTATAGAAACAGTAAAAAATATTGCGCCCACATTTGGAGGAATTAACTTAGAGGATATCAAAGCGCCCGAGTCGTTTGAAATCGAACGACGATTGGTAGAAGAGCTCAACATTCCCGTGATGCACGACGACCAACACGGTACAGCAATCATATCTTCGGCAGCCCTTTTGAATGCTCTAGAATTGGCGGGTAAAAAAATACAAAAAGTAAAAGTAGTAGTGTCTGGAGCGGGTTCAGCCGCTCTAGCTTGTGCCAATTTGTATGTGCTTTTGGGCGTAAAACCCGAAAACATCATCATGTTTGATAAAGATGGGGTATTGCATGAAGGCCGCACCGATTTGTCCGATTTACAACGACGCTATACCACAGCCAAGGCAGGAACGACCATGGTTCAGGCTTTAAAAAATGCGGATGTGTTTTTGGGACTTTCGGCAGGGAATATCTTAACTCCAGAAATGCTTCAAGGGATGGCCAAAAATCCTATCGTTTTTGCCATGGCCAACCCTGTCCCTGAAATCGATTATGATTTAGCCATTGCCACCCGTAAAGATATTATTATGGCCACGGGTCGCTCGGATCATCCCAATCAAGTGAATAATGTTTTGGGATTCCCTTATATTTTCCGTGGCGCCCTTGATGTTCGTGCCACCAAAATTAACGAAGCCATGAAAATGGCCGCCGTGAAAGCCTTGGCCTGCTTGGCCAAAGAATTAGTGCCCGAGCAGGTGAATATTGCCTACGGGGAAACTAAATTGGCTTTCGGACGCGACTATATTATTCCGAAACCTTTTGACCCGCGCTTAATTTCGCGTGTTGCCCCCGCTGTAGCCAAAGCTGCAATGGAATCGGGAGTAGCACAACAACCGATCACCGATTGGGAGCGCTATGAAGAGGAGTTGATGGAACGCATGGGTTCGGATAATAAAATGGTACGATTGCTCATCAACCGCGCGAAAACCGACCCCAAACGCATTGTTTTTGCAGAAGCGGATCAATTGGATGTACTCAAAGCCGCCCAAATTGTTTATGAGGAAGGCATTGGAAAACCGATTTTACTCGGACGGAAAGAAGATATTTTAGAGTTGAAAGAGGAAATCGGTTTTGAAGCCGACATTCCTATTTTTGACCCCAAAACAAAAGAGGAAGACGAGCGCCGCATGCGGTATGCTGAAATCTTTTGGAAAGAACGCCAACGACGCGGCATCTCCTTGTTGGATGCGCAAAAGTGGATGCGCGAGCGCAATTATTTTGCCGCTATGATGGTCAATGAAGGCGATGCTGATGCCATGGTTTCTGGCTACTCCAGAAGTTATCCGTCTGTGGTTCGCCCCTTAATGCAATTGATCGGAAAGGCTCCTGGGATTTCGTTGATTGCCACCACCAATATGATGATGACCAATCGCGGCCCTATGTTTTTATCGGATACGGCCATTAATCCCAATCCTTCCGCCGATGATTTGGCCAAGATTGCTTTAATGACAGCCAAAACGGTTCGAATGTTTGGAATGGAACCCGTGATTGCCATGGTTTCGTTTTCCAATTTCGGCTCATCTACCCATGAAAGTGCACAAAAAGTGCGCGATGCGGTAGCTTATTTGCATAAATACTATCCTGATTTGATTGTCGATGGGGAGATTCAAACCGATTTTGCCTTGAATCCCGACATGTTGAAAGCGAAATTTCCATTTTCAAAATTGGCAGGAAAAAAAGTCAACACCATGATTTTCCCCAATCTAGAGTCAGCCAATATTACCTATAAACTTCTTAAAGAACTTTACAAAGTAGATTCAGTAGGTCCAATTATGTTGGGTATGGATAAGCCAGCTCATATTTTTCAATTAGGCGCCAGTGTGGAGGAAATGGTGAATATGGCTGCTGTGGCAGTAGTAGATGCGCAAGAGAAACACAAACGGCTCCGTGATATGGTGATAAAAAAGTAAGGTTCTTGTCTAGAAAAGTCCCTAATTGTTAATTTTTTCTATATTTGGACATACGATTTAAAGATGATAGCACACATACACGGAAAATTAGTTGAAAAAAACCCTACCGATGTGGTGATTGATTGCCAAGGCGTAGGCTATCATATCCATATTTCGTTACACACCTATGCGTTGTTGCCGCAATCGGAGTCGGTAAAATTATTTACCTACTTGCTCATCAAAGAAGATGCCCATCAACTGTATGGGTTTATGGAAAAATCAGAGCGCGAGTTGTTTAAATTGTTGCTTTCCGTATCGGGTATCGGTGCTGGAATTGCGCGAACGATGCTTTCCTCATTAGATCCCAAACAAATTATCGCAGCCATTGGCAACGGTGATGTGGGTACCATTCAATCCATCAAAGGAATTGGAGCTAAAACGGCCCAACGTGTTATCCTTGATTTGCGGGACAAAGTGTTAAAAATCCATGATATCGGGGAAGTTTCGCCAATTTCATACAATACAAATCGGGATGAAGCGTTATCTGCTTTGGAGGTTTTGGGCTTTGTTCGTAAGAATGCCGAAAAAGTAGTCGATAAAATCATGAAAGAACAACCCGATGCCAACCTAGAAACCATAATCAAACAAGCATTAAAAAACCTATAACTGTTGAAAACAAACAGCCGGAATAAATCATTATTACGAATATTTTGTTTTCTTTTTGTGTTTTTTGCCTTTTCAACACAGGCCCAAACAACAGAAGAGGAAGACGACGAAAAAGCAAGGGATACTATCAAAGGATACAACACCGGGGCCATTAAATTAAATGACCCGAAAAGTGTTGTAGAAGCCTATACCTATGACCCTACCATAGATCGGTATGTTTTGACCAAAACCTTTGAGGGGTTCAACATCAATTATCCGATGTTTTTAACCCCCAAAGAGTATGATGCTTTGGTATTGCGAGAATCGATGCGTGCCTATTTTCAAAAGAAGTCCAATGCGGCTGAAGGAAAAGGGACAGAACAAGACAAGAAAGACTTACTCCCAAGGTATTATGTAAATTCCAGTTTTTTTGAAACCCTTTTTGGAAGTAACACCATAGACATCAAGCCTACTGGATCGGTGGAAGTCGATTTAGGGGTGCGCCATACCAAACAAGACAATCCCGCTTTTTCACCGCGTAACCGTGCGACAACAACTTTTGATTTCAATCAGCGCATCAGTATGAGTTTGATGGGAAAAGTAGGAACGCGTTTGAATGTGAATGCCAACTACGACACTCAGTCCACCTTTAATTTCCAGAATTTAATCAAGTTGGAATATACCCCAACCGAAGACGATATCATTCAGAAAATTGAAGTAGGTAACGTAAGTATGCCTCTGAACAATACTTTGATTCGAGGCGCGCAAAGTTTGTTTGGGGTTCGAGCGCAATTGCAATTCGGAAGAACAACCGTTACGGGCGTTTTTTCGGAACAAAAGTCGCAAACCCGTACCGTAACTTCACAAGGGGGAGGAACGATTCAAAACTTTGAACTATTCGCACAAGAATACGATAACGATCGCCACTTTTTCTTGTCACAATACTTCAAAAACCGTTACGACTTTGCCTTACGTAATTACCCCTTTATTGACAGCCGAGTGCAAATTACCCGAATTGAAGTTTGGGTAACCAACCGTCAAAATCGTATCAATACGACCAATAATAACCAACGGAACTTAATCGCCTTACAAGATTTAGGAGAATCCCGATTGACCGATACGTATAGTAATACGCCGCTCAATGACAACCAAGTGGTAGCCGTCGATCCGATTGAAATCACCAATGGATTCTTCCTTACGCCAATTGATAGTCCCGCCGATAACTCCAACAACCGCTATGATCCTTCCTTAATCGGAACAACCGGATTGCTCAATCAAGGGATTCGTGAAATTTTTACCGCAGGCAATGGATTCAACAACGTCAATCCTGTAAACGAGGGTACTGATTATGCCAAATTGGAAAATGCACGAAAATTGAATCCTTCTGAGTATACTTTTCATCCCCAATTAGGATATGTTTCCTTGCAACAGCGCTTGGCCAATGACGAAGTTTTAGCCGTTGCTTTCCAATATACCATTGGAGGACAAGTGTATCAAGTAGGGGAATTTGGAACGGACGGAGTAGAAGCCACACAAGTCGATACGGGAGGTGTCCCAGCCTCACAGTCTTTGATTGTGAAGATGTTGAAAAGTACGCTTACGTTTGTCGACAAACCGATCTGGGGCTTGATGATGAAAAATATTTATCAAATTCCCGGGGGGTTCCAGTTGCAAAAAGAGGATTTTAAATTCAACATTCTTTACACAGATCCTTCGCCTTTAAATTATATCGTAGAGGCTAGTCCTACAAGTCCACTGCCCAACGACGTTCGCGAAACGCCTTTACTTCGCGTTTTCTCTATGGACCAATTGAATTTTGCCAACGACCCACAAACAGGCGGGGATGGTTTTTTTGATTTTGTTCCCGGACTCACCATTGACCAGCAAAACGGCCGAATTATTTTTACTAAAATCGAACCTTTTGGACGTTATTTATTTGAAAAATTACGAACTGCACCTGGGTCATCGGAAAACTATCTAGGCGACCCAACCTCTTTGGCAGATTTTAACCCCAACCAAGCGAAATACGTATTCCGAACTTTATATACAAGTACACAAGCCGCAGCGTTGCAAGACAGTGAAAAGAATAAATTTCAATTGCGCGGTCGATTTAAATCTTCGGGAGGAGAAGGGATTCCCATCGGAGCGTTCAACGTTCCGCAAGGATCGGTTATCGTTACGGCGGGAGGAAGACGTTTGGTTGAAGGGGTCGATTTTACCGTGAATTACCAAGCGGGACGTGTTCAAATTTTAGATCCTTCCCTACAAGCATCCAATACACCTATTGAAGTTTCGGTTGAGAACAATTCTGTTTTTGGCCAGCAAACACGTCGCTTTATGGGGATTAATGTCGAGCATAAATTTTCACCCAAAGCCTTAGTAGGAGCTACGTTTTTAAAAATGACTGAGCGTCCGTTTACGCAAAAATCCAATTACGGTCAGGAATCTGTCAACAACAGTATGTTTGGTTTGAACACGAGTTTGTCTTCGGAAGTTCCTTTCTTAACTCGTTTAGTGAATAAACTGCCCAATGTGGACACGGATGTTCCTTCAAACGTGTCGTTCCGTGGGGAAGTTGCTTTCTTAAAACCCGATGCGCCTATTGGTGACCGTTTCAACGGAGAATCTACCTTGTATGTAGACGATTTTGAAGGGTCGCAAACCAATATTGATTTACGCTCTCCTTTATCATGGTTCATCGCCTCTACTCCGGAACGTCCAGCGACTGGAAATGTGGATTATCCTGACTTTAACGGAACGCAAAATTCGATAGATTACGGATTTAAACGCGCCAAAATTGCTTGGTATACCATTGACCCCGTATTTTACACGCAACGTCCCTCAGGCGTTTCCCAAGATGATTTATCACTCAACAGTACGCGTCGTATTTTTAGTTCTGAATTGTATCCCCAAACCGTAATTGCCCAAGGACAATCGCAGGTGGTTAACACCTTGGATTTAACGTATTTCCCACAAGAACGTGGTCCCTATAATTTCAACCCAGCTGCACAAGCTGACGGGTCATTGCCTAATCCCGACACCAATTTTGGAGGAATTATGCGCGCGTTGAATTCGACCAATTTTGAACAAACCAACGTAGAGTATATCCAGTTTTGGATGATGGATCCTTATTTTGATCCAAACAATCCCGGGGCTGCTTCCGATCCTTCCAATGTGGGTCAAGTTTATTTTAACTTAGGTGAAATTTCAGAAGATATCCTCAAAGACGGCCGTAAGTTTTACGAAAACGGTTTAGGCCCTGGTCAAATCACCACCAGTAATTACTGGGGAAATATTCCGGCCTCACAGTCCTTAATTTATGCTTTTGACACCGATACGGCCAACCGAAATGTTCAAGACGTCGGACTGGATGGTCTAAGCGATAATGAGGAGGCTGCTAAGTTTCCTAGTTTTGCCTCGTTCCCAGACCCTGCCGCAGACAACTACAATTTTTATCTAAATGCCAATGGAGGTGTTTTGGATCGCTATAAAAATTACAATAACGTTCAAGCCAACTCTCCGGTAGATGTTACCGACACCAATCGTGGGTCGACCACCATTCCCGATGTGGAAGATATCAATCGGGATAATACCATGAATACGATTAACGCGTATTATGAGTATAAAATTAATATCAGTCCAACTGCGCTTTCAAATGTTGGAGCCAACTTTATTACGGATATTCGTGAGACACAGGTAACAGCCGCCAACGGGAATACAGTGCAAGCCCGTTGGATCCAGTTTAAAATTCCCGTTACCGCACCCGCCAACACCATTGGTAGTATTTCTGATTTCCGCTCCATTCGTTTTATGCGAATTTTTATGACCAAATTTAACCAACCCGTCACCATTCGTTTTGGGTCGCTGGATTTGGTTCGTGGGGAATGGCGTCGTTACGAAAACACCCTTGATCCTGTAGATACAGATGTCACCGATGATGGAACCAATTTTGAGGTTCAAGCGCTAAACGTGCAAGAAAATGGTTCCCGAAACCCCATAAATTATGTAACTCCTCCTGGTGTTCAGTTGGAACAGTTGATGCAAAACAATACGTTGATTCCTCAAAATGAGCAATCCCTAGCGTTGCGCGCTAGCGGGATAGGCTTAGAGCCTGGTGATTCACGTGGAGTGTTCAAAAACGTTAGTGTTGATATGCGTCAGTTCAAAAAAATTAAAATGTTTTTGCACGCTGAAGCGCTTCCTGATGAGCCGAGTTCCATTGAAGATAATGAATTAGTAGGTTTCATTCGCTTTGGAAACGATGCTTCTGAAAACTTTTATCAGATTGAACTTCCGTTGAAAAAATCGCAATTCAACGTTAATAATCCCGATGCAGTTTGGCCCGAAGCCAACCAAATAGATGTTTCGTTGAAGTTGTTGACCCAATTAAAAGTGTTGGCCTTGAGTCATATATACACTTCACCCGGAGAAATCTATTTTAAAAATGAAGACGAGCTCGACAATTCCTTGGTTGGAAAAGTCAATAAGGCCCGTTTAGGTATCCGAGGGAATCCTAACTTCGGTTTGATTCGTGTCTTAATGGTTGGGATAAAAAACAATACCCACATATTAAATTCAGTGGAACACCCACTCAATCCTAGAAGGATCAAAGGAGAAGCATGGTTCAACGAGTTACGTATTGCCGATATGGATAATAAAGGCGGTATGGCAGCGGTGGCTAATTTGGATGCGAATTTGGCCGACTTTGCTAATATTTCGGCGACTGGACGTATGAGCACCATTGGTTTTGGTTCGATTGATCAAGGACCCAACGAGCGTAGTCGTGAGGAGATATTGCAATATAATATTGTGACCAATTTGAGTTTGGGGAAATTGTTGCCAAAAAAATGGAACATCAATGTGCCTTTCAATTACTCCGTTGGTGAGGAGATTATTACGCCCAAGTACGACCCGTTCTTCCAAGATATCGAGTTGCAACAATTGATTGATAACACACAGGATGAAGCTCAAAAACGCAATTTCCGTAACCGTGCGATTGACTACACCAAGCGAAAAAGTATCAATTTTATTGGGGTGAAAAAAGACCGTGGAGAGAAGCAAAAACCACGTTTTTATGACATCGAAAACGTGACGGTTTCCTATTCATACAATCAAGTGGATCGCAACAATTATGAGTTGGAAAACTTCCAAGACCAACAAGTGAATACCGCAGTTGACTATACGTTTGCCTTTCAAAACAAACCCGTGGAGCCTTTCAAAAAAGTCAAGGCTTTCCAGAAAAGCAGTTATTGGAAATTATTGAGTGATTTTAACTTCAACTTTTTACCCTCCAATATTTCGTTTAGTACCAACATCAACCGTCAGTTGAATCGTCAGCAATTCCGTTTGGTCGATGTGGAAGGAGTAGGGTTGCAAACCTTGTTTCAAAGAAATTATTTGTTCAATTACCAGTACGGGTTCAATTACAATTTAACCAAGTCATTGAAATTGAATTTTAATGCGACGAGCAACAATTTGGTGCGTAATTTTATGGATGAAAATAACGTGCCCGACAATTCGTATACCCTTTGGACCGACTTTTGGAATCCTGGATTGCCCAATACCCACAACCAACAGTTGACCATCAATTACGAGGTGCCGTTGAATAAAATTCCGTTCCTGGCCTTTATCAAACCTACGTATACTTACAATGGTACGTTTACGTGGCAACGTTCTTCAATTGCTTTATCTTCGTATACTGATGCCAATGGAGACGTATTTAATTTAGGAAATACCATCCAAAATTCAGGCTCGCACAAGTTGAATACCGCTTTCAACATGGATGCGTTGTATAAGTATATTGGGTTAACCAAAACCAAAAAGAATACCAAAACCACGCAAACAGGTCCTCCAAAACCTGGGCAAAAAATCACAAACACCGCTGTAGCTCCACAATCAGAGCGCAGTCCTTTTGTAGAAGGGTTAATCGGGATTTTAACCAGTGTAAAAAATATTCAAATCAATTATACCGAAAACCAAAGTACTGCTTTACCCGGATATACACCGGGTCTCGGATTCTTCGGTTCGGCCAAACCCTCTATGGCATTTGTGTTCGGATTGCAAGACGATGTGCGTTTTGAAGCGGCCAAACGCGGATGGTTGACCAATTTTCAAGATTTTAACCAAAATTATACCGAGGTCATCAACCGTACGTTGGACATGACGGCAAATATTGATTTATTCCCTGATTTTAAAATCGACTTGGCAGCCAATCGAACCTATGCTACCAATTATACAGAGCAATATGATGTAAGTCCTGATGGTACCTACAACTCAAGGTCACCCTACAATACGGGGAACTTTGCGATTTCGACCAACATGATTACCACCTCGTTTATACCAAGTGACGAATTTGGTTCGGAAGCATTTAATCGATTCCGCGAAAATCGATTTGTCATTGCGCATCGTTTGGCCGAAGATTATTATGGGAATACTACCTATCCGCTCGATGCAGAGGGGTACCCACAAGGATTTGGGAAAAACAGTCAGGATGTCTTATTGCCTGCTTTCTTGGCGGCCTATACAGGGCGTGATGTCAATAAAGTGTCAACGGGAATCTTTAGAGATATTCCCATTCCGGGTTGGAATATTAAGTACAACGGATTAATGCGCTATAAGTTTTTCAAAGATCGCTTCAAACGTTTCTCAATTCAGCACAACTACAAAGCATCGTATACCATTAATGCTTTCCGTTCGAATTTAGACTATGTAGAAGGAGCCATAAACCCTGCCAATAACAATTTCTTCCAGCAAACGATTGTGGGGAACGTCAACTTGGTGGAACAATTTAGTCCGCTTTTCCGCATTGATTTTGAAACAAAAAGCTCCTTTAAATTGTTGCTTGAAATGAAAAAAGATCGCGCCTTGTCGTTCAGTTTTGATAACAACTTATTGACCGAACAACAAGGAGTTGAGTATGTTGTAGGAACAGGATTCCGATTTAAAGACGTTATCATTTCCTCGCGTTTGGCCGATAATCCAACAGGCGTCATTAAGAGTGATTTGAATGTGAAGATTGATTTCTCGTACCGTAATAACAAAACAATTGTTCGTTATTTGGATTACAACAATAACCAGTTGGGAGGCGGTCAAGATTTGTGGTCTGCCCGAGTCACTGCTGATTATTCGTTCAGTAAAAATTTAACGGCCATTTTCTTTTATGATCATTCATTCTCTCAAGCTGTTATTTCAACTTCATTCCCGATAACCAATATTCGAACTGGATTTACGTTGCGTTATAACTTCGGAAATTAAACCAGTTGAAATGCAAAAAATCATTTTTCAATATCGGAATTAAGTGTACCTTTGAACGTGTATTTTTAAACCAACAAACGAATGAATATTCCTTCTAATTTGAAGTATACCAAAGACCACGAGTGGGTTTCTTTGGACGGCGATGTAGCCACCGTAGGCATTACCGATTTTGCACAACGTGAATTAGGTGATATTGTTTATGTAGAAGTTGAAACATTAGATCAAACACTCGCTAAAGACGAAGTTTTTGGTACCGTTGAAGCTGTAAAAACCGTTTCTGATTTATTTCTTCCTTTATCTGGTGAAATCATTGCGTTTAATGAAGCTTTGGAAAGCACTCCTGAAACTGTAAATTCTGACCCTTATGGTGACGGTTGGATGGTGAAGGTTAAAATTTCTGATGCCTCTGAATGGGATCAATTGATGGATGCCGATGCCTACAAAGCGTTGATTGGAGCTTAAAAAAACATATAAATTATTGTTTGCACTTAGTTGGACGGCACTCATAACATGGTTAAGTTTGGGTTCAACAGGTAGTCTTGGGCAAAGTATTCCAGTGCCTCACAAGGATAAAGTAGTGCATTTTTGTTTCTATCTAGGGTTTGTTTTTTGGTGGGGTAGCTATCTGCAAAAGAAAACAAAGCGTACGTTAATTTGGGTATGGCTTGCCGCAGTTGGGTATGGAATTTTGATGGAAGTTTGTCAATTAGCCTTCACGCAAAATCGTACAGCCGATCTTTGGGATGTATTTGCCAATACACTAGGGGCTAGTGCAGGATTTTTGCTCTTTTCTTCAAAAAAATAGTAAGCCACTCTTCGTGAGTGGTTTTTTTATGGAAATGAATGAAGCTGCCTTCATAATTTGTATTTTTGACCCTTATTGGTTATCGCTATGCATATTCGACACTATTTAGATTCTACCTACCTAAAATTGCCAGAGCAAGCAGGACTCTCCAAAACCGACCATTTACAAGTTGTTAGAGCTTGTATTCAAGAAGCGATTGAGGAGAAATTTAAGTTGGTGATGATTCGACCCGATATGGTGTCCATGGCGCGAACGATGATTGATCAAGCAAAATCTACGGTGTTGGTGGGAACTGTTATTGGGTTTCCCGAGGGAACAGCTAATCTGGAGGCCAAATTACAAGAAGCGCAACAAGCAATTGAGGACGGAGCTGATGAGTTGGATTTTGTATGTAATTATCATGCCTTCCAATCAGGAGATGTGGCTTTGGTTCGCAAAGAGATTGTGGCCGGAACGCAGTTGGCCTGGTCACACCACAAAACGGTCAAATGGATTATTGAAGTGGCTGCCTTGACCGATGCCGAAATCATTCAGTTGTCGGCCTGCATTAAAAATACAATTATAGCTTATTTTAAAGAAGAGGTCTTTGCCTATGTTTTTGTAAAATCTTCGACGGGTTTTTATGAAACAAAAGAAGGAAAGCCTAATGGAGCTACACATGCTTCTATACTAATGATGCTCGAAAATTGTGCGCCACTTCCCGTTAAAGCGGCTGGAGGAGTGCGAACATACGAGGAGGCGGTTGAAATGATAAAACTAGGTGTAAAACGAATCGGAACGTCGGCGGCAAAAACGATTGCCCAAGGCGGGACGTCTGATGATGTGTATTAAAGTATGAAACGAGTACTTATTTTTGTGTTTTTTTGGAGTGGATTGTTAACCATTTGTGCGCAGGGGTTGCAACAAACACCTCCTATTTTTCCTAATTGTAAGTCGGTCAATGAGACAGAAGCTCAAGCTTGTTTTGATCTAGAATTACAGCGGTTTGTTTACCGAGAGTTTAAAGCTAAGTCCAATTATCAGGGTGCCGTAATTGTCGTGTTTGAAGTCGATCAATCCGGGAAATTCAAACCTTTGTATATTGATGCTGCCGATGCCGATGTCACTGCCGAATGCCGCCGTGTATTTGAAAAGTTACCCGTAATTCAACCCGCTGTCTATGGAGGGAAAGCCACGTATTCAAAATATACCATCCGATTTGATGTACCGTTGCAAAATCCAGATGATGCTCCCAAAGTTGCAGCCAAACAGCAACAAGCTCCCGTTATTCCTTCAACATTTCAAAAGGAAACGCGTACCATGGATTTAGATACAATGCAGTATCAAACGTTTACTAAACCCCAATACGACAGTAAACTTTCAATCCCGTTTTCTAATAGACTGTATGCTTCCTTCGATTGGGCGATGAATCAAGTGGGTGCCAATGCCCATACCACTTCGAAACCTTTTACCTTCAAAGAAGTTTCAAAATACTATAATTTACGGGAAGCCCATCAACAATTGATGAAACCTAAATCTTCCTGGTGGGGCAAAAAACTCTGGAACGATGACTTGGTAGCCATCCAAGATGATGATTATTGGTTTACGTTAAATCCCATTTTTGATTTTCAAGTGGGAAGAGAAACTTCGGGCGCAACCGATTATACTTTTGTGAATACACGCGGGGTACAAATTCGCGGTGGGTTAGGTAAAGAAGTCAACTTTTCGGCCACCATTTTTGAAAGTCAGGGGCGATTTGCCGATTATTTCAATCAATATGCTATTTCCATGCGTCCTTCGGGAGGAAATCCAGCAACCATTCCCGGAATAGGTATCGCCAAAGAATTTAAATCCGATGCTTTTGATTTTCCCATGGCGGAGGCGTATATCAATTATGCTCCTGGAAAGTTTGTTGAAATGCAATTGGGACATGGCCGTAATTTTATTGGCGATGGGTACCGCTCGTTATTGTTAACCGACGGAGTGAGTCCGTATCCCTATTTCAAAATCAATACAACCTTTTGGAAAATTAAATATACCAATCTCTACATGTGGATGAAAGACACCCGTCCTGAGGTAACGGTTGATGGAACTTACGCCACGAAGTTTGTTGCTAGTCATTACTTAAGTTGGAACGTGAACCGACGGTTGAACATTGGTTTTTTTGAGTCGGTGGTGTGGGCCAATCAAAACGATCGCGGTTTTGATATGAATTTTGTGAATCCCATTATTTTTTACCGAGCTGTTGAGTTTTCGTCTTCTTCTCGAAGTGGAAATGCCCTTTTGGGACTCACGGGGAAATATAAATTGAGCAATAGTGTAAATGCTTACGGACAATTTTTGTTGGATGAATTTTCCTTGGGTGAAATTCGTGCTCAAAATCAGAGTTGGAAAAATAAATACGCCTATCAATTGGGTTTAAAATATTACAATGCTTTCAATGTAGATAACTTAATGTTGCAGTTGGAATACAACTTTGTTCGTCCCTATGTTTATTCACACAGTAATGTACTTACCAATTATGGCAATAGCAACCAAAGTTTAGGGCATCAATGGGGGGGTAACACCAAAGAGATAATTGCTATCGGGCGGTATACACATGGACGCTACTATGCTTCGGCTAAGTTGCATTATGGAATTCGTGGTTTGGACATAAATGGCTTGAATTACGGCGGCAATATTTATTTAAGTTATAATGACTTCCGTCCTACAGATACGGGAGTTGTGGTAGGGCAAGGTAACGAAACGATGGTGTTTATTGCCGATTTGCAAGCGGGTTATGTAATCAACCCTACGACCAATTTAAAGTTGTTTGCCAATGTAATTTTTAGAAATTTTGATCCTGCCACGGTAACCGATACGGTGAAGTCATCTAATACGACATGGTTTTCGATTGGTGTTCGTACAGACATCTTTAATTGGTATATTGATTACTAAAATCTTCAAGAATATTTATGCTTTGTTTTTTGTCATTTCTTTTGGGATAGACTACTTTTGCACGACTTAATTGACATTTGAAAACAAAGTATCGTTGGACACGCATTCCACATCGTTGCATCCTTTAAAATTATTTCAAGATTTTAAAGAAATCACCAAAGCGGGCTTGGCCTTGAGTGTCGTATTTTCCTCCATTGCAGGGTATTTGTTAGGTATCAGCGAAGCCAATCCTTTCAGTTGGGTGACCTTGTTGATTTTGGCTGTTGGAGGCTATTGCATGGTTGGCGCTTCCAATGCGTTTAATCAAGTGATTGAAAAAGACTTGGATGCCTTGATGGACCGCACCAAAAATCGTCCTGTAGCTTCAGGTCGTATGGCGCCCAACACAGCCTTATTTGTAGCGAGTTCGCTCACTATTACAGGCTTAGTTTTATTGTATACCATTAATCCCAAATCGGCGATGTTTGGCGCAGTGTCTATTTTTTTATACACCAGCGTCTATACCCCATTAAAAGCCGTTACTCCCTTGGCAGTATTTGTTGGAGCATTTCCTGGGGCGATCCCTTTTATGTTGGGGTGGGTAGCCGCGACCAATCATTTTGGAATTGAAGCGGGGACCTTATTTTTAATTCAGTTTTTTTGGCAATTTCCCCACTTTTGGGCTATTGGCTGGTTTTTATTTGAAGATTATAAGAAGGCGGATTTCTTTATGTTGCCTACAGGACAGCGCGATAACCGAACCGCCTTGCAAATTGTGTTGTATACGTTTTGGTTGATTGTGGCCTCGGTATTGCCTGCTTTTGGATACACAGGACAACTTTTTATTAGTCCAATTGCGACGGCTCTTGTTCTGTTATTGGGGTTATGGATGTTGTTTTATACCTTTCAATTATACCGATCACGCACCCCAAAAGCGGCTCGTGTACTCATGTTGGTGAGCGTAGTATATATTACTTTGTTGCAAATCATTTATATCACGGATAAATTTTTACGTTAATATGACAGTACAAGAAGAACAAGCCCGCTCAGCGCGCTCCTACAAATTGTTGTTGATCTTCGGAATGATTAGCATCGTTATGCTTTTTGCCGGATTAACGAGTGCTATGGTAGTCAGTAAATCACGCCCAGATTGGCTCACAGATTATCAAATACCACAAGCCTTTACCATTAGTACCGTTTTGATTTTGTTATGTAGTGTAACATTTCACATGGCACAACGTGCCATCAAGCAAGACCAACGTAGTAAAACTTCGCTGTTTTTAGGGTTGACATTAGTCTTAGGTTTAGGGTTTGTTTACTACCAATTTAAAGGGTTTGAAGAGTTGTTTGCCCATCGACTTTTCCCAACTGGGAAGTCAGGTTCGGTCACAATTGCTTTCCTTTATATTCTAGTTTATGTGCACTTAGCACACCTGTTGGGAGGTATCATATCTTTGTTGCTAATTATTTATAATCATTTTAAACAAAAGTACTCTGCTGCTCAATATCTTGGAATTGAGCTGGGTGCGATATACTGGCACTTTTTGGATGCTTTGTGGCTCTATTTATTTTTGTTTTTGTATTTCTTTAAATAAGAAAA
>NZ_JAIXWA010000010.1 GCF_027482425.1 Flavobacterium sp.
CACGGTAAATCCACAGGTGACGCCAACCTTTACCGCTGTAGCGCCGATATGTTCAGGAGCGACTTTAGCAGCTTTACCTACCACTTCAAACAACGGGATTACAGGTACTTGGTCGCCTGCTTTAAATAATACGGCTACGACGACCTATACCTTTACGCCTAGTACGGGACAGTGTGCGACCACCATGACTTTGACTATCACGGTCAATCCACAGGTGACGCCAACCTTTACTGCTGTAGCGCCGATATGTTCGGGAGCGACTTTAGCAGCTTTACCTACCACTTCAAACAACGGGATAACAGGTACTTGGTCGCCCGCACTAAACAACACCGCTACAACGACCTATACCTTTACGCCTAGTGCAGGTCAGTGTGCGACCACCACGACGTTAACCATTACGGTCAATCCGCAGGTGACTCCAACGTTTGCGATAGCTAATCAAACTTATTGCCAAGGAGCACCAGTTATTCAACCTATTTTACCATTAACTTCAACAAATGGTATAACTGGATCGTGGAGTCCGCCATCTATTTCAACTACTCAAGTTGGAGTGACGACGCATATATTTACTCCAAATGCGGGACAATGTGCTTTGACGATAAGTTTGACAATTACAGTTAATGCATTAGAAGTTCCAACGTTTGATTCTACAGCACCAATTTGCGAAGGTGATACTTTACTGGAACTATCAACTATTTCTAATAATGGTATTTCGGGAACTTGGTCGCCCGCTTTGAACAATACGGTAACCACAACGTATACTTTTACACCCAATATAGGCCAATGTGCTTCTATTTCTACCCAAACTATAGTTGTTGTTCCTGCTCCCCAACTTCTAATTCAAGGTGATTGTGAAGGTGAAGAATATGTGTTACGCGTATTGCCTGCACCTCAAAATGGAACTGTTTCATGGTTTTATGATAATGTAGGTTCTAATCCTATTTTTTTAGGAAATACAAGTTTTATCGTTGCAGACCAAATAGGAACCTATACAGTTGTTTACAATAATTCTTCTTGCGAAAAACAATATTCTTACTTTGTAGAAAATACTTATTGTAAAATTCCAAAAGGTGTGTCAGCCAATAATGACGGTCTTAATGACACTTTTGATTTATCCAATTTAAAGGTGAAATATGTAAAGATTTTTAATCGATATGGAACAGTTGTCTATGAAAAGGCTAATTATAAAAATGAATGGGATGGGAAATCGATGCAAGGAAATCGTCTTCCTGACGGCACCTATTACTATTATATCGAGTTTATGAATAATAAGCCAAAAACCGGATGGGTTTATTTAATACATGAATATTAAATTTTGTAAGTTTGAGAAAAAAAAGTGACTTACAAGCAATTTTATATTCTTAGCCTAACCTTAACCACTTTACTTTTCTCTATTCGATTTATTCTAATATTTTTAGATGCAACAAAAAAAAGAATAGGAGGGGAGTTTAGCAAAGCAGTTTTATTTATTGCATTGTTTTCTTTTTCCTTTTTTTTAGTAGGACTTTATAAAATTACCGATCAAACAGAATTTTCGTTAAAATTTCTATTCAATGACCGTATTCTGTCTTCACTAAGTAATATCTTCTTACTTTCTTCTATTATTTACTTTCCTTATAAAATTAAACATCTTCATCGATTTTATGAAAAAAAGGAAAACTGGGTAATGATCATCTTTTTATTTTTTGGTGTAATTATTTCATTATTTACTGTTTTTGACAAATTAGCATCAAATGCAGGGCAAGTATTTCAAATTGCACTTATTGTTGTTGATTCCATAATTTCAACAATCATTTTAGTGTTGTTTGGTTATGTATTGTCAAGGTCAATGCAATTAAGTTTGTCAAATAAAGGCAGTATTTATTTTTTTCAAATTATTGTTGTATTGATTGTTGCTACCCAAGTCGCACTTCCGTTGTCAAAGATTTACCATGAAGTCTTATTGTGGTTGTATCCCTATTTTTTAATCTTGTTTTTTGTCAGCACTATTTTTTTACTTCAAAATATAGTATTGTTTTTGGATCGATTTGTTTGTGTTCATAGTCAATCACTATCAACAAGTTTTCCTATTTCTAAAGAGGTAGTTGATAATGAATCAAAGTCAAGTGATGCATCAGCACAGCTATATTCGGTTTTCATTAGGTATGATACTATCGAAAAAAAGTATAAAATACAGTTAACGATTCGATTTGATGAGACCCGTCAAAAGTTAATTGCAATTGAGAATTCTAAAATTTTGCAACCTTTTAGTTATTGGATTTTATTTGCAGTTGCAAAAAAGATGAATGTTAAGATATACAATAGTGATCTTGCGGTAGCTCGATTTCGAATGATTGAATATATTCATAAAAATTATCCGGATGTAAAACTTGTTCCTGAAACAATTTTTGAAAATGATAAAGGATATTATGAAATAATTACTGACGCTACCAATATTATTATTGAAGATTTAGATTTGTTATTGGATAAAATGCAAGTGAAAGATGTGTTTTTAAAGCACCTTGATAATTTTATGCCGCTTCTAAAAACTCATATTCAAGGTACTGATAAGGGTAGTAAGGCAGTTCAAAATAGATTAGAACTCGTTTTACAACTTATTAAAGAAATTTTGCCAACTCATTGATTATCAGAATTTAGGTTATTTCGTAATATTTCGTAATCATTTTTTTAGATAACAGAAAGAGGAAATCTTGTAAAGCTATTCTAAATTTGATATCAACCAATTTTCTGCTATGTTGAAATCAAAATTACTTTTAGGACTTCTGCTATTTTCATCACTGTTTATAAACAGTCAGATTTTGATAAATGAAGTTTACATTCGCCCTGATGGATTATCTACAACGCCACCTAATGGATTGATTAATTCGGGTTCTAAAGAATACATTGAAATCTACAACAAAAATTGTTTTCCAGTCGATATTACGGGATATTACATTGCTGCCAAACAAAATGGATTTAGTGGTGTAGTCACTGGGATTACATTTCGTATACCCAATTCACCAAGCGCTCTAATTCCTCCTGGTGGGCATGTTGTTTTAGCTTCGCCAGTACCAGGTACAGGATTGGCGGGGAATATAGACATCCCAATTACTGCACCCGATCGATGTGTCTATGCAAGTAACGCAGTAATTGCCAATGTAGATGGATGGGTTGCCCTTTACAATGCATCTGGAGTACCTATTGATTGTGTGTATTGGAGTGGTAGTGCTGCAAATATTAATTCAAACCCAGCCGATTAC
Organism: Flavobacterium sp.; assembly: GCF_027482425.1. Taxonomy (GTDB): domain Bacteria; phylum Bacteroidota; class Bacteroidia; order Flavobacteriales; family Flavobacteriaceae; genus Flavobacterium. Next base: position 3,240 of record NZ_JAIXWA010000010.1, read on the forward strand.
AACCCTGGAACACTTTGCTTACCTACGGGTTCACCAGTTAGTTCTTTGCCAACACCTACTCAAATCAATGCTACTAATCCTGCCATTGTTAGTTATATTCCGAATTCTACTCCCGTATTAATTTTCAGGCAGCAAGATGGGTCTTCTACTTGGTCATTTGTAAGTACATTTAATGCGGCAACATTACCTTGGACTATAAATAATGCCTCACCAACTGGAAACTGTAATGGAGGAGTTTGTGTCCCAATTCCTTCTGTATTAACACCGACCTTTAACACTATAGCGCCCATCTGTTCGGGAGCAACTTTAGCAGCTTTACCTACCACTTCAAACAACGGGATTACAGGTACTTGGTCGCCTGCTTTAAACAATACAGCTACGACGACCTATACCTTTACACCTAATACGGGACAGTGTGCCACCACCACGACCTTGACCATTACGGTGAATGGACCGGTAACGCCCACGTTTACGGCGGTTGCACCGATTTGTTCAGGAGCGACTTTAGCAGCTTTACCTACCACTTCAAACAACGGGATCACCGGAACCTGGTCGCCTGCACTAAACAATACGGCTACGACGACCTATACCTTTACCCCCAATGCGGGACAGTGTGCCACCACCAC
>NZ_JAIXWA010000002.1 GCF_027482425.1 Flavobacterium sp.
ATTTTTTTGGAAAGAATCGTAATACGCTTCAAAAATTAAGGCAGTCACCCCTTTATTTTGATAATCGGGATCAACTCCAATAAGATAAAATAAAACTTCTTCGTGTTTTTTTTGCGCTTTCAATAGGTGGTAAAACCCAAAAGGGAACAGTTTACCATTCGCTTTTTTCATCGCTGCGGATAGATTCGGCATTACAATTCCAAAAGCGATTAATTTTCCAGCACTATCAAAAACAAACTTGATGTACTCGGGTTTGATAAGACCGATGTATTTTTTTTTAAAATATTCCTTTTGCTTCGTGTTAATCGCTACAAAAGAGGCTAAGGAGGCATAAGCTTTGTTAAACAAATCAAACATTTCATCAACATAAGGCATTATTTCTGCCGTTTTATTGAAATTTTTGCACACCACTTGATAACGCTTTTGAATCAATGTACTGGCTTTTCGATACGGTTCGATTTCAATATTTTTAAAAGAAAAAACATTTTCCAAGTATTCTTTTTCTTTTACAAATCCCAATTCTTCCAAATGCGTTTTGTAGTATGGGAAGTTATACCAGGTTATCATTGAGGCCATACGGTCAAATCCTTCCGTAACGACGCCGACTTTGTCCAAATTGGAAAAACCCATCGGCCCCTCAACATAGGTGAGGTCGTGTTTTTTTCCTAAATCATATACTTTTTCCAATAACGCTTTGGTCACCGAAAGATCATCAATTACATCCCACCAACCAAAGCGTACCTTTCGTTTTTTTTGGTTATTTACCTCATCCCAGTTGATAATCGCGGCAATGCGACCCACGGTTATTCCTTGGCGTTGCGCCAAATAAAACAAGGCTTCCGCCTGATCAAAGGCAGGATTTTTTGCAGCATCCAACGTGGCCAATTCGTCTTCAATTAAAGGCGGAACCCAATTGGGATCGTTTTTGTATAAACGAAAAGGGAAGGTTACAAATTCGCGTAATAAGGCTTTTGAATTGACTTCTATAAGGGTAATCATGGTATTACGGTTTTGCAGTGGGGACTTCGTCTAATCGTTTTTTTAGTTTTTCTTTCTCTTTCTCTTTTTTCTTCTCGCCCTTGTTTTTTTTCTTTTTCTTTTTCTCTTTTTTGGGAGCGCGAATCAAGTTGTCCTCATAATAGGTATCCGTTCGCCACGAAACGCCCAAGCCGGCATACGTAATTGAAGGGGTGTTTTTCATGTTTTGACTGATAAAAGCATCCACCTGAAAACTCGTTCCCCACAAATACGCAGCTCCTGCAGTCATAAATACATCACTGTAATAGCCTCCGCTCAGCATTTTTCCTTCAATGAATCCCGACCAACGATCAAATCCTTTGGTAATGGTTCCTATGAATCCGACCGTTTGGTTGTTGGAGGCAATTTTATCCACAAAGGTGTTGGTCACAAAAGCCCATGCCCCAGAAAATACATTTTGAGAAATCACCATTACTTTAGGACTAAAGGTGCCATACGATTCGCCTGGATACATAAAAGGATAATTACCCACTTTAATATTGGTTCCTGCATACACCGATATGGCAGGAATCATCATGTGCCAATTGAATTTATGATTGGCTTTCCAACTAAAAAGATTGGGTTTGGCATCGTAGTTTTTAAACGGGTCATAAATTAAGTACTTAAAGCCTAAAAGTACTCGTCGGAAGCCGTCCCGATGAAAATTGCCCGCCGGTGAAAAGTAGCTATCGTTTTGGTAGGTCATTTCCAAAATCCCTTCCAATTCTTCTTTGAAAAAGCCATAGCGCGTAGTTAAACTCACCAAATAGCCTTCGGTATTGAAGGCATTGCGGTCATATTGTTCCTGACTGTAGCTAAATCCCGACTCAAATTGAAGGACACGTTTTCCTACAGCGTAGGCATTCATTGACTCCCCTGGGCGATTGGTGTTGATTTCATCCGTATATTGCGCTTGTGTGAGTAAAGAACCAAGTGTTATAACAAATAGGAATAAACGGTTGGATTTCATGGTGAAAAAGTTGTGGATTAGGTGACCCAAAAGTACACTTTTTATTATTTATTTATGACCTACACCATCATTTCCTATATGGTTTTTAGTATTTTTGACAAAATTTATACCCATGCAGGAAGCCAGTTTACAAGGACTTCTAAAGACCTTGTTTTATATCATTCTGTTTTACTACTTATTTCGTTTTATCGCCCGCTTATTGTTGCCAATTTTAGCACAAAAAGTGGTTGAAAAAGCCAATCAACAGATGGAAGATAAATTCCGTCAACACCAACAAAATCAGTCTACTACAGCCCCTGAATCAGCGCCTAAGAAGAGCGAAAAACAAGTCGGTGAATACATCGATTTTGAAGAGGTAAAGGACTAGTAAAATTATTTTTATGATGCAAAAAATTCAAGCATACCTTCAAAAAGGATATCCTCATTTGTTAGCCATTTCTGGCTTTATCCTCGTAGCCGTAATTTATTTTTATCCCATTTTACAAGGGAGGAAAATTTACCAAAGCGATATTGTGCAATATACAGGTATGGCCAAGGAGCAAAATGATTTTCGCGCTACCTATGATACCGAACCGTATTGGACCAATAGTGCCTTTGGGGGTATGCCCACCTACCAACTAGGGGCAAAATACCCTCATGATTACATCGGTGCAATCGACGATATATTACGTTTTTTACCCCGTCCTGCCGATTATTTATGGCTTTATTTTATTGGGTTTTACGTGTTAATGCTCGTGCTGAAAACCGATCCGTTGAAAGCCTTTTTTGGGGCTTTAGCTTTTGGTTTTTCTACCTATTTGATTGTCATCTTGGGAGTGGGACATAACGCCAAAGCCCACGCAATTGCTTATATGCCGCTGGTGGTAGCAGGCGTTTTATTGGTTTTACAAAAACGGTATTTATGGGGCGGTATTCTTACGCTATTTGCAGTAGCACTCGAAATTAACGCCAACCACTTTCAAATGACATACTATTTACTCATTGTGTTATTGGGCTTGGGAATATATTACGGCATCAAAATGCTACGCGAAAAGGATTTTTCTGCCTTGGGTAAAACCGCTGCTACCTTTGCAATCGCTTTAATTCTAGCAGTGGGAGCCAATGCAACCTCACTTCTCGCTACTCAAGAATATGCACAATTTAGTACCCGCGGGAAGAGTTCTTTGCAATTGGAGCCTGATGGCAAACCCAAAACCGACAAGGCAACCCTTGACCGCAGTTATATCACAGAATACAGTTACGGAATTGCCGAAAGTTTGAATCTTATCGCTCCCCGTTTGTTTGGTGGAGGTAACGACGAAAAGTTAAGCGATGACTCGAGCGTGTATCAATTCATGCTTAACTATGGAGCAACCGAGTCGGAAGCCCGCCAGTTTACCGATGCGTATGCGCGAACCTATTGGGGAGAGCAGCCCATTGTAGCGGCACCCGCCTATATAGGAGCAGTCGTTTTCTTCCTTTTTGTTTTAGCGCTGTATCATGACAAACGTCAACTCAAATGGGTGTTTTTCGCCGGAGCTTTGGTGTCTTTGCTTTTGTCATGGGGCAAAAATTTCCCAGCCTTAACCGACTTTTTTATCGATTATGTTCCGTTATACGATAAGTTCCGTGCTGTTTCATCGATTCAAGTTGTGTTGGAATTGTGTATTCCTGTATTGGCGATTATGGGACTCCAGGCGTTTATGACTACTGATGCGGAAAATCGCTGGAACAATTTAAAGAAAGCAGGACTCACGTGTTTGGGTGTGTTACTGTTGATTTTTTTCCTCAAAAGCAGTTTTAACTATACGGGAACGTTGGATGCGGATTTGCTTCGCATGTTTAGTGAAGGACAAGATAAATCTTTCGGTATTGGTTTTGTCGACGCGCTAATAGCTGATCGAGAAACCTTGTATGCTGCAGATTTGTTGCGCTCCGGATTTCTAATAGCCTTAGCCTTTGTGTTTCTTTGGCGTTTTTCCAAAGTAAAATTGGGTGCTATGAATACCATCATTTGCGTAGGTATTGTGATGGTCGTTGACTTAGTATTGGTGGATAAAAAATATGTCGATAGTACTGATTTTGTTTCCGCACATGAGGTCGATCGTCCTTTTCAAGCAACGCCCGCCGACGAACAAATTTTACAAGACACCACGCATTACCGCGTTTTGGATGTAGAAGGCAATATGAGTAGTGCCCGCGCGTCCTTTTTCCATAAATCGATAGGAGGATACAGTGCCGTTAAACCCCGTGCCATTCAGGAGTTGTTTGATTATCAAATTACCAAAAATAACAAAGAGGCGTTGGATATGTTGAACATCAAATACATTATCCAAGTGAATGAAAAAGGGGAGCAGTTTCCCACCTTTAATCCCGATGCCAATGGCAATGCCTGGTTTGTCCATACGATTCAAGGCGTACCCTCGGATGATGCGGTGATGAAAGCGCTAGATACGTTGAAAACCAAATCGGTAGCCGTTTACAATCGCAATGAATTTAAACCTTCACAAACGCGATTTGAGCGCGATACCACGGCTCGCGTGCAACTTACAGCCTACCGTCCCAATCAATTAACCTATGTCTCCGAAAACAAGCACGAAGGTTTTGTGGTGTTTTCTGAAATGTATTACAAACCGGGTTGGCATGCTAAAATTGATGGAAATTTAGTAGACTATGGCAAGGTAAATTTCGCTTTACGCGGGATGGTTGTTCCGGCTGGAAAGCATACCATCACTTTCACGTTTGAACCTCAAGTGGTAAAAACAGGAAGTAGGGTATCGTTAATCAGTTTTATGCTAATCGTTGCGCTATCGATTGTGGGAATTTATCTCGACCGTCGCCAACATAGAGAACATTACCCATCCTAACGAATGAATACATCTAAGGAAAAAGTTTTAATCATCACCTACTATTGGCCACCTGCGGGAGGGCCAGGCGTTCAACGTTGGTTGAAATTTGTGAAATATCTTCCTGATTTTGACATGATTCCTTATGTGTATGTTCCCGAAAATCCCAGTTATCCGATACAAGATACAGGTTTGATTCGAGAAGTGTCGGAGAAGGCGATTGTAATAAAAAAGAAAATCCGTGAACCTTACCAATGGGCGGCTTTTTTTTCAAAAAAATCAACCCAAAAAATTAGTTCAGGAATTATACCCGTAGCCCAAAAACAATCGGTTTTGCAAAAATTTCTGCTATGGGTTCGGGGCAATATTTTTATTCCCGATGCTCGCTTTTTATGGGTAAAACCGTCGGTTCATTTTTTGAAAAGTTACATTGAAAAAGAAGGGATTACCACAATTATTACTTCGGGACCTCCGCACAGTTTGCATTTAATTGGTCAGCAATTACGCGCTTCGATGCAAGTAAAATGGATAGCCGATTTTCGTGATCCATGGACGACTATTGGGTACCACAAAGCTTTAAAATTATCCCGGTATGCGGCCAAAATTCACCGTGACTTAGAACGGCAAGTCCTGCAAAACGCCGATCATATTATTGTGACGAGTCCCACCACAAAACAAGAATTTTCCGTACTAACTTCCCAGCCCATATCGGTCATTACCAACGGATACGATACCGAGCAAGTACCTCCGCAGTCGTTGGATTCGTCCTTTACCTTGGCGCATATTGGTTCGTTACTTTCCGAACGAAATCCCACTATTTTATGGGAAGTTTTAGCCGAACTTGTTCATGAAAACCCACAGTTTGCCACGGATTTTTCATTGAAGTTAATTGGCAAAATCAGTGAAGACGTGTTGCAAAGTATTTTCCACTACAAACTAGATGCTTATGTGAATAATTTGGGGTATGTAGCCCATGACGAGGCTGTGGCCCATCAGCGTAAATCCCAAGTTTTACTACTGATCGAAATTGACTCGCCCGATACCCGCAGTATTATTCCTGGAAAATTATTTGAATATATGGTTTCCGGTCGTCCGATTGTTGCATTGGGGCCGAAAGGTTCAGATATTGCCGAAATTGTGCAGTCCACCAATACAGGCACTTTTTTCACCTATGCTGAAAAAGTCGCATTGAAGCAAAAAATTAGCGAACTTTATGCTCAGTATCAAGCAGGTAGTCTGCAGTCACATCCCGTGGGACTGCAACGGTATTCGCGAAAGCAATTGACGCAAGCGTTGGTACAACTAATTCATTCCGTTTAAATGGGAATAGTTCAAAATCAATCCATTAAAAATACCATCATTACCTTTTTTGGTTTTGGAATTGGCGCAATTAATGCGTTGTTTTTTTATACTCATTTTTTAGGGAAAGAACATTATGGCATCGTATCTACGTTGCTATCTGGTGCCAATATTATGATGCCCTTGATGGCTTTTGGC
>NZ_JAIXWA010000047.1 GCF_027482425.1 Flavobacterium sp.
AGAGCTTTTTTCAAACACTCAACTGCTTTTTTATGGTTGTCTCGTTTAGAATAAATGCTAGCGCGTTGAATATAAATTTCTTCGTTATGCGGTTCGATGGCATACAACTCATTCAAAAGCTTTTCGGCGGCGTCCAATTTATCCTCGTACACCAACATTTCCACTTGAACCAATTTTAAACCGGTCGATTTTGGATGCTGTTCCAAGCCTAATTTGAGCGCTTTTTTGGCCAAATTGGTTTTTCCCATGTCCAAATAGTACAAGATAATTTCTTCAAACTCCTCCGAATCGAAGAAGAACACCTTGTTGGTTTTCAACATCGACTCAAAGCGGGAGAGCGATAAATTGTAGTCGTCTTCTTCGTGATTCAAATACATAGCCATTGGGGTTTAGGTTGCACTACTTAAAGGTACGCATACCTTACAGAAAAACGGGAAAAAACAGGAATTGTTTTAAACAATTTAATTAACACTAACCGAGGGTAACGTGCTTATCCTCAGTCATAATCTCGTCTAAGGCCTCCAATAGGATGGCACAACCTTCGCGAATTTCCGCCTCCGAAACGGTCAGTGGTGGGGTAATCCGTATGGCTTTTCCTTCAAACAACAACCAAAATAGGATAAGTCCTTTGTCTTGGCATTTGAAAATGGCGCGATTTGTAATCTCAGGATCGGCGGTCATCGCTGCCAACATTAATCCGCGGCCCCTAACTTCCGCTATCAAAGGGTGTACCAAAAGACTTCGGAATAACTTTTCTTTTTCCAAAGCTTGACCCGCATAATCTTTTTCGAGTATTACTTGTAATGTGGCTAAACTAGCAGCGGCAATCACCGGATGTCCACCAAACGTCGTAATATGTCCGAGTTTAGGGTCGTGACTTAATAAATCCATATAGCGTTCGTGGGCGATAAAACCTCCTACGGGCATTCCTCCCGCCATGCCTTTACCAATAATAACCACATCGGGCACGACATTGTAATTTTCAAAGCCAAACAATTTTCCTGTGCGTCCAAATCCGGGTTGGATTTCATCAACAATCATCAAAGCCCCTACCTCTTCGCAACGTTGTTTGACTTTCAACAAGAAATCATTTTCAGGTTGGATAAATCCTGCGCCACCTTGTATACTTTCCAAGATAATTCCGGCCGTACGCGTTGTAATTTTGGCAATATCCGCTTCGTTATTAAACGTGATAAATTCAACATCAGGTACCAAGGGACGAAAGATTTGTTTGCGTTCTTCAAAACCCATTACACTCATCGACCCCATAGTATTGCCGTGATAGGCGTTGTGGCAGGAAATAAGCTGACTCCTTCCGGTGACGCGGCGGGCCAATTTGAGGGCGCCTTCGGTGGCTTCGGTACCCGAATTGACCAAATAGACTTTATTCAACCGAGGCGGTAAATTTTGGACCAATAACTTGCAATACTCCGTAGCTGGATGTTGCGCATATTCGCCATACACCATCACGTGCGAGTACTTATGCAATTGATCAATAATGGCTTGATTTACCCTTGGATGCTGGTGCCCCAAGGAGCAAGCCGATACGCCAGCTACAAAATCCAAATAGGCTTTGTTTTGGGTATCATAAATATAGGAACCCACGGCATGGGAAACTTCCATCCCGAGGGGATAGGGTGAGGTTTGGGCTTGGTATCGTAAAAAGTCCGATTTCAAGGTCATATACCGTAGCGTTGTAGGTTTATTTCGTTTTGGTGGAACGGGTGGATTTATCGTAATTCAACGTTTCTTTTCGAATGGGCATCGGGACAGCAGGTTTTGCGGCATCTTTGCGCGCTTGTTCTTGCAATGCCGCTTCGGCTTCGGATTCTTCGGGTGGGAAAATATCTTCCTTAGAATTAATTCGCTCCTCAATGCGCCATACAAATCCCCGGAGTTTCCGCACATTTTCGGGAAAATCTTCCTCAGGGTATAAAGTACCGTTCACGCGATCAAAAAAGGTAATCGTATCAACATCATTCCCGTTAAGGGTCATATTGATGCGACTACAAGCTGTTTTGTTGATGCCAATAAGTTCGTTTTTATCGTTACGCATGAAATAAATGACTTCGTTATTTTTGACAACATCTACTTCATACAATTTATTTTCTCGAAACTTTCCATACAGATTTATTCCTTTCACCTGATTAAAACCCTCCCCCAGGGTGTCTTTGGAAATGATAAACGCATTGTTGAGTACTTTCAGCGAATCGAGTTTTTCCGTAGCATTATTGCCAATGAGATGCATCACGTCGCCGGTGAGTTGTTTGTCGCCATTCCAAAGTATGGGTTTCCCAATCAGTTTGGTTAGGGCCACTTTTTGATCGGAGTGCAGGGAGTCGCATTTTCCACTCATGTCTGTTTTGAAAAAGCGTACATTTTTTTCCCCACGAATAATCCGCTCCCCAGGTTTCCCAGTGAGATAAATCTTCTTGGCATGGACAAACATCGAGTCGTTTTCCACCCAATACCGTACTGAGGCACGACGGGTCATGTATACAGAATCTTGTTTTTTGTATACTTCGGCATAATGTCCTTTGATGATGGCGCGGTTGATGGTATCAGTGATTTTTACATTTCGTGTTCCCGAAGAGAATTCCCGCGTTCGGTCAAAATACAAACTGTCGCCTTCAATTTTCCGATCCTTGTATTTGATATACGACTTCCTCAGAAAATGACCTACATTTTTTTTGGTATTGTAAAATCCGTTTTCGGTGTAAATAAAGTTGTCTTTTCCCGTGATGGTCGAAGGGCCAAAAAGGTAGGAATGCCCCGAACTTGTGTAATAGTCCAAATGATTGGAGAGTATTGTATATTCGGGATTTTTAAGTTCAACTGCGGTCAAAAATCGGTATTTCTTTTCTTTTACATAATAGGTCCCCGCATTGCTTTTAAGCGTATTATTTCGATTGGTAATGACGCCTTTGGTTTTGTAAAAGGCCTCTTGTTTCATGCGGTCAAAATGAATCGTATCGGTCACCAAACTCGATTCGGGTGAGCGCATGACAACATTCCCAGTAGCATAGGCTTTTTTGACATTTCCGTTGTACTCGGCATAGGTGCTGTTGAGGTACAAGGTGTCGCCTTGCACCATTTGTACTTGTCCAAAGGCTTTGATATAATTTTCTTTTTGAAAAAAATAGGCTTTGTTGCAGGTCATGACGACCCCTTCATGACGCACGCGAACATTCCCCGTAAGCAAAACGGCATCGGGAATTTCAAATTGGTTTATGTCTTGAAAGTCGGCATTTTCAATTTGGATACTCCCTGGTGGACGTTGTCCAAAGGCATATTCGCACAACCCGAGTAGTAAAAAAAGAAAAACAAGGATACGTCTCAAATTCCTATAGATTAGTGGGGCAAATTTATGAAAAAGCCCCCGTTGGTTTTCGGTATTATGTTTTTTTTATTAGCCTGCAGAATCCCCCGATGAATTTCTATATTTGTGTTTCATCATGAAAAAACAAAAAAACATGCGTAAATACATCTGGATGGCTGGATTGGCCTTTGCTTTTCAAGTGCAAGCACAAGCTCCAAAAACACCCTCACATCCCCCAAAAAAAGTAACCCCTTTGGAACAGAAAAAAGTCGTGTATCAAGTTTTTACACGATTATTTGGCAATACGAATAGCACCAATAAACCTTGGGGTACCAAGGAAGAAAATGGCGTCGGAAAATTTAATGATTTTACCGATAAAGCGCTCGAGGAAATTAAAGGGTTGGGCGTCACGCACATCTGGTATACCGGCGTTCCCCATCATGCAGTGGTGGCCGATTACAAACCATATGGCATTGCTGACGACGATCCTGATGTAGTCAAAGGAAGAGCGGGTTCGCCTTATGCTGTAAAAGATTATTACAATGTAAATCCCGATTTGGCGGTCGATCCGTTAACGCGTTTGCAAGAATTTGAAGCCTTAATTGAACGTACCCACAAAAATGGGATGAAAGTCATCATTGATATCGTTCCCAACCATATTGCTCGAAAATACAAGAGTTTGTCCAAACCCGAAGGTGTAAAAGACTTTGGTGAAGACGATGACGTTTCGCAAGAGTACAACCGTAATAATAATTTCTATTACATCCCCGGGCAACCGTTTCAAGTGCCTACTTCGTCCGATTACAAGCCTCTTGGCGGGGATGAACATCCGTTGTTGGATGGGCAATTTGATGAAAATCCAGCCAAATGGACCGGAAACGGCTCACGTGCTGCCAAACCCGATATCAACGATTGGTACGAAACGGTTAAGGTTAATTACGGTGTTCGTCCTGATGGGGCCAAAGATTTCCCTGAATTGCCTGAGGGTTTTGAGAAAAAAACGTATGCCGAGCATTATGCCTATTGGAAAGATAAGGATGTGCCCAATTCATGGTTGAAGTTTCGCGAGATTGCTTTGTATTGGTTGGAAAAAGGGGTTGATGGTTTCCGTTACGATATGGCTGAAATGGTACCGTATGAATTCTGGAGTTTTTTGAACTCGACGATAAAAATGAAAAACCCTGAAGCCTTTCTATTGGCTGAAGTATACAATCCCAACGAGTATCGCAATTATATTTTTAAAGGGAAAATGGATTACCTCTATGACAAGGTAGAAACCTACGATCATTTGAAAGCGATGATTCGTGGACAAGCGCTCTCCGATGGATTGACCGACATTCGCAAACGCAACCAAGATATTGAACGCCACATGTTGCATTTCTTAGACAACCATGACGAGCAGCGTTTGGCCAGTATTGATTTTGCGGGGACTCCCGAACGCGGAAAACCGTTGATGGTGGTTTCTACCCTTTTGAGTTCAGCACCCATTATGATTTATTTTGGACAAGAAGTGGGCGAACCCGGTTTGGAAGAAGGTGGTTTCGGTAAACCCACACGCACCAGTATTTTCGATTATGTAGGCGTTCCGCATCACCAACGATGGATGAACAATGGTAAATTTGATGGCGGACAACTTTCAGATAATGAAAAAGCACTCCGGGATTTCTATAAGCGATTATTGACCTTCAGTGCCAAAAGTTCGGCCGTGATGGGCAATTATATGGACTTGCACGCAGCCAATGCTTCAACGCCGAATTACGATGGACAGCAATACGCTTTTGTACGTTGGTCGGCGACGGAGAAGTTGGTCGTTGTGTCCAATTTTGATTCGTACCGTGAGGTGGACTATACGTTGCAAATTCCAGCCGAGTTGATTCGGTTGTGGGGACTCAAAGACGGTTCTTATCCGTTGAAAGATGTTTTGTATGGCAGTACGGCCACCTTAAAAGTGAGTCAAGGCAAAGGGCAACTTCCTGTTAAGTTAAAAGGAAGTGAATCCTTGGTGTTAAAGTTATAAAACAAAAAAACCGTTCGCAATGAACGGTTTTTTATTATCTCAATATCGTTTGTTTTCGATCGGGACCGACGGAGACGACTTTAATGGGTACTTCGACTTCCTGTTCGATAAATGCGATATATTCTTTCAATTCTTGGGGCAAACTCTCAAAGGTTGTTAACCCTGTTAAATCGGCATTCCAACCTTTGAATTCTGTATAAATTGGTGTAACATTCTCCTCTTCAATATTGTAGGGTAAATGGTGAATGGTTTTTCCTTTGTATTGGTAAGCGGTGCACACTTTCAACGTTTCGAATCCCGAAAGTACATCGCCTTTCATCATCATTAATTGGGTGACACCATTGATTTGAATGGCATATTTTAAAGCGACAAGGTCCAGCCATCCGCAGCGGCGTTGGCGACCCGTAACCGAACCAAATTCGTTACCTACTCGAGCCATCGTAGCCCCGACTTCGTCAAACAATTCTGTAGGGAAGGGGCCACTCCCTACGCGTGTGGTGTAAGCTTTGAAAATTCCGAAAACGTCTTTAATTTTATTCGGAGCGATACCTAATCCGGTGCAAGCTCCAGCAGCTGTGGTGTTGGAAGAAGTGACAAAAGGATAGGTACCAAAGTCAACATCGAGTAACGAACCTTGAGCGCCTTCACACAAAATGGATTTCCCCGCTTTTTGGGCTTGGGCTAAATATTCTTCACTGTCTATAAATGTTAATTTCTTTAATTCTTCTATGGCAGCGAAAAATTCGGCTTCCATTTCAGCTAAATTGTATTGAATCGCCACATCGTAGAACTTAATCATTTCCTCGTGTTTATTGGCCAAATAACGGTAGCGTTCTTTGAAGTCACTCAATTCAATATCGCCTACACGAATCCCGTTTCGTCCCGTTTTATCCATGTACGTTGGACCGATACCTTTGAGGGTTGAACCGATTTTAGCTTTTCCTTTGGCGGTTTCTGAGGCCGCATCGAGCAATCGATGAGTCGGTAAAATCAAGTGTGCTTTGCGAGAAATGAGCAATTTAGCGGCAACATCCATGTTGAATTGCGCCAAGCCTTCCAATTCTTTCTGAAAAACAACCGGGTCGATTACCACGCCATTGCCGATGATATTGATGGAATTTTGATGGAAAATCCCCGAAGGAATTGTTCGTAATACATGCTTGATGCCATCAAATTCTAAAGTGTGCCCCGCATTGGGTCCGCCCTGAAAACGGGCAATAATATCATACTTTGAGGTAAGAACGTCGACAATTTTTCCTTTGCCTTCGTCACCCCATTGTAATCCTAACAGTAAATCTACAGTCATTGTTGTGTTGTTTGTGTTGTGTGGTATTATGCTTTTTTAGTGGCGTAGAAATAGAGGGAATGGTTATGAATTTCTATCCCAAAAATTTCTTCCATAGTTTTTTTGATAGTTTGAATCCGTGGATCGCAAAATTCAATGACTTCGCCGGTATCGGTCATAATAATATGATCGTGTTGTTTGTCGAAGTATGATTTTTCATAATGCGCCTGATTTTGACCAAATTGATGTTTGCGCACCAATCCGCAATCGAGGAGGAGTTCGATGGTATTGTACAAGGTCGCTCGACTCACCCGATAGTTTTTGTTTTTCATTTTGATATACAAATTTTCAATATCAAAATGTTCCTCGCTATCGTAAATTTCTTGTAAAATGGCATAGCGTTCGGGTGTTTTTCGATGCCCGTTGGTTTCCAAATAGGCCGTAAAAACATTCTTTACGGTCTCCTGATTTTTAGCGTTATCCGAAGCAATTTGTGTCATAGGTTGCAAAGATACTTTTTTGTTGCCAAGAGGCAAAACTTGACGCTCATTTTTAAACGATTCCTATTTTCATTCCAAAAATGAATGCCAAGAATAGGTGAACGTTTTGATTTTTTAAAATGGTTACAATTGTTGCTTTTTGCGTATTTAACGCTCTTATATTCATTTCAACCGCTTTGGCATCCCTTGGTATGGCTGTAAAAATGAAAATAAATGCGTTTTTGAAAGCGGAAACGTTACTTTACCGCTACCTTTGTACCCGATTGGTTCTCTGCCAATGCTCGTTCTGGATAGTGAATTTTGTTTTAATGACTTCTTTTCTTTTTCAGTTTTGGCGTTTCAGTACTGCCTTTTTTAATCATTAAAACAATTTTATTATGAACATTTATGTTTCCAATCTGAGCTACCATACCTCAGAATCTGACTTGCGCGAGTTATTCAGCGCGTATGGTGAAGTTACTTCTACAAAAATTATTACTGATCGTGAAACGGGACGTCCCCGTGGCTTCGCTTTCGTTGAAATGGCTCAAAAAGAAGAAGGCCAACGTGCGATTCAAGGATTAAACAACACTACAGTAGACAATTTCGATATTAACGTTGCGGAAGCTCGTCCACGTGAAGAGCGTCCCCAGTCGCGTAACTCGTTTCAATCGTACAAAAGGTACTAAAAGACTTCTTGGTATTTGCCTTTCGGCGTGCAAGAGTCGCTCTATAGCCCTACAACAACGCAGAGCGTCAATCGAGACGTTCTGAACGTTGTGGGTCAATCCTGTTTTTCCCTTTCTACTTCATAAGACGAATACTATAGGAAGTTCGAATTTAATTATACATTCGATCCTATGACATTTCAAGATTTTTCATTGCTTCCCGTGCTCCAAAAAGCGATCACCGAAGCTGGCTACACCCAGCCCTCAGTCATTCAACAGAAAGCTATTCCACTATTGTTACAAGGCCACGACCTTATTGGTTGTGCGCAAACAGGAACTGGAAAAACAGCTGCTTTCGTGTTGCCCATTTTACAACAATTGACTCAAAATAAACCCACTACTCCAAAACAAATCCGTGTTTTGGTCGTAACGCCCACCCGCGAATTGGCCCTTCAAGTTGAAGCTACTTTTTCGCAATTGGGTTCGGGATTGCCTTTTCGTTCTCAGCCCATTTTTGGGGGTGTTTCGGAAGGAAAACAAATTCAAGCGTTGCAACAAAAACCCGCTATTATTGTAGCGACTCCAGGACGGTTATTGGATTTATTACGCCGTAATCTCATCGATCTTCGCTGTTTAGAGACCCTTGTTTTGGACGAAGCCGATCGCATGCTCGACATGGGATTCATTCATGATATGAAGGCCTTACTACGGTTTTTACCGCAACAGCGACAGACCTTGTTTTTTACGGCCACTTTTCCCGATACTATTCGCAAATTAATTCCGCTTTTTCTCAACAATCCAAAGCAAGTTGATGCCCAACCGGTGTCTTCCATCAAAGCGGTTATTGAACAGGCAGTGTATGTGGTCGAACCGCAAGAGAAAGAACCGATTTTGTTATCGTTATTGCGCAACCACAAAGGTCACCAATGTTTGTTGTTTACCAAAACCAAGCACGGCGCCAATAAGTTGGTTCAAAAGTTAAGCAAACAAGGCGTTACCGCAGCAGCCATTCACGGCAATAAATCGCAATCGGCCCGTCAAAAAGCATTGGCAGATTTTAAAGCACAAACCATTCAAGTCATGGTAGCTACCGACATTGCGGCCCGTGGCATTGACATCGAAGCCTTGCCTTTGGTCATTAATTACGATTTACCAACCGAGGTGGAGACCTATGTCCATCGTATCGGACGAACGGGACGCGCTGGTTTAAGTGGTCAAGCGATTAGTTTTTGTACCCCCAGTGAATCGGCAATGTGGCGTCAAATCGTCAAACAAAATGGCAAACCAATTCATCAACTTACTCATTAATTCGATTATTCTCTATGGCAGACTCGTTTTCCAAAAAACAACAACACAAGAAAAAAGTCCTGAAGCAAAAAGAAAAAGACCAGAAAAAAGCAGACCGAAAGTTACACAATAACAAAGGTAAAGGGTTTGATAGTATGCTCATCTATGTCGATGAGAATGGTCATTTCACCGATACTAAGCCTCTCAAAATAGAGGATAAAAAAGAAGAAAAAAAGGAATCCAACGGTTAATTGGATTCCTTTTTTATGGAGTAATAGGTTATCTTACTTAACTATACACGCGCGTTACCTTTTCAATTCCGTCAATCTTTTTGATGTTTTCAATCATGCGTTTCAAAATCTGATTGTTTTGAACAATTACGGTAACTTGCCCATTGAAAATTCCCGCTTCACCACTCAAGGAAATGCTTTGAATATTCACATGCATTTGGTTGGAAATTACCTTGGTTAATTCATTGGTTAAGCCCAAGGTATCCATTCCTGTAATGTTTAGCATCACTTTAAACTCTTGTTTGGTCGAATCAATCCAACGGGCTTGCATAATACGGTAGGCGTAATTGGATTGTAAACTGATGGCATTGGGACAGTCCTTTTTATGAACCTTGATGCCTTCGTTGATGGTCACAAATCCGAAAACTTCGTCTCCTGGGATGGGATTGCAACAGGACGCCAGTTTATAATCCAAGCGGTCTTGTTCTTTGCCAAAAACCAACAGGTCATAGTTGCTCGTCAACTCAGGACGGTTGATTTCTTCAGGATTATTGCTATGGCTGCGTTTGATTTTATTTTTAAAGAAATTAATCAATGTATTGCTTTTCTGAGCGGCATAGTCTTTCAGTTGATGGTTTTCTATGGCGCCAATGCCCACCCGATAAAACAGGTCCAAACTGGTTTTCAGTTTAAAATAATTCACCAATTCATTGACCACCGATTCATTTAAGGTAATCTTTAAATGCTTTAGTTTTCGCGTGAGTAATTCCTTGCCTTCTTCTGCAATTTTTTTGGTGTTTTCATTGAGAACGCTGCGAATTTTATTCTTCGCCCGAGAGGTCGTTACATAGTCCAACCAGTTGATCGTAGGCTTTTGGTGCGGGGAAGTGATGACTTCAATCTGATCGCCACTTTTCAATTCATGGTTCAAAGGAACCAAACGGCCATTGACCCGAGTACCGCGGGTTTTGATTCCAATTTCGGAGTGTATACTGAAGGCAAAATCTAAAGAGGTAGCGCCTTTGGGTAACGATTTAATTTCGCCTTTGGGGGTGAAAACAAAAATCTCCTTGGCATACAAGTTCATTTTGAAATCCTCCACAAAGTCTACCGCATTGGTTTCAGAGTTTTCCAAAGCTTCTTTCAACAGGTTCAGCCATTTCTCTAAGCCCGATTCTTCGGTGGCTCCTTGTTTGTATTTGTAATGCGCGGCATACCCTTTTTCGGCAATTTCATCCATGCGTTCGCTGCGCACTTGAATCTCGACCCAGCGGCCTTTAGGCCCCATAACGGTAATGTGTAAGGCTTCATATCCCGTCGATTTGGGGGAGGAAATCCAATCGCGGAGGCGGCTCGGACTCGGGCGATAGTGGTCGGTTACGACGGAGTAAATCTTCCACGCCAGGAATTTTTCATCATGGGGATTGGACTTGTAGATAATCCGCAGGGCAAATTTGTCGTACACTTCATCAAAAGTGACCCGTTGCACTTGCATTTTACGTCGGATAGAATAAATGGACTTGGGACGGCCTTTCAGCGTATACTCAATGCCTTCCTCATCCAACGATTTGCGCAACACATCGGAAACCATTTTAATATAGGCATCTTGCTCCTCTTTGGTTTCTTTAATTTTACTCACAATATCGCTGTAAATGGCGGGTTCGGTGTATTTTAACCCTAAGTCTTCCAACTGTGTTTTGATGTTGTACAAGCCCAAACGGTGGGCGAGTGGGGCATAAATGTAAAGCGTTTCCGAAGCGATTTTTTCCTGCTTGTACTGCGGCATGGAATCCATGGTTTGCATATTGTGCAAGCGGTCGGCGATTTTGATAAGAATTACCCGAACATCATCGTTTAACGTAAGCAGCATTTTACGAAAATTCTCGGCTTGCATCGAGATGTTCATGTCCTTTTTTACTTGCGAAATCTTGGTCAATCCAGCGACCAATTGCGCAATTTTTGGATTGAATAAGCGCTCAATGTCCTCCACCGAAATAGGAGTATCTTCCACCACATCGTGCAGCAAAGCCGCTGCAATTCCGGTAGCCCCCAAACCAATCTCGGAAGCAACTATTTTGGCTACGCCTATGGGATGGAAAATATAGGCTTCTCCCGATTTACGCCGTTGGTCTTTGTGGGCATCGACCGCTACATCAAAGGCTTTGCGAATCAGTTTTTTATCCTCCACACTGAGGGTTTGATAACTGATACGCAACAGCTCCTTGTACTCGCGCGCCAGGGCTTTTTTTTCTGCTTCTAAATCTATCTCGTGCATGGGAAATCGCTTAGTTGGCTAAATGTACAACATTTTAAGGCAATTTTGCAACACCCACAAGGCTTTTTCTAATCGACTTTCGTAAAATCCAAATCCTGAAAATCGTAACTAAAATCGGTCAATGGTGAAATCGGAGCCATGGTAAAACCGATAAGCTTTCCCTCGGCGTTGCGCTTTACATACACATGAGCGTCGGCCATCATGCTGCGGTTGAACCATTTGACAGCAAAGTGATCGTCTTTCACCCAGTGAAGTGTGCCCGTAAGGCGTGGCGAACGGTGCGAGGTGAATAAAATTTTGTTTTTGCCTTCGCTAATGGTGACCGGACCAAACCAAGGGTCATGATATTCGCCCAACATGAACTTTTTCGGGCGATAGCCTTTTGCTTGCTCGTTTTCGACTACTTGACGCCAAATCGCGGCTGTTATTTGATCGGCTTGGGCTTCTTTACTCGCGCGATCCGATTGTAGGGTAGTCACATGATCGGGGTATTGCAATCCCAAATAAGCATCTTTGATGGTATTGGAAATTGCTGTAAATGCGGCGCCGCTTTGTTGGTTGGTGAACACAATAATGCCCAATTGGATTTCGGGAAAAAGCACCGTTTGGGTGACCATACCGTCCAAACCTCCCGTGTGTGACACTTGCAAATGGCCGTTGATGTCGGTCAATTGCCACCCCAGTCCATAGGCTTTAAAATGACATCGGTAAGGGGATACTCCGGTAGTAGGCATTAACGTTTGCGGTTTCCACATTTCCCGGTGTGTGGTTTCCGAAAAAAGGGTTTGCGTTGCCAAAGGACCGTATTTTCCCTGCTGCAATTGCGCGATAACCCAACGACTCCAATCTTCAACCGAAGTATACACGCCAGCTGCCGCATCAAAAATTGAATTGGTGTAGCGCGGAATCACTTCTAATCCATTCTCGGTAGGCACATGCGGTACACTGCAATTGGTGGTGTCTTTTACCCGTTCCCAGGAAGTGGCACTGCGCGTCATGCCCAAAGGCGCCAACAAATGTTGCTCCACATACGCATTCCACGACATACCACTCACTTTTGCGACCACTTCTCCAGCGATAATGTAAAGCAGGTTGTCGTAATCGTATTGGGCACGAAATCCCGAAACCGGTTTTAAATACTGAATGTTTTGAATAATATCTTTAGGTGTAAAATTATGTCCGTCGGGCCAAATCATCAAATCTCCAGCGCCCAATCCTAAACCACTGCGGTGCGTTAGTAAGTCCCGAATGGTAAATTCGGCGGTCACATAATCATTATACATTTTAAAATTAGGGAGGTAGTGCAACACCTTATCGTCCCAGTGTAATTTCTTTTGGTCGACCAACTGACCCAAGGCCGCTGCTGTCATTGCTTTGGTATTGGATGCTACCGCAAATAAGGTTTGGGCATCGACTTTTTCCTGGGTTTTGGCATTTCGCATTCCATACCCTTTGGCGAGCACTAGTTTTCCATCTTTGACAATGCCTACGGCGATACCGGGGACATTAAAGGCGTTGCGGGTTCGTTCGACCACAGCATCTACTTGCGCTTCTGTAATTTGGGCTTTTACACTTCCTATAGAAAGGATAAGTATTGAAAAAAGGAGTTGTTTCATGGGTGAAAGATTTTATGAAAAGCCGCGTTGACGTTTGGCTTCAAAGAGTAAAATTGCGGCGGCCACCGATACATTCATCGAATCGATGGTACCCGACATGGGAATAATGATGTTTTGCGTTGCAGCTTCACGCCATGCCGCTGTGAGTCCTGTGGCCTCTGTTCCAACGGCCAAAGCGGTTGGCCCTGTATAATCATTTTCATGATAGGCGTTGGCGTTTTGCAGCGTGGCACTGTATATGGCAATGTTTTTTTGTTGTAAAAAAGAAATAACCTCGGCTGATGTTCCCATGGCAATCACGTTGGTAAACAAGCATCCCACACTTGACCGCACAATATTGGGATTGTACAAATCGGTCTTGGGATTGGCAATCACTACCGCATCGGCGCCCACCGCATCAGCCGTTCGTAACAAAGCGCCTAGATTGCCTGGTTTTTCAATAGCTTCTGCCACAAGTAGCAGCGGGTTTGGTGGAAGTGACAGCGCTTCGAGTTCGTGATTTTGCATTTTTGCAACCGCAATAATTCCCTCTGTGGTATCGCGATAGGCTAATTTTTGATACACTTCTCGACTGATTTCAATCCAGGCTACCGTGTGGGGTACTTGGGACTGAAGGGAAGTTATTTCAATTATTTCGGGGACAAATAAAATCGTTTCCAAAGTATATCCTCCTTGCAAAGCCAAGGTGATTTCCCGCTGCCCTTCAATAAGAAAAGTTCCCGATTGTTTGCGCGCTTTGGCTTTTTCTTGCAGTAGAAGCAACGATTTTATAAATGGATTTTGAGGCGATTGTATTTGTTTCAAAACAACTGATTTTAAACGGCTAAAATACAAGAAAAGTAGGAATCCTTAAAAGGTGAAATACAACCAGCCGACGTAGGGCTCAGGAAAGCCAGGGTCGTTTAATTTCAAGATATAATAATAGGTTCCTTTTGGGGAAATGTAGTTACTCACCGTATGGGGTTGGTTGGCAAATCCGTCCCACGGCGATTGCGAATGATTTCCTTTCCAGATCAAACGTCCCCATCGGTTGTAGATTTCCAATTCAAATTGAAAAAAGATGCCGTAAAGTCCTTCAATGGTAAATAAATCATTGGCTCCATCATTGTTGGCAGATACGTAATTGTAAATGGTTGGGGGACAGTTTCTCGTTTGTAATTCAAATTGTCCAATTTGATAACAGTTCGCATTTTCAACCCGAAAATAAATCGTTTGGGGAGTTTGTATAGCGGTATAATCTTCAGGATTGGCAATCGGATTTATTCCGGCATCGGCGTTGGCAAAACTTTCATAAAATCCAATAAAGGTAGCTTCACTAGCATCAAAAGCGGTATCGGCGTAGTTTTGAAAGTTAAAAATCCCACGTGTGAATCCTAAATTGCAACTCACCAAAGGCGCTAAATCAGCCACCTCGGGTTTAAAAATCAAGGTGTCAGAAAAGCTCGCTCCGTTGTTGGTTTCGTTCAACTCCAAAACTACCCCTTGTCCATTGCCTGTATCATCTACCTGACCCACTACTGTGAAAGTGGAAGTAATCGAATTAGGTAAAATAAGCGTAACTTGTCCTGATTCACTCCCATTGATAGGAAGTATCGTTTGGGTAACCGTTTGTCCAAGTAAAATGCCCTCAGCATAAAAGGCGATAGGTGTATTGGCGGGTAAAGGGTCGGTGGCGTTGGGATTGGAAACGGTATATTGCACAGTAATCATTCTGGAATCGCAGGTTTTTTCAATCGCATCAATGGCCAAAACGGCGTCGGGGAGTTGACTGTTGAAAGTGGTTAATATAACATTCATCAGCACCACATCTTGACCTGAAGTAAGTTGTATCAAGGCAGAGGTATCGCCCAATTGGATGTTGTTTTGAATGGAATAAATATCCAAATCCATATTGTGCAATTGGTTGCTCCCCGTGATGCTATTGGTTCCATTGAATGCATTGTTGGCGGGATTTAGTGGCGGATTACTCAAGACAGTTCCGTTGATGCGTAAACTTTCATTGACGGCCAACCCGCGATCGCCCTCCCAAGCAACAAAACCAATTTTGGCTCCTACATTATCTACCACATTCAAATTGGTCAGTGTGATATCAATGGCGGTAGGTATATTTTGTAACCCATCGTAAAGATTCAATTGGTTGATGGGTAGCGTTGGGTCGGTGTAAATGATGACTAATGTCCAGCCCGCAAAATTGGTACGGTTGGTGCAATAGCCTGCATTGGAATTCAATGCCGCACTAACATCCAATTCCGACAAGGTGTAGGTTCCATTTCCCATACCTGCCACAACCGAGGTGACTTCAGCAAAAGCACTAAAATAAGTCAGTCCACTAGTAATTAACGTATTATTAAATAGCCGCTGGGCGGAAATCGGTTGCCCATTCAGTTGCACGGTGGTATCGCCAGCACCCGAGCCGGCCCAATACAAATAGGCTTTGTGCAATTGTTGGCTTGGGGTTAAATTCATCACTGCACTCGAAGACAGCGCAATCAATTCGGCACACCCTTGACTCGTATTATTTTCCCCCAAATTGAGTGTATTCCCTACAAAAGTAAAATCATATCGGCCGTTAAATTGTTGGTATAAGCTGATGTTTTGGGCATTCATTTCCCAGGAAAAAAAACTACAAAAGGCGAAGAGTATAAGAAACCGCACAGACATTGAAATTTGTTTAATGCTTCGAAAATTAGTGATTTATTTTGATTTATGCGTATTTTTGAAAAGGGTTTGTAGCCCTAAATCATTTTAATTCACAGATAGCCAATCAATTTGTATCAGGTTAGAACATATACCTCTGCCGATTTTGAAGCCTGGAATGCTTTTGTAGCCCAGTCCCGTAACGGTACTTTTCTATTTCATCGGCAATTTATGGAGTATCATGCCGATCGATTTCACGATGCCTCTTTATGTGTTGAAAAAAATGGCCAACTCTATGCCGTTTTGCCGGCGCATCGAGTGGATGAGGCCCTTTATTCGCATTATGGGTTAACGTATGGTGGATTGGTACTTGCGAAAGGACTTCATTTTTCGGAAGTATTGGCCATTTTCAAAGCGTTGTTGACTTATGCTGAAGCCCAAGGATTTGCAACACTTTATCTCAAAGAAATTCCTCCCTTTTATTGTAGCGAATTCAATGGCGATATTGCCTATTTGATGCAATTGTGTGGGGCAAAGATTCATCGGGCCGATTTATTAGCCACGGTCAATTTACGGCAACCCCTTACCATTGGTAAAACCCGCAGAGAGAGTATTCGTCGGGGGCAAAAGAATGGACTTACGATAGTGGAAGAAACGAATTTTGAGGCGTTTTGGCATACGCTATTGATTCCCAACCTTCGCGATCGACATCAAACGCAACCGGTGCATTCCGTTGACGAAATAACCTATTTACACCAACACTTTCCGCAACATATACGTCATTTTAACGTGTATGAAGGAGCGCAATTGGTGGCAGGAACAACGGTATTTGATACAGGTATTGTGGCCCATCCACAATATGTTGCCGCCGACCATCGCCGTTCGGAGACAGGCGCTTTGGACTTCCTCTACCACCATTTGATGACCGAAGTGTTTGCCCAACGAGACGTTTTTGATTTTGGTATCTCTAATGAAAATCAAGGAAAACATGTCAATAGCGGATTACTTTTTTGGAAAGAATCCTATGGTGCGCAACCCGTTGTACAACACTATTACCAAGTGCCCACAGCACATCACTCCCATTTAAGTCAGGTTTTGCTATGATTCCTTTTTTAGACCTTCAAAAAGTAAACGAGCGCTATGCTGAGGCTTACCATCAAAAACTGGACGAAGTACTCCAAAAAGGATGGTTTATCTTGGGCGACGCAGTCCAGCAATTTGAGACCGAATTCGCCGCTTTTTGCCAGGCTCGTCACACAATTGGGGTTGGCAATGGATTGGATGCGATTACGCTACTACTTCGGGCTTACATTCAACTGGGGCGCTTGCAGGAAGGCGATCACATTATCGTGCCTGCCAATACGTATATTGCCACCATTTTGGGTATCCAACAAGCGGGCTTGGTTCCAGTGTTGGTCGAACCCGATCCGGTGTCGTTTACCCTTTGTCCAATACAAGCAAAACGTGCCATTACCCCTCAAGTAAAGGGAATTATGGTGGTGCATTTGTACGGTCAACGGGCCGATATGCCGGGCTTGGCGGCTCTCGCAACGGAATATGACCTGGCACTCTTTGAAGACGCGGCGCAAGCACATGGGATATCGTTTTATGGAAATTATTGTAAGACCTTTAGTTTTTATCCCGGTAAAAATTTGGGCGCATTAGGCGATGCTGGGGCTGTTGTAACCGATAATCCCGAAGTCGCAGCGCAAGTTCGCCTTCTCCGCAATTACGGCTCTCCCGAAAAATACGTGCATTCGTTGGCGGGAACCAATTCTCGTTTGGATGAACTACAAGCGGCATTTTTACAAGTACGCTTGCCTCATTTGTTGGACGAAAATGAACACCGACGACAATTGGCAGCGCGGTATTCTGCCGGAATAGTTCATTCTCAAATACAATTGCCTCAGGTTGTTGATCCTTCCTTGCATGCTTTTCATTTGTATGTCATTCGTACACCGAAACGGGAGGCATTGCAAGCCTATTTGTTGGCCAAAGGGATTCAAACGATGATTCATTATCCCATAGCGCCTCACCAACAGGCGGCGTTAAAACACATCGCAACAGGTCCGCTTCCCATTACCGAACAGTTGCATCGCGAAGTATTGAGTTTGCCGATAAGTCCTGTACTTACTTATGAAGAACAGCAAATTATTATTGATTGTTTAAATGCATTTCCAGGGTGAAATGGCGCCATTACATAAAAGAACACGAACTCTGGCGGATAACCTCGCTCAATAGCTTATCGGTCTTGGTGCGAATGGGCACAGGATTGATTTCGGCCAAAGTGGTAGCCTTATGTATTGGTCCCACGGGAATGGCTTGGGTAGGCAACCTCCGAAATTTCATCACTGCAGTAGAAAACATTGCTACGCTTGGCATGACTAATGGGATTGTCAAATACACGACCGAGTACCGCAATGACCCCAATACACAAGTCGCATTTATTCATACCGTATTGACCGTGCTAACGGCAGTTGCGCTTATGACTTCTTTGGGGATTGGGAGTTTGGCCGTGCTGTGGAATCCAATGTTGCTTGAAGGATATGCCACTGATACCTCTTTATGGTGGTGGATTGCCGTTGCTTTGCCATGGTATTTAGTCTCTATTATTTTGGTCACTATTCTTAACGGATTAGAGGCTTTTCGTCAGGTGGTGAAAATTCAAACCTTGGGGGCTATTTTAGGATTGGGAATCACGGTTGGATTAGTGTATTCTTATGCCACTTGGGGCGCCTTGTTGGCTGTCGTTGTCGCCCCCGCAGTATCGTTTGGGTTATCCCTTTGGGCATTGCGAAAAACGTTACAAAGTTACCGACCTAGGGTACAATGGTCATTTATACGGAATTTGAGTCATTTTTCGCTTATGGCATTAGCCTCCTCTGTGATAGGGCCTTGGGTGATGATTCTCATTCGGAAAAAATTGATTGCTTTTCACGGTTTAGATCAAGCAGGGTATTGGGAAGCGTTGAATCGGTTATCGGGATTTTATTTTGTTTTTGTTACTACCTTAATCGGTTTGTATTTCTTACCCAAGCTGGTGCAATCCGAAAGCCGTGCTGAAGACAGGGAAGTCTTTCAAGCGTATTATGGAAAAATTATTCCGCTGTTTGGAATTGGATTGCTTTTGATTTATCTGTTACGCAATCCTTTGATTACATTTTTGTATACCGAAGAATTTCAGCCGATTACTTCGGTGTTGGTCTGGCAATTGCTAGGTGATTTTTGTAAAGCCTTAGCCTTATTGTTGGGGTATCGTTTTTTTGCCAAGCGGCAAACACTTCAATTTTTAATCACCGAATTAGGTTCGTTGGCCTTGCTCTACGTTTTATGTTCTTTGTGGATTCCTCTCTATGGATTGCACGGCTTACTGTATGCCTATGCTTTGAATTACGCAGTCTATTTTTTGGTATTAGTGCTATTGTACCGTTTTCGCCAATCCCAATAATTCGCGGTCTCCTCGGCCTTTTCCAAAGACTTCAATGGTGGTGTATTGGTTCAAATCATAGACCATTTTAACGCGTCGCACCTTTTCAGGTCCTGAACAATTCGCTCCTTCAAGCTCCCCTTTTATTTTTCCATCAGTATACGACAAGGCAGTGGACAAAAGGTGGAAGTGCTCTCTATCAACCCAAGCAACAATCCATTCCGCTGCCGAGGCGGTGACAATTACAATCGTGCTGTCGTGTTGGGTTTTTAGATAGTGGTAAAGCGTAGGGTTGAGGTGGCGGTCAATTTGATGGAGCGCAAATGATTTTCCCATGGCTTGAAAACTGTCGGCAGGCCATCCTCCGAAGAAATAGCGCAACCAATTCGCTTTTGTAGAGGATCCATTGCGAAGTCTTAGTCGATAACCGATGAGCATTGGCGATAATCGAACTATTCCCCAAAACCATCGGCGTGTTCCTACCGCATACCGGGTAAATTCCAATAAACTGTCTCGCCGGTATAAGGTGTGGTCGAAATCCACTAAAATCAATTTTTCACTAGCCATATAATAGTCCTCCCAAAAAGATAATCCACCCCAGTATTGCGCCTTGAATAAAGCGATCGTCAAGCAATATACTATTGGGCGATTTAAGGGTGTGTTGCATCAAAGCCAATTGAAGGTAACGCAAGAGTCCGATCGCCACAAAAACCGCCGATACAAAGACCCATTCAGAGGCATAGCGCACCATAACTTCCGTGGTAAAGCAATACCAAATATACCCTGAAAGCAATACAATGCTCAAGACAATTAGTCCAAAATCAACCGTTTTTAGTCCGTAGCGGTCAATATTCTTTCGAGTTACCATACCCCGTTCATAAAGCAGCACTTCGGTGCGTCGTTTGGCCAAGGCTAAAAACAATGCGAGTAGGAATGTTTCTCCCAAAATCCAGGGCGATAAATTTGTCTGACTTGCATAGCTTCCTGCCACCAAACGGAGGACAAAACCAAGGGCAATTATTGTGATATCGATGTAGGGCCAATTTTTAAGTTGAAGTGTATAGGCTATATTGAGAAGGGCATAGATTCCGAGTACCATTGCTACACCAGGATGAATGTAATAGCCCAAAGCTAGTGCAAATAGGTAAAGTAACCCGCCCAAACACCATGCTGATTGCACCTTGATGCTGCCTGACGCCAAGGGGCGTTTCTTTTTTTCAGGATGCAGGCGGTCCTCGGCAATGTCGTGGTAATCATTGAAAATGTAAACGGCACTTGCCATACAACAAAAGGCAACAAAGCCACCCAACGTAGGCCAAATCCCTTTTCCGAGTTCATGACCCGCAAAAAATAGCGGTGCCCCAACAAAGCAGTTCTTAAGGTAGTGTTCGGGGCGAAGAAGTTTGAGGTAAGGGTGCATCTAAGGGAGTTCCGTTGTAAATCAAGAAATGTTTTGTTTCATATTGAAGACGAAAGTGACGAGCGATATAATCCGTTACCACACTAAAATCCTCACGTTTTTGGGGCATAAAATGTTCATTCCCGCGCACAAAAGACTTTTCCACGAAAATAATGTTTTCTTTCGAACTGGCAATCTCCAACAGGGTTTTGGGATCACGATGGATTTCCCAATTCAACAACCAATCGGCAGGGAGCGGATTTTGTATGCCCATGGTATAATAAAACAAAGCCATATTGGGGGCGACAATTTGTGTTCTATTTCGAAATTGACGGTGAAGTTTTTGAAGTTCTTGCCACTTTTCATAGTGCACTTTGCTGGTTTTTATTCCAGCGAGTTTTGGACTGACAGTACCCAAGTCGTAATGCAGTTCATTGAGTGGACGTTCGGCATAGGGTTGGTATTGGTAAACCGTGCCACAAATTATTCCAATGATTAAAATGCCTTGAGCCAGGGATGTGTAGGACGGGAAATGCATTTGTAAAAGCCAGAGTAGAAGCACCAACATCCCGGTTCCCATCAAAATGGGGTAGGGATACCCCAAACTTATGGCAGTACACCAAGCGACTGCCAAGACAAGTCCCAACACACTCGCTTTATGTCGATTGGCTTTCGTTCCCAACAACGCCGTCATGCCCAGCAGGACTCCGATCCAAAGGAGTCGCGAACCCTCTTGAAAGGAAAAAACAATCGCCCATAACACCCCATAGATTCCCCAACCTAGCGCCAGTATTTGCAAACTTTTTTCCCAATCACAACGCGTTTTCAATACCCATATTCCCCAACCTAATACGATACAAAGTAGGGGTGTCCAGAGGATTTCAAGTTGTGGGTAGGCGATGAAATAATTGATTGCCCCACTGTAAATTAGATCTGTCAAAGCCGTTTCACCCGTGGTATGCGAGAGGAAATTTTCCCATGAGGTAAAGGATAACAGGGCTGCAAGAAACAATCCCAATCCCAATAATTGACTAAGGAAAAGGTAGCCTACGGTGCGCAAGGGGTATCGCAAGGCTGTTGCTAGTAAGAAAGCAAAAGGAACCGCATAAAAGGATTGTTTGGTTAAGGCCGCGGCTACGCTAAAAAGACCAATCCATAGAATATAAAAATTGATTTTATAGGTCTTAAAACACAGTGTCCACAAATAAAAAGCGATCGCACTATACAACAAGCCATCGGTAGTAGGCCAGGGATACAAGGGGAAAAACTGTACCGAAAAAACAACGCCGATCCATCCGATGAGGTTACGATTGGGGATTTTCCACCCCAAACCGCGCTCTATTCCCGCTAGCCACAGTTGTGTTTGCCATGCGAAGAACAACCAATTGATTAGTTTTAATACATAATACTGTCCCCAAACGGGAACCACTTTTAATACCACCGACCAAAGAAAAAGGGTTGCCGGGGGGCCTTTGTAAAAAAAATCCCGATAGGGTAGTGCTCCCTCAACCATGCGCCAACTGTAACCGACGATATACCCGCTATCCCACAAGTCCAATCCCTGTGTAGCCATATAAGCCGCACCGGCCATGAGGATAAGGTAAAAACTTAGGTTACGGACTCCCATCGTTGGCAATAGGTTTTGGCAATGTGTATGTGATCATGGTGCTGGCGGATAAATGCTTGGGCACGTTCACTGACTTCTATAATCTTTTCTGGATGTTGAATAAAAGCTTCCATTTGTTTTACCAAATAGTCCACATCGGGTAAAGCGTTAATGGCTACCTCGTTGGCTTGAACTCCATAATGCGTTAAGAATTCTTGTTCAGCCCCAGTGAATACAACCTTTCCCTGTGCCATAGCTTCAAGCGCATTGTAACCTTGATCAAACGCATAGATTTGGTCTAAAAGTAAATGAGCGCGATGAAAATGGGCGTGATAGGTCGCATAAGGGACATCGCGGGTGATGATAATTTCGGTTTGATTGGCCCATCGCGATTGAATTTCTTGCAATGCTTTTTCAAAAAAACGAATCCCTTTTACGTGATAATTCCCCGAATTGATGCCCAAGAAAATCACCACTTTTTCACCGAGAACAGGGGGTGTATAACTATTTTTTTGAGTATTGATGGGATTGGGAATCAACCCTAGGTATTTAGGATGATTGAGTAAGGGAGCCACATAATCGAGATCGGAGGCAATAATACCGTGGCAATGGGTCATCAGCAGCCGATGAATTTTTTGATGTTCAGGGGTTTGGTAATCCCACATGAAATCATATTCTTGGGCCGTAGTTTTTGGATTTTCAAAATATGGTGTCAGAATGGAATAACGATCTTTTTGTGCCAACAAATAGGGAAGGTTAATTGCATCGACACCACAACTGAGCAGAAAACAGTGTTTATTTTGACGAATGATTTTTTGTAATAAATAGTGCTCCAAAACGGGTAGCGTTTGGATCGGTTTCTCGTTGATGCATTGTACAATGTCAAAACCCTGAAGTTTGTCGATGAGTCTCCAACAACGTAATCCATGTTCGAACAAAGCCAGATCAACCCGAAAAAGGCGATGCCATGCTTTACGGATCAATGTTCCAAAGGGCGAAGTGAAAAAGTGCGCTCGAATGGAAAAATCGGCAGAATAATTTTTAAAACCATCACCGTTGTTGACCAATACCACCTCGTGACCTAAGGTTTCCAAACCCTCTTTCAACGTATTGTGCAATCGGCTGAATTCCCCCAACAGTAATATCCTCACTTTCGTTATATTTGTTCGGGCTAAAATAGAAAATTTTGGGTGTACCATCAAATAACATAACCGTTTGTTTAGTTTCCGATCAATTGGCTGGAGGAGGTGCTGAGCGTTTTTCCGCACAATTGTCAACGTTTTTGGTAGAAAAAGGGATTCAAGTGCACCATGTTTTGGTTTTAGATGCGATTGAATACGCTCATGAAGGCGAAGTGTTTAATTTGGGTCGGTTGAAAAGAAAATCGCCCTTTTTTTTGAATCGTTTCCGTCGTTTTTTTGCTCTTCGACACTTTTTTAAGACGCACTCTTTTCACATAATCATTGATACGCGTGTAAAGAAAAAAGGCCTTCAAGAGTTATTCATTCACCGTTTGATTTACAGAAGCCCTTACATATTGATCGTGCACAGTGCTCGTGCCGAGTGGTATGTCCCTTGGGGTCTTTGGGGTGCTCGTTGGATTTATCAAAAGGCGGCTGCTGTAGTAGCCGTTTCCAAAGGGATTCAACAATTATTGGAATCACACTATGGTTTGAAAAACGTCACCCATATCCCAGTGGCTTATCCCACTTTTCCTAATTCATCATCGTTGGATTTACCCCCTTTTATTTTGGCTGTGGGACGTATGAATGATCCAATCAAACAGTATGATCGTCTGATTGCGATGTATGCCCAATCGGAGTTGCCTCAGAGGGGGATTCATTTGATTATCTTAGGAGAAGGGTATCTTCTTTCCGAATATCAAAAGCAAGCTGCTCAATTAGTATGTTCCAAGATGATACATTTTCATGGACGAGTAACGAATCCACATGATTATTACACAAAAGCATTATTTTCAGTGCTTACGAGTAAAAATGAAGGTTTTCCGACTGTGTTATTGGAGTCTTTATTCTTTGGAACTCCCGTCATAGCGTACAATTGCCCAACGGGCCCCAACGAAATTATTCAGCACGAATACAATGGATTGTTGGTTTCCAATCAAGATGAAACGGCCTATATTCAAGCATTAAACCGAATGATTTGTGATAAAGAGTTATATTTACGCTGTAAAGACTATGCAAAATCCTCTGTTGCAAAATATTCAATGGAACATGTTGGAGCGCAGTGGATAAATTTGATAAGCCAAAAACTATGACCATTGATTGGATAGATATACCAAAAGTTAAGAATCCCAAGGGGAATATTGCGATTTTGGAAGGAGATACACTTCCTTTCGAAGTCAAACGCGTCTATTATTTATATGATGTTCCTTCGGGAGCACGAAGGGGAGGTCATGCACACAAAACCTTGCAGCAAGTTCTCATTGCAGTCTCGGGAAGTTTTGATGTAGTGTTGAAAGATGGAAAAACTACCCAACGGATTACCCTGAATCGTCCGGATAAAGGCTTGTTGATTACGCACAATACTTGGCGAGAGCTAGAAAATTTTTCATCAGGCGCTGTTTGTTTGGTTTTGGCTTCTGAACCCTATGATGAATCAGAATATATTCGTTCCTATAAAGAGTTCCTGAAGTTTATCTCATGAAACTGTTGTATGTACTTCCAAGGATGTCTGGCGAAGGGGGGGTGCAACGTGTCATAGCATTCAAGCTCAACTACCTAGTTACTCATTTTGATTTTGACATTCACCTCGTATGTCATGATCAAACGCCTTCCTTTTATCCAATGTATTCGCGTATACAAATGCATTACTTGAATTTGAAGGGCAATCGTTGGTCTTATTTTAATCAATATCGTCAAGGAATTAAAGATACGGTTGCTCAAGTTAAGCCTGACGTTGTTGTGGTTTGCGATGGTTTTAAAGGATACTTTCTTCCTTTTTTTAGATTAAATGTTCCTTTAGTTTTTGAAGTGCATGGGTCGTATTACAATCGTATTTATCCGTCAAGAAGTTGGGGTTGGAGAAATGCACTATACCTCATGGAATTGCTTATGAAACGACCATTGGCAGCGCGTTTTGATTGTCTAGTGGTATTGTCAGAAATGGCAAAAAAGGAATGGAAGTTACGGTCAACTGTAGTAATACCCAACCCCAATTGGATCGTCCCATTACCTAGGAATCCCCAAAAAGTAGCCTTGATGGTCGCGCGCCATAGTTATGAGAAAGGGATTGATCGAATGTTACCTATTTGGGCTAAATTCATTCAATATCATCCCGATTGGACGTTGCAAATTTTCGGATCAGGTTCCACAAGCAGTTCCAAAGCATTAGCGCATCAATTAGGAATTTTGGATTCAGTATATTTTGAAGAACCTACCCCAGCAATTACAGCAATTTATGCACAATCGGGTATGTTTTTAATGACATCGCGTTTTGAAGGTCTTCCCATGGCATTAATGGAAGCGATGGCTTGTGGTGTTCCCTGTGTGGCTTATGATTGCCCAGTAGGACCTCGTGCATTACTCCTTTCCCAAGAACATGGATATTTAATCCCCGAGGATAATTCGGAAGCCTTTTTGTCGGCAATGAACGAAATAGCCCTTGATTTTCCAAATGCTCCACATGCCAGTACAGCAATGGCATCTGTCGTGCGATTTCAGCCTGAAACAGTTATGAAACAATGGGTTGCGTTATTCGAATCGCTACGTTCTAACGCCAAAGACAATACAGTTTAAACACATCTAACACCCATAGTTTCGGTCTTGGGCCTACTAATTTTTTTTGCAAAGCAGGAGCTACTTTTTTTAGAATTGCTGCAAAAAACGGTTGTACTCCCCATTTTTTTAGACGTTGACTCCAAATGAAAACCCTCAAATCATTAATTTCTAATTTTCCTATCGAGAGCAATTTTTCAGCATGTCGGATGGCTTCAGCGGTCTTAGCTAAAAAAATGTCTGAATCTTCTAATCCATCGTGATAGGCTGCATTATCGATATGATGAATAGGAATCCCATTTTGTTGTAAGGTTTTAATAAATAGTAAATCTTCATACCCGTAGGCGGTTAAAGTGGCATCAAAAGGATATAAATCTAATATCCTTTTTGCGATTAAAAGGTTTGAGGTGAAACAAGTTGAATAGGGATTTTTATTGCGCTGATTCAGAGAATACGCTTCTCGTGATCGACCAAATAACCAACGCAATTGATGTTTGTCTTCAGGAGGCGTTTCACGGTAAGCAATCCCACCAAAAACTACAGGATAATTGGTGCTTAAAGCGATATAATGCGCAATGAAATTTTTGCTTTGAGGCCACATGTCACCATCCAAAAATAGAAGCATTGTTCCTTTAGCCATTTGTGCTAAAGCATTTCGATTACCACCTCGTCCTAGTGTTTTTGAATTAAAATGATAAATACAATGTGGTAAGCTGTTGATGTTAGCTGCTATCGTTGTATTCGCATCCGTTGAGTCGTCAAAGACAAGAATTTCAAATGGAAATTCCAAGGCAATGCATTGTTGTTGCAACTCCTTTACCAAAGGAAATGGATCGAGTTGATAAATAGGTAGGAGTATGGACAGCATTACACCGTTTTTTGAACCACTTCAAAAAGGGCTCCGTGTTCACATATTAAGGTTTTGGAAGGATATTGTAATAACAACGCATAATCGTGGGTTGCCATGATGATGGTTTTGCCGTTGCCGTTAATTTTTTTCAATAATTCCAAGACTTCAGCACTTGTTTGCGGGTCGAGATTTCCTGTGGGTTCGTCGGCTAAAATAACTTCCGGATCATTCAATAAAGCGCGAGCAATGGCTACACGTTGTTGCTCACCTCCCGATAGTTGATGTGGCAATTTGGCAGCAAATCCTTTCATGCCTACATGGGTGAGCACTTCATCGATTTTGTCCTGCATAGCATTTTTATCAGTCCACCCCGTTGCTTTAAGCACAAATAACATGTTTTCTTGAATACTTCGGTCGGGGAGGAGTTTGAAATCTTGGAACACCACACCCAATTTTCGGCGGAGAAAAGGAATGTCTTTTTCCTTTAAGGCGCCCAAATCATAATCCACCACACGTCCTTGTCCTTGGGTCAATGGCAAATCGCCATACAAGGTTTTCATCAAACTACTTTTTCCCGTACCACTTTTTCCAATGATATATAAAAAATCACCCGGATTTACTTCCAAATTGACTTGTGAAAGGATGACTCGATTCTCTTGATAAATAGTAGCTTGTTGTAACGATACGACAGCGTTTGACATAAGTATGGTTGTTAAGTGGGGTAAAAGTAGTAAGATAACGTAGGTTTTCAAAATAAATTTTAAGAAGCGGGTTGGAAATGATCGCATTGAAGCGGGTTGAATCAAGATTATTTTTTGATGATTTTAGTTTTGGAAAAGAATCCAACACCGTCTTTTTGTTAAGAAAAATGTTTATAATAAAACAACGGCACCTCCCGTTATCCATGGGAGTACTTTATTTTTGAATTATCGCTAAATTGGATTTTCATGCGCAAATTAGAATTATTTTTACTGTTTAATGGCTTGGCAGTCACATCGGTAGTGACAGCCCAACAATCGGCAGTATATACCCATAGCCGCTCCGAAATGGACCGTGCTGTAGCTTTGTATAACGATCATCAATACCAAGGTGCCCAATGGTTGTTTGAAACGGTTCGTCGGAGTCAAAAGAATCCCGAAATACAGGCGGATTGTGCGTACTATATCGCTTCGTGTGCCTTACATCTCAACCAGCCCGATGCTCCGCAATTGGTCGAGGCTTTTGCTGCCAATTATCCCTCAAGTACCAAGTTGAATCAAACGTACATCGATATGGCGCATTATTTTTTTGCGCAAAATGATTTTGGTCGTGCACTTACCTATTTTGATAAAGTCGACGAAAGTGGTCTTACTCCTGAGCAATTGGATAAATTCAATTTTCAAAAAGGGTATGCCTATTTTGCAGATAAGAAAATTAAAGAAGCATCCAATTATTTCAATCGAGTCGCCAATACCAAAACCTATGGTCCACAGGCACGGTATTATCTCGGCGTCATTGCTTACGAAGGGGATAATTTTAAAGACGCCTCTAAATACTTTGAGCAAGTTGCAGGCGATGAAAAATACAAAGAGAAACTTTCCTATTTCCAAGCCGATATGAGTTTCCGTCAGGGCGCTTTTGAAAAGGCAATCATGGAAGGGAAAACTGCGATGGCGAAGTCGTCACCGGCTGAAAAATCGGAGTTGAATAAAATCATTGGCGAAAGTTATTTTAACCTAAAAAATTATGCTGAGGCGCTCCCATATTTGAAGGAATACAAAGGAAAAAAAGGCAAATGGAGCAATACCGATTATTACCAATTGGGGTATACCTATTACCAGCAAAAAGATTATGAAAACGCTATTTTACAATTCAATAAAATCATTGATGGTAAAGATGTAGTAGCACAAAACGCTTACTATCACTTAGGCGAGAGCTATATGCGCACCGATCAGAAACCACAGGCTTTGACGGCTTTTAAAAGTGCTTCTGAAATGGATTTCGAACCCAAAATTCAAGAAGACGCTAGTTTGAACTACGCCAAATTGAGTTACGATATCGGAAACTCGTTTCAAAGTGTGCCCGATATTCTCACTGGTTTTTTGAAAAAATATCCGAATTCTCCCAATAAATCGGAGGTAGAGGGCTTGCTGATCAATTCGTACATCACTTCCAAAAATTATAAAGAAGCACTTTATTTGTTGGAACAAAATAAAGTTCCTGAATTGCGAGCTGCTTACCAAAAAGTGGCGTTTTATCGCGGCTTGGAGTTGTATACCGATGGTGATTACAAAGAGGCACAGGTTTTATTCAAAGCCTCACTTCGCGATCCGCGGGATGCCAAGTTTACGGCGCGCGCTACCTTTTGGAAAGGGGAAATCGACTATTTGTTCAATAACTTCCAAGAGGCCTTATTGAGTTTCAAACAGTTTGAAGGCATGGCCGAGGCCAAAAACACGCCTGAATACAAGAACATTAACTATGCAATAGCTTACTGTTATTTTAAGCAAAAAGAATACGATCAAGCGGGTAATTATTTCCAAAAGCAAATAGATGCCGTCAAAGACGATCGAACGCGTTTAAATGATGCGTATTTGCGCTTGGGTGACAGCCGATTTGTGACATCCAAATATTGGCCCGCGATGGATGCTTACAACAAAGCCATTGATATGAAAGGGGTTGATGCCGATTATGCCGCCTATCAAAAAGCGATTAGCTATGGTTTTGTGTCCAAAAACGACCGCAAGATTGAGGACTTCAACCGTTTTTTACAGAGCTTCAAGTCCTCTCCCTACCGCGATGATGCCTTGTTTGAGTTGGCGAACACCTATGTTACTGAGGGAAAAGCCGATATGGCGATTAAAACCTATGATGCCTTGTTAAAAGAATTTCCAGGGGGAACTTATGCTGCCAAAGCGGTATTACGCCAGGGATTGGTATATTATAACGGCAATCAAGATGAGGCCGCTTTAAGCAAATTCAAGAAAGTCGCTGCCGATTATCCGGGTACCCCTGAAGCCTTGGAAGGAGTTGCCACAGCGCGATTGATTTATGTCGATAATGGAAAAGTAGACGAGTATGCCACTTGGGTGCGTACGCTCAACTTTGTGGAAGTCACCGACAAAGAGTTGGATGACGACACCTACACTGCAGCAGAAAAACAGTATTTGCAAAACAATACCAAACTGGCTATTTCGTCTTTAAACGGGTATTTGGCCAAATTTCCACAGGGCGCTCATGCGTTGAAAGCCAATTTTTACTTAGCACAAACGTATTATGCCGATGGGTTGAGTGAAAATGCTGTGCCGCGCTATGAGCAAGTGATTGCACGTCCTAAAAACGAATTTACAGAACAGTCCTTAGCGCGATTATGTGAGATTCATTTGAAAAAGAATAATTACACAGCCGC
>NZ_JAIXWA010000017.1 GCF_027482425.1 Flavobacterium sp.
GGCGCAATCGGATTAAAGCCGGTTTGCGCATCGGTAGGCGTTAAGTGGTAACTCACCTGCACGTTGGGGTTGGTGGTGATCTCCGGAGTCTTCGTGCCCAACACAAAAGTACACGCCACCCCATCGTTGTTGTCGTCACACACTTCGTAAGCGGTGGGGGTGTTGGCCGGTGGCGAGGCAATAATCGTAATGGATTGCGAAACTGCTGTAGCACACTGTCCCGCATTGGGAGTAAACGTATACGTGTTTGAAGTATTGGGTGTATACGGTGGTGTCCAAACGCCAGAAATTCCATTATTGGAAATTGTAGGGAGGGGCGAAGCGATACCCGGACATTGGTTGGGCGCGATGGTAAAAACAGGAAGGTTTGAATTATTGATGACCGTCACGGTCAAGGTTGTGGTGGTCGCACACTGTCCCGCATTGGGGGTAAAGGTATAGGTGGTCGTCGCCGTGTTGTTGGGAGCGGGTGACCATGTCCCAGTGATACCATTATTGGAAGTGGTGGGTAGCGTAGGGAATGTTGTATTAATACAAATCGGACTGATAGCCGCGAAGGTTGGAGTGACCAAAGGGGTAATTGTAATATTGAGCGTGGTCGGATTCGCACACTGTCCTGCGCTGGGGGTAAAAGTATACGTAGTCGTCGCATTGGGATTAAACGCGGGACTCCATGTTCCAGTGATACCGTTATTGGAGGTGGTGGGTAGCGGGTTAACTGCAGTACCCGTACAATAAGGTCCCAAAACAGGGAACGTAGGAGTGGTACGCGGATTAATCGATATTGTCAACGTGGTTGTTGTGGCACATTGATTCACGTTAGGAGTGAATGTGTATGTGGTTGTTGAATTATTGTTTAAGGCAGGAGACCACGTTCCCGAGATTCCGTTATTGGATGTTGTAGACAAAGCGGGTATGGTGGCGCCTTGGCAAGAGGAAGGAGGAGTATTGAAAGTAGGTGTTACATTGGGGGTAATGGTTACCGTAAAGGATACGTTTACTGCGCATTGTCCTGGATTTGGAGTAAAAGTATATTGGGTAACTCCAAGGAGATTGGTGTCGATGCCAGCTGGATTCCATGTCCCCGTGATACCATTGTTGGACGTATTCATCAACAATACGGTTGTGATCGGAGCGCCTTCACACAAACTCAGGTTTGTGTAGGGGAATGTCGGCGTTATTTGTGGGTTTATCGTCACGGTTAAAGTAGTAGACGTCGCACAAGCACTGTTGATAGGCGTAAAGGTGTAAGTAGTAGTGGCAGTGCTGTTGGGCGCTGGTGACCAAGTTCCCTGTATTCCATTGGTAGAGGTGGTAGGGAGTGTAAATGTAGTGCCTACACATAGTGGACCAATGGGGGTAAACGCAGGAGTAACTTGCGGCGTAATTGTTACATTCAACGTTTGCGGATTCGCACACGGGAATAAAATGGAATCGGGATTGAAGGTGTAAGTTCCAGAGATGTTGGGATTTATGGTTGCAGGAGTCCAGGTTCCGCTAATGCCATTGGGCGAAGTAGTTAACAAAGGGGGCGGCGTGCTTCCTTGACAAATCGACGCTATAGGTGCAAAATTCGGATTGGTAAACGTTTGACACGGGGTATTGCATGTAACAGTCATCGGAGATACACACGATACTCCATTGGCTTGAATCGTAAAGGTAACCGACGTCCCCGGCGCCAATCCTGTCACCGTAAAATTCGAAGGCGCCACCCAAGTTCCCGTCACTGGAGTTCCACCGGCTACGGTGTAGGTATAGGTAAAATTGGTTTGTCCTACATTGGAAAAATCAAAATTCAACGAGGTAGGAGTGGTATTGGGACTGTTTAAATCACAAAACAAGTTCAAAGTAGGCCCCGTATTTTCAATGATCACATTTATCGGAACGCGCTCGCTTTCACATCCAGCAATGGTTTGACTGACATAATAGGTAAAAGTCCCTAATAGTGTTGTTGATGGAGTGGGTGGAATTGTTGAAGCAGTCCCTCCCGTAGCATTTAATCCATACCAATTTAAAGTTCCCCCTGGGGAAAAGTTAGCCGATAGGGGTGTAGCCGTTTGATTTTGACAGTAATTGACTGGCGTAGTTACCGTGGGAGTGGGGACCGCCGTAAAATTAATAGTCACGGTTGAGTTAATCACCAATCCACAAATATTGGTTGCTGTAAGGGTAAGCGTCACGCTGTTTCCTGTGGTGGGTAGGGTGAACGTGGGATTCAATATCGCCGGACTGCCCACAAAAGTACCTGCGGGGGCCGACCATAATACCGATTGAAATCCTTGGGCGGTTCCGTTGAGCGAAATGGTAGCGCCGCGACAAGCCGTTTGCGTTGCTCCTGCATTGACTGTAAAAGGAACCACAGGAGCCAAACAACCATTGTTTACATAGGTTGGAGCACCGGTGGTTGTAAAATTAACCGTAGCTCCGTCTTGCCCAGGAAGCGGACCGCCGTATCCCCCCGTATTGTTGATTAATAGACTGCGTTCATAGGTAACCGTATCGGTACAAGCGCCCCCAAACGACATCACTAAGGTTCGTGTCCCGGGTATGGTATTGTAATTCGCAAAATGCCCTCCAATGTTGGTGGCGTTATTTTGAAAAATCATATACACCGTGGTGGTCAACGTGGCAAAGGAATTGAACGTAACATTGATGTTTTGACTCGTCACCAAAAAAACCGTCGCATTGGCCGGTAAAACGCCACCGGTAGGTTCTAAAATAGTACCACAATTCCCCGCTGTGGCGATACTGGCATTCAATTGCGTTACAATATTGGCTGTGGCCGCATTTTGTATAATTCCTCCCCAAGGATTATTGGGCCAGGTAACGTTTAAATTGGCCGTATTTAAGGGGTTGGTCCCCACCCTAAAACGAACCATTTCATTGAATCCTTCCTCATTAGTAGGGTTTGTGGGTGAGCAAGCATCGACCAATATCGATTCAATTTCAAAACATTGCGATTGGGCTTTGGGAATGGATACCAATACAAAACCAAGTACGATATAATGTAGAATAGCTTTCAAGGACATGAAACTCCGATTTTTAGGGCTACAAAGTTAGTTATTTAAGCTGTTTAATTGAGGAAACATTGCAAATTTTCATTTCCCTTTTTGAAAACAATTGAAATGCATTTTACCCTAAGAATTTTCTCGGTTTTTTCGCTCCAAAAATCACTCAAGCAAACTTGGCGTAGTAGGATAGCGGGAGTTTCACGAATGCAGGATTGCCTACGACCGTCTTAAGCGCTACGCCTTGAAAATAAAAACCCGATCGCCCGGATGTACCGGGTCTGTTAACCCTCAGCCTTGGATGCAAACGTGTCCCCGATAGCACACGAATTGCTCCCCCGCACTCCCTCAACTTCCGGACTTCGCATGACACAAGCCCCAAAACCCCCAAAAGCACCCCAAGTTCAAGTAAGAAGATTTCTACAAATATTCTCGGCGGCGCCCTACGGTGTCCCTTTTTTTTTGACCATGCCGTAGCCCTGAACCCTTTGGAACTCCTTGAATTCTAGAGGACTCCGGAAAAATACCGAAAAAGCAGCGGAAAAATACTTTGCTCCACGGGGAAAAACCCTAGAAAGGGTTTGCCATGGATTCTTTATTTTAGTGCACATAGGAGACCACGAGGGGAGCTGCCTACCATGGACAATGCGTATAGCTGGAGTACAGGGGACAAAACGGGACAAAACGCCTTTTTTTTGTACGAAAGGGTAGCGATGTAAGGGCTTTTGGGGGTA
>NZ_JAIXWA010000029.1 GCF_027482425.1 Flavobacterium sp.
ATCCACGGTAATAGTTGCATTGGCAATGTTTGTTTGACCAACTTTTACATTTGGAACATAAGTGGCATTATCTCTTACTGTTAAACGAAAAACTAAGTTTCGACCAACAGAACTCAATGCTTCAACATTGATACCTGCACTTCCAGCAGTAGTTTGAGCACCCGCAAAAACTGTGGGAAGTACAGGACAATAACGGATGGGTGAAGTAGAAGGAGAATAGGAAATCCAATTTGGCCCTCCTGTCTTACCAACTGAAGCAACACTATTTGCATTCGTAAAAGCTCCTGCGGTATCCACATTAACCTGCTCCCAACTGTACGTTAATGCATCCCCATCGGCATCAGTTCCTGAACCGATTAACATAAAAGGAGTACTTCTTGGGATTGTAAAATTACCGCCAGAATTGGCAGTTGGTGTTGCATTAACTCCTGCAAGAGGGACAGACACTGGACAAGTTTTGTTATTCAAATTGCTTTGAATCTGTGAAATAGATAGTGCGTGATAGGAATCTATAGAATTGGTTGCCGCATTAAAATTCGTGATTCCAGCATAACCCATGATGGTAACACCAGAACCCACTTCAACATTTACTCCAGAACCTTCATTCGCATGCGTAAAGGTGTGGTTTGCGCCTAATTGGTGACCTACTTCGTGTACTACATAGTCGATATCAAATGTATCTCCTTCTGGAATACCATCACCTGGAGACGTATATCCACTTCCTTTGTTTCGGTCGGTAGTACTCGCAGTGTCATCGGTACAAACGCAACCAATACAGCCTGCATTCCCTCCACCTCCGGAAGCTCCGAATAAGTGTCCGATATCATACGCCGCATTGTTGGCTGCCAATGTCGTACCCGTACCTGTCAATCGCGTACTCAACGTGTTTTGTAATTCAGCATTCCAAGCCCCTGCAGAACCTGCTGCTGCTGCAGAATAAGGATCGGTAGCGGCGTTGTAGAAAATTACATTTGTTGATTCAGTAATAATATTAAGGTGAACGCCTAAATCTTTTTCATAACATCCGTTGGCGCGCGACATGGTTTCATTAAAGGCGTCAATAACCAAGTTAACTTGAGCCGCACTAGTCGCTCCAAAATAATTGGAGTACTCTGCTGTACACGATTGTGCCAATCGCATTGTTTTCAAAACACCATTGCTGGCCAACACAACATTCCCTCCAGAATTTCTATTGGAAGGATTGGCTAAACCACCAAATTCATCTTCCAACACATCACATTTCCAAGCGGGTTTCGGACCGTTATTGGCTTTATTATAAACAACATAAATCGTTCCATCGGCTGAAAAAGGCTCCATAAATTCACTGGTTGTTCCTGCTCTAAATACAACCGTTTTTATACCTCTTATACCAATACTCAATTTCATGTAGGCTGTTGGGTCAACGGTACTTTTACCTGAAAAAGCACGGATATCTGGAAATTGTGCTTGCAAATCAGCCTCAAAGTTGGACGCTTCATTCACCACAAAATCTTCTAATTTCCCTTGTGAATTAGGAAGTGTAATTACACAAGTGGCACCAGGTTGATCGACA
This sequence comes from Flavobacterium sp., assembly GCF_027482425.1. GTDB lineage: Bacteria > Bacteroidota > Bacteroidia > Flavobacteriales > Flavobacteriaceae > Flavobacterium. The sequence goes on from NZ_JAIXWA010000029.1 coordinate 1,553, forward strand.
ATCGTCATCAATCTGTTTTTTAATTGGTCAAAATTCAGCGTATACAAATCATACTGCGTAGGAAATGTACTTCTGAATGTTCCTTTAGCTCGTTCTAAATCCTTACGGGGTTCCGCTGCTGACCAATAACGACCAGTTTGCGCATTCATTCCCGCTAAGCCAAGGAAAAAAATAGAAAGTAATAAAATTTTTTTCATTTTAAATAGATTGGTTATAATAGCTAACAAATATAAACGATTTTTTGCGAATTTGATATTCCAAATGTGAATTCAACGGGTTTTAGTTGTTAAACGTAAAAATCAACTACCTTTGTCCCGATTTTATAGCACTTGAAAACCTATTCCAACATCGCTGATTTTCCCAAAACCATAGGCACAGTGCTTACACTGGGTACTTTTGATGGAGTACATTTGGGCCATACTAAGATTCTAAATAAAATAACAGAAGCTGCAAAAATTATGGATTTGGAGAGTGTCGTACTTACCTTCCATCCGCATCCGCGATCGGTGTTACAAACAGATACTCCCATGCACTTACTCAGTTGCATCGATGAAAAGTCGAACTTGATTAGTAATGCGGGGATAGACCATCTCGTTATTCATCCCTTTGACAAAGCGTTCTCACAATTAACTGCCGAGGAATTTGTTACTGATATTTTGGTCAAAAAATTTAATCTCAAAAAAATTGTCATCGGGTACGACCATCGTTTTGGAAAAAATCGAACGGCAAATATTGATGATTTAACTCGATTTGGAGCGGAATTCGGTTTTGAAGTAGTCCAAATTACAGCAGAAGAAGTCAATGCAATTACGATTAGCTCCACCAAGATTCGCAAAGCATTGGAAACTGGCAATTGTAGTGCTGCCCAAGACTACTTGGGTCATCCATACACCCTTTCTGGCACCGTAGTGAAAGGTCAACAGTTAGGTCGCACCTTGGGATTTCCTACAGCCAATTTACAGCCTTGTTGTGAAGAAAAACTTATTCCAAAAAATGGAGTTTATGTAGTGCGCGTCTCTTATGACAACCGTTGCTATTCGGGCGTTTTAAATATTGGTAATCGACCTACCGTTTCGGGCGCTACTCGTACCATCGAAGTACATCTTTTTGATTTTTCCCAAGAAATATACGATGCCAAACTTTCGTTGGAATTTCTAAAATTCCTCCGAGAAGAACAACGTTTCGAATCGCTAGACGCACTTAAAAATCAGATTATCAACGACAAAGAGCAGGCTATTGCGTACTTCCAAAACCTTCCGAAATAGCTATTGCCCAATGAAGGGAAATCGTTACTTTTGAATTCTAATTCCGTCATGCTATGAGTGAAATAAGACACAATTGGACCAAAGAAGAAATTTTGGCCATTTACCATAAACCTTTCATGGATTTGATGTATGAAGCGGCCACCGTGCATCGCAAACATCACGATCCTAATGTGGTTCAAGTTTCAACCTTATTATCCATAAAAACGGGTGGTTGCCCTGAAGATTGTGGCTATTGCCCCCAAGCAGCGCGGTATCATACCGATATTGAAGGAAATGATTTGATGAGCGTCACTCAAGTAAAAGCGCAAGCCCTTCGTGCAAAAGCCGCGGGCTCTTCTCGTGTTTGCATGGGAGCCGCTTGGCGTAATGTGAAAGACGGTGCCGAATTTGACCAAGTATTGGAAATGGTGCGTACCATCAATAAATTGGACATGGAAGTGTGTTGTACCTTGGGAATGCTTACGGAAAATCAAGCATTGCGTTTGGCGGAAGCCGGACTCTATGCCTACAACCATAATTTAGACACCTCTGAAGAATATTATAAAGAAGTCATTTCGACACGAGGCTTTGAAGACCGATTGAAAACGATTGAAAACGTACGAAAAACCAACGTAACGGTTTGCAGTGGCGGTATTATTGGAATGGGCGAAAGTGTAGAAGACCGAGCGGGTATGTTGGTGGCACTTGCTCGTTTGAATCCGCAACCTGAATCCGTGCCAATCAATGTGCTTGTCGCTGTAGAAGGAACGCCTTTGGAAGATCAAAAACCAGTAGAAATTTGGGAAATGATTCGTATGGTAGCCACTACACGTATTGTCATGCCTGAAACGCAAGTACGCTTATCGGCGGGACGAACTGAAATGTCACGTGAGGGTCAGGCCATGTGCTTCTTTGCGGGTGCGAACTCAATTTTCGCGGGAGATAAATTATTGACTACACCCAATCCGGATGTTAATGAGGACATGAAAATGTTTGAAACCCTCGGATTACAACCCCAAAAACCGTTTATCAAACTTATGCAACCACAGACCGTAGAAGCAGAAGATTCGCAATATCAAACGCTGGGTGAAAAACCGAAATGGTCGCGTCCAGGACATAATATAGAACGCAACGTTAAAGCTTCTATCAAAGGTAAATAACAAAAAAAGTCCCGATAAACTCGGGACTTTTTGTTTCTATAGTATAAATTTATAATACTACCTTTTGCGTAATTACAGCGCCGGTTTCCAATACGACTTTGACTATCAACGCTTGTTGTTCGACTTCAATTGGACTGGTTTGCGCTTTTACATCATGAACCGCTGTTAAATGAGTTAGTAATCGCCCTTGTAAATCATAAACCATAACCTCTTTAATAGTCTCTTCGGCTTGCACTGAAACAACTCTTTGTTGCGCTACTACCTTTATTGTCGCCTCATACGCCAAAGAATCGATATTTAGATTAGGGTTTCCTGGAATCGCATAACGTAATTCAAAACGAGTGTTTAATTCCCCTTTAGGTAATGTTACCGTGTAAGGACTATTTTTCAAATTATGAAATACCCCGGCAACCTTATCTTCCAAATAAATAGGTTGCTGCCCCGCAAACAATCCATCCGTTTTATATAACGCAATCGCATACGTTCCAGCTGTGTTAACGTAAACTCCAAGTGGAATGCGGTCATTTCCTGTAAAAGGCAGCCCTTTTCCTTGAATAGAATAGGGTTCATTTTGCAATATAGAGTAGATACTTAATTCGCCTGTTATTTTGTGAATACAATCATACAAATGGTCCCGACCGTTGGTGGCTTGACTTGCATACCCTACCAAGGTACGTTCTGAATTTCCGTTGGTTGTATTGACGATATCCAGCCAAATTCGGTGTTTCTGATTGGAAAACCATTGTGCATTTCGATAAAAATCAGTGTTGTCATACGGCATCAACAAGGCATCGGCGCGAAGACTATTTTCGAAAGCAAGGGTATTCGGCGTAGATGCTGTATGCAACATATTGACCATAAATCCTTGCCCTGCTCCAATTTTTCCAGCAAAAGAATCGGGCTCGGTCGAACCCAAACCGTTATACTTGATATAGTCTGAAGCCCAATAATTGTATTGGAAATTGTTATAAAACGGACTGGTTGTCGAGGTTGGCGCCAAACCGTGTTTCCAAACCCAAATTGAACCCTCAATTTTCGTCTGATTCAAGACCAAAAACTCTTCTGCATCAATCGCTGAAGGGTATGGATTTCCAACTAAATTCCAATTGTCATCAAAACGGGTAGTGTCAAAATTATCGGGATTCGTGAGATCTGCATCGAAATCGGCACCATCATAGTTTCCACGTGAAATAGGAGATATAAACTGTCCGTTATGTGGTTTTCCGGTAAAGGTAGCCGTTAAAGGAACTGCCGTTGCAGCACCATTGGACGCACGAGCGATGTAGCCTTTTCCACGCACCATCGTTCCCGCAGCTCCTACCCAATTTCCAAATGTTCCATTGGTATTTGCAAAGGTTGGATTCCATTCGTAACGCAACGCATTGGGTAAGGAATTTACGGCTACATTCTCCGTTGGAGCACTCCAATACACATAATCAAAATTACGGGCTAAAGTGGTACGATCCATTCGGAATTTTGTCCCTGAATAATCTCCATTGTTGGTATCTGTCTCATTGATTTGAATCAGTTGCCCTGTATTGTTGAGGTTTAAAATTCCGTCTAACGTTAGTTTATTAAACGCAAAAACATAATCATTAGCACCGATGGTCAGAATTTTATTCAACTTCACTTCTAGGTTTCCTTGGGCGAATAAATTATTGGAGGTATTCGTATTAAAATCATTGTCCAACACTACATTATAAAACTGTTCAACATTGGCATGTACATTCCCGTTGATAATTTGCGGAGCACTTCCCACAAAACGAACCGTTCCGTTTCCTTCTTGAAATTGTGCCGCTGAAGCCGCATTGGTCCAATTACCATAAAGGATTAAATTCCCATCTGTGGTACTCGAATTACTGTCATCCATATCCAAAATCCCAGCGCCTGAAAGACTATGATTTCCATAAACCTCTAGTCGATTTAAAGCATTTCCTTGCAGTTGGATACGACGCCCTGAAATGGTCAAATCTTTACACTTGGCGATATCAGAAAAAGTATCCGAATTGGGAGCAGTATAATCAATAATAGCATCATTTCCTGCAGTAGCATCAATCACAACATCGGTTAACTCATCGGGAACCGTCAAAAGTGCCCAATTATTACAGTCAAACCAGTTGGTATTCAATGCTCCTGTCCATTTATTGAAAGGATCTGAAGCAGTAATCACAAAGGGAGAGGGAGACGGACAAGTCCCAAAAGTATTGGTCCAATTGGCAGTATAATTCACAATATTTCCAATCAAATAAGCGCGATTTCCGATAGTATAAGTAGCTGCTGGTGAAACAGTATAACTTCGTGCATAGGTTCCAGTACTGGTGTTGGCTTGTAATGATGCACACTCTAATGCCGGATGTTTTCTCGACCTTCTTAGATTAGCCGATGGCGAAACTACTCCACTCAAATCATCGGCCAAAGAATACCATAGCCCACCATCTTGAACTCCTGAAAGTACCGTACCGGTAAATGTAGAACCTGTAACATTATAATTGAAATAGCCCTGCATCAAAAACATGGAATCAGGATTTGAAGTTGAAACATTGACAAAAGTATGACTTAGTAAATTATTGCCATCCGCTGATTTACCTGAAACGCTAAACGGAGATAAAGAAACTCCTAAAGGTGAAACACAGGAAATTGTGGTTGCTGTACCTCCATTGTCAGTAGTAATACAAAAAACAGAACCCGCTGGAATAGCAGTTGACCCATTATAAGTAAATTCTAAATAGGGTACATTTCCAGTAGGTGTAATATCCGCACGACATTCAAACCATTTATTGGTTCGAACATTTGCTGCAGGAGAACCGCCTGTTTCATACGTTCCGTTAGTCCATAAAAAACTTGTCCCTGGGTTAACATCTACCAAGGTAACTAAGCGAATATCATCGTCACCTCCTGCTGCATTGTTATTGTAGGCAATCAACAATAAATCACCTGTTTTAAAAACAGTGGGCACTATATTCTGGGGCGTGCAAGTGACTTCAATACCCGAACTCCAATCGGCACCACTACGCACAAATATCTCGATATAATACGTCACTCCATTAGTTAACCCTGTAATGTTTACATTGTTTCCGCTGGAGGCATACACTACTTGATTGAACGCTGCAAAAGCTGGGTTGGCCGTGTAGGCACTTCCATCGCCATTTGGGGCAAATGTAATGCCAGAAGCAGCGGTCACCACTACCAAAACTTGGTCAAAACAAAGCGCATTGGGATTGGCCCAACCGATTAATCCCGTGGTGTTTCCTGGTGTTGCGATAGCGTTATTGACATTACTTAAAGCCGCTATTTGGGTGAGCGAACGTGGACTCGTTGAAAAAACAGTGTTGGTTGGTCCATTATTTCGGTACGTATAAATTTCATAAACATACGTAGCCCCCGGTGTCAACCCAGTAATCGTGGCTGTAGTCCCAGTGCCGATATAGACGACGCGCGAAAGTGGTGCCGTGCTACCATAGGTGGGTGCCAACGAAAAATCGGTGTTGAAGGGTTGTGTTGAGGCCACTAAACTAGTCACAGCGTGGGGATTTAATCCCCCTTGTCGTGCAACGATCATATACCCATCGAAAGGACCGGTTAGCGGGGCTGACCAATTCAAGACTTGAGTCGTATTGCTTGAACAACCCCGTGAAAAAGTGGCAGGAAGATTGGGTGCGGAAGGGGCAATGGTTTGCAAACCGCTATTGGTTGTATTGCCACTTCGCGCGACACCTCCGAAGAAAATCAAGTTCGCCCCCACATTAGTAAATCCATTCACTCCAATGGTATTCCCAAGAGTAGCTGTTGCTGAAAAATCAGCGGTAATAAATAAATAGCCAACTGTTCCTGCATTGATTACGGTTGACGTAAAGGGTGTAAAGTTTTTATTTCCTGCCACTCCAGGAGCAGTCAAGGTACATAAAGTTGCATCGCCTGCATCCAAAACGTTATCCAAGGAGTAGCGAACTTTAAGATTCACAATATCGGCAGCAGCGTATGTCCCTGTAATAGGAATCGCTTGAAGTCCGTTAAGCGTCGCATTGGAACTGCTTACGGTAAGTTGAAAACGGTGTAAAACATGATCCACCGTGCCTTGAGAAACAAAGGCTGCCGGAACTTGTGTTCCCATATTGGCTAAAGCTACGATTGGTGTGGCTACAGTTAGTATGGCTGCATTAGAATTAACAGCAGCACAGGGCGCCGTTCCTGTTACCACACAACGATAGCGATACCCATTCAATGAAGATGGAGTAGCATTAATATTCAGGGTAGGATTGGTCACATTAGCATAGGGAAGCACATTGGTTAAATTCGTCCAAGTGGTTCCCCCGTCGGTTGACACTTGCCATTGATACGAAACGGCATTGGAAGCAGCAACCGTAAACACCGTATTGGTTAACGATTGAACGGTTTGACTGGCGGGCTGTGTAGTAATATTTACCGCAGGAACTATGGTAATGGCAGCGGAAGCTACATTTCCAGTGGACCAACAAGATGTAGCGGAATTAAACGCACGCACATAATACGTTCCGCTAGTGGTTACGTTCAAAGGTGTTGCCGCATTGTTTGCTGTGGAAGTGCCTGTTGGTGTTGTTTGCCAATAATTGACTACCGGTGCCGTAGCAGTTCCTGTGTAGGTTAAGGTAGTCGTCGAACACGCAGGCGTGGTTCCTGTAATAGAGCCTGTTGGGTTGGCGGGTGGGGTGCAAGCTAGTGTTACTGTACCATTAAAAGTGAAATCGTTTATACTAAATGTACCACCCGCAGCACTTGCGCCCCAAGCATAAAACCTAAATGTTATAGGAGTAGTAATATTTTGAAACCCAGCGGCTGCAAGTGAAATTGTTGTTCCAGCAACAGTTGCAACCCCTATATCTGATGAAAAACCGTCAATACTTGATCGGAATGAATAAGATATTGGACCTGTTCCTGAAGCCTGGCCAGTATAAACAAAACTCACAAAATCAATCCTATAACTTGAAGCTGGAGTTAAAACAAATTCAAAATAATCATTCGAATCTAGTAGTGCTGAATTAAATCCAGATGCATTATACCTATTATTAGCATTTGAACCAGCTATACCTGAACCTCTGCCAATACCACTAACAGTTATATTTGGATCTATGACTTGACCAGTTGTATAGGGATTTGTTGTATTAGGATTTGTACCTGTAATTGGATTAGTAAATAGAGATTGCCCCCAAGTATTCATACTCAAAAACAACAAAACCAATAAAATTTTAAAGCTCTTTAAAGTCACTTTTTGACAAATCATTTTTTTATCTTTTTCCAACTTACAAAACTACGCCTAATTCACAGGATTTCAATAGCTTTGTATTACTAATTTATCAACAAATCAATTGTTACTTTACGTGGCTTTGCACTCAAAATCAGGACTTTCCGTTCAAGACGTATTGGCCAAACTCGAATACTACTGCGCCTATCAAGAACGGTGCCACGCAGAGGTATGGCAAAAGCTTCAAGAATTCACCCTTTTATCACAGGAAAAAGACGAAATTATAGTGGCCTTGATTCAAAAAAACTTCTTGAATGAAGAACGCTTTGCGTTGGTTTTTGCACAAAGTAAATTTCACCAAAAAAAATGGGGAAAAATACGTATCAAAAATGAATTAAAAAGTCGCCAAGTAAACGAACTATTAATACAAAAAGCACTTAAAACAATTCCCTCCGAAACCTACGAAAGTACTTTCGAACAATTAGCTTCTCAAAATTGGGAATCTATCCGTGAGACAAACTTATTGAAGAAAAAAAAGAAATTTTGTGATTTCCTAGCACGAAAAGGATGGGAACATTCTCGAATTATGGATTGGCTTCACGAGCAGAATGTTTAATTTTCCTACAACTTCACTTGTAAGTTTTTACTTGGCTTTTATGCCTTAATAATTTTATGCCTTAAAGTTTATTTTTATTTCATTTTCAAATCATTACGTCAATTTTATAACCACGAAAACGTTTTCGTTGTTTTGAAGTACGTATGCATTTCGTCGATTATTTTGTGCATTTCGTCGATACTATGTCTAGTTTTGGTCGACTTTTTAAAAAGTACGTCAAAATCAAAAATGCTTTAAACACTCATGAAAACAAAAGGAATTCAAACAGACTTATCGCTTTGGTCATTATTCTTAACTCTTTTTTTAAACTTTAATCTTGTTGCTCAATGCCCAACACCTCCAGGAAATCCGGCCATATATGGTTCAGGTTCATGGAGAGCGTATGTGTATTCTTACACTGACATAGGAAATCCACCCGCAAATCCGTTTGCTACGTACCGTGGTTTTTTTACCTTACCCGAAACCTTTAATAATGATTTGGCCAGTGGTTCTCTTTCTGGACCTAACATTTGTGGAATTTATAGTGACACCTTCGCCATTCGCATGCGTATGCAACGGACTTTCGCTCCTGGCAACTATACCTTCACAGTTGGTGGCGACGATGGATACCGTTTGAGTTTGGATGGTGGAACAACGTTTATTATCAATCATTGGAGTGACCGCTCGTATGGAACAACTACAAGTGCTGTTGTCTATTTGGATGGTCCTGTAAATATTGTCTTAGAATATTATGAAAAATTTGGACTTTCAAGAGTAAGTTATTCGTTTAACACCTGCGCAAGCTCAACAGCACCAACCGCTATTAATGCCCCAACTGCCTTATGTCAAAATGCAGGCGGAACAGCATTGGTTGCCCAAGGAGGAACGCATGGATCTGGAGCCGTTTTTCAATGGGGTACGGGCGCTGTGGGCACAAACATCATTACAACCACCTCCGGAAACTCACTTTATGTGAATCCAACAGCTACTACTACCTATTGGGTTCGTCGCATCGATCCAGCGCCTTGTGCTGTAGTCACTTCTGGTGTTAGCACCACTATTTCCGTAAACACTCCTTCAACCATACCCTCCACTATCAGCGGCACGACAACCCTTTGTGCAGGACAAAGCACAACGCTCACTGTTTCTGGGGGCACCCATGGAACGGGAGCCGTTTATGAATGGGGGACGGGGTATAATGCTGGTGTCAATGTCATCGCGGGCGCAACAGGAAGTTCAATCACCGTAAGTCCAACGTCGCAAACAGGCTATTGGGTTCGTCGTGTAGATCCAGCGCCTTGTCCAGCAAACAACTCGGGACACATTACAACTACGGTTAATGTTAATCCAAGTTCGACAGCACCAACAACCATAACTCCTTCAACAACTTCTATCTGTCCCGGAAACAGCGTAACCTTGACCGCTTCAGGAGGAACAGCCCTCTCGGGGTCAACCTTTCAGTGGGGAACGGGAACAACCATCGGGTCAAATGTTATCAGTGGACAAACGGGCGCAAGTATTACCGTAAGCCCTAGCACTACAACAACCTACTGGGTTCGTCGCTTCGATCCTTCGTGTAATGCCTTTACCGCAGGGATTACATTCACACTTCCCACAGCAGTAGCACCGGGAAATCCAGCTCTTTTTGGAGCCAACACATGGAATGTCTATGGCTACTCAGGCGCCGATATTACTTTAGGAACTACTACTTACCTCGGATTTTACACCACCAATACATTAAATTTCAACACTCAAACCGGAACCAATAGTTGGGCAAACAATACTTCGCCTTCTAGCGCTTCAGGTTGGAACGGCTGTCCTATTCCCGCCGAAAACCACACTTTTACTGCAAAACGCCGCGGATTTCCTTGTGGAAACTATACGGTAGCCATGCAAAACTGGGATGATGTAGCGCAATTATACATCAATAACACGCTCGTTTGGTCGGCTAATTCCTGGAGTGGTAATGGAAACTTTAATGTAATTATTGGAACCTACTACTTAGACTCTACCTCTACGGTTGAAATTCGTAACCGCGAAAACGGGGGACTCTCCAACATCAGCGTTACCTTTACCAATACGAATATCCCCTCCACAGCTCCAACGGCCATTACAGGAACTACTGTTCTTTGTGAAGGCACTTCAACTACACTAACGGCTACTGGAGGAATAATGGGAACCACGGGTGCTTTTCAATGGGGAACTGGAACTATCGTAGGTTCAAACATTATTGCAGGCGCAACGAGTGCCACGCTCACAATTTCGCCCACAACAACTACGACGTACTGGACTAGAAGAGTCGACAGCATTTGTTGGGTAACTACTACTGCGGCCACTACCACAGTTACAATCCACTCCACCACGGTAGCCGGAAATCTTTCGTCTCCTACAACAACCATTTGTAAAAACGCTACTGTTTCTGAAATTACCTTAACAGGTAACACGGGTTCGGTAGTCAAATGGCAATATGCCTTTGATGCCGCATTTACTACTGGTGTAACCGACATTGCAGTCTCGAATACTAGTTTATCCACTGCACAAATTGGCACATTCGCCACCACACGCTATTTCCGTGCCGTGGTTCAAAATGGAAATTGTTTGGCAGCCAACACAGCTCCCCTTGCAATTGTAGTTCCAGACACCGTTGTTTACAATGGCACATGGAATGGAACCCCAACCGAAAAAACACCGATACTCATTGCCTCAAACTATACGTTGACTTCCGATTTGGAGGCTTGCTCTTGTCAAATAGGTGCCAATGCCACCTTGACCATTCCCGCAGGACGAACACTTCGAACACAACAGGAAATTGAAGTAAATGCTACGGGCGGACTTATCGTAGAAAACAATGGAAGCTTGGTACAAGTAAACGATGCCGCTATCAATTCAGGCTCGATTACCTTCAAACGAAACACCACTCCGCTAAAACAATTTGATTACACCTACTTTTCGAGTCCCATTCAAAGCACAACATTAGGGCAACTGGCGCCCCAATCTATGTTTTACTCCTTTAATCCAAACATTAACAATTGGAATTTGGAAAATGTAAACACAGTAATGACTTCAGGAAGAGGGTTTATTTTCCGAGCTCCAAACACGCTTAACTTCAACACCCCCCAAATTTTTGGTGTATCCCTCAACGGAACGCCCACCAATGGAATTGTTCCCACGACCATCGTGAAAGGAACGGGCACAACGTTTAACTTAATAGGAAATCCTTACCCTTCAGCAATAGATATTGATGCCTTTTTGATGGATCCTGCCAACGACCCTATTGTAAATGGAACCATTTATCTTTGGACACACAACACAGCTATTGCCAATGTAAGTGGAACCAATATCTATGTGTATACGAGTGACGACTATGCTAAATACAACTTAACCGGTGGCGTTCAAACCGCAAATCCATCGATTACTGGAGGTACTCCCCCAAATGGCAGAATTGCCTCAGGACAAGGATTTTTTATCGAAGCCAATAACGTACTAACGGCTGGAACCTACACTGCGCGCTTTAACAACAGCATGCGTATCAAGGGTGAAAACAATCAGTTTTTTAGAACATCAGGAGTAACTACACAGAGTACCGTTTTGGAAAAACACCGGGTATGGTTAACCTTGAGCAATTCCCAAGGAGCTTACAGTGAACTCTTAGTAGGGTATATCACAGGGGCTACCCAAGGTATGGACTCTAAATATGATGGAAGAACCCTTCCTGCGGGGAACGTAATCTCGTTTTACTCCTTGTTGAATGCTACGGAGTTGGCGATACAGGGGCGAGCGCTTCCTTTCCAAGATGATGATCGAGTGCTACTAGGATTCCAATCGACCCTTACGGGAACGTTTCAAATTCGTTTGAGCAATTTCGACGGCTTGTTTCAAAATCAAAATGTATACTTATACGACGCAACCACGCAAACCTATCATGATTTAAAAGCGGGTGCCTTTACGTTTACCATCGCTCAAGCGGGAACGAATAACAACCGTTTTGAGTTACGTTTTACCAATGGAAATGCATTACAAACAGGAAATTTCACGCTTGACAATACCGTAATGGCCTTTATAAAAGAGGGAAAATTACACATTACGAGTTCACGGGAATCCATTGCAAACATTGAGATGTTTGATTTATTAGGAAAAAAAGTGTTCAGCCAAAAGGGAATTAACCGCACTGCATTCCAGTCGGAATTCCTTCCCTTTTCGAATCAGATTTACATAGTTCGCATTACCTTATCTGACGAAAGTGTAGTCACAGAAAAAATAATACGTTAATTAAAAATTGGGCTTTTTATTAACCAAAAAAGAGCCGTCTCTAGCGAGGCGGTTTTTTTATTTAGAAATGCGAATCGTCACCGCATTACCCCCAAACCCAACCGCATTAATCAGAATATGTTGTATGGGTTTTTTTGCTGTAAAAATTTTACTGAAAGGAGTGCCAAAAAAAGTTTGCTCTTGAAGCATCAAAAGGGCCAATTCCAAGCTGAAAATTCCCGAAGCTCCAAAGGTATGACCCATTTTCCACTTGTTTGTGGTCAACATCGGTACATTTTCACCAAATACTTTTTGAATCGCTTTATATTCGGACAAATCGCCTTTGACCGTCCCAGGCGCATGCATCACGATGGCGTCAATTTCAGCCAAGGATAAATCCCCTATGGCCATTTTCATCGATTTTTGGAAACAAATGGCCTCATCCGATATGGAAATGTTATGTTCCAATTCGTCGGTAGCGTAGCCCACTCCAGTGATGTACGCCAAAGCATTGACCTTGTCTCGCCCCAACGCCACTACCCCAGCTCCCTCACCCAACACCATCGTATTGCGAAGTTTATCCAAATCCATGGTCTTACACGGATACCCTTTCGTTTCGCGCGAATAGATTTTTAACGCTTGCATTTGCGCTAATGTAAAAGGGGTCAAAGGCGCCTCGCTTCCACCCACAATAAATTTATCCGCCATACCGGCTTCCAACCATGCCACCGCATTCAAAAGGGCGTGCAACGCTGTGGAACAGGTGATGGAATGGGAAATTTCGGGTCCGGCCGATTTTAAATCATGGGCAACCCAACTCGAGAGATTTCCCAAAGTGGTGGTGGGCGAACTCAAGGTCGCCGTTTTACCAGTCGCGATAAATTCGCGGTGAAATTGCTCCCATAAATGCGTGGCACCACGTGACGAACCAATATTGATTCCTATCGCATCGCCTTTTTGCCAACCCGCTTGAGTTAGAACCCTCCGACTCACATCCAAACCCATAATCACTGAAGGATCTAAGTTTTTATACTTGGAGTCCGAACGACGAATGACCGCTAAACGTGTTTGATCGGTTTCCATTAAAGGAGCAACCCAGTATTCTTGGGTTCCAAAACACTTTTTTTGAATCGCCGTGGCTTTTGAAGAATAGGCCTCACGAATGGCATTGGGGTTCGACCCCAAGGGCGAAACAGTAGCTATAGCGTTTATGGAAATGCGATGTTTCAAATGAAAATTTTAAGGCTGTAAAGTTAGTCGATTTCTAAAGCCGCTTCTACTACTTCATACACTTTTTCCAATTGTGCATCCGTCATAATATACGGCGGTAAAATATAGATGATATTTCCAACGGGACGCAAAATCACCCCGTTTGCAATAAAGAATTGATACAAGCGGTTTCGAAAAGTACCGTAATAACTTTCCACGCCTTCACGCAAAATTTCCAACGCAAAAATCACCCCCAAAACGCGTGTCGTTTTTACCCGCGGATGTGCGTTCATTTTTTTAGCGAAAACCATATGTTTATGATGAATCCGTTGTATATTGGCTTGCATCTCCACAGATTCTAGCAATTCGATACTGGCTAATGCAGCCGCACAACCCGTGGGATTCGCTGTGAACGTATGTCCGTGAAACAAGGCTTTATTCACATCAGTATCTAAAAAACCGTCGAAGATTTCTTGGGTAAACGACGTAATGGCCATCGGAATCGTTCCTCCCGTTAAGGCTTTAGACAAACAAAGCATATCGGGATGTTCTGTCAAATAATCACAGGCAAAGTTCTTACCCGTTTTCCCAAAACCGGTCATCACTTCATCGGCAATCGTAAAGACACCATATTTGCGACACAACAGGATCATTTTATCCAAAACTTGGGCTGAATACATAACCATCCCAGCAGCCCCTTGGCATAAGGGTTCGAAGATAAATGCCGCATATTCACCCGTTTGTAATTGCTCTTCCAACACTTGTAAGGCATGAACTTCTTGCCCTTCCACCGGCACGGGAATACGGTATACATCAACGAGTGAACCCTGAAATGCTTCGGTAAAAAAAGTGATTCCACTCGAGGCCATTGCCCCAAAAGTGTCTCCATGAAAGGCATCGTCAAAAGCGAGAATACGGCGTCTAACCTCCTTTTTATTATAAAAAAACTGCATAGCCGCTTTAAGTGCTACCTCCACAGCGGTCGAACCGTTATCGGAAAAGAAAAGCTTTTTTTGATTGGAAGGCAAAAGTGAAATTAACTTCTCGGCCAATTCTACGGCAGGTTTATTGGTAAAACCGCCAAACAAAACGTGTTCGAGTGTGGTCAATTGTTTGTAAATCGCCTCCGCCATCACCGGATTGGAATGCCCATACGGATTCACCCACCAAGAAGCAATGGCATCCAAATATTCTTTTCCATGTTCATCCCACAGCACAGCCCCTTGTCCTTTGACAATGGCGGGTAACAAACCTACCGTTTGGTGTTGTGTATACGGATGCCAGTTATAGAGCTGGTCTTTTTCGGATAAATTCATATACTATAGCGTAAAGTAGAAAACAACAACAGGAAAGACTGATCGGCATCACTCTTTCTTCTTGCTTCTTTCCTCTTTTTTCTTTACTTATTCCAATTTCAACAAGGACTCGCGCAATTGCTCGGCATAATCGCGTACTACGTTTTGGTCAAAATACGGTTCGTTATTGATTCTTCCTAAAAAGGGAATTCCTGTTTTTTGTAAAATAATGGATTCCGTCGGCTCATGTTCATCCCCTGAAAAAATTATTCCTGCTATTTTTACCTTTCGCGCGTGCAACGCTTCAATCGTCAACAACGTATGATTGATGCTACCCAAATAATGGCGCGAAACCACAATCACTTGATAATCGGGACGAATCAAATCGATGACACAATCGTTAGCATTTAACGGTACAAAAACGCCACCCGCCCCTTCAATCACCAAATGATTCTCGGTTTTTGGTTCTTGAATTTGCGCAATATCTATCGTGATGTGATCGATTGCTGCCGCTAGATGCGGACTCGCAGGCGTATGTAACGCATAGGCATTGGGGTGAAATTGCGTTTTGGTGTTGGACACACGTCGTTTGACTTTATGTGTGTCACTGTCTTCCAAATCACCCGCTTGAACTGGCTTCCAATAATCGGCTTCCAACGCTTCAGTTACAATGGCCGCCACTACAGTTTTCCCTACATCGGTTCCAATACCTGTAATAAATAATTTCATTCCATTCATTTTTGGCAAAGTTCGGGAAGTGAACGGAAATTCCCATCAAATTTTAACGAAAGCTTATTAATTTGGGCGGTACCTTCGGCCCGGGCTATCCGCAGTGCCGACTTTCCTTGCGTCTGGCAGGGCACTTCGCTACTACCTGCCTGCCGAAAGGTAGGTCTCTACCGCAATTCCTGCTCTTGCTGAAACAGTGTGCTCGCCAAAAGCTCCAGCACAGCAGTAATGGATTCCAATGGTGTATACACATGCAAACAAAAGCGCAGGCGTTCTTGTCCTTCAGGAACGGTAGGTGACAAAATGGGTTTCACCTCAAAACCTGCCGCTTGTAGCGTTTGGGCTAAGTGACGAACTTTTCCATTCCCTGGCACAATAGCGCAGTGAATCGCCGACTTAGAATACACAAATAGCGGTTGGAGTCCGAGACGCTTAATCTCCTGATTCATGTGCACAATGCGGGATTGCAAGGCTTTGACAGTGGCCTTTTCTTGTTGCAAAAACTGATACGCCACATAGATTGTAGCCACAGCATGCGGTGACAATCCGGTAGTATAAATAAAACTTCGGGCGAAATTGACCAAGTAGGTTTGTAAATCGTGACTTCCCAATACTGCAGCACCATGACAGCCCAAGCCTTTTCCAAAGGTTACGATTCGGGCAAAAATACGTGAATGCAATTGTAAATACTGAGTGACGCCTTCACCATATTCACCCATGATTCCTAGAGCATGCGCTTCATCAACTACTAGCAAGGCGTTATAGTATTCACACAATTGTACAATTTCTTCCAGCGGTGGTGTGTCGCCATCCATCGAATAGACCGTTTCAAGCGCTACATAGATTTCGAAGTTATGATCAGCGGTTCGTTTTTCACTCCATTTTTCAAGAGCTTGTTGTAGATCTTCGGGATCGTTATGGTTAAATTTATAGGATTTGGCGTTACTCAATTGGAGTCCGTCCCGTATAGACGCATGACAGAGTTCGTCATATAAAATAACATCGCCGCGTTGGGGCACGGCGCTAAAAAACCC
This sequence comes from Flavobacterium sp., assembly GCF_027482425.1. Taxonomy (GTDB): domain Bacteria; phylum Bacteroidota; class Bacteroidia; order Flavobacteriales; family Flavobacteriaceae; genus Flavobacterium. The sequence goes on from NZ_JAIXWA010000029.1 coordinate 18,285, forward strand.
GACATTAGCATCATAGCCCGAATTAAAAATCAGGGCCGATTCGGCTTGATGAAATTGGGCGATTCGAGTTTCCGTTTCGGTATACAAGGCATGATTACCAGAGATGAGGCGCGAACCTGTTGCGCCATTGAACTTGAAATTCCGTATGGTAAGAAAATCATGTACGGCATCAAAAAGCGCTTCATTGCGCGTAAATCCCAGGTAATCGTTGGAGGAAAAATCTTCCCTATTTGCATAAACGGGCAAGAGGCGCAAGGCATTTTCGGCTTGGCGTTGTTGTAACTTATGCTGCAGCTTTTCTGGAAATTTCATCGTTCAAATATAAGGGATTTAGCCCGGAACTTCCTCATTTCGGCAGTAAGGTCGCAGCGGCATCCTCCCGACGTTAGAAGGGAGACCTACCCAAGGTAGAGAAGTACAGCGGAGAGCCGGAATACCTGGCGGCTGGAAGGACTCCAAATAAAAAACCCGACACAAGAATGCATCGGGTTTTGTTTATTTTGAATTAGTCGGAATTAATCGGCTAAAACTATGACTTTATTGTCTTTCATTTCGATCGTTCCCGAGTTAATGGCTAGACTATAGTTTTGGTCGTTAATTTTGGTAAAGCGACCTTTTACAGTTTCGTCAAAATTGAAGGAACTCGCTGTAATTTTCACAGCACCGTCTTTCAAAATAGAAACGATAGGAGCGTGGTTATTTAAGAGTTGGAAGGATCCATCTACACCAGGAAGCGATACAGAAGTAACTTCTCCTTTAAACAACGTAGCTTCGGGTGATACTATTTCTAAAATCATTAGATATTATTTTAAATTTTTAAATTTTAGATTTTAAATTAATTTATAATTCAAAATTTATAATTTAAAATAGTTGAATTATGCTTCTGCTAACATTTTTTGACCCGCTTCGATCACGTCCTCGATAGTTCCTTTCAAGTTGAAAGCCGCTTCGGGTAAGTGGTCTAATTCACCGTCAATAATCATGTTAAATCCTTTGATGGTATCCTTAATATCTACCAATACTCCTGGGATACCGGTAAACTGCTCTGCTACGTGGAACGGCTGTGACAAGAAACGTTGTACACGACGTGCACGTGATACCGCCAATTTATCATCTTCAGACAACTCCTCCAAACCTAAGATAGCGATGATGTCTTGCAATTGTTTGTATTTTTGAAGAATCTCTTTCACGCGTTGCGCACAGTTGTAGTGCTCATCACCTAAGATTAGTGGAGTTAAAATACGTGAGGTTGAATCTAGAGGGTCTACCGCAGGGTAAATCCCTAACTCAGCAATTTTACGAGACAATACGGTGGTAGCATCCAAGTGGGCAAACGTTGTTGCAGGCGCTGGATCCGTTAAGTCATCCGCAGGAACATAAACCGCTTGTACGGAAGTAATCGAACCTTTTTTTGTTGAGGTAATACGCTCTTGCATCACACCCATTTCAGTAGCTAATGTAGGTTGGTACCCTACCGCAGAAGGCATACGTCCTAACAATGCAGACACCTCAGAACCCGCTTGTGTAAAACGGAAGATGTTATCTACGAAGAACAATACGTCTTTTCCTTGATCAGAACCGGCACCATCACGGAAATACTCAGCGATAGAAAGACCTGACAACGCCACACGAGCACGGGCTCCTGGTGGTTCGTTCATCTGACCGAATACGAATGTCGCTTTGGATTCGCGCATTCCTGCTTTATCTACTTTTGACAAATCCCATCCTCCATTTTCCATAGAGTGCATGAAATCGTCACCATATTTAATAATTCCCGACTCCAACATCTCACGTAATAAGTCGTTTCCTTCACGGGTACGTTCCCCTACACCAGCAAATACAGATAGACCTCCGTGACCTTTTGCGATGTTGTTAATCAATTCTTGGATCAATACGGTTTTACCTACACCGGCACCTCCGAACAAACCGATTTTACCTCCTTTTGCGTACGGCTCAATCAAGTCAATTACTTTAATCCCTGTGAACAATACTTCCGTTGAAGTAGATAGTTCGTCAAATTTAGGAGCTGCTTTGTGGATTGGCATTCCATTTGCCCCTTCTTTTGGCAAATCTCCCAAACCATCAATTGCATCCCCAACTACATTAAATAAACGACCATAAATATCAGAACCAATAGGCATTTGAATCGGCGCCCCAGTAGCTTGAACTGTTGTTCCTCGGCTCAATCCGTCAGTTGAATCCATAGAGATGGTTCGAACGGAATCTTCTCCGATATGTGACTGAACCTCAAGGATTAACTTAGAGCCGTCTTGTTTTACAATTTCCAAAGAATCATAAATTTTAGGTAACTCATGTTCTTTTGTATTGAACACCACGTCAACAACCGGACCGATGATCTGTGAAACTTTTCCTATTGCGTTTGACATTGCTTATGTATTTATTTAATAGCGAATTAGATTTGAAAAAACGTCGGTTTTTTTTCGAGTGCAAAGATAGGTTTTACAAATAGAAAATCAATACAAAAAAGCGATTTTTTTAACCCTTTTTTGATTTTTTCGAAGTGCATTGCCCGAACCATAATTAATTCAACAGAAAACAAAAAACCACCGGGAATACCGATGGTTTTGATTTGTTTTGGGTTTGAGACTACAAACTCGCTGGGAATAAAATTCGGAAATCACCGAGATTATACCCCTTAAAATTGGAGCCATATGTAGTGTTAATTGCTTTTAAAAATTCGTTAGCAATTAAACCATATCCTCTTGGACTTGGGTGTACGCCATCCAATGAAAATCCACCCCCAGTAACGTAAGTTGAACGCACTGTGAATCCGTCTCGTGAAATTCCAGTAGTTGCTACTTGGTTAAGCAGTGTATTGGCATCTACAAAAGCTAACCCTTTGGAAGAAGCAATAGCCGCAATCGAATTATTGAATGCAGTAGTAGCTGTTTTTACCTCAGCAGCTTCAGCAGCGGTCAATGTTGTATTATCTTGCATTGGGAAAGAAACCCCCACCGTATTGAAAGGTGCTGGAGCACTTGTGGAAGTGGTACCAATTACACCTCGAGCAGATAGTAAAATAAAATCACGTGAACCCGTTGTATTTCTAGCATGACGTGCTCTACCATACAAGCCTCCAACAAACGTTGCTGTCGTTGGCCCAAGAACTGGAGTTAAAGCATTAGTGATGGCTGCCGACAAATCGACAAGCGATTCATCTTGAATCAACAACGGATTATTTTCAACGGTTGATGCATTTCCGTCATCTGCCACTAACGTTTGGAAACGGTTGGGTTGCCCGATAGCTGTGGTAATTTGATTCACCGCTCCAAATAACAAATTCAATTGTCCAGCACTAGCCGCGGGTAATCCTGGTATTGGATTGGTGGGAACAGTTGTGAAAAAGGGTACAGCAGTAACATCAGGAATATTGGCCACAACCCCTTTAGCACCACTTGTGGTAAGACCATCAACCAATGTGGTGTAAACACTATTGAAAACCGTAGGATCTGTAATGTCGTTACTTCCATAGGTAGCTGGATTTAAGTTTCCTGTTTGATTAACTCCTGAACCGCCAGAAGTAGCATAAGCTAAGACATCATTGTTTCCAATCCATAATGAGAAAAATGTTGGACTTTGCGCTACAGCATCCGCCAAAAGATTTGCAGAAGGACTACTTGCAAAACGCACATAATAAGGATTGGCTTGACCTGAAAGTACGCCTGCTGCGTTCCCGTAACCGTTGGCTAACAAATGGAAACTTTTGGCGCCAGGAACTCCCATGTTGTTGAATGGGCCTGTTAACACATTGGTAACCTCTGTAGAAGGCACTCCAGATACATTTACTGGAGCCATACCGTTGAAGAACAGACGTGTTCCTTGAATGGGGGTTCCGCCTAATAAAAGACCACCCACATTATCATTCATATAAGGCACTTTAAACTCTCCACCGCCCACTAAAGCAAATTTTTGAGCCATCAAGTTGGGATAAGAACCTTTTTGCCCTTCGATAAACAAGGCATTATCAGAAAATCCTGCTGTGAGCGAATTTCCTAAAGCTACAAACTTTGAAAAATTAGCCGTTCCAGCCGTTAAAGGAAGTCCATCCGATGAATTGGCATCGGCCACTGGATCATCGTCGCTACTACATGCTGTCAAGGTAAGTGCTACCAAAAACAACCATTTATAATTCTTTATCATGAGATCGAATGTTTTTATTAAAATTAAGGATTGATGGTTAAAGAAGCAAAATATTGACTTCCGATAAATCCGGCACCTAATACTTGTTGGTATTCGTTACCTAAGATATTAGTAGCTCCGATTTTTAGAACCGATTTCAACTTCGGTAAATTGTAGTTGATTTGTGCGTCAAACACAGTAGCTTCGTCAATCCATCCGTCCACGAAAGTTGATTCCCATCGGTAACCCGTATTCCAACGTCCACTGATGCTAAATCCGAAGTTTTTAAACAAATTATCATTGCTGATACTTGCTTTTACACGGTGTTTCGGCGTATTGAATCCCGCTTCAAATCCAGGATCTTGATCTTGATCATAATCAAACTCTGCAAAGTTGTAGTTGGCACTAAACTCAAAGTTTTTAGGCAAACGGTAGTTAAATCCTGCTCCAAAACCTAGAGAACGAACTTCAACACCTGTATTTGTATACAATTGGAAAACACGTGTATTACCTGTTACCAATGCATCAATAGACTGCGCTCCTGTGTTGGTAGGCCCTGCTAATGGATTGGGAGCGTCTTGTGCCACCCCGTACAATGGAGTTACAACGTTAACGTTTCCAATAAAGTCGTTATAGATGTTATAGTATCCTGTAATATCATACGACAAATTCTTAATTTGACCACGGTAACCCAATTCAAAGGCTTTTACCGTTTCTGGTTGTACCAAATTTACGTTAGCTCTTCGCAACAAAGCGGAAGCTGCAATTGGATCGGTTCCCGCTAAGGCTGCAAATTGAGCTGCTGAAGCAGCAGTATACGAATTGAAGTATGCATTATTACCGTTGATTGTTGTAGAGGTACCACCTACGATGGCTTGCCCTGAAGCAGAAGTAATCGGTAATGTTTCCGTATATCGGTCTAAGTTGTCAGGAGCAGAACCTAACAAAACCGCACTACCTACGTTGAACCCAATGTATTGATCTTGGGTAGTTGGGTTACGGAAACCCGTTTGGAATGAAGCACGGAAGTTGTGATTACGTTGCTCACCCGCCGAGTACACCAAAGACAAACGTGGTGAATAATCCCCATTAAAGTTTTGTGATTTATCATAACGAATAGATCCTGTAAACTTCAAACGGTCATCCATAAATTTCTTTTGTACTTGCGTATAAATTCCGTATTCACGGTATAAAATATCCGTTCCTTTATCGGTATAAATACGACCCAAGGAGTTCAATTCATACATACGGAAGGATCCACCCACTTGAATTTCTGCAAACTTGACTACGTCTTTGAAATTATAGTTGGCGTCAGAGTGATATAATTTGGAGTCATCCACTAATCGTGACCCTGTAAGTACATTTGGGTCAGCAATAACACGGTTAAATGCTGCTTGGAATTCAGGTGTACCTGGAATCAAACGCCCCGTATCAGCTACACCGCGTGCCGCAGCATGGGCTTGAGCAGGTGTCGCTCCCGCTAATGTAGATTGTACATAAGCACCAGCATATTGACCAAACCATGTAGCATCTGGTTTCCACTGACGGTTTACGTTTAATCCAGTAAACAACATATCATAAGAGTTTCCACCATCTTCCGTTGTGAAATATCCACGCACGAAATAGTTTTTCCCTTTAAATTCTAATTTATGTTGTTGCATGAAGAAACCATTCAAATAGTAACGATTCGCTCCTTGATAAACTGTATTTCCAAAACCAAATTTACTTTGCCAAATGATTTCGTTATCATCGCCCCAAGGTTTGAAATGCAAAGAGAAATCAACTTTAGCATTTTTCACTTTGTTATCGGTCAAATCAACTTCGTTGTACCCTGTACGACTTACATTATAATTTGGTAAGATTTGTTGGAAAACCGCAAATTGGGCAGGTGTAATTGCTCCTGCATTTAAAAGTCCAGTAGCCACACCACGTAAATTAGTAGAGGCCTCATCGCCGTAAACATTAATACCATTGTAGTTGTGAAAAGAACGATCTAAACCTACATTGTTTACTAAATCTCTATCGCGGTAGTCTGTTGCAAACCAATCGGTTCCTGTCATAAACGAAAAGTTGGCTTTGGCAGCAAAATTCTTATTAAATGCATGCGCAACGCGTACACCATAGTCCGCATATTCATTGGTTCCTGCAGCACGTTGACTGGTTTGACCATACTTAACATATGCTGAAACACCCTGACTGGTAAAAGGACTTTTACTGGTCATAAATAAAATCCCGTTGAACGCGTTAGCTCCATACAATGCTGAAGAAGCACCTGGAAGTAATTCTACGCTTTGCACATCGATTTCAGAGATCCCAATCAAGTTCCCTAATACAAAGTTCAACAATGGAGAAGAGTTGTCCATTCCATCTACTAATTGCATGAAACGCGTGTTGGCTACCGTTGCAAAACCACGTGTGTTGATTGACTTAAACGACATACTACTCGTATTCATATGCACCTCTTTCAAGTTTTCTAAACCGTCATAAAAAGTGGGCGATGCCGAACGTTTGATGTCTTTCACGGTCATACGCTCAATAGTCACTGGCGATTCCCGAATACGCTCAGGCGTTCTCGAAGCAGAAATTACAATTTCATCCAATCTTGTATCCTCATTTTGCAACACAGCATCCACTTTTTGTGAAGCAGATGTTACTTGAACCTTTTGCGTGGCAAAACCAATGCTAGAGATCTCAAGGGTAAAAGGAGGTTTTTTGGACGTTTTCAAGGTAAACTTACCGTCAGCATCTGTTACTGCAGCGGCTGACTCTCCAGCCACCTTAACATTTGCCCCAGGTATGGGTTCGTTTTTACTGTCTTTTACCGAACCTGTAATGGTTGTTTGTGCAAAAGTCATCGCACAGAACAACAGCGTTACAAAAAGATGATAAATCCTCATTTGATTATATTTTGTTGGTTTAAGTAGCCAAAATACGAATAATTTTGATATTATAAATTATGCATACATAATTTTTAAAAAACTTCAATTTATTGGGACATTTTTACCCAATGTCGTTAAGCAATTTTAATTTTTAGCAGCATTAATCTGCGAATGAATGAAGAATCTACAACGTTTTCTTTGATTTATCATGAAAACAAAAAAAGCAGGGTTTAGGCCCTGCTTTTAAAATTTGTTTTATTTGTATAAAATTAGCTACTCAACGGTCACAGACTTTGCTAAATTACGCGGTTGATCGACATTGCATCCGCGTAAAACGGCGATATGATAGGATAATAACTGCAATGGAATAGTCGTAATGAGCGGTGATAGCGCATCGGAGGTTTCTGGAATTTCGATTACGTGATCGGCCAATTCTTTGACCTGAGTATCTCCTTTGGTTACAATCGCAATAATCTTACCACTTCGGGATTTGATTTCTTGAATATTACTTACAATTTTGTCGTAATGTCCTTGTTTTGGGGCAATAACTACCACGGGCATTTTTTCATCAATCAAAGCGATTGGCCCGTGCTTCATTTCGGCAGCAGGATACCCCTCAGCGTGGATGTATGAAATCTCTTTTAACTTAAGTGCACCTTCTAAAGCGACAGGGAAATTATACCCACGACCTAAGTACAAACAGTTGGGGGCATCTTTATAGATTTCAGCAATTTCTTTAGAAATAGTATTTGAATTTAGTGCCTCGGCTACTTTTTCAGGAATCAATTCCAACTCTTGCAAATAACGGAAATAATCCGAATTAGAAAGAGTTCCTTTTGCTTTCGCCAAACGCAAAGCAATCATCGTAAGTACGGTAATCTGTGTGGTAAAAGCCTTGGTAGAAGCCACTCCAATTTCAGGTCCAGCGTGCGTGTAAGCACCACCATTTGTTTCACGAGAAATAGACGAACCTACCACATTACACACCCCAAATACGAATGCCCCTTTTTCTTTAGCCAATTTAATGGCTGCTAAGGTATCGGCCGTTTCCCCCGATTGAGAAATAGCAATCACTACATCTTTGGGTGTAATGATTGGATTGCGATAGCGGAACTCGGAAGCGTATTCGACTTCAACAGGAATTCGAGCAAATTCTTCAATAACATATTCAGCTACTAATCCAGCATGCCAAGAAGTACCACAAGCTATAATCAAAATGCGATCGGCATTCAAAAATTTCTCTAAATTATCTTCCACGCCTGCCATTTGAATCAAACCTGTAGAGGCATGAAGACGTCCGCGGTAGGTGTCTTTGATAACATTGGGCTGCTCGTAAATTTCTTTTAACATAAAGTGATCGTAACCCCCTTTTTCAATTTGCTCCAAATTCATTTGCAACTCTTGAACATACGGGTCAACCAGAGAATCATCTTTAATTTTGCGAATTTTTAACGGCTTGTGTAAACGTACTATCGCCATTTCTTCATCCTCAAGATAGATGGCATTAGAGGTATATTCAATAAATGGCGAAGCATCAGAAGCAATAAAATACTCGTTTTCACCCACTCCAATGGCCAAAGGACTCCCTAAACGAGCTACTACAATCTCATCAGGTTTATTTTTGTCAAACACGCAAATGGCATACGCCCCTACCACTTGGTTTAAGGCTACTTGCACAGCTTTCCCTAATTTTAATCCATCTTTTTTCTGAACATCTTCAATCAAATTGACCAAGACTTCAGTATCCGTATCAGAAGTAAATGTGTATCCACGTTTAATAAGCTCTTTTTTTAAAGGCTCATAATTTTCAATAATCCCATTATGTATAATCGCCAAATTACCCGAATTGGACAAATGGGGGTGGGAGTTGACATCATTGGGTACTCCATGGGTAGCCCAACGTGTATGTCCCATCCCAATGGTTCCGTTGGTGGTAATTTCATGTTGGGAACGCGCTTCCAAATCGGAAACTTTTCCTTTAGTTTTACTGATTTTTAAATCCGTACCGTCATACAGCATCACACCGGCACTATCGTACCCTCTGTATTCTAGACGTTTTAAGCCTTTTATTACAATAGGATACGCTTCGCGATGCCCAATGTAGCCTACAATTCCACACATAACTTTGTTTGTTTAATCGGGTTTGGTATAATATACTTGTAAACGAATTCTTTTATTTTCAGGCACATTGGGGTGACCTCCATACAAGATAGTTCCCAATGGATTTACCACAGCCATAGCCGGGATATATTTATTGATGCGATTGGCAAAAGAAAATGGGTTGCGTAAAAAGGCACGATTCACGTTATTAATGTTCTCGGTCACCACCAATCCAAGCCGTACGTTGGTCGAATCGTTGTAGATAAGATTTTGGATATGACGGGTCAAACGAATCTTGTAAAATTCCCCACGCCCATCGCTGTCTTTGGAAATAATTCCACCATGAACAAACTTATTGTTTTTGACTGAAGCACTCGTCGATAAATCGGCAGAATAATCCACCAAGGGACGATTATTGTTCAAATCATACAATAAAATGCGGTTGGGCTCGGGCGCTTTTTTTCCATTAATGTCTGTAGGAAGTTGCATTTGATCTTTGTCAATATGAAAAACAAGGTTGGCTTCGTTCACCAACCATTTTTTTCCATCGGCGGGGTTGCGTAATCGATCGAGTTCATCGGAAATTCCATTGGGCGTGTTCACTTCATTCCCATTGACATCAAAACTAATATTATCGGTAGGATTGAATAAATTTAGCACAGCCATTGAACCTTGCCCACCTTTCAAATAAAGACGTTGATCGCCGTTGACCACATCGGGGGTTGAAATTGGGTTGACATAATCCGTTTCAAAGAAGTTAATGGTTCGGGGGCCAAAATTAAGCACCATTTTTTTACGAACTTTTTCAGTTCCTGAACTGGAGGCAAAATCTTTGTATAAGATTGTAATCGTGCCTCTTGAAAAATTCAATCGTGCCATTGCTCCTTGATTTTCAAAACCGGAAGCCGCTTCGGCTTTAAACAACAAGCCTCTGAAATAATTCCTAAAGGTATTATTATTCAAAAGTACACCTGAGGGTGCATTGATAATTTTATTCTCGAAAAATGTTTTATTTAAATTTAAATAAATACCGGGCGCCAATCGCTCTTTAACCGTACCACTTGGTCGTACTATTTTTAATTCCTTATCCCGAAATACAAATTGGTCGTTTTGACTAAAATCAGTAGTTGCAGGGGTGTCAGCATTGGTATTATCGGTATTGATTCGCTGACCGCCATTGGCTAAATTCCCTTCAAATTCTGCCAACTGATTGGAATAATAATATTGCGGTTGTTGCAAACCTGAAGACGGATCAAAATCTTGAATGGCATAGCCCGATTCGTAGACGCTCAATTTGATTTTAGGCAAAGTGGCTCCCGCTTGGTGGGCCGGTAAAATGGAATCCAATCGATAAATCGGATCCCCTGTAGTTTCATCAACATCAGTCAATGTAGCAAAGTAAGGTACATGCATGTATACCGAGTCAATGGTAATATCGTTGGCATAAAAAATGGGGTTGGTTGCGGCTAATTCCAACTGAGTAACAATACTGGCTTTGGTTTTCCCAAACACGGGATTATTGTAATACCCTAAAGAATTTACCGCCATATCGTTGGCTTGCACTGCGCCTGTATTTTGGTTGTAAGCCATAACATCAAAGTAGGTTTGGTCTAACCCATAGTGATCTTCCCCTACTAAATCGATTCCTACATTGGTAAAATCTTTGTCACAAGAAACCAAAGTCACTAAAGACACTACGCCTAAGAATCGTAAAAAACTTGAAAAATTCATATGCTTTATTATAACATTTGCTTGTAAAAAGAAGTATAGGCTTCTGCAAACGCTTCTTTTGGGGTGAAAGGTAAAAAAGGTTTTCCGGATGATGCTATAATTTTTGTTAAACCTCCATCCAAATCTTCTGAGCCCACGATAATTCCATCGGAATGCGCAATAGCAACCTGCATCCAATTCTGATAATTGGGTTCCGCAAGTGGCGCCAACGATTCAGCAGGAACCCCGTCAAACTTAATTTTTTCAATAGCTTCTTTATCTAATAACCCTTCGAAACCGGAATTATAAACTGAGGTTACAATTTTGGTGTCGGAAAACAAAGCTTCGTGCTTGTAAAAGTGCTTCATGTACACGGGCAACATCGAAGCTAACCAGCCGTGAACATGAATAATATCTGGCACCCAATTTAATTTTTTGACTGTTTCTACAACACCTTTGGCAAAAAATATGGCACGCTCATCGTTATCAGGGTATAAAACACCTTCTTCATCTGTAAACGTTGATTTCCGTTTGAAATACTCGTCATTATCAATAAAATAAACCTGAATACGCTCTTTAGGAATGGAAGCTACCTTGATAATTAAAGGCATATCCACATCATTCACCACTAAATTCATTCCCGAAAGACGAATCACTTCATGTAACTGGTGTCTTCGTTCATTGATGTTCCCATAACGAGGCATAAAAATTCGTATTTGTCCGCCTTGATCGTTTATCATTTTGGGTACGTCATACGACATTAACGAAACCTCATTTTCGGCTAAATAAGGCACCACTTCAGACGACACATATAATATCCTCTTGTCTTCCATAGGTTGATTCTTGATTGGTTTTGGTTTTACTGTTGTTTAAAAAACAGGCAAAATTACAAAAAAATATGGTGTTTTACACGAAACCAACTAAGTTTGTACCGCAAATTTCAAAACAATTTCATGTTGGTTTTTGACAAAAAAGACGCACTTTCGCATCATTTAGACACACTTAGGCAACCCAAAACTACTTTAGGTTTTGTACCAACGATGGGCGCGTTACATCAAGGCCATCTCTCTTTGTTGGCACAGTCAGTGGATGAAAATGACATTACGGTGATTAGTATTTTTGTCAATCCAACGCAATTTAATAATCCAGAAGATTTGGAAAAATACCCCCGCACATTGGAAAGCGACATTCAAAAAGTAGGAACGATTTCACCCGACATTCTTATTTACGCGCCTACTGTTTCGGATATTTACAACGGAAAAACCGAATCCAAGTCATATTCTTTTGAAGGCTTGGAACACCAAATGGAAGGGAAATATAGACCAGGACACTTTGATGGTGTAGGAACCGTAGTGAAAAAACTTTTTGAAATTGTAACCCCTACGAAAGCCTATTTTGGAGAGAAAGATTTTCAACAACTCCAAATCGTCAAAAAACTGGTTACCAAAGAGCAACTTCCTGTAGATATAGTAGGTTGCCCTGTATTTAGAGAGGCCAATGGCCTAGCCATGAGTTCGCGCAATGAACGTTTGAGTACAACGGAACGCAAAGAAGCCGCTATAATTTATGCTACCTTACAAAAAACAGCCAGACAATTCTCCAAACAATCCATAGCAAAAACCCGACAAATGGTCGTAGACATCTTTGCCAAAACCCCGCTTTTTCAACTGGAATACTTTGAAATTGCCGAAGAAACCACGTTAAAACCAGCGCTGAGAAAACAAAAAAACAGAAAATACCGTGCTTTTATTGCTGTTTTTGCAAACAATGTGCGACTCATTGATACCATTTCATTAAATTAATTTACCTTTGCCCCATGCAAATTCAAGTAGTTAAATCCAAGATTCACCGCGTAAAAGTTACCGGTGCCGATTTGAATTACATCGGTAGTATCACCATCGACGAAGCGTTGATGGAAGCCTCCAATATTATTGAAGGTGAAAAAGTATCCATTGTAAATATCAACAATGGCGAACGCTTTGAAACCTACGTGATTAAAGGAGCGCGTCAATCGGGTGAAATCACCTTAAACGGACCCGCAGCTCGAAAAGTTCAATCGGGCGACATCATCATTATTATTGCTTATGCTACCCTCGAATTTGAGGCGGCCAAATCGTTTACCCCTTGGTTGGTGTTCCCCGATGAAACCACCAACTTGTTGAAATAACCTTTGTGAACAAGCAAATCAAAAATGTATTGTTGATTATCATTCCATTACTTTTAGGTTGTGGAATAATCTATTACCAATACCAATCGCTCTCTCCAGAAGCCCTTCAAAATATCAAAACCAGCTTGTGGAAGGCCAATTATTTCTATGTGGCACTCTCACTATTAGTGGCCACTCTAGGGCATTGGCTACGCGCCTACCGATGGAAATATGCTTTGAATCACTTGGGATACTATCCAAAAACGCAAAATAGCTTTTTAACCGTAAGTGTTTCCTATTTAGTTAATTTGACCATCCCTCGATCGGGAGAAGTAACCCGTGCAGTGTTACTTAAAAAATATGAGGACGTTCCTTTTGACAAGGCTTTTGGCACCATCGTTGCCGAGAGGATTGTGGACTTAGCACTGTTTTTTCTTTTTGTCATCATTGGATTTGCCTTACAATTTGACACCCTCTACGGTTTTTTACAGGAACAAAATATCGGATTTCAATCTCTACTTTTAATCAGTGTAGGGTTTTTGGCAGTGATGGTGCTTTTTGTCCTGATTTGGATTTATGCCGAGTGGCCTATTATTCAAAAACTTAAGCTTAAATTTTCTGGACTTACTGAAGGCTTGCTTAGCGTTTATAAAATGGAAAAAAAATGGCACTATATTGGGCATTCTTTTCTGATTTGGGGATGCTATCTGGTCATGTTTTATATTCCCATTTTTGCGCTAAAAGAAACGCATGCCGTCGGTTTTGACGTCATTATTATGGGCTTTATCTTTGGCAGTTTAGCCATCGGGTTTACCAATGGAGGCATCGGCGCCTATCCGTTTTCAATCGCCTTAATCTTCGGATTGTATGGTATTCCCAATGAAACAGCCACTGCATTTGGTTGGTTGGTTTGGACTTCGCAAACGCTTCTCACCCTGTTTTTAGGTATGCTATCTTATCTTTTGTTACCCCTACTAAATCGAAAATAATTCCTATATTGGTAGTCGCTTACTGCAACCTAACCCATATAAAACATGAAAAAAATAATCCTGCTTTTAGTACTTGCCCTGAGTCTAAACGGATTTGGACAAGTCATTAAAGACAGTATTTTTTCCAATCGCTTGGACAAATACCGTTACCTTTCCATTTCATTGCCCCCTTCTTACGGAAAAGACGCTAAACGTGCCTATCCGCTGCTTTTGGCTTTGGATGGAGATTATTTGTTTGATCCTATTCAAGGCACTTTAAAATACGCTTATTATTGGGATGATTTGCCCGAAGTCATTTTGGTCGGATTGAACCACACCACCGATACCGAACGCGACGAAGAGTGTAAAGTCGATGAAACCACGGGACTTCCCGAGGGCATGGGAGAATCGTTTTTTGAGTTTATAGGGGGTGAACTCCTCCCTTATTTGCAAAAAAACCTGCGTATTGCCCCTTTCAAAATTGTCGCAGGACACGATGTCACCGCAGGGTTTATGAATTTTTACTTATACAAAGACAATCCGGTTTTCAATGCCTATATCTCCTTGAGTCCGGCGATGCCCTTGGAAATGGAAACGCGGATTCCCGAACGATTGGCGACGTTTCAAACTAACATGTTTTATTATTTGGCGTCTGCAGATGGCGACATCAAATCGATAAAAGATAAAGTAGTAACCTTGGATACACAAATGAAAGCGGCCAACTTAACCAAAGTAAACTACCGTTATGATGAGTTCAAAGGGTGTTCCCACTATTCATTGGTTCCTTTTGCAATTCCTAGTGCTTTGTATCAGTTTTTTTCGGTATACCAACCCATTTCGTCCAATGAATTTCAAGAAAAAATTGTGGTCTTACAGTCGGGTTATGTCGAATATTTGAAAAACAAGTACGATATGGTCGAAAAAGCATTGGGCATAAAAATGAATATTCGGTTCAATGACTTCAAAGCCATTGAAGCAGCCATTATCAAAAACAAAGCCTTCAACGAATTTGAACAACTCGCCCAGTTATCCCGCAAAGCCTATCCCCGATCTATGTTATTCGATTACCATATGGCACGTTTCTATGAAAACAATGACGATTTAAGAATGGCATTGAAACATTATCAAAATGCTTTACAACTGCAAGAAATTGGCGACTTAACCAAGGAAATGATGTTGGAGAAAATGGAAGAACTTAAACCTCAAGTCAAGAAAAAATAATCCCTCTTTACCCCCAATGGCGAAACTTAAAACAACTTTTTTCTGTCAAAATTGTGGCGCTCAATATGCCAAATGGCAAGGACAATGTAATGCTTGCAAAGCATGGAATACCATTGTTGAAGAAATCATTCAGAAAGAGGAAAAAGTAGCTTGGAAAGGAACTGTTGAAGTAAAAAAAGCGCCAAAACCTTTAAAGATAAAAGAAATTGATTCCGCGCAAGAAATTCGTTTGAACACGGGAGACGGCGAACTCAATCGAGTCTTGGGAGGTGGTATCGTACCAGGATCGGTTATTTTATTAGGAGGCGAACCGGGCATCGGGAAAAGTACGCTCTTATTGCAACTTTCGCTGATGTTACCCTACAAAACGCTTTATGTGTCGGGTGAGGAAAGTCAGAAGCAAATTAAAATGCGTGCCGAACGTATCAACCCGAATAATGAAAGTTGTTTTGTACTTACCGAAACCAAAACGCAAAACATCTTTCGTCAAATTCAAGAGGTCGACCCTGAAATCTTAATCATAGACTCGATCCAAACACTTCATACCGACTACATCGAATCGACTGCGGGGAGCATTTCTCAAATTCGAGAATGCACTGCCGAATTGATCAAATTTGCCAAAGAAACGAATGTTCCCGTCATTTTAATTGGCCACATCACCAAAGACGGGAATATCGCTGGGCCCAAGATTCTCGAGCACATGGTGGACACGGTACTACAATTTGAAGGCGACCGTAATCATGTGTACCGCATTTTGCGCGCCTTAAAAAACCGCTTTGGTTCAACGGCCGAATTGGGAATTTATGAAATGCAAGGTTCAGGTTTACGCGAAGTCACCAATCCCTCCGAAATATTGATTTCTCACCGCGAAGAAGAGCTCTCGGGCACGGCCATTGCTTCAACTTTAGAAGGGATGCGCCCGTTGATGATTGAAATTCAAGCGCTGGTTTCCACAGCTGTTTACGGAACACCGCAGCGCAGCACGACCGGATACAATGCCAAACGATTAAACATGATTTTGGCCGTATTGGAAAAACGGGCCGGATTCCGTTTGGGCACCAAAGACGTGTTTTTAAACGTCACAGGCGGCATTTCGGTAGACGATCCTGCCATAGATTTGGCCGTGGTGGGCGCTATTCTCTCGTCCAACGAAGATATTGCTGTTGGAAAAGAAGTTTGTTTTGCGGGAGAAGTAGGCTTGTCGGGCGAAATTCGTCCTGTCAACCGCATAGAACAACGTATACAAGAAGCTGAAAAATTAGGCTTTACCACCATTTTTGTGTCCAAATACAACAAAGTAACCTTACCTAATCTCAATATTAGAGTCGTTTTGGTGTCCAAAATTGAAGAAGTTGTTAGTGAATTATTTGGATGAAACGATTGAACTTTTCGCGCAAAAAAATCAAAACCATTGGATTCTGGATCCTTGGACTTCTGGTCTTAGGTATTGTATTGATTTTTGCCTTTCGTCAATCAATTTTAGAACAAATTATCGCCAAAGCTGCCGTGAAAATGAAATCCGAGTACCAATGCGAATTGGTCGTCGAAAATCCACATTTTGAGGGACTAGAACACATTGCAATCGACGGTATGAGTCTCACCCCACATCATGCCGACACGCTGGTACAGTTGGGACAAGTTCGAACTGGTTTTAACTTTTGGAAACTAATCACTGGAACGCTCCAAATCACCGATTTAGAAATCAATGGCGGTTATATTCAAGGGATAAAATCCAAAAACGGTTCCAATTTTGACACCTTCCTCCGAAAAAAAGAAAAAGAAAATACAGGAACAACGGTAGATTATGCCGAGCTCGCCAATCGGTTGACTTCTCGTTTTCTCAACCTGATTCCAACGCAAATGAATGTCAAAGGGTTTGCACTAAAAATCAATGATCAAGGCCATAAAGTCCAACTCGATTTTACCCAATTAACATTGCAGGAACAGCAACTCACCACAGCCATACAATTAACCGAAGGGAAAATACAACAGCAATGGCAGCTTTCGGGTATTGCCGATCCACGCAACCGAAAAGCTGATTTGATTTTTAAATCCCAAAAAAATGACACCCTCGTTTTGCCGTATTTACGTCATAAATTTCGACTAAAGACGGCTTTTCAATCGGCGGCTTTTCACATCGATGCTATGGGGTTGAGCGGGGGCGATTTTCATGCCGACGGGTTTGCTTCCATTCAAAAATTGGTGCTCAATCACCCAAAAATTGCTTCTAAAGATGTTGAAGTAGCCCAAGCCCGTGTGGACTTTCATTGGATAATCGGGGAACGCAGCATCGCCCTCGATTCAAGTTCGTTACTCACCCTCGGCAAACTCCAATGCCGTCCTTATCTTTTTTATCAAAATGAAGAAGGGAAAACCTATGCGTTGAAATTACAAATTCCCAAAACCAAAGCACAAGACTTTATTAATGCCCTACCCAAAGGCTTGTTTTCGCATTTTGAAGGCATGACTGCCACTGGAAATTTTAGCTATCAAGTGGACTTTAGATTCAATGATAAAAATCCTAATGCCCTTGTTTTTGAAAGTAAACTTCAACCCGAAAAATTGCAAATCACACACTATGGCGCGGCCGATTTAGGGAAAATAAATACCGAATTTGTGTATAGAGCCATCGAAAAAGGCGTCCCGCAACGCCCGATTCTCATTGGAAGCGGCAATTCATTGTACACCCCACTTTTAGAAATTTCACCCTATCTACAAAAATGCGTTTTGACCAGTGAAGACCCTTCATTCATGCGGCACCGTGGATTCATCAATGAAGCCTTTAAACAATCAATAGCCAAAAACATTCGTACCAAAAAATTTGCTCGTGGGGCAAGTACCATTAGTATGCAATTAGTGAAAAATGTGTTCCTTACCCGTGAGAAAACGCTTTCACGCAAATTGGAAGAAATTCTTTTGGTGTATATTTTAGAAAACCAACGCATTGCCACCAAAGAACGGATGCTTGAAGTCTATTTCAACATTATTGAATGGGGACCCGATGTTTACGGAATTGGGGAAGCAGCATCGTATTATTTTCAAAAAAAACCTTCAGAGCTGACGTTTAAAGAATGCTTGTTTTTGGCGACTATTATTCCCAAACCCAAAGGATTTATGTATCGCTTTGATGGGGCACAACAGCCCAAAAAGTTTGCCCAACAACAATTTGATTTCCTCACCCGATTGATGTTGCGCCGCCAACTGATTACCCCAAACGACACGCTAGGCTACCGTCAACCGCTACAAGTTATAGGTCCCGCTAGAGAACGCCTTCAATCCAAAATACGTGACACGGTCGTTATGGACAGTCTACGGTGGGATGAATTTGAATTCTAAACTATACGATTTCAAGGCCGTTTGCGTTAGTAATATACTAAATAGCTTCACTATGAAAACAACCTTTGGACTCCTCACCTTTTTGCTTTTAATTACTGCCGCTTGCCAACAAAATAAAGGGGCTCGGGAAATGATTGATTTTCCTGAAAGCCGTCAGTGGGTACAAAATGATGCTAAAAAACTAACCCTAACGCTCAAAGAAGCCGGAACTTATTCTGCTTTTGTTGAAGGAAGTGTCATTTATGGGTCACAATTTCCAAGTTTGCCTATGACATGGGAACTGACGGGAACCAACCGGAATGAAAACGGCACCCTTTCGCTGGCGCTGAAAAATGAAAAAGGGGAAGAATTGGGCGATTGTACCGGGGATGTTTGCGATGTCAAACAAGCGTTATTTACAGGAAAACCGTTCGAAGCTGGAACGTACACATTTACCCTAAAAAACACTTTTGAATTTCCGTATTTCCCCAACATTATTGCGCTTGGAATTTCGTTGGAAAAAGAAAAATAAAAGATCTTTCCAACCTTTTTCCTAAATGGCTCCTCTTTGTTGAAAAGCCATTGTATGAAAAAAATGCTCTTTCTGCCAGTATGTGTTATCCTTTGGAGTTTTACCCAAAGCGAAAATCCTTTGGAGAAATATTTAACCCGTATTACCGACCCTGAAATCATCAAACGGGATTTGGCGACTCTTGCGGTTTGGAATTCCAATCCTAAAAAAGAAAGCGATCAAAAAATCACACCCCAAAGCCAATGGGAACTCCTCTATTTTTATCATTCGGGATGGCATGAACACCATCCCAACCAACGAATGGATATTTCAGAAATTTATGTGGGCACTCCTGGAAACACCATCGCGGGTCAAACCCTATTGGATTTTACAAAATCACCCTATCAAGCGGAGTTAACTTACAGTGACAATCCGCTCCTAGCGAACATGCTTTCGGAAGCCCGCGGCGCACCTTACAATGGCAAATGGGTGGTCTTTTCGTTACGCGACAATCGCATCTGTTTGCGCTATGTGCACAGTTATCCGAATGGTAATCAATCAAGTTGGTACCACCGAAAAGAGTATTATTTCCAGTTAAAAAGATAAGATTCTAAACAATAGACCCTATGAAACCGTCGTTTATAAATACAACCAACCGAAAACCAAGTATGAAAAATATTCTCTGGCTGCTCCTAGTTCCTGCAAGCCTCCTCGCTCAAAAACCCTTGTTTACCAACGCCAAAACACAAGGCGCCACGGTATACTTTAGCGGCGCAGAACTTCAACATTCGGCCCAATTGAATTTGCCTGTGGGGAATAGCGAAGTTGTAATTAAAAATGTAGCCGACTACATCAACGAAAGTACCTTACAAATCAAAGCCCCCAAATCAGTCACCGTAATGTCCGTTCAGTTTACCAAAAATTATATTTCTGAATACGAAATTGACGAAAGCAATCCCGCCATTAAAAAGGTGCGGGACAGTATTGAGCTGGTAAAAAAAGAGATAAAGAAAGTTCAAATTCAAATCTACACCCACCAACAAACCATCGGACTCCTAGACAACAATCAACAAGTAGGCGGCGCCAATTCGGGCATGAACACCGCCGAATTGATAAAAATGGTGGAGTATTATAAGGCGAAACGCATCGAATTGGACAATCAAATTGAAGCTTTTAAGGAAAAAGAAACCAAGTGGAATAAAACCTTGGCCAACTTAACTGCGCGTTTGCAATTGAATACCGCCAAAGAGGAAAAAATGTCGAAAGGGAAATTGGTGTTACAAGTCTTGAACGAAGTGGCTGGTACTGTTACCTTGAATTTTTCGTACATCACCAACAGCGCAGGTTGGAAACCGATGTATGACCTACGCGCCAACAGCATTAAAGACCCCATTCAATTGCTATACAAAGCCCAAGTGTGGCAAACGACCGGCATCGATTGGAAAAAAATCAAAATGAGTTTGTCGAGCGGCAACCCCAATCAAAGCAATGAAGCGCCGTTGCAACAAGCGTGGTTTTTGAGGTATCGAGAATTTAGAGATGGGGATAAAAATATTCTATATGAGACTCCTTCAAATAATTTCAATTACTACAGAGGTAATGTGTTTTCAAAATCAAAAGAAAATAAGAATGTAGACACAACAGATGTTGATTATGGTTATGATAGTATCGACGATTATGTAGAAATCTCCGAATCGCAGCTCAACGTCACTTTTGACATTGACATTCCGTATGATGTGTTGTCTAATGGAAAAATGCACAGTGTATCGTTGAAAGAAATTCAGATTCCGGCCACCTACAAATTCTATAGTGCGCCGCGATTGGAGAAGGAAGCTTATTTGTTGGCTAAAATTGACAACTACGGCCAATACAATTTGTTACCCGGTGAAGCCAATATTGTTTTTGAAGAAATGAATGTGGGTAAAACCTTCATCAATCCCGAGCAAACTGGCGACACCTTGAGTTTGAGTATGGGTCGGGATAAAAAGATTTCCATCAAACGCGAGAAAGTCGTCGATAAATCGGGCACCAAGTTTTTATCTTCCTACAAAGAGCAAACGTTTACCTATGACATCACGATTCGCAATAACAAAAAAGAAGAAATCAATTTGACTTTAAAAGACCAATATCCATTGAGTTCGGACAAAGACATTACGATTGAATTGTTGGAAGATGGAAAAGCATCGGTCAATCCTGAAACAGGCTTTATGACCTGGGAACTCAAATTGGCGCCCAACGAGTCCAAGAAAATACGGATTAGTTACAAGGTGCGCTATCCCAAAGATAAAATCATCGATAATTTATAAGCCTAACCTAAACACACATTTTTATGCCAAGAATCCCGGGGAAACTCGGGATTTTTTATTGACAATCATACCCTTATCATTTTTTTGTATCTTTCGGCAAATAAAATACTCCATGAAAAAAATATTATTATCACTGCTGATGGGATGGGGATGTATCTCCTCAGCGCAAACCATTGCCTTACAAACCTATGTTACCGGACTTAATAGTGCGGTTGAAATTACACATTGTGGGGATAACCGATTATTTGTGGTACAACAAGGAGGCTTGATTCGTATTATTCAAAACAATGCGCTACTGACAACGCCTTTTTTAAACATTTCGTCTTTGACAACTAGTTCGGGCGAGCAAGGTTTACTCGGACTTGCTTTTCACCCAAACTATGCAACAAATGGTCAGTTTTTTATTAATTATACCAATCTTTCGGGGGATACAGTTATTGCACGCTATACCGTGAGCAGTACTAACCCCAATGTGGCCAATCCCACGGGGACTGTTTTATTGACTATTGATCAACCGTACAACAATCATAATGGCGGAACCTTAAAGTTTGGTCCTGACGGCTATCTCTATATTGGTATGGGTGACGGCGGTAGTGGTGGCGATCCCCAAAATTTTGCACAAAACATGACCGTTAATTTAGCCAATCCTTCTCGCGTATTTCTGGGAAAAATGTTACGACTCGATGTAAATACTACTTCGGGTTCGTTAAACTATGGTTACCCTCCAACAAACCCCTATATCAATGAATCCGGCAAAAAAGAAATTTGGGCCTTAGGATTACGTAATCCTTGGAAATTTTCCTTCAACCGATTAAATGGCGATTTATGGATAGCCGATGTGGGGCAAGATGTTATGGAAGAAATCAACCGTGTGCAAGCACCTTTACCCAATACAGGTTTGAATTTTGGCTGGAAATGCTTTGAAGGAACTTCTGTATTTTCTACCTGTACCAATACCTCGGGAATGATTGCCCCTTTTGCTGAATACAGTCATGCAGCCACAGGGGGTTGTTCTATTACGGGTGGTTATGTATACACGGGAACATTATATCCCAATATGTTGAATAAATATTATTTTGCCGATTTATGTCAAAATCGTATGGGGATTCTCAATATTGCAACAGGCGCTATTACGTATACGCCATATTTCAATGGCAATAACTTCTTTACCTCTTTTGGCGAAGATGTCAATGGTGAATTATATATTACAGGAGGATCGTCGTTGTTCCGCATTACGGATACTTCGATGGGCTCGCAGAATTTTGCAGCTTTAGGTCTTTCTGTGGCGCCAAATCCTTCGCACGGAATGGTTGTGTTGAATAATCCAAAACAATATGCGATTCAAGCTTTAACGCTTTTGGATGTTTCTGGGAAAATTATTCAAACGATTCAACCCGAGCAAAGCACACTTCAATCGATCGACATCAGCAACTTATCGCCTGGACTCTATTTCTTGCAACTAGAAAAAGATGGTATACGGTATACAGAGAAAATCATTCGCGAATAAAAATCAAAAAGCCCTTTTCAATAAGGGCTTTTTTTATACAATTTGGGGACTATCGTTCCCCCATTTTTCGTTCGAGTTCCGCTTGGAATTCCTCCATCACGGGTTTGACCGTACTCTCTGGCAAATCGGCGATACGAATATACATCAACCCATCTACGGCGTTATTAAACAGCGGATCGACATTAAACGCAATCACGCGGGCATTTTGCTTGATGTATTTTTTGATTAAAACGGGTAAGCGCAAATTCCCAGGTTCGATTTCATCAATGATTTTATCAAATTTATTCAAGTCGGCTTCCGCTTCATTGAAGACAAAATCCTTATCGGCATCTTTCAATTTGACCTTATACTCCATTTTGGGATGAATGTATTGCGCCACATACGGATCGTAATAGTGGGACTTCATAAACTCAATCATCAACGACTTCGAGAATTCGGTAAACTGATTACTGATACTCACCCCGCCGATCAAATATCTATGCTCGGGGTGACGCAAAGTAGTATGCACAATCCCTTTCCACAATAAAAATAAAGGCATCGGCTTTTGTTGGTACTCTTTGATGATAAACGCGCGGCCCATTTCGATTGATTGGGTCATCATTGGATACAATTCGGGCTCAAAGCGAAACAAATCGTTTAAGTAAAACCCATCGATGCCGTATTGTGGAAATATTTCACTTCCCAATCCCATTCGGTAGGCTCCAGCAATGCGCTGGGTTTCTTCATCCCACAAAAACATATGCTGGTAATACTTGTCAAATTTATCTAAGTCCAAGGATTCATTGGTTCCTTCTCCCACCTCACGGAAAGTAATCTCGCGAAGGCGCCCGATTTCATGAAGGATATTAGGAATCTTATCGGCTGACACCAAAAAGACTTCATAGTTTTTGCTTTGAAGCAAACGGTAATCGCCACGACGCACCTCGTCAATTTCAGCCAAAATTTTATCGTGGTTCGCTGGATGCGCAATTTGCTTGACATTCTTGGCAGGCTTCAAGGCATGCAAGGATTGAAACTTGCTTTCGTCGTCAAAAGAATTGGCCAACATATAGGTTTTTCGGCGTAAAAACTCGGAATATTCTTCTATTGTCCCATGTTCGTTTTGCTCGGCTACAGGAATGGGTTTCCCGATACGAACTTTAATCACACGTCCTTTTTGCGTAAGTAGTTCCGAAGGCAATTTGGCGGTTCGTAAGGTGTCACTAATTTTGGAAAGTAAATAGAATAACTTACTGTTTTGTGCATGAAAATAAATAGGAACCACAGGCACTTGGGCTTTTCGAATGACTTTAATCGCGCCTTCCTCCCATTCTTTATCGACCACTAATTTCCCGTCTTTGTAGGTTGAAACTTCCCCTGCGGGAAACATTCCCAACGGTTTTCCATCGCTTAAATGGCGTAGCGTTTCTTTGATTCCCACCACACTCGACTTGGCATCTTTATGATTTTCAAACGGATTCACCGGCATAATGTAGGGTTTCATCGGTTCGATACGGTGCAATAAAAAGTTGGCTATGATTTTGAAATTAGGTTCACGCTCCAGCATGAGTTTCAACAACAAAATACCGTCAATCCCCCCCAGTGGGTGGTTGGAAATGGTTATGTAAGCGCCGTCTTTGGGCAATCGCTTTAAATCTTCTTCGGGAATTTCAAATTTGATTTCAAACTCATCCAAAATCGCATTTAAAAAATCAAGCTCACTTAAATGTTTATTGCGATCGTAGATTTTATTTAGTGTAGAAATTTTCAAAACTTTCATCAACAACCATCCTGCAAATGTCCCTAATACTCCGTATTTGTCGGCATTAATTGCTTTGGCTACTTCTTTCGCTGTAACTAAACCCATGGAGTTGTTTTATTGTATCTGTTTTGTAAAAAAACAAAGATAACAATTCTTCGGAATCCCCATTTTAAAAAATCCCCTTTTCCCCAAAAAGGTTAAACATTTATCATAATTTTTCCACATCCCTTAAAAGAGTTTCCTTGAATTGTCTATTTTTGAACAAAGTACAAAAGGAACGACTTTCCTAATCGATTTTTGACCCATTCATGAAAATTATTTCTTACAACGTCAACGGAATTCGAGCAGCAATCACCAAAGGATTTCTTGATTGGTTGCAACACGCCAACCCTGATGTGATTTGCCTTCAGGAGATCAAAGCTACTGAAGATCAAATTCCAATCGATGCCATTACAGCGGCAGGTTATCCGTATCAATACTATTTTCCAGCACAAAAAAAGGGATATAGTGGGGTAGCAATTTTATCCAAAATCAAACCCGATACAGTTGTATATGGAACAGGCATTGCCCACATGGATTTTGAGGGAAGAAACCTTCGTGCCGATTTTGGCGATCTTTCGGTGATGAGCTTGTATTTGCCCTCGGGAACCAATAGCGAACGTTTGGGCCAAAAGTTCAAATACATGGACGATTTTCAAACCTATATCAATACGCTCAAACAAACTATTCCCAATTTAGTGATTGGCGGTGATTACAACATTTGTCACCAAGCCATTGATATCCATGATCCCATTCGAAATGCAACCGTTTCTGGATTTTTACCCGAAGAACGGGCTTGGCTAGATGCCTTTATGAAATCGGGATTTATCGATAGTTTCCGCCATTTCAACAAAGAACCTCATCAATACAGTTGGTGGAGTTACCGCGCCAACGCCCGTAATAACAACAAAGGATGGCGAATTGACTATCACTTGGTGAGTGAACCGCTGCGTGATCGTTTAATACGTGCGGTCATATTACCCGAAGCCAAACACTCGGACCACTGTCCCATTGTTGTCGAAATTGAACACAAACAAACTCCATAAATAAATGATTATGATAAAAAAAGTGTTTTTAGGTTTTACCTTAGTTGCCTTAACTACCTCTTGTGTCTCTAAGAAAATTTACAACGAATTAGAGAGCAAATATGCCGATTTGAAAAAAGAAAATCGTCAGATTTCAGATGAGAATGAAAAGTTACAAAAAGCAAAAGGGCAATTAGAAACCGACGCGGCCAAACTGAAAGCAGAGTATGACAAACTTAAAGCGGATCGTGATAAACTACAAAGCGAACTCAGTGCCTCTGAAAAAAGCCTAAAGAATTTACAAGCGGCTTATTCGGCTTTAGAAAAAGACAGCAATGAGGCATTGAGTAACAATATCAATAAAAACAGAGAGCTATTGGCGCAGTTGGAAGCGAAGGAGAAAGCCATGGCTGCCGAGCAAGAACGTTTAAATAAATTACGGGCTGAATTGGAAGCAAGCTCCAAACGACTCAATGAATTGGAGGCTTACATTGCGGCCAAAGATGCCAATATGAAACGCTTGAAAGACAACCTCTCCCGCGCCTTAAATGCCTTTGAGGGAAAAGGGTTAACTATTGAACAGAAAAACGGTAAAGTATATGTGTCCATGGAAAACAAATTGTTGTTCCAAACGGGAAGCTGGGCCGTAGGGGTTGAAGGAAAAAAAGCTGTGGTTGAGCTAGGTAAAGTTTTAGCACAAAACCCTGAAATTTCGGTATTGATTGAAGGACATACGGATGATGATAAAATTTTGGGTAATCTCGGTGGCGGCATTGAAAACAACTGGGATTTATCGACCAAACGTGCTACAGCGATTGTAAATATTCTTTCGGAAAATAAGGACATTAACCGTCAAAATCTAACCGCTGCCGGTCGAGGTGAGTATGCGCCTTTGCAACCTAATACCACCGCTGAAGGGAAAGCGAAAAACCGACGCATTGAAATCATCCTGACCCCAAAATTGGATGAAATCTCTAAAATGTTGGAAGAATTATAATCCCCCATGATGACCTACACCCAACTACCCCATACCGATTTACATGTTAGTACTGTTTGCCTCGGCACCATGACGTTTGGCAATCAAAATACCGAAACCGAAGCCCACGATCAGTTGGATTACGCTATCGCACATGGGATTAATTTTATCGATACGGCAGAAATGTATCCCATCGGTGGAAATGCGGAAATTTTTGGAAGTACGGAACGATTTATTGGGACATGGATTAAGAAAATTGGAGCGAATGAACGCGAAAAATTAGTGTTGGCGACCAAAATTGCCGGACCCAATCGCGGGATGGAATACATTCGTCAACCCTTGGATTTTTCCAAAAAGAGTTTGCATGAGGCAGTTGATTTAAGTTTGAAAAACCTCCAAACCGATTATATTGATTTGTACCAAATGCATTGGCCTGAACGTGTGATGAACATGTTTGGGAAACGGGGTTTAACAGAGTTTGACCTCCAATGGCAAGACAATATTTGGGAAGTATTGCAGGTTTTTGATGGATTGATTAAAGAAGGGAAGATCAAGCATATCGGTGTTTCGAATGAAAACCCATTTGGAGTGATGCGTTTTTTACAAGAAAGTGAGCGCCATGGATTACCTCGTATTGTGAGCATCCAGAATCCCTATTCTTTATTGAATCGTTTGTTTGAAGTAGGGTTGAGCGAATTATGCTACCGTCAAGGGGTGGGCTTATTGGCCTATTCACCCTTGGCTTTCGGATTTTTATCAGGGAAATATTTAAACGGCTATCCCGAAAATTCACGAATGAAGTTGTTTCCCAATTTCACGCGCTACACCAACGAAAACTGTTTTACGGCAACACGTTTGTATAAAGAATTAGCCGAAGCACACGGACTGACTTTAGTTCAAATGGCGGAAGCGTTTGTACACCGACAATCCTTTGTAACTTCAACGATTGTTGGGGCTACAAGTTTAACCCAGTTAAAGGAAAATCTTGATGCTTTTTCGGTCGAACTCACTGATGATGTTTTAACAGGCATTCAGAAAATACAAGAATTACATCCGAATCCCGCACCTTGAATAAAAAAACCTGACCAAAAAAATCAGGTTTTTTTTTAATGATTTTCTTCTATATGAAGTTTGAATGCCTCCCAATCGTTGGGTTTAAGCACCTGGCGATTACCTAGTTTTTTTCCTTTCACATAATCGAGGATGTAGGCGGCACGATCTTCCGACTCGGGGTGGGTTGAGATCCAACCAAAACCGTCGGGAAGGGAGCGTTCTTGGGCTAACTGGTACATAAAATCAGCCAGAGGCTGTGGATTAATCTTCGCTTTGATCATATAATCAACCGCGGTCAAATCGGCTTCTTTTTCCAAAGCGCGATCATAGGCAGTAGAGGACAAGGTTTTGATGATTTCGCGAATGAGCGCTCCATTATTACCCGAGGCACCGAGCAATACTGTCAATCCAACTTCTTTCGACAACTTTTGCATTACGTGATTCTTACGAATATGAGCCACTTCATGCGCCAATACGCCTTGCACCGACTCTTGTTTGGTACAGGCTTTGATCAAACCGGTGTACACCACCAAATGGTTGTTGGGCATGGCAAATGCATTCACAGCATCGTTTTCGATAAAATGCAAAAGAATGGAATCTTTAGGAATGTCGTTGGCTTCCAATAAAGGTTGCATCAATGAATCCAGCGTTTTTTGTAGCGTATCGTTATGAATGATAACTTCGGTTTCTTCGACCTGTTCCCAAAGTAAGTCTCCCAACTTTGACGCGGTATTCAATTGCGTTTGACGAATATTAAAAACCTTGACAAAATCGATTTGTCGCAAGCCAAAAAAGAGGCCAAAAAAGAGGGCGAGTAATAATACGCCTTGTAAAATAACTTTATTTTGTGCCATCGGGTCTACAGATTAAATTGGTTAATGGGCCAAAAAACCACAATTCGATATGCTTTCCTTTTCGGGTGTTGACCGCCAAATAAATAGTTGAAATAAACTCGGTGATGTTAAAAATAATTACCGTAAATAAATACGCAAAATAGGTACTACTCACCGGATGATTATAAAAAATAATATTGATGGTCCACCAGAACCCAAAGCTATTCATACACAATAACGCCGCTTGCGAAAATAACGCTTGCGTACAATGCCACCGCACATAATAGGTGCCTTTTCGATTGGCAATGTAAAAGAAAAATGTGGCAATTAAATTAATGATCGGCAGCGGTAATCCGGCGACCAAAGCCACCAGAGACATCAAATAACTATTGGAAGCCTTTTCAGCCTCGTGCTCAGAAGGTTTGTAGGGAAATTGAACAGTTTGTATCATAATGCTTTATAAATATTCCACATCCACAAGGCAAAAATAAAGCCAATACTCAAAAGCATCGGTATACGCTGGGTAAAAAAAGCCTCTATTTTGCCATAAAAAATAAAAAAATCAGTCTTTCGGGTAATCATGTCACGGAGCACCCAAATTGGAACAGTAAGGATGACCAAAGCCATCACATAGCCTAAAGGATTATAGTAAATAGCTTCCGCAAAATTACTGTGAAACAAGGCTATTATCGACCGGGTTGTCCCACATGACGGACACGGATAACCCGAAATGTTCTTAAAAACACAAACGTGTATAGGGGCATCCGAAGGGCCAAAAAGGGCATATACTAGGTACAAAAAACCCGAAACGGAGAGCAGCAACACCCATGTGTATAGCCGGTTTCGGGTCATAACTTTTCAGTACGTATTAATAAATCGCGTTTTGGAAATTTTCCATGTTTTTCTCACGAGTAACTCCCATGATCAAAAACCAGTCTACGATATTCCAAATGCCTAATCCACCACAAGTAAGTAATTTTGCAATCCCTAAACCAGTATCGCCTACATAAAAGCGATCGATTCCTAATCCACCTGCCAACAAAGAAATAATTAAACTGGTGGTTGGGTCTTTATATTGTGTGGTTTGCACCATTCCCCATTTTGCTTCATCCAAACTTAACAAACGCTCGCGAATGGCGGGTAAGTGATGGGCTTCAAAGAATTTTGAATTGGCCATCATGAACATGTCTACTTTTTGTGAATCCATAATTTTTGTTTTTTTGTTGATTAGATTTTGAATTATTGGTTTTAAAAATAACTATTTTTCTTGAAATGCAGTATCTATCGGCTCCCAAAGTTCAATCTTATTTCCCTCAGGATCCAGAATCCACGCAAAGGTCCCATAGTCAAAGGTTTCTGGGTCTCCAATAATTGTAACGCCTTGTGCTGCTAATTCTGTAAGGAGTTGCTTGAGATTATGTACCCGAAAATTCAGCATAAATTCTTTATCGCTGGGTTCAAAATAACGGGTGCCTGCCTCAAACGGTGCCCATTGGGTCATCGCATCGTTTCCTTTGGCGTCTTTCCACCAAAACGACCATCCGTAGTCATCGACAGGAATGTCCAAATGAGTTGCATACCAGGTTTTCAGTGCTTTTGGGTCTTTTGATTTAAAAAATATCCCTCCAATACCTGTTACGCCAGCCTCTTTTTTTATACTACTTTCATTTGTATTGAAAAGACCGTACTGCTGCTTGATTTTATCGACAATGGTTTGGGCTAATTTTTCATGACTTTCATACGTCCACCCAGCAATATGAGGGGTTAACAACACCTTTTCGGAATCCAATAAATACTGTAACGCCTCAGGACGTTGGTCGGTAAACAAGCTTTCAAAAGACAATTTTTCATATTCCAACACATCCAATCCAGCGCCCAGAACTTTTCCCGATTGCAAAGCTTCGACCAAATCGGCTGTTACCACATTTTTCCCTCTTGAGGTATTAATCAACCAAAAAGGTTTGGCAAAAGCTTGAATGAAGTCTCGATTGACCATTTGATGCGTCTCGGGTGTCCAAGGCACATGCAAACTCACTACATCGGCTTCGGCTTGCAGTGTCGCTAAATCGACCTGTCGTGCGCAAGCATCTCCTACATTTTCTTGAATATCATAGCATAGAACATTCACCTCAAATCCGCGTAATTTTTGCGCAAAAGACTTCCCCATATTGCCATAGCCAATGATTCCTATGGTTTTTCCCTCCAACTCATAGCCTCGATTGCCCTCACGCACCCATTGCCCTTGGCGTACCATACGATCGGCACGGTTTAGGTTATTCATGAGCGACAACAACATGCCTAGTGCGTGTTCGCCTACTGCATTGCGATTGCCTTCGGGGGCTGCGATTAATTGCACCCCTTTTTGAGCGGCATATTCAACGTCAATACTTTCCAAACCTGCTCCTACACGCGCTATAAACTGCAATTGGGTAGCGGCGTCGAGAAACTGTGCGTCAATGTTAAACCTACTACGGATTACAATGCCGTGATACTGATTAATCTTGGCTTCAACGGCAGCTTTATCAGAAGTATAGTCGGCTTCGTTAATAAATCCGGCAGCTTCCAATTGCGCCCAAAGCAACGGATGGTTGGTGTCTAAATGAAGGATGCGAATGGCGTTGGTCTTCAAAACAATTGAGATTGGTGAAAAACAAAGATAGTAAAAGGGAAAACGAACTAGAAGCCCAAAATCATGCGGGCAATCGTAAAGTAGATCAAAATTCCACAAATATCATTGCTAGTGGTGATAAACGGACCTGTCGCTAGGGCTGGGTCGATGCCAAATTTATCCAAGATTAACGGGATAGAGGTCCCAATGAGCGAGGCTGTGATAATTACAGAAATCAAGGCGATGGTAACAATTACGCCTATTTTCATCTCAACGCCCAATAAAAAATGACTGCCCAAAAACAATATCGCCGCTAGGATAATACCGTTGAGTAAACTAAGGGAAATTTCTTTGAGAAGGCGGTTAAAAATGGAACCACTGATGGATTGATTGGCTAAACCTTGTACGATAATCGCCGAAGATTGTACGCCTACATTTCCAGCCATCGCTGCTATCAGTGGCGTAAAAAAGAATAATTTGTAATGTTCCTTCATGGCACCTTCAAACAAACTCAGCATTTCTACTGAGATAAAACCGCCGAATAAAGCCAAAACCAACCAAGGCAGACGCGCGCGGGTCAAATCCAAAATACTGTCATCCGCCTCGACGTCTTGCGAGATCCCCGCCGCCAACTGGTAATCTTTGTCGGCTTCTTCTTTAATCACGTCGACGATATCGTCAATCGTAATTCGTCCTACCAAACGTCCCATTTCATCGACGACGGGAATGGCTTCCAAGTCGTATTTCTGCATGATTCGGGCCACTTCGGTATTGGAGGTGTTCACACGAACGTAATCTACTTTTTTGATATATACCTCACTAATGGGCGTTTTCGTAGAAGTGGTCAATAAATCTTTCAACGACAAGCGTCCTTTCAACCGATTATCATCATCGACTACATAAATGGAATGCACGCGGGTAACGTTTTCGGCTTGCAAGCGCATTTCTTTGACGCAAGTCAATACATTCCAATTTTCATTGACTTTTACCAATTCTTTCCCCATCAAACCTCCGGCAGTATCTTCGTCGTAGCGCAACAAATCGACAATGTCTTTGGCGTGTTCAACGTCTTCCAGCTCAGAGATTACCTCTTCTTTTTTGCTTTGGGGAAGTTCGGCAATAATATCGGCCGCATCATCGGTATCGAGTTCGTCAATTTCTTCGGCAATTTCTTTGGCCGACATGCGTTTCAGAATCTTTTCGCGAAGTTCCTCATCGATCTCCATCAGCACGTCGGCTGTTTTTTCAGAATCGAGAATGCTAAAGATATAGGAAGCTTGTGTATCGTCGAGTTCTTCCATGATCTCGGCGATATCAGCATAATGCAGTTCGCTAAGGAGGTCGTGTAACTCACGCTCCTTATTGTGCAGAATCAAATTGTTGATTTGATCCAGTAACTCTTTACTGATTTTAAACTGCATACGCCTCGATTTTTTGGGTCAATGCAATAAAATCTTCGGTGGACAATTGTTCCGGACGAAGATCAAATACCGCATCTTCCCGTAAAGGATCGGGCAAATTTAAGGATTTTAAACTGTTTCGTAGCGTTTTTCTGCGTTGATTAAAGGCAGTTTTTACCACATTGAAGAGCATTTTCTCATTACAGGCTAAGCGATAATCGGATTTTCGTACCAAACGCAGCACGCCTGATTTCACTTTTGGTGGCGGATTAAACACGTGTTCGCCAACGGTAAACAAGTATTCAGCCTCATAAAAAGCTTGAACCAAAACCGAAAGAATACCATAGGTTTTACTCCCTTTTTTTTCACAAATACGTTCGGCTACTTCTTTTTGAAACATCCCAGAAAATTCAGGGACACGATCGCGCATTTCGAGCATTTTGAATACAATTTGTGTCGAAATATTGTAGGGAAAATTGCCCGTTATGGCAAAAGGCTTTCCTTCAAACTCGGTGTAAAAATCGTGTTTTAAAAAGTCTTTGGAGAGGATTTTCCCGTGCAATTTGGGATAATGTTGTTCCAAATACGCTACGGATTCGGTGTCAATTTCCACCACATGAGTATCGATGTCTTTTTCCAACAAATACTTGGTCAACACCCCCATTCCGGGTCCGATTTCCAATACCGTATCATAGCCTTCCAACGTCAAGGTATCGCCAATACGACGGGCAATCGTTTCGTCGGTTAAAAAATGTTGCCCTAAATGTTTTTTGGCTCTAACTTGGTTCATGAGAATAAATATCAAGGATTTAGTTGACGTAACTGATGTACATCGAGTAAGTCTTTTGGGCGCCCTGCTTTTAATTTGCTTGTAATTAAATCATCAAGTGACAACACATTCCATTGTAAAAATTCATTTTGATTAACGACCACCAACTCACTAGATTGATAGGCTTCCTCAAAAGTTTTATTGACAGAAAAACGAGTAATCAATTCCAAATCTAAATCTTCGGGTGAAAACTTAATCGAAATATTTTGATTTCCATCCAAAACCGATTGAGGAAAAGCATCGATTTCATAACCAAGTTCTTGGAAAACAATGACTAATCGATTGAAATTTTCTGGTGTGGTTTCTATCCAAAAATCAACATCAGCTGAATGCCTTTGGTAACCATGAAAATTTACCGCTCCACCGCCCACCATGAGCATTCGTACCCCGTTTCGTTTTGCAGAGGTTATAAACTGATCGATATTATGTTCCCAATTTCGAATCATTTGGCAGTAATGACAATTAAAAAATTATCTTTCTTTGGCGATGAATTTTGTTTTACTGGGAAGGATTTCATTCGTCTACACAGGGCAAAAAAAGCCAGTACGCGCTCCGTTTTGGAAAGCTTCAAAAAATCGGCTTGTCGACGGGCATTGCTTTCTTCTTTGGTGGTGAAACGAACTTCCATGGTATTAGTTATTTTGAAAATGTTCTGAAATCAGTTGCAGTTCGGTGCGAAACGCCAACATTTTCTCCCCAAACAATTGATAACCTTCTTCACGTAAGCGGGAGGCATCTTCATCGTAATATCGTTGTAAGGTTTCCAAGCTATCGGTCGTGTATTGTACGGCATAGGTTACCCCGCCCATTTCTTCTTCGACCAAGACCTTTACCAATCGGGCTGAACAAAACTTTCCGGTAGCCAAGACATCATTGATATGCTTGGTTTGCATCCAACGCATCCATTGATCGTGGACGCTTTCGTGAATATTGATGGTTACATTGTATAGTATCATATATTCTTTTCAAATTCTTAAATGGAAACTCCCATTTAAAATTTATAATTCAACGTTTATAATAATTTCATTACAGTTCTTTGTCACCGCGCAAACGTCGAAATTTCTTTTGCGCATCGACATAAAAAATACTGTCTTCCCGATGAAGAATGATGTCTTCATACAGGGCTTTGGCCTTTTCCACTTCCCCCGTTTTTTGGTATAATTCAGCCGCAAAATATGTCGCCTCATCTACATAGATGCACTCTTTGTGTTGGTCAATGATTTGGCGGTAACTGGCAATGGCTTCAGGAAAATTGTTTTGTTCTTCCCACAACTTCCCAATTCGCAACAGCGTTACGGGTTCGATTTCCTGCCCCTTGTGTTCTTTTAAAATGGCTTGAAAAGCTTGCAAGGCTTCGGCTTTTTTATTTTGGTACAGTAAATAATCGGCGCGGGCAAACTTTTTCAAGGCCGTTTGTGTCGAATCGGCCACCGTATTGTCGCTGATCAGCAAATACAAATCCATAGCGTCGTTGGCGATTAATTGGGTTGAGGCCGACTTGAGGACGCCCAATTGGTGTTCGGCCCATTTGAAATCGCCTTTGTAATAACTCGTTTTTGCCACCCGCAAACTTGCTTCTTGTCCCAACGGATTGTTCCCTCCTTCATTTTCAACTTGTGCGAAGTAGATTAAGGCCTGATTGAACTTTTCTTCCAACAACAATATGGCCGCCAAATCCATTTTTACCTCGGCAATTTCCTCGCGTTTCAAGGGCATTTCGAGGGCATTTTTTAAAATGATTTTTGCGGTTTCGGTGTCTTTTTGCTGAAAAGCCGAAAATTTAGCTTTCAATTGCAGTAAGGACAACGAATACGGGCTCACCCCAAACTGTTTGATACGGGTATCCAATTCGGCAGCAATGGCGGGATAAGCAGCAGGTTGTGCTTTTTTGATTTGCAATTCAATCAAGTAGGTATGGGCCTTGATTTGTAAGTCCAAATCACGGGTATTTTCAAGAATAAAGTTGAGAATTTCGGTGGCCGCCGCCTCGTCGTTTTCACTCATGGCCAATTGCGCCAAATTGACAATATTGGAAAAAGACTCGGGACTGCGTTTGTAAATTGCTTTTTGTTGTATAAAGGCCTTGCCGTACTCTTTTTGTTGTACGTAGTACCAACTCAAATAATCATTCCAAAACAAATCTTGGGTTTTTTGAATGCGTCCCAATAAGGCTTTGCGCAAAGCATCGTTGAAAGTTACCGAAGCATCCTCGCTCATGAATCGCGACAATTGGTTTTGAATCATCACTAAACTTTGGGGATTGTTGAAGGATTCGGTCAAGAACTTTTCGATCATGTTATCCATATCCCCTTTTTGCCCGTAGAGTAACGCCATTTGGTAATTGAAGTTGTATTTGGGTTCGATACTCACCGCCAATTCATAGGCTTGGATAGCATAATCTGTAAGCCCTTTTTTATCAAAACCATAGGCAATTTGGTATACTTCATTGTGGTTTTTTCGAATTTTATCCAAGGCTTGCTCGTAGTGTTTTTTGGCTTTATCTGCCTCCTTTTGCAACTGGAAATTGTACCCCAACTCGACCAAATAACTCCCTTGTTTGTATTGGTCTAAGCGATTTTGAATGAGTTTTTCGGACTTATCGAATTGTTGCAATTGCTGGTAACATTCAACCGTTCGCTGAAAAAAATTGAAATTATGGGGTTGCGATTTCAGCAATTCTTCATAGCTCACTAACGCTTTCTCAAATTCCCCACGGTCAAAGTAATTCTGTGCCAATTGCTCGTTTTGAGCCGCGGCAAGCATTCCGATGCAGGTGAACAATAAAAAGAGTAATCGCTTCATCATAAAAAAACAATGTACTAAAATAACACAAATAGCGGTTATCTAGTACATGTGTTTAGGGTTTCTTAACGAATATTAGTTGATGATATCAAATCCGGTGTAGGGACGCAATACCTCAGGGATCACAATTCCTTCGGGCGTTTGGTAATTTTCCAAGATTCCAGCCATCACACGAGGTAAGGCTAATGAACTCCCGTTTAAGGTATGTGCCAATTGCGTTTTCCCGTCTTTTCCTTTGAAACGCAACTTTAAGCGATTGGCTTGGAAGGTTTCGAAGTTGGACACCGAAGAAATTTCCAACCAACGGTCTTGCGCTGTCGAAAACACTTCAAAATCATAGGTTAGCGCCGAAGCAAAACTCATATCGCCACCACACAAACGAAGAATTCGATAGGGTAATTTTAGTTCGCGCATGATATTTTTCACATGTTCGACCATCCCTTCCAAAGCTTCATATGATTTTTCTGGATGCTCAATACGCACAATTTCGACTTTATCAAATTGGTGCAAACGATTCAATCCTCGAACATGCGCCCCATACGAACCCGCTTCACGACGGAAACATGGGGTGTAGCCTGTACACAAAATTGGCAACTCATTTTCATTCAACAATTCGTCACGGAATAAATTCGTTACCGGTACTTCCGCCGTTGGAATCAAATACAAGTCATCCAACCCTACATGGTACATTTGCCCTTCTTTGTCGGGCAACTGCCCGGTGCCAAAACCAGAGGCTTCATTTACCAAATGGGGTACTTGGTATTCTTGATAGCCGGCTTCGGTATTTTTATCCAAAAAATAAGAAATCAACGCCCGTTGCAATCGAGCGCCTTTTCCTTTGTAAACAGGAAATCCTGCGCCTGTAATTTTTACGCCCAACTCGAAGTCGATGATATCGTATTTCTTAACCAATTCCCAATGTGGTAAAGCGCCTTCGTGTAGCACAGGAATATCACCTTCTTGAAATTCATTTAAATTTTCATCGGCGGTTTTTCCTTCGGGCACTATAGCTGCAGGCAAGTTGGGCAACAGGTAAAGTTTTTCGGTCAATTGTGCGGCAAAAACCTCCAACTGTTCTGACAACACTTTGCTTTCATCGCGAAGATTTGTTGTCTTTTGCTTTAAGATTTCGGCTTTTGCTTTTTCACCATTTTTCATCAACATCCCAATGTCTTTGGAAAGCTTATTTGATTCGGCCAATACATTATCCAACGCGGCTTGAGAACTGCGCCGTTTTTCATCCAATTCAACAATCTCCATCACAATAGCACGAGCATCAAAATGTTTGCGCTGCAACGCTGTAATAATTCGTTCGGGATTTTCGCGAATAACCGCAATCTGTAACATGGGTGTAGGGTGTTAAAATTCAGTGGACAAAGGTAGCAAAATGCTTTCGATAATTCTCCATACGTTTCTGGCAAAATGCCCATCATCAGGCTATTGCAAATCTTATAAATTATACAGATTTTAGCAATTGATTATCAACAATATGCTGAATTTTTTTTTTACATTCGCAAAAAATTCAACGATTCCCATGAATAAAATCTACCTACTTTCTTGCCTAGGAATGGCGCTTTTGGGTCATGCGCAACAAAATGCTGACGAACTGGAATCCATTAGCCAAGCTGAACGAAAAGCGGCTGCGTCAACGATGACGGTGACAGTTAATGCCAATACTACTAATTACGACGTTACTTATCATAAAATAGAGCTCACCGTTAATCCCTCAGTAGCCAATGTCAATGGAAAAGTAACCACCACGTTTACTGCCTTGCAAAACATGTCTACCGTTACCTTTGATTTGATGAATGAATTGACGGTATCTTCGGTAAAAATGAATACGCAGAATTTGGCTTTTACTCAAAATGCGAATGAAGAATTGGTCATTACCTTACCATCACAAGTTACGGCCGGTAATAGTGCAACGGTTGAAATTACGTATGCCGGAACCCCACCTGTAAGCGGTTTTGACTCTTTTGAAGCGAGCACACATGCAGGTGTTCCTGTAATGTGGACGCTTTCGCAACCGTTTGGAGCGCGCGACTGGTGGCCATGTAAACAAGATTTAAATGACAAAATTAACAATGTTGACATTTTTATTACTGCGCCTTCGCAATATGTTGCTGTGGCCAATGGTGTGAAACAATCGGAAACTGTTAACGGGAGCAGCAAAACAACCCATTTTCAACACGGATACCCGATCCCCGCGTATTTGATTTGTTTTGCCGTAACCAATTACACCGTATATACCCAAACGGCGGGGACTGCACCCAATACTTTCCCGGTGATTAACTATGTATATCCCGAAAATTTCAATGCAACGGTTCAAGCCCAAATGGAGGAAACCTTGAGCATCATGGATTACTTCGAAACGCTGTTTGAACCCTATCCGTACCGTAACGAGCAATACGGTCATGCCCAATTTGGTTGGGGTGGCGGTATGGAGCATACAACGATGTCGTTTATGAATAATTTCAGTCGGGGACTCATTGCACACGAATTGGCGCACCAATGGTTTGGCAACAAAGTAACCTGTGGATCGTGGAAAGACATTTGGTTGAATGAAGGATTTGCTACGTATTTGTCGTCCTTAGTGATTGAACAATTTGATGGCGAAACCGCTTTTATTGCCAATAAAACGCAATTAATCAATAACATCACCTCACAAGCTGGAGGAGCTGTTTACCTTACGGATAGTGAAGCGAACAACTCGAGTCGTATTTTCAACAGTCGATTGAGTTATAACAAAGCCGCGATGGTGTTGCACATGTTGCGTTGGCGCATGGGAGATGCCAATTATTTTCAGGCGTTGCGCAACTATTTGGCCGATCCCGCCTTGGCGTTCAATTATGCTGTAACGGCGCAATTCAAAAGTCATTTGGAGGCAGTTCACGGCAGTGATTTGACCGAATTTTTCAACGATTGGGTGTATAATCAAGGGTATCCAACCTACAGCGTTATTGCTCAAAACTGGGGCGGTGGGCAAGCCAAAATTACAATCAACCAATCCCAATCGCATTCGAGTGTTTCCTTTTTTGAAATGCCTGTGATGGTTCGTCTAACGGGTGCTGGAGGGCAATCACTAGAGGTTGTTTTGGAGCATACGTTTGACGGAGAAGAATTTATTGTGCCCGTTCCTTTTTTGGTGACAGGAGTCCAATTCGATCCCAAACGAGAAATTATTTCACGCAACAATACAGCACAATTGGGGAACGACACCTTTACACCCGATTCCGTTTTGGCGTTGTATCCCAATCCGGCCAACGATTTGGTTCACCTTCAAATGCCAAACACCCAAACCTTGATTGACATTGAAGTATTTAATCCCCTGGGGCAAAAAGTGGCGACATACACTTCGGTAGATATGAATATTTCTGGATTAGCCACGGGAAGCTATACCGTTCGTATCCGCACTTCGGAAGGCGTTTTTCATAAAAAAATGATAAAAAACGGGAATTAATTTTTAAAGGGACCTACTCCGAATCAAAATGTGCTATTTTTGTGGCGCATTGAATTTTTAGGTAACGCATACATGGAATTTGTAATTAAACTGAGTCAGTTTTTACTGAGTCTCTCAATATTGATTGTCCTTCACGAACTCGGCCACTTTATTCCGGCTAAGTTATTTAAAACTCGAGTAGAAAAATTCTATTTGTTTTTTGACGTTAAATTTTCCCTTTTCAAAAAGAAAGTAGGCGAAACGGTCTATGGTATTGGTTGGCTTCCCTTGGGAGGCTATGTAAAAATTGCGGGAATGATAGACGAGTCGATGGACACTGAGCAGATGCAAGGCGAACCCCAACCGTGGGAATTCCGTTCGAAACCGGCTTGGCAGCGCTTAATCATTATGCTGGGCGGAGTACTAGTAAATTTCATTCTTGCTTTTATCATTTATATCGGCATAACCTTTTACTATGGTCAGCAGTACATTGCCAACAGTGATGTGAAAGATGGGGTTTGGGTAATCCATCCTGTGTTGGAAAAAGCGGGACTTCAAAATGGCGACAAAATTGTACGCATTGACCAAACCAAAATCGAGCGCTTTAACGATATACAACCCCAATTAGCCTTAGCCAAAGAAGTCGAAGTGATTCGAAAGGGCAAGGACACCTTGATCAAACTTCCTGTCAATTTTATTGATCAATTGTTAAAAACCGACCGCAAGGCTTTATTAACCCTTCGGATTCCTTTTATCATTTCAGACATTCCCTCGGATTCTCACAATGCAAAACAGCTCAAGAAAAAAGATATTTTGAAAGGGTTTAATGGGCAACCTATTACTTATGCGGATGAGTTGTTTGCGCAATTAAATCCCCTGAAAGGAAAAACCGTATCAGCGGTAGTGGAGCGTGATGGAAAAGAAGTAGCTGTTCAATTGAATGTGAATAAAGAAGGAAAATTAGGGGTGGTCTATGCTCCTATGTTGGCTTTAGATAATTTAGAAAAATTAGGGTTATATACCGTAAAATCGGAGGAATTCAGTTTTTGGGAGTCCATTCCAATTGGAATTGAAATGGGGATTGACCAATTGACGAGTTACGGTAAACAATTGAAAGCTATTTTCAACCCCGATACAGGCGCATACAAAGCCGTAGGGGGCTTTGGTGCCATTTTCAACGTATTCCCTTCAGCGTGGAGCTGGCAAGTATTTTGGGGGATTACCGCGTTTTTATCAATCATGCTGGGTG
This sequence comes from Flavobacterium sp., assembly GCF_027482425.1. Lineage (GTDB taxonomy): Bacteria > Bacteroidota > Bacteroidia > Flavobacteriales > Flavobacteriaceae > Flavobacterium. The sequence goes on from NZ_JAIXWA010000029.1 coordinate 59,082, forward strand.
TGATGAATTTATTACCCATTCCAGCCCTTGACGGCGGCCATGTGATGTTTTTATTGTATGAAATGATTTCTGGTCGCAAACCTAGCGATAAATTCTTGGAACGAGCCCAAATGGTTGGTTTCGTGATTCTTATTGGTTTGTTGGTTTTTGCCAATGGAAACGACCTGTATAAGGCGATTTTCAAATAGTATTTTTTTGAAAATTTTTACCTAAAATGTTTGCATTTGTAAAATTCCGTTTTATCTTTGCAACCGCTTAAAAGATATAACAACTTCCTCCTTAGCTCAGTTGGTTAGAGCATCTGACTGTTAATCAGAGGGTCCTTGGTTCGAGCCCAAGAGGGGGAGCTACTAAAGAAAAGACTTCACAGAGATGTGAGGTCTTTTTTGTTTTATTGGGTCGAATTAGGGTCGAAAATCAATTATTACTACTTTTACCAAGATGACCAATTCAAACACATATTTCTACAAAGAGCTTAACATTAATGGAAGCTATCAAACACCAAGAACTGAAAGTTTACGGTCTTATGATATTCAAAACAGTGATTTATCCTTCATAATACCATTCTTTAATAATTATACTTTTCTTGGAAATTTCAAAAACAATCATAGTTCAATAGCTATTTCAAATTTAACTACTGTATTAATTGATGATTTATTAAAACGTTACCATTTAGAGGATAAAAGACTTGATTTTTATGTTTTGGTGTGTGCTATTCAAAAAGAATATATTAACCTTTACGAGACACCTTTTGACAATAGAGATAGAATGAATATTGATTTTCAAAATTTGCACAAGGATGTTGCTATGCTATTAAAAATCATACGCTCTTACCTGTTGGATACAAATAATATTCAAGCTGTTTCAATAAAAACTGACAGCAATACTACTTTTAAGAATATGTTTTTTATCCGTGACATAATGGATGCACTGATTTTTAAATATGGTCTTACATTAGAAAACTTTGAGGTTAAAAAACAACTTATTTTAGATAATTATCACCCTCTAAAATTTTCTTTATTGGATGAATATTTTAAATATGAAACAATATTAGGACTGTATGATTTCATAATCAGAGAAAAGCATTCTAATGCTAAAATTAGGAATAGAGATTTGAGATTTGTTGGCTCAATTCTTCATTTATCTCAGATAAGTATAAATGCTAAATCTCATGAAATTATCTTAACCGATCTAAAAAATTTAGTCTCTACTTCTGATATTAATAATCTCAATAATTACCTCAAAAGACCAGACAGGTATACGTTTTAATAAATTGAAACAGAATTTTTAAAAAATTCGAAATTCCTGTTTCAAATCCCAACTAACATTTTCAGAAATATTTGTGTTCAAATTTTAAATAAAAAATTATGAACACGAATCAAACAAGATTTTTAAACTTTAAAGAAGCAGCTACATACTTATGTATTAGTTCTTCCACTTTGTACAAGCTAACAGCTTCTAAACAAATACAATTTTATAAGCCGAAGGGCAAAATATTCTTCAAGGAAGAAGACCTTTTGAGTTTTATGACTCACAAAGGAGCAATAGGGAATGAAATTAGTTCTAATCTATAAAATTTAGGAAATGGAAACTGATTTTTTACCTGAAATAGTATATCAAAAACTACCAAAAGTTTTACTAGAATTAACAGAACCTTTTAGTGGAAGGGAAAAAGACGTGGTACTTCTTTCTTCTTTAGGAGTTTTGAGTGCCGCGCTACCTAAAGTCTATGGCAATTATGATGGTAATAAATACTCATCTAATTTATACTTGTTAATTGTTGCTCCTGCTGCTTCTGGAAAAGGAGTAATGAATAAATCCAAAGTGTTAATTGAAAAAATTCATCAAAACATCTTAGAAATAAGTCTTGAAAACATTACTGAATGTGAATCAGTGAAAAAGACAAAAAAAGACTTAAGTATAAAATGTCCTGAATTGGAAGTGAAATTAATTCCAGGAAACGTAAGTAGTTCAAAAATCTACAAACATTTGAAAAATGCAGCTCATGGAATTTTAATTTTTGAAACCGAAGCAGACACAATTTCTGTAATGTTAAAGCAGGATTGGGGTAATTTTTCAGATATAATGAGAAAAGCCTTTCATCATGAAACAATCTCAATCAGTAGAGAAACAGATGATAAGTTTATTGAAGTGGGATATCCCCAACTTTCTTTGGTTATCTCCGGAACTCCTAATCAAGTAAAACCATTAATAAATTCTAAAGAGAATGGATTATTTAGCAGATTCATTTTTTATGTTTTTGATGATGTTATGGGTTGGAAAGATGTTTCGCCTTCAGGGATAAAGATTGACTACAATGCTTTATTCTCAAATGTCTCTATTGAAATTTCAAATCTTTATCAAAAACTAGAAAACAACATTTCAAATGTAGAAATCACGTTAAGTGATTCTCAATGGGACCAATTTAATCGGGACATGAGTTATGTCACAGAACTTTTTATTAATCAAAACAGAAGTGATGTTCTTTCAATCATTAAACGGCAAGGGCTTATTTTCTTTCGTATTTGTATGATTCTAACAATTATTCGTAATAAAGATTTAGAAACTTTTCCAAATAATATTGTTTGTGATGATGCAGATTATCTGATAGCATTTGAAATAATAAAGATAATTGTAGATCATTCTATGCATGCATCTAACTTGATACAAAACGGAAAAATTGAGTTAACGGTCAGAGAAACTCAATTTCTTGCTAACATGAATAAAAATTTTACAAGAGCTGATGCTGTAGTTTATGCAGACCAAATTAACATTCCTACCAGAACGCTTGATTATATGCTAAAAAAATTAACAGAGTGTAATTTTTTATCAAAAACCTCAAATGGGGTTTATGAGCAAATTGGAAAATGATCTATCGATTGCAACAATTGCAACAATTGCAAAAGTTGCAACAATTGCAAATCACTAATAAACAAAATTAAAACATGGCAACAAGTGTAAAATTATTATTAAAAAACAAGCCTAGGTCTGACTTCACCTATCCAATAATACTTCAGGTAATTAAAGATGGAAAAGCAAAAGTTATTTCTACAGGGATAAGTTGTAATAAATCTGATTGGACTGGTCAAGAACTCAAAAGAACTCATACAAATTTTCAAAAGAGAAATCTCATTTTGATGAATATCAAACAGAGAGCTTTAAAAATTATAGATGATTTCATAGAAGAAGGGATTGACTTTACTTTAAATGATTTTGAAAAAATATTTAAGGGGGACAAACAAAATTCAAGAATAACAGTATTTGAACATTTTCAAGATGTTATCCAAAGAATGAAACTGTCCAATCGTTTAGGTAATGCGAAAAGTTATCATGACACTTGCAATTCGTTTTTTAAGTTTCATTCAGACAGAGATTTAACTTTTAAAGGTTTAAAAGTCACATTACTTGAAAAGTATGAAGCATACCTAAGAAACAGGAATAATCAAGATTCTGGAATTGCATTTAAAATGAGAGCATTAAGAGCGCTATACAATTCTGCTATACGTAATGGTATAGTTAGTAATGATCATTATCCTTTTGACAAGTATAAAATTTCAAAATTAAAAGGGAAAGGGATAAAAAGAGCATTGACTAGGGATGAAGTAAAGAGGATTATTGATGCAGATTTATCTGATCGACCTGATTTAATTAACACCAAAAATTACTTTGTGTTTAGCTATTTTGTGAGAGGTATTAATTGGATTGATATGTTAAAATTAAAAAAAGATAACATTCAAGATGATTATATCGTTTACATACGTTCAAAGACAAAAACGGTGTTTAAGGTTAAAATACTACCTCCAGTTAAAAAGATATTGGACTACTACTTGAACCAAAATAGTACAACAGAGTATGTTTTTCCAATTTTACTAAGAGATGATTTAACTCCTATGCAAATTGAAAACAGGAAACAAAAAACACTAAAACGGTTTAATAAGGAATTGAAAGAACTTGCAAAAGTTGCAAAAGTTGCAAAAAATGTCACTTCTTATGTAATTCGTCATTCCTATGCAACTAACTTAAAACAGCTAGGAGTAAGTATTGAAAAGATATCACAGAGCATGGGGCATTCCTCAGTAGAAATAACAAATAGCTATTTGAAAGATTTTGAAACAGAAGAAATTGATTTAGAAAATGAAAAATTATTAAATTTTAAAAATTATGAAAAATAGGACTGAATTATTATCGTATGATTTTGCGGATGATATTGAAATTATTCGAAAGTCACAATCAATTAACATGTATTCAATGAAATATGCTGCCGATAAATACGGAAAAACGAAAGGTATCGGTAGAAATAAATTATTAAAACTCCTTCGAGAAAAAGGTATTATTGATAAATTCGATTGTGCACCTGAAAATTTAGTTAGGTATGGTTACTTTGTTAATTCTTACAGGATAATTAAAGGGAAAGGAGTGTATTCTTTATATTCTACATCAGCTGGATTAAAAATAATAAAAAATATAATCGACGAGTCATAATCCCCAACAAACTAATCATTAAAGCGGCTTTCAAAAGATTGAAAGCCGCTTTTTCATTTCAACCTTTTAATAATTAAACATTAACCTTAAATTTTATAAATATGGAAATTAAAAAAGCTTCACAAAAAGCAAAAAAATTAAGAATTGGACTATCCGGAGCTTCTGGATTCGGCAAAAGTTATTCAGCCCTAAACCTAGCGTTTGGAATAACTAATGATTGGAAAAAAATCTGTGTAATAGATTCTGAGTGTTCTTCTGCTAGCCTCTACACAGGACTGGGTTCTTTTAACACAATTGAAATTAATGCCCCTTTTACGCCGGAAAAATTCTGTCAAGCGATAAAACTAGCTGAAGATTCAAATATGGAATTAATCATAATAGATTCAATATCAATGGAGTGGAGTGGCTCTGGAGGGTGTTTAGACATTCATGAACAATTGGGAGGAAGATTTCAAGATTGGGCTCCAGTAAAAAAAAGGCACCAAGCCTTTATTGACGCTATACTTCAATCAAAATGCCATATAATTACTACAGTAAGAAGAAAAGTAGAATATAGTTTAGATAAAGATTCTAATGGCAGATCAAAAGTGTTCAAACTTGGAACTAAAGAGATTACGCAGGAAGGCTACGAATATGAATTAGACATAAATTTTGAATTAATCAATGAAAATCATCTAGTGAAAGCCACCAAAGATCGACTGAATTTGTACATGAATAAGCCTGAATTTGTGATCAATGCTTCAACTGGCAAAAAGTTGATTAATTATATTAATAACATTTCCAACACCATGACAAAATCCGAAATGCAGCAGAAAATAGTGGAATGTATGACTATACAAGAGCTATCTAATTTGTATCAAAACAACCTTGATTTAGCTAAGAGTTTGGAGCAAGATTTTATAAACAAAAAGAATTTATTAAATAACCTTATTTCTAATGTATCAACAAATGGAAACGGAACTTACCCTCACACCAGTTAAAACTGTCCACCATGCAGAGGTACTCCTACCACAAGAAAGCATAGGTTTTAATCCTAGGAGTACACCTCAAATTGTAGCTAAATCCCCTTTTATTGAGTCAAATTGTGAATCAGTTTCTATGGATCATTTAAAGACAGAGTGCATTACGCCCGTCTTTGCCCGATGCAATTCTGTAACGATTTCTCATTATGATTTTATTTTAGCCTTGCAGGAATGCGTAGCAAACTTTTACATTGGTGAGAAAATAATGAATCCTGAAATAAGGGTCTCTCATAAAATTTTAGGGCGTATCCAGGAGGCTTTAAAAAAGCCTAAAGAAGAACTGTTACCACATGATGAAACTATTTATTGGGAACGCATTGCTGTAGCAATTGAAATACCTTCAATAACAATGGTTGTTGGCGGAAATACTCTATCATTGGTTGTTGGAGCTGTTCGTTCATTTCACAATCAAAATCTTTACAGCAAAAAAACGGTAGAAAGATTTAAATTATTTGCCGGCTTTGTTAATCATGTGTGCACGAATACCGCTGTTTCTACAGATGGGGCGTTATTGGATGTAAAAGTATTTAGTTTAGAAGAGTTAAAAGTTCAAATTTACAATCTTCTAAACTCCTATAACATGAATAATCATGTAGCTCAAATGAGAGATTTAGAAAATTACTTGCTTACTCAAAGTCAATTTTGTCAATTAATTGGGAGAAGCAGGATATATCAACATTTGCCAAAAGAAACTAAAGCTATAATTCCCGAATTGTTATTCAATGACGGACAAATTAATGCTATCTCTAAGGCGTATTTTGAAGATATTAACTTTAAGAGTGATTGTAATGGTGAAATTAACCTTTGGAAAATGTTTAATCTTTTAACTGGGGCTAATAAAAGCAGCTCATACATAAATGATTTTCTTGAAAAAGGTATAAACGCGACCAATTTTATAAATGGAATCTCTAAAGCCCAAGCAGATAGGAATTCTCCTTATTCTTGGTTTTTGAGCTGATAATCTCCCAACTTCTTTCATAGGAGTTGGGGATTATTTTTTCTATTATCTCATGGAGATTCTTTTTCTAGCTGTTTTACCAGAATTTGCTATTTTCTAATAAATAAGAACGTGATTTTTTGTAATAATATGTATTTCAGTGTTTTCGATGATCAGATGGGTTTAGTAATTAAATTATTAAGTTCAAGGTTCGGCTGCAATATCAAGATTTGAACTGTTATCAATATTGTAATTTTTTGTTTTTTCTATTTTATCTGAAAGAGAAATGATTTCAAAACTCTCTCCATTGTGATAAACTAGGCCGCATGAGAGCAGTCCTATAATGCCTTTTTGAAATATTTTATCATAAATATTCTCTAAAGAAAACTCATCCCCTTTAAAAAGTTTTAAAAGTGAGAGTGATAATAATGCGTTAGATGATATAAAGAAGAAATTGTTTTTTAAAACTGTATTATAAAAAGTCTGTGAACGATTTCCTACTTTTGATGTGCAATCAATATTATTGGGGGGTAATAAATCAGATTCTATACCGCCAATTAATAGAAATTTAAAGAAAGAAATGTCAGTATTTGATGTGCCAGAAATAAGTTCTTCTTCATAAGCTAACAATTGTGACTCATATCTTCCCTCATTCATCATTTTGTCAAAGCTGACTTTTGCCTCTGCAACAAATAATAAATTATTGTTGAGCAAACATATATCTAGACGACCACCACGATCTCTTTTATTTATCCTCATGCCTACTTCGAGTCCAATACGAGGGTTGTTGGAAGATGATAAGTACTTCAAAGTGTTTGCTCCCCAAACAGAAATATTAGTTGTTTCGTCTTTACTTGTAAATTCTTCAAATGACTTGTATTTAACTTTAAATTGATTGAGTCTAATTGATGGGAGTTCAATAAAATTACCTGAGAATAATTTGTCTAAAATTGATAGACCTAACTTATTTTCATAGTCAACAGAAAAATTAGAACACATGGCTCTTAATGAAAAGTCATTATAAATTTCAATTTTATTCCCAGGGCAGCCAAAAACGCAAAACATACAGTTAATACAATTTTCATTTTTTATGTCAATATGGTCACCTTTAAACTCAATACATTCAATTTTTAATGCAATAGCAATATCACTTGTTTTTGATTTATTGTCATTAATCAAATCATTCAAATAACTATACTTATTTACTCGCAATATTACACACGGGGGTAATTTGCTTTCATAATTATATAGGCACACTTTCTTATTATTGTTCATTATAAAATAAATGTATCTAAAATATTAACTAATTCGTTTGGTGCATTTAAGCTTAACTCGTTTATATTAACACCAGTTAAAGGATGAATAATATCACTTTCTTTTATTTCAAATAGCAAACCTGATATTATAGCAATATTAATTTCTTCACACATTGTATGGTACATTCTTTCTTTTTCAATCACAAAGTAGGCTTCATGATGAAGCATAAAAGAAACAAGCGTATTAAGAGATATACTTGTTTGCTGATTAAATGCTTTATTAAGAATATAAAGAACAGCAAATCTCCTATTTTGAATTTTCGGCTCCACTTGCATAGTCAATTCTCTTATTGATTGTTGATTATTCTCTCGTAAAGCACCAATATTTTTAGTAAGATTTTTATAGTCGAATGGTTTTTCGGTAATAAATTCCCCTGAAAATATTTTATTTGGTATTTCTAATACTTTATACTTTCTTAAATTCCTACTGCTTTGTAAAATGTAATCAGATGAAGAAATGTGTGGATTGTTAGTGTTCAAATCTCCAAGAAGTGGAATGGGATAAATGAAACCAGCAGTTGTTGCCCATGCCAATATGCAAGATTTAGTTCTAGTATTACTATCATCCTCAGATCCACTAGAAATTGTGACATAACTTCCATTATAAAGAAGTTTTTCATTTGCTTTTGGGTAACCAACATTTATTTCGCTTGTGTCGAAAGTGTCTTTACCTAGACAATGAATTTGGTACAAAACACCAATAAATAATCCATATTTTAACACCGCCTTTCTTATAATATCCAACATTTCTGTACTATTGAAATCAGTGTTTGAAAAATCACACCCGTTTTCTGTTAAAAGTAAATTGTTTCCAGACCTTTTTAAAAAGCCTAATGCATGCAATGAGTTTACAGTGTTACTTACTTCCTTTGATTTTGTTGTGTCATCTGAAATCCCATTTGTTAATGAACAACCAGAAGTATTAAAAGGATTTTCTTTATAACGACAATATCTAATATTAACGGCATTGTTTTCAATTAATAAATCGCAGAATGAGTGAATGTTAATTGATTCTGAATCATATTTAATGTCAGACATTCTAAACGATTGCGTAGTGCCATATTTGCTTTTAATGAATTTACAAAGGGCATGTAAGCAATGAAGACGCGCCGGAGGATTCCTGTTTATTAAATAAGCCATTTTATATTTCGGAAATTAGTACATGGTTAAAATGTTTGTTTTGGTTATTAAGATAATTCTCAACAATTTCTCTATTGTAATTGTCCATGAAAACTAAAGTACCATTTATTCTAAAATTCATCATAACTGGTTTGTTTTTCATATCTTCAATGACTGCAATTAATTCTAAACAGTCTTTATCAAACTCACTCATGTTTGTTATTTTGCATATTGTTATAGAAGAATTTTCTTTATAAACTATTTCCAGTCTTTTATTCCTTCTTCCAAAATCATATTTTACCTCAATAAAGGGGTTTTTATTCTGCTTTGATTGAAATAAATGTGATGTCAAAACAATCTTGTCAAGTTTGTTTTTTGAGAACTCATTTATTATGTATTTTCGATATACCCCATTTTTCTTGTCTAATGCAATATCTTCAATATTTGATTTTGTATTAAGTTCTATAATCATTTTGACACTACTTTTTCAAGTTTTCTTTTTATCAAAGGAAGATATTCAGGGTTTAGTTCGTAGCCTATGGCTTTTCTTCCTAACTCTAAAGATACTTTTGCTGTAGTGCCTGTTCCTGCAAAAGGATCTAATACAGTATCGCCATAAAAGCTATATAACTTAATTAAGCGGTGAGGCAGTTCTTCGGGAAAAGGTGCGGGATGCCCTTCTGATTTGGCTTTAGCTGGTTGCATTTCCCAAATCGAATTAATAGCCCAATCTTGCCATTCTTTGGTAGTAAGTTTTGATTTTTCTTTAATTTCAGGACTTACTTTTTTTCTTGATCCTTTTTTAGAAAAAACTGTAATCCATTCATAAGGGTAAGTTGAAAAGATATTTGGAGGATAAGGATAGCTGCCAAACGAACTAAATCGTGCAATTTTTCTTTTGTCCCATATGTATAGACCAAATTGAAACATTTCGTTCGTTTTATTCAGAAAATTTTCAATATCTCCAAGTACGAGTCTAGTTTCACGTCTTTCAAATCTTGCAGCTTTACCAGTCAACAAGAAAGGCATTATATTAATGCATAATTTGCCATCTGGCGCGAGGACTCTAACGCATTCTAACCAAACTTTATTTAATTCATCTAAATAATGATCATAAGAATTACTACCTAATCCAATTTGTTCTTCATTTTCATAGTCTTTTAGAGTCCAATAAGGTGGACTAGTTATTATTAAGTTAACTGAATTATCCGCCAAATCGGACATTTTGCTTGAATTTCCAATGTAAATTTCAGCACCGTTTATTAAGTGTTTTTGGTTTTCCTTGATCTTTATTTTTCCCATATAACTATTTGTTCTTTTCTTTTTGTATCATTTAATTTGTCAAAAATTTGAGAGCTCGTTCCGGTGTAGGATCTCTCTAAAAACTTGACATTTTTAAATGGAGATAATGAATTGAAGAACTCACCACCGTTTATCAATTTTCCATGTATTTTCTTATCACCTACAACAAATATTATTTTTGCATCTTTCTTACAAACCTTATAAAGTTCTTCAAATACAAGTTTCATGTCTAATTCATATTCTTTAAAAGTTTGTATCAAACCTTCCCTGATTTTCATCCTATCAAATTCTAATATGTCGTATATTATTTTTGCATAGTAAGCGGTATAATCTAAACAATCAAAATAAGGAGGACTTGTAAATACATAGTCAACTGATTCAATTTCAATTTTTTCAGAAAGTTTGCGTGCATCTAACTCATAAATTGTACTATTCCCGTTAAGTGGGTAGAAATGCTTTTTTACTTTTTGTATGAATTTTTCATAAAAGTTGATATATCTTTTTGGACTAATATCCTTTCCCACCGTACTCGATGTCCACATATAATGATTACAGCCTCTTGCGGTAAGACATATTGTACCTAAGAAACAAGCTTTAACATAGTCTGACATTGACTCAAAAAATACTGATACTCTTGAAATTTCATCAATCGTATCTTCATGAAAATGTTTACTGGCACTTTCTTTTACCATATTATACTTTGATAATGTCTTTGCATTTTCGATTAATGCTATAACTTCAGTTTGGATAGAATCAAATGAATTGGGAATGTTAACTTTCCCTTTTGCAAGAAAAACAGCTATTGGATTTAAATCAATACCAATTGTCTTGTGTCCATATTTCAAGCCCTCATAAACAATAGTTCCTGAACCACAAAAAGGATCAAGAACAACACTTCCTTTAGGTATTTGTTTTAAAATTTGATCAGCATCTAAGGCAGATATTTTTCCGCGATATGGGTAAATCCCATGAACTGAATTAGGGTTATTGACGGATTTAAGTTCCTTAATTACAAATTCTATGTTTTCAGTTTGAGCCATATTAATTATTGGATTTTTTTAATTCTTTTTGAACAATTTTCAAAACTTCAATAGGATTTTCGTTACTAGACAATTCATTTAGAATTGATTCAGCCAATAGAGTATTTATTAATTCTTTTTCATCTATTGCAAGTGATTTAGCAATTTTAATTAGTTGTTGTTTAGTTGGGGTTCTTTCCCCTCTTTCAATTTTACTCAATATGGCAACATCCATATCTAAAGAAGCAGAAAGTTGTCTTAAAAGCAAACCTTTTGATTTTCGACTTTCCCTTATTTTATAACCAACAGTATCCATTAGACAAAATTAGAATTGACAAAATTAGTCAAATGCTTAACAATAACACATGATAATCTATTTATTTATCAACATTGATTAAACTATTTTTTATAAAAAAATTTAAACGTAATCCACCTTATGTCAAAACCCCCACTAATTCTGAGTGATTACAATACCCCCCTGGTATTGTGTCTAGCATAATAATTTTCTGCAGGTAAATTTATCTTGAGTTGAAAGCCAAGAGCTTTTATCTGGAAAAGTGTTGTGCAAAATCTTAATGTTTAACTCAAAAACTAGAAAAGATGGTAAGAATTTCAAATTATCAAAAAAGAACAACAGAAGAAGGTAAAGAATTTTACATTCTTGAGCTTCAAGGTGGGATAGAAGTAGTAAAATCCCAAGAAACAGGTAAATTATACATGACTGCAAGGAAAGCAAATATGTCGTGTACTTTTGATGAGTTAACCTGTCAATCATTAATTGGAACAGAACTGCCTGGTTCAGTTAGAAAAGTGGAATGTGAAGCGTATGAATACACCATTAAAGACACCGGTGAAGTCATTACACTATCACACAGATTTGAATACGTTGAGCAAGAAGCTCCAGTTCAAACTGCAGAGAAAAGCAAAACTACTATTGAAGAGTTTATGAGCAAAGCACCATCAGGCAATTCATTCTCAACCAATGGTCAGTTAGTTCATTAAGAAGATAACCTATGTCTATTTCAGGCATAGGTTACTTACTTCTTTATTTTTTTAACCTTAATTATTTGAAAAATGAAAAAAACGCTATTAAATGTGTCTGAAATAAAAATAACCTATAGTACTAGTGATACTCCTAAAGTAAGAATTAAATCAGGAGAAGATGCCTATAATGTTTTATTAGCTTCATGGGATTTAGACACTATAGAATTGCAAGAAGAATTTAAAATATTGCTATTAAACAGAGCCAATGAAGTGCTTGGTTTATATCCTTTATCAAAAGGCGGCATTACAGGAACTGTAGTAGATTTAAGATTAATCTTTGCGGTAGCTTTAAAGTGCAATGCCACAGGAATAATAATTTATCATAACCACCCAAGTGGTAAACTGCTGCCAAGTGAAACGGATATTACTTTGACCAAGAGTATTGGTAAATGTTCGGAATTACTAGGGGTTAGCCTATTAGATCATCTAATTATTAGTAAAAATGGGTTTTATAGCTTTTCTAATGAAGGAAAGTTGAGTTGAATGTGTAAGGTTGTTCAATTACACCTTAATTTTGAATAATATTCAAGTTTTTATTAAAAACACCATATAATGTTAATAGCTTTTTTATATTAGTTGCTTTAGATCATAATTTTAAATGCAATACTTAAATAATATAATTGTAGAGCTTTCAGAATTAAATGTCTATACAGGATTTAGATATAAACTTTGAAAGAATAATTTAAATTATAATACAAACGAGATCTATTAAAATTATTATAGGATTAATTATATCATTAAATAATGGCTACTCTAAAACAATTATTAGCTAACAAAACTAACTCAACTTCTCTTGACTTTAGAAAGAATGAAAACACTTCTGCTGATGGCACAGTATGGGGTAATGCTTGGGTTGAGGGCAAATCAGGTAAACTCCTTTGTGTTGGAGCTACTGTGGCTACTTTGGAGCAACTTGCAGCCAATCCTAATCTTGACACTCTAATGCTTACCAAGCCTGAGCCTAGAGTTGATGCAACAACAGGCTTGGAATATGACATGTGTCAATTATTCATTAATGATTCAATTAAAATTTCTCTTGTTGAAACTAGCTCTAGTGTTGAAATTAAATCAAATGATTTAAAAAATTCAAGCTCAATTATGAATAATTTTAATCAAAAACTAATAAAATCTCTATTTACTGGATTTTTAATTGCAATTATTCTTGGATATCTATTTTCTACTGAAATATATTTATATAAGGGGTATGAAGTTTCAGGTGATGAAAATTATACATTTGTCCAAGAAGCTTTTAATTATAAACTTTCGACACTATCTTTTGCATTAGTTTCTGGTTTCATGTTTTTTGTGTTTTATGATGAAAAAAGAAAAATGGATACAAAAAATAAAATAATTTCTTTGGTTGGTAAATATAACTCTACTAGAATACTCGAATTTTTCTCATTAATAGAAATTAAAAAGAAACTATTGTTATACTTCAAAAACAAACTTTTTAATTTTAGCGGAAGAGTCTCAAGAGTTAATTTTTTTGGAGAAATGTTAGCTTTAAATTTAGTTAGCTACCCTTTTTTTATGTCTCTACAAAATGAAACAAACTTCTTTTTTAAATTCATTTTCTTAGTTATTTATTTCTTTTTTTTAGTAAAGATTCATGTTAGAAGACTTCATGATTTTAACTTTTCAGGATGGTATTCAATGATTTATTTAATTCCATTTGGGATATACTTATTAGGCTTGTTAACTAAATGGGATTTCTTGAAGTCAATTATTTTAAGTGGATGGAATGTACTTTTTGGTATAATTATAATTTACAACTTAATATCATTGATTATGCCTGGTAATAAATTTACAAATACATATGGTGAAGAAAATAAAGGGCTATGATAACCAATCCTTATCTTAATATCCTTGATGAAATAAACCCATCATCAAACTATATTCCTAAAAAAGCGGAATATGTAGCTTGGTATAAAAGACACTATAAAGCAATAGCTAAACAGTCATACAATGATTTTTGTATGCAAGAGTTGATATGGGCTTTTAATGAATTTAAAAATCTAGTTAGCTTTTTAGAACATGAGCAAACCATAATTGAAGCTAATAACAGATACAAACTCTTAGACAAAGAAAATAATGAAGAGGTAATTGAATGGCTGATAGATTATGAAAACGTCTATCAATATGCAGAACATTTTTATTGCTCACATTTTGAATGGGAAGAGAGCAAAATAGAAGGGGATAAAATAATTGTGTCCAAAGAATTAAGAATAAAAATTGAGTTGAGTGATTTCAAAGAGTTTATTTTGTTTGAGAAAACTTTTCGACCATTACTAACTAAGTATAAAAATGAATTGCAAAAATAACTTTTTAAACAATGTTAAATTTTGGGTCGAATTAGGGTCAAATAATAGGCTGAAAACATAAGATAAAAAATGAAAAGCAATGCATAGAAATGATATGTTTTTCGATTTTTAAATAGCTGACAAACATAAAGTTATGACAAAAAATGCTAAATTTTGAAAAAGAAATAAAGCCTTCTGTTAATCAGAGGGTCCTTGGTTCGAGCCCAAGAGGGGGAGCAAAACAAAAGCCTGATATGAAAGTATCAGGCTTTGTTGTTTTAAGAAACTCCAAGATTTATTCTTTTATAAATTTAATTGCACTTTTATCTGATACCTTTAAATAATAAATACCTTTTGATAATTGCTCTACATTGATTGAAGTATCAACATCGTTAAGCTTGCCTTTTAAAACGACTCTTCCTAAACCATCAACTACATTATAAGGTAGATTTATAAGATTGTAGTCAACTTTTACATTTAAGACGCTTATAACGGGATTAGGGTATAATTTTAAATCAACTACATCAAATATTTCTGTATCTAAACTTGTACAATCAAGACCACCATCATATGTTATATACCAACCATAGGTACTAATTATAGAAGCTCGGGCATTTGCACCGTTACAATATTTAGAATTGCCACCAGAAAAAGACACATTTGGCTTTAAAGGAGTTTCATTTGCACTTATTGTTGACCAACCTATTAATAGAGCATCATAATTTGTAGTAGAAAGTTGAGCACCCGTAAACATATCAGTCATATTAGTTACATTACTTACATTCCAAGACCCGATAGGTTGGTTGAAAGCAGTTGCACTAAAAAACATTCTGTCCATATTAGTCACATTACTAACATCCCAAGACCCAATAGGCTGGTTAAAAGTATTAGGATTAAAAAAAGGACTTGCAAACATACGATTCATATCAGTAATAAGAGTTGTTACTATATTATTGAAAGGAATAGGTGTTGAACTACTTGGTTGTGTAAAATAAGATATTCCCGACTGAATATTTTTAGCATAATCTGTTATATTACTTTTAGTTGTATTGTTTACAATAGCAAACCATTCCAATATTCCTCTTGGACTTGCTTGAACAAAGTAGGGTGAAGGAACTATAGTTCCCGTCCATTTAACGGTAACACCATTCGCATCTAATACAACTGTTTGTGATTTGGTGGTTTGAGCGGTAAAAAACAACGTAATAAAAAGGAGTAGTATTTTTTTCATAAATTGAAATTATATTATTCGAATACAAATATATATAAAAATTAATGTTGCCTAAACTATTGATTTTAAGACAATTGAATAAGAAATTATCGCATCAAAATTGTAACTTTCTCCAAGAGGGTGAGCTACTAAAGAAAAGCCTTCACAGCCATGTGAGGTTTTTTTGTTTTTTATATGCTATATATTTTAAAAATAATTTCTATTTTATTAGATCTTAAAGTTCGATTTCTGTATTCACATTCTTATACTTTCAAAACACAAGACTGTATTTATTACTCACAATTAAATCTTTTAACATCAATTCCGCGTTTTTGCCAAGTAATTAGAGATTCTCTAAAATATTAATAAATTTACATACACTTTCGCAAAAAAGTTGAATTTGTTATTGGTAAAACAGCGTAGCTTTACTTGTTTCTCGGGTATTCGACCACCTCAAGTACATGTAATAGCAATTGTCTCACGCATTTGTTTTATATAAAATCAAGTACGAGGCATGCTTGAATTTATTCAAAAAAGAATGAAAAAATATTTTAGGAATATGAAAAATGATTTGATCGACATTATTCTAAAATGCTATGACTTTATTGGCAAATATTTTTTAAGATTTTTAGTGGATGACTATAAAAATCTAAATCAAATGAAAAAACTTATAGTAAAGACTTCAATCGGTGGAATTTTTATTATTTTTTTAATTTTTGTATTTGAATATTCTTATAATATTATTGATCACAACAACGAATTTGTAAATGCTGTAGACAAATATTATCAAGGCAATTACAAAGAAGCAAATGATTGCATAGAAAAAAGTGCTAATAGTAACAGTGTTGAAGAATATTTTATTCGTGGATCCATTAATTATAAATTAAGCAACTATAATAAAGCTTTACAAGATTTAGCAGTTGTATCAGATTCAGAATATCTAAAAAATATCGACAGCTTACCTTTTTTTGATATTTACAAATTACATTTTTTTTCTGAAAGAAATCATTATACCTTATATAAACCCAATGCATATGTTGAAACTTGCTTGATGAAAAGTGAATGTAAACTAAAATTAAAAGACTATCGTGGTGCAATTTTAGATGCTAAAAAGGGAATTGACTCTTTAGTGAAATATCAAAATTGGTTTGACGATAAGCCTCAACTTAACAAAATCTTTATATCACTTAACTACAACATAGGTCTATCTTCTTACAAAATTAATGACATTAACCAATCATTAAATTCATTTAATACTGTAATTAAATTTAAAGGAGGGCATTTGTACCCTAAAGCTTATACCTTTAAAGGACTTATTTTACAAATGAAAAAAGAAAAAGACAGTGCATGTTTTTATTATAGTAAAGCCGGTGAATTAGGAGATACAAACGCTTACAGTTACATTAAAAAATATTGCAAATAATTAAAAAATGAATATAGAAATAATTTTAAAAAAAATTACAAGAAATAAGATAGATCTAATTTCACCAATAATTAAAAGATTAATTAAATCACTATCAATTTTAATTTGGTTAATTTCAGTATTACTTATTTCATATAATCTTATTGTAAAAATAGCACAAACAGCAACTTATTATAATGATTTAAAAATAATAAACGAAATTGAAGAAGAGTTCTATAAAAGTCCATATCCGGTAAATGAAAACAGAATTTCAAGATTTCATAATGCAGATTCTTATTATATGAAATTCACAAAATTAAGTTTCTACAACGGTGATGGTTTTGTACCAGAACTTGTAAAAATTAATTTAGATATAGCAAAGAAACAATTAGGTGTCAATCCAATATTAACCTTCTTGTGCCGCGATTTACTTTTAATAATTCTATTAAACATTGTTTATCTACTGTTGTTAAGATTTATTTTTTGGATAAAATTTGGATAAAATTTTAATTTATTTTTCATGCAAGAAATCAAAATAAAAACCCAAATCTGGACAACAGAAAACCTGGATGTATCTCATTACAAAAACGGTGATTCAATACCAAATATTAAAGATCCTGAAGAGTGGAAAAACACCAAAACTGGGGCATGGTGTTATTATAATAACGATATTAAGAACAGCAAGTATGGAAAAATATATAATTCCCATGCAATATTGGATCCAAGAGGATTAGCACCAGAAGGATATAGAATACCTGAGCATTATGATTGGCTACTGTTAGAAAGATTAATAGAACAAACAAAAGAAACTTATCATTGGCAGGAACACTTTAAAGTTAAAAATGCAGGATATAGGAGTAATAATGGTCGATTCTTCTATTTAAATGAAGCATCTGGTTGGTGGTGTAAATCAATCAATAATACCGAGGTTTCAACTTATGCACATTTTTATGAACCATCAAGTGATAGATTATCATGGAAACCATTTGAATTTGGAGAAGGTTTTTATGTTCGTTGTATAAAAGAAGAATACAAAACTGCAGCATTTATTATTGATGATGCATTTAATCACCCTCTTCAATCAGTAACCTTTAAATACTTTCCAAATACTTCATTTCAAGAAATGTTGGACAATATCTATAACACTATCCTAAATGATAAAGTATCTAAATATTCCTTTGGCAAAGAATGGTGTATAGATCTATTTGAGGACTATATGAGATTGAAAGAGGTATATAAATCAGGTGATATTGATACTATAACATTTGACCAAAAAATCAATCAAGTTTATGATAGAATTTATATTCAAAATTACAAGTTGATTATTAGAAGATTGTAGTAGTTTAATTTATTGATCTGAATAATCTTGAAAAGGAAACCAACGCATCAAATTGGCAACCTTCTCCAAGAGGGGCAGCAAAAAACCCGACACTTTCGTATCGGGTTTTTTATTTCTCAATTGGGATAAAACGTTTATTTCAAGCCAAGCTTCTTTATTCATTTTTAAATATTTTTGAGTGGTATTTTTCAAGTGTTTCTCCAACAGAGTACCCTTTAATTAGTAAAGGTAAAGTATCAGACGCCGTCTCAAAAAATGGGATTTTATTCATTTCGATCTCAAGATCTAGCTCTTTTTTTGATAAATAATGCTTGGCCACATCAAGGTATGTCCCGTTCATTAAATGTTTAAATTCGTGTTGAAAAATTACAGCGGCAAATCCTTCAAGCCTACCTGTTATAATTGCTCCATTTTCGTTTTGACATTGGTATTCAACCCATTCATAGGTGGCTACATTACCTCTTTTTTCGCCATCAGCACTCAAACAGCCATGCCAAAAGTTTTTCTTGGTTGAGGACACTTTAGTGATAATGGGATTGATAAATACTTGTTTTTGTACTGGACCCAAAATTTTGTACCGCGGATTATCCGATTTTGCTTCGATTATAAATACTTGCAATCGTTTACCCATTTGATTGGCGGCGATACCTACCCCTGATTTTTGAACCATCAAGTCGTACATATTGTCTATTAATTCACGTAAGGCAGGTGAATTAAATTCTTGATCCGTTATCCTTCTGGGAGGCAAATACAATGCGCTTTTCTCTCTTCCTTTTTGGGTTGCAGGAATTTGTTGGAGTATTTCCAATTTGTCTTTTTGAACATTTAATGTAAGCGATTGGTCAATGGTTTTACAGCTTTTTAAACCCATAGTGGTACTTAAAGTTAAAATGATTATACAAATTGATTTACGTTGTGATTGATTCGTTTTTACCATAATTTATGCGGTGCTTTTTTACGATTTAATGCTGTTGAAGGTCGCCTATAGTGACCTATTTTATTTTTTATGCATCAGTTCCATCACAATAGAACCAACCTCTACCACAGCTTCTTCCGGCAAATAAGCTGTGTCACTGATGCCCGAAATGACTCGTGTTATGTCGTGATCAACTTTACCGCGATAGTTCCAAATTGAAGCTGTTGCAACAGTAATATAGACCGAAAAGTTACGGTGTATGGTTCCCGGTCTTTCACCTATAATGTGAATAATACAATGTTTGCGCGTTGTGTCTTTACCAAAAAGATGCTCCCCAATCTGATAGCCTGCGCGTACACGACCGTTACGAATTACAATTGGCGTTTCTGTAACGGTTAAATTTTGCATTATTAAATGCTTGTAAAGAGCAGGAAGAAATTTGTCGAGATGCCCTTCATCCATAAGGGATTTGGTATTCAGACCATCAGATATAATAATTTGAACATCGGGCGTGTTGTTTTTCAGTTTTTTGCTGAGGGTTTCTATTTTATGCAAAGCATCCGGAGAAAGGCGCTCACCACTGGTTGGATGATAAACATAATCAATTCTGTTAGCAGACATAGATGCCACCACTAAGGCGTTTTGGATAGCGTGCAGATAGGAAGGTTCCCATTCAGTCCACAAGCAATACTTCGCATCTTTATACAGCTCCCGTATTTCATGGTCTAATGCCGGTTGAAGCATCCATGGCTTTTCTCCATATCCTTCAGCGATAGGAACTCCTCTTTTACGGATACGTTCGATTGCAGCTTTACCTTCAGATAAAATTTCGGTATCGTTACGGAAGTCGCCTTTAGCTTTACAATAGCGTAAATACACTTGATTGGGTTGGCCAAAAAGCGTTGTTGGTTTATTATCATTTCCTATAACGCCTATACGTTTAAAGAACTCCCACATCTTATTATTCACTTTGTAACCAAATTGTTCCCGTATCCTGACATGGTCGGCAAAAGAAGTAGTAAGGTAACTGAGCATTGGATCGTTTTTTGTGGGTAAAGCCATTAAATATGCCGGATTAGCCGGCATGATTTGATCAATGCACCAATCCAAGTCGTCTAGCGTGACATCCATGTGCAGTGTAGTGCAGATGTCAAGACCAATGGTAAGTCCATGAAGTTTTCCCATTACAAGGTCTTCTAAGCAACAACGGACGAGTTGTTCTTTAGTACGAAATACTTCGGGTCCTATAAACCCTGCTACATCATTAAGAAATACCCAAGGCTCATTATTGCTTACTTTATTCGAATAGATGCGATGTTTTAAAGCCCTTAAGAAACCATATTTTCTAGCCTCATGAACCACCATATCGAAGCCCTCGCTATGACCGTTTGTAGCATCGGCTCCTTGGCCTGTTTCGGCATAGAGTCCAAATAGCTTATCTCTCCTGTTATCGGCATAGGCTTGCATTTTTTCGATTGTGACATCGAAAGTTTGATTGGCGGCAACTGTACTCGCTATGCTTTGAAACCAAATTCCTGTGGTGTAAGGCTGCATATTTTCGACACTGGCTTGTATGTCAATATGGGAAAGCACGCAATTGGGCATCGTTTCTTCCAAGCCAAAGGTGACTAATACATCATGTAAAGCCGCTTCAATTCGTGCCACCATAACAGGATCACTTGAAACCGGATTGGTTCCGAGCACTAAGTCTCCCACACCATATGACCAAGCATCAAATACCTGCCAAATAATATCTTCGACATTATCGGTTGGAGAATTGGGTTGTACTCTCGCACTTAAATAACCTTTCTCACCGATATTGCTATTGGGTAATTGATTGAATACTTTACTGCTAACACTTATTAGTTCATCGTTTGACATCAGTTTTACAACCAATGCGATAACATCACTTGTAAGCGAAGGCATAATCCGCTTAATATTTTCTTCATCCGATTCGAGCAAGAAATTTTTTAACTCTAAAAAGGTCATTTGTATTACCTGTGCATCAAAAAAAGTAGTGTTTTGAATCAGGTCGTATAAAGCATCTTTGAAAAGCGGTTGTTCAATAACAGCCGACAGCTTGGTATTGGCTATAAGTATTCTTGCCGATTGTCTTGCCGATTCATTAGATGCCGCTATACCCAATAACGCATCGCCTTCTTTAAATTCATTAGCAGCACCAATCAATTTTTTATAAAGGCTTACATCAAATCCTCCGGTCTCTCTGTAGATGTAAGTAAAAATATCCTCATTTTTCAGAGGTGTTTTAATATCGATTAAGGCTTGGGAAGACTCGTTTTGGGGAGCAAATGCATTAGCTCTTAAGAGGAATATTGAAGTACTTAATAATGATAATTGTGTCAAGAATTTGCGGCGAGGTATAGTAGGAACAGTAGCATCTTTAAGTGGGTTTACCAGATTTCTACTGCTGTATTTGATATTCTTTTTAATTTTACTCATGAACTGAAGTATTATCACTCCGATTTTTTAAGCCCTTATGGCAAAGAATTATAGGAAATTAAATTAGTTTGAAATCCCAGCAATTATTCTTAATGGTGCGCCACTTCCTTTACCAATTTTCATAGGTAATGCTACCACAAAAATATTGGTAGCAGGAAGTTTGTCCAAATTAGCCAAATTTTCAAAACCCGGTTTATTGTTCCCCATTAAAATTTGATGGGTTTTAAAATCTGTAGACTGACCGTAATCTAAACTTGGGGTATCTAAACCTATAGCTTTTACAGCCCTTTCTTTAATCAACCAAGAAGTAGTTTTGGGATCTATACCGGGAAAATGTAATTCGGGTATAGCTTCAATACCGGTTTTCGGAGTTCCGAAATAATCGCCTCGATTGGGATAATATTTTCCATATCCGGTTTTGAATAAAATGATGGTATTGTTTTCGATTTTTCCGTTTTCCATTTCCCAATTGGTAATATCGGCAACAGATATTTGGTAATCTCGGTTAGCTAATGCATTTTTAGAAACATCAATTACTACTGCTTTTCCAGTTAAACTTTTCAAAGGCAATTGATCAACGGTGTGTTTGCCTTTCGCAAAATGAATTGGTGCATCCAAATGAGTTCCTCCATGTTCAGGGGCACAAATGGAATAAGAAGAATAATAATATCCCTTGGGTGTAAAACCTTCTGCATCGGCATGGTGAATAAAGGTAGTTTTGTTATTAGGCCAATACAAAGTTGTACTGTCAAAACTATGGGTCAAATCAATCCAATTCAGATTGTTCAAATCGAAACTTTCATTTGATTTTTTACTACACGAGACAAATAAAATGGATAAAAAAAATAGTAGATATTTCATAAAATGATTTAAATAATTTACTCGAAATCAATAATTTTTACAATAATAATTAAATATAAAAGATATTTTTAATGTGAATAATAAGTTCAAAGATATAATAAAGTAATTATTCAAGTTGAAACCTAAAAAGTTATTTAATTCGTCAATAAGGATAAACGGATTTTATTTAAAAAATATTCAATTATCAAAAAAACAATAAAAGGATGCAATATGATTTTTTATAGAGATTAATAGTATTTAAATCAAATGAGTAACTTTCTACAAGAAGGAACGCAAAAATGATAAAAAGATAATACTTTTATAGCGCAACCTTTTTTATGTTTTATGGATAAACTAGTTCAATTCCTTAAAAAATACCGAAATGAAGTAATCGTGGGTGTGCTTGTATTTCTATTCTTGATTTTCAGAGATGTGATAAAGTCCTTCTTATAAAATTGCAGTGAATTCAACCTTTCAATTTTCTGATTGTGACATACTCAATCATCGCATTACAGTTGCATCTTTCGTCGAAAAGTTGGGCAAACAACAGAAAGCCTTCACATTAATATGAGAGCTTTTTTGATTTCGATAATTTATAGGCCTATGTTTTTACTATTTTCTTTTCTCAGAAAAACTAAACCGCTATGATGTCGGTTTTACTGCAATTCTTGACCCGCAACCCGATCAATGATTTTCGCCAGCGCTACATCTTTCTCGGTAACTCCTGAATGCGTATGGGTGGATAATTTGATATGGACCCGTTGGTAACAATTGGTCCATTCGGGATGATGGTCGTGAACTTCGGCATGAAAGGCGATTTCGGTCATAAAACAAAATGCTTTTTTAAAATCAGAGAATTCAAAGGTTTTCTCCAAAGCATTGGAGGTAAACGTCCACGTAGGGACTTCCAAAGCCAATTCTGATGTCGTCCAAAGTTTCATACGCGCTAATTTGATAGAAAATTACTTTAGCGAGATCAAATGCTATCGCTCCCTCAAAAGTAGCATTTTCCGTTGGTTTCTCAAGCAAAAGAACAGCCCTTACGCCAACAATTGTTTGATATCAATATCTTCGGGTAAGCGCCCTACATTTTGCAACTTGATCGCCGCCAAACGCTGAGCTACAGTCAAACGCTGCTCCCATCCAAAGCCTTCTAACCCGGCGTACAAGAATCCCGTCCAAAAGGCATCGCCTGCTCCAGTCGTGTCTTTAATATCTTCTAAAGGCAAGGCTTTTTGCGTGATCAATCCTTCTTCCGTATCCGAAAGCACTACCCCTTTTTTTCCTTTGGTCAAACACACGGTTTTCGCTCCAAAATCATGGAAAAAATCAAAAATATAATCCTCCGATTTAAACGCAGCAAACAACCGATAGCAATCGTCTTCACTGACTTTCACCAAGGGATTATTGGATAAATACGCTTTAATCACTGTCATCGCCTCTTCTCGGTTGGGCCAAATTCGTTCGGAAAAATTCAAATCTATACTCAATTGTAACCCTAAGGCTGCAGCACGCTGGGCACCGTCCAAAATTGTATCCCGAGCAGGTTGTTTACTCAAGGCAAAACAAGTGGTATGAAAAATACGCGCCGTCTCCAACAAAGCATCGGGCAATTGCGCCAATTCAATTTCCCCATCAGCTTGACGATACGGAATAAAATCGGGGGTGTCGGTCGATTTTGAAACCACAATCACCGACGTGGGCGTGTGCTCCAAACGCCGAATAACTGACGTATTCACCTGATTAGCTTTAAGTTTTCGCAAGGCATAATCCCCAAAACCATCTTGACCACAAGACGCTACCAACAACGATTGTAAACCCAAGCGCGCTGCATTAACCGCCACATTCGTAGGGGAACCCCCTAAAAATCGGTGAAAATCCTTGGTTTGGTTAATTGACGTATTGACCTCATGACCGATTAAATCAATCAGTAATTCGCCAACACAAATAATATCTAAAGTAGTCGTTTTCATAAGGAATCCGCAACAAATAAACGGGTGGATGAATGAATATAGTGGTGCACTAAAACCGAAGCCGCTGCACTCCAAGTGCACCAAGACACTCCATTGGGCGCTTCCGTTTGGGAATTAAAATTCTCATAAAAGGCAAAATCCTCACGGGCATTGGCAGCATCCAACGCCGATTGCAATGCTTTGGCTGCCGCAAGGTCACCCCGTTGCGCCAAAACCATTCCATAAAACCCATTGACCATGGGCCAACTCCCGCCATTATGGAATTCAAAAGGATAATTGCGAAATTCATACTTGCAATTGCTGTGCAATAATTGCCAATCGGACTCCTCCTCAGTTACTGGGGGCCAAAAAGCAGGCAAGAGCTGCATAGGTAACGCATGCGCCTGTTCTTTCATATACGTCAATAACGCAGTTTGTAGCTCAGGCGACCCCAAATCCAAGAGTAAAAACAAGGCATGGGCAAAGGCATCAAAACGGTTTTTGTACCCCGCCGGATTCAATGCACAGGGTAAATATCCCTGCCACGTCCATTCTTGATAGGCGCGCTCATGGTAATGTTCACCATGGGTACCAGGCGTAAAATTATGGAGTACTTGGTGGGTAATCGCATTTATTTTACTTGCATATTGCGCGTTGGGACTACAGGCATGTACGCCACGCAGCGCCCAGATACGCAGTAATTGGTCATACAATACATAGCCATCGGTGATGTACTCATCAGCCCAATTTCCAGACAAAGGAATATACATCAAATGCCGGTGATTGAATTCCCAATACTCCATTACCTGCAAGGCTTTTTCAACGGATTGTTTATTTTCATGAAAAAATGCGTGATCGCCTGTAAGAAGCGCATATTGAGTGACGCCAATCACAAACCAAGTGGTTGCATCTACACGTCCTGCCAACCCGCCATAACTCACTGCTTCGGTACCGTCTTCGATAATGGCAACATTGGAGGGAATGGTACCTAGTGAGTGCTGGTGTTGGGCTAAGGTAGTCAACGTATTGCGAAACGCTACAATCAAATGGGTATCCCCCGACACCAAAGCCGCCAAGCCACAAATTACACCATCACGCGCCCACACCCGATGGTAATTGGTGACAGGTTGCACAGAAGCCAAAAAGCCCTGTGGTGAAGCTGCTTTTTGCAATAAAGCCAATGCTTTAGGATAAACGGCTTCCATCCTCAATGAGTTTTGCTTTGGGTTTCATGCGCAAGGTGAGCAAAGCGCTACACAACAAAAATACGCCCGCCAATGTAACCGCATTCCGCGCATCGTTGTGGAGTACTTCTTTTAAAATATAACCAAACGTGAGGTTTTGAATAATCATAGGAATCACAATCATCATATTGATAATTCCCATGTATACCCCATACCGTTCTTTGGGGATATCGCCCACTACAATCAAATACGGAATGCCCATCATACTCGCCCAACCAATACCAAAACCGGTAATTGCAAAAAACAATAAGCTTTTATCCGTAAGATGTGGGAAGGCCAGAAAACCCAAAGCGGCTGCCGTTAAGCAAATCGCGTGGGTGATACGGGGACTGTATTTTTTGGCAACACCCACCAAGGCAAAGGCCACCAGGAAGGTTACCACATTGTACCAGCCGTTGACCAATCCCGTCCAACGCACCGCCTGTTCATAGGCCTCAGGATTGCTTTGTGGCGTCGCATTCCAGAGCGAAAGGGCAATACTCTTGGACGAATTTTGCCAATAGCAAAACAAGGCATACCATTGAAAGAGGTAAACCAATGCCAACTGCCACATGATTTTGGGCATCACCCG
Organism: Flavobacterium sp.; assembly: GCF_027482425.1. GTDB lineage: Bacteria > Bacteroidota > Bacteroidia > Flavobacteriales > Flavobacteriaceae > Flavobacterium. The sequence goes on from NZ_JAIXWA010000029.1 coordinate 85,557, forward strand.
AATGGCCGAAGCAATTTCTTGTAGCGGCTCTAAAAACCCTTTTGAGGCTGCTTTCATATGCGCCAATTCTTCGGGGGAAGGCGGTATTTCGGTGGTGGTACGCATGCTCCACCAAATGGATCCAACAGAACAAATAGCGCCCAAAAAGAACGAAGCAAACACCCAAGTGGGAAGGGAACCCGTTTTACCCATAATAATTAAAGGAAAAACAAAAAGGGAAAGATTGGCTAAAGTTTGTCCAAATCCCGTGAAAAAACTTTGCATTTGAAAACCCAAAGGACGTTGTTCGTCATTTAACTTGTCGGCCACAAACGCGCGATAAGGTTCCATGGCCATATTATTGCCCGCATCCAAAATCCAAAGCAAACCAGCTGCCATCCAAAGCGAACTGCTGAAAGGAAAAGCAATTAAAGCCAAACTACACAACAAAGCGCCGATCAAAAAGTAAGGTTTTCTTCGCCCCCATCGCGGATGCCATGTTTTGTCGCTTAAGGCCCCAATAATGGGTTGTACAACCAAACCTGTTACGGGTCCCGCCAGATTGAGTAAGGGAATTTCATCGGGACTAGCGCCTAAAAAATCGTAAATAGGGTTCACCGCACTTTGCTGTAAGCCAAAACTGTACTGAATGCCGAAAAAACCCACATTCATGTGGAGGATTTGCCAAAAACGTAACGTTGGTTTCTGCCTCATGGATTAATCCAATTTTTTTAAAAAATCTTCAAACGGAATGTTATTCATAAACAGCTCCCCTTTTTTCTCTACCACGGGTATGGCTATTCCATACGTTGGCATACCGGCTTGTTTTAATTTGGCCAACATTTCACGTAATGCCTCGGGGTCACGGTCGATGTCAAAAAAGAGGTAGGGAATTTTACGTTGGTCCAAATACGCCTTGGCATCAATACAATAATGACAATCGGCACTGCCGTAAATACGAATTACTTGCTCTTGAGCAGGCTGCGTTGGGGTAGCTGCAACGGGCGTTTGTGCCCCCACATAACCGCTCAACAACAAGCTAAAACATACAAAAAGAATACGATAGTTCATACACGTGTTTTTGGACTAATTTACGTAAAAACAATTCCTACGTCAGCTTGTGACGCAGGAATTGCTAACAAAAATAAACATGAATAGAATCTTAGAATCGGTACGCTAAGGTCAACGATGTGGTACGACCGTTGATAGCGCGTGCGCGAACAATGTTATCTTGGTTTTCAATAATGCTTCCTTCTTCTACTTCGGTAATTCCGATGGTGTCAAAAACGTTATTAATATTCACTGTTGCCGAAAGTCCTTGTGTCAATTCAAAGCTCAAGAAAGGATTTACATAGGCATACCCTGGCATGACCAATTGATTGTCGTCTTGTGCATAAGCTTTGGTCGTTCCAATCACAGAGAATCCTACCAAGTGCTGACGTTTACCGCCAAATTTGTAAGAAGGTACAATGTTGTAAATGAAATCCGCTTGACGACGAGGACGGTTGCCTTCTACCGCTGGATTTAAAGCATCGGATGCAATTTCTGCTTTGGTATACGTTACATTACCCATGATGTTGAAATCCTTCATACGGTAGCTTCCTTCCAACTCAAGACCTATAGCGTTGTATTCGCGTTGAATCTGACGAATTCCACCTGCACCTCCTCCGAAATCCCAGTTTTGCTCTGAAACTTTAGAGTAGAAAGCGGTAGCATAAAACGTGTGGTTGGTACCGCGACGTTTGTACCCAATCTCTGCTTGATCCACCATATCAGCACTCAATCCACCAACAGCTGCTCCAGAGTTTAGTACGTTTGGACCAAATAACAAACGGTCGGCATTGGCTCTACCACCACGGCTGTAACGTCCGAATAAAGATTGATTTTCATTCAACAAATAGTTCAAACCTAACGAATACGAAGTGTAATCATAGTCGTAGTTGATGGGTTTACGGTTGGCATTGTCTACTACCGAAACGCTTGCTTCGGGTCCGTCAATCACCCCGTTATTGTTCACATCCAAATTTACGGCTTGGGTAGCGCCTGCATACGTTCCACGGGCTTTTCCTGAATCAAAACGCACACTTGCATCTACTGTTAACTTCTCATTAGCTTTCCATTGCGCAGCGGCATAAGGTGCTGTGATATCGTAATTCGCATCGTAGTTTCGGGTACAACAGTTGCCCCAAAAGGGCACGCCATACGCATATAATCCATTGCTTGTAGCGGTTCCGGCATTCAACAATGCAGCATTATCGCCTTTTACTTCCATCAAATACGAATTCCATAACCATGACATGCTAATGTTTTGGAACGCACGGTAATACCCTAAAGTCAAATCAACATCGCCGAATTTTTTAGACAATTTCAAATCGTTAGTAAAATTGTTGAAGTTGTTGATTTCAGTATCAAACGTATGAATACGCATCGCCAAACTGTTGCTTCCAAAGTTAGTTCCAGCCAAAGGACCGTTGGCATACGTCAAATTCGACACTCCAAAAGCGGTAGCTAAAGCGCCCCCTGTAGTAACTTCGGCAGGGAATAACGACACGAAACGCCCTTTAATGTAGTTTTGACGGAATCGATTTTCTACTTTCCAATCGTCGCCTAAGTCAAAGGACATTTCAGCACCAAAAGAAGTATTGATAGGGTGCATTCCATCACCAATATTACTACGACGACGTTCGCCATCGGCACCAATCGTTAAATTATCTAAAAACAAAGCGCTGTGAGGCGTATCTTGTAAAATGTCAAATCCATTTACCGAACTCCAGTTTGGATTGGCATTGGTACCCGAAACCTTAACTGGCATCGGCAAGTACCCGATCGACTTATCATTCAAATATTTTACATACAAACGTACATAGCCATTTTTGAATTCTTTGGTCAAATTGGCTTTGAACTGTCCTCCTAAATTTGCCGTATACCCAGCATTTCGAGGCCCTTCTCCTTGACGGTAGAAACCACCCACATGAAAACGCAACGACTCCGAAAGCGGTGATCCGTATTCAAAATCAGTACGCGTTTGACCGAAATCCACCCCTACTTGTTGCATCAATGTTCCGCCTTCTTTTTTACCATCTTTAGAAATAAAGTTGATAATCCCCGCAGGAGAATTACTGGCTAAGGTTGATGCCGAACCTCCACGGATGGCTTCAACACGTGCCAACGTTTGATCGTTACGCACAAAAATATCAGCGTTTCCGAAGGCTACGTCACCAAACTGCATTACAGGCATCCCATCTTCGTGCAATTGCAAGAATTTGGCACCTCCTGAAGCAATCGGAATACCGCGCACCGTAATGTTGGCATTCCCTTCTCCCCCCGTTGGCTCGGCTTTAATCCCCGCAATTGAACGGAAGATTTCAGCGGTTGAACGCGGAGCAGCTTGCTCGATTTGCGCCGTGTTGACCGAACTCACAGAAACACTCGACTGCAATTTGGTACGTTGACGGACGACCCCTGTTACAACAACCTCATCCAAACTTTTGGATTCATCTTCCATTTGAAGATTGGCGGTGGTAGCGCCCTTGATGCTTACTTCTTGCACCACTGTTTTATACCCGATAAAAGTAACGGTAACGGTAGTCTTCCCTTCGGCGAGTCCGCTTAAGGTATACGACCCGTTTTCGTTGGTGGTGGCCGATTTGGACCCTGCCGATACATTAGCCCCGATCAAGGCATTCCCCTTGGTATCGGTGACCGTTCCCGACAAAACACCACTTTGTGCAAAAGCTTGACTCACGAGCAAAAGCAACGTAAAGCATAGCATTTTCTGCAAAAGATTCGTAGTTTTTTTCATTTTTTGGTTTTTAAAAGATTAATAATTTTTGATGATTAGCTTTTCGAAATTAGTTTTTTGATTCCCATAATTTTAGGAAATAAAAATCGAAAACGTTTTCGAAAATACCGAAAACGTTTTCGATTTTAGAAATGGATTTTTTTCACCATATTTGTTTCAATGAAAGAAGCGACGTTAAAACAAATAGCCGAAACCTTAGGCATTTCTATTACAACGGTTTCCAAGGCGTTAAAAAACTACCCCGATGTGAGTGACAAAACCCGTAAAGCGGTTCACGAACTTGCGGATACGCTTCAATACAAACCCAATTCGTTTGCGGTCAATTTACGCATGCAAGAATCCCGTACCATAGGCGTCATTATTCCCGAACTGGTGCATCATTTCTTTTCCAGTGTTATTGATGGTATCGTCGCCGAAGCTGAAAAACACGGGTATTTGGTGATCATCCAACAATCGAATGAATCGGTGGTGATGGAAAAAAGTCAGGTGGAATTGCTGTTGAATAAACGCGTGGACGGTATTGTCATGTCGCTTTCCAACGAATCCAACGACGACGAACACCTCAAAGAACTCCTCCGCCGCAACGTACCTTTTGTACAATTTGATAAAATTTCCAAACTCCTCAACAGTTCCAAAGTCATTATTGACGACCAAAAAGCCGCGTGTGACGCCACGGCACATTTGATCAGTAAAGGTTGTAAAAAAATTGCCCACATTCGCGGCCCCGTGAATCCCCAAAACGCTATCGATCGCTTTTTAGGGTATAAAAAAGGACTCGAAAAACACGACATTGCCTACGACCCGTCTTTGGTATACACCTGCAGTCGGGTGTCGTTTGAAGAAGGAAAAGCCTTTGCTGCTCAAATACTCGAAGAACATCCTGATGTTGACGGTATTTTTTGCATCACCGACTTGGTTGCTGTAGGTGTTTTGGCCTATTTCAACGAACATAAAGTCCCCGTTCCGCAGCAAGTCAAAGTCATCGGCTTTAGCAACTGGTTCATGTCGCAAGTGATCACGCCTTCCCTAAGTACGGTAGAACAGCCCAGTTACGAAATGGGAGTTGCCGCCTTCAATGTTTTGCTCGAAGAAATCAACGCCCGAAAAGAAAACCGCGTGCGGGAACCCAAAACGGTACACCTTGGAACCCAAATTATTGAACGGGATTCGACGAAGGGTTGAAGAAAGTCGCAATCACAGTCGCAGTAGCTCAGTAGCTCTCTGTAACATTTACCAACAAAAACTTACTTATTTCATCAATCCAACTAAATAACTTCTCTATGAAAAAAATCACATTCCCGGTTTTAGCTTTGGCAGCTTTGGTTACTGCTTGCCAAAAAAGTGAACCTTTACACTCGGGTATTACCAAAGCCAATATGGATACGTTGGTAAAACCTGGGGACAATTTTGATGCGTATGTCAACGGAAATTGGAACCGAAAAACCAAGATTCCTGCCGATAAATCATCGTATGGCGCTTTTGATATGTTATTGGACAAATCGGAGAAAGACGTTAAAGAAATCATTCAAGCCGCGGCCAAAAGCAACAGTTCACAAGGTTCGGAAGAACAGAAAATCGGTGATTTTTATGCGTCTTACATGGACCGTAAAGGGCGTGACGCCAAAGGATTGCGTCCGATACAACCCGAATGGAAGAAAATCGATGCGCTTCAAGACCATGCGGCATTGGCGGCGTATTTGGGCGAAGCCAACCGTCAAGGTATCTCGGCCCCATTTGGCGTGTTTGTGAGTACGGACTTTGTTGACCCCAACAAAAACGTCATCATGACTTGGCAGGGCGGATTGAGTTTACCTGACCGCGATTACTACCTTTCACCGGCACCTGAAATGACGCAAATTCGCAAAGCCTATACCGAGCATGTTCAGAAAATGCTCAGCTTGGCGCAGTTCCCCAATGCCCAAGCCGATGCCGCCACTATTGTCGCTTTGGAAACTGAAATTGCAAAAATTCACATTACCAAAGAAGAAAACCGCGATACCCAAAAACTCAACAACCCGTTTAAGGTAGCCGATTTAGCGGGATTAATGCCCGGATTTGATTTCAAAACCTACCTTAACAAAGCGGGTATGGGGAAAGAGCAATCGATTATCATTGCCCAACCCGAATACATGAAAAAACTGGCACAGTTGTACACGGCCACCCCTATGGCTACCTGGAAAACCTATTTGAAATGGTCGGTATTGAGCGGTGCAGCCACTTCGTTGACGACAGCCTTGGATCAACAAAATTTTGAGTTTTTTGGAAAAGTGTTGAGCGGAACCGAAAAACAACGCGACGACTGGAAGCGCGCAGTACAAACCGTGAGTGGTGGTTTGGGTGAAATGATAGGCAAATTATATGTCGAAAAACACTTCTCTCCCGAGGCTAAAGAACGTATGACGGTCATGGTGAAAAACCTATTGAAAGCCTATGCTGAAAGTATCAAGAAATTGGATTGGATGAGTGAAGCCACCAAGAAAGAAGCTTTGAAAAAGGTCGATAAATTTGTGATTAAAATTGGCTACCCCGACAAATGGCGCGATTATTCCTCGTTGACCATTGCCAAAAATGATTTGTACGGTAATTTACAGCGTTGTGCTGATTACGAATACAACCGTAATTTGGCCAAATTAGGAAAGCCCGTAGACCGCACCGAGTGGGGCATGACGCCACAAACGGTAAATGCGTATTACAACCCTTCGGTCAATGAAATTGTATTCCCGGCAGCAATTTTACAACCGCCCTTCTTTGATATGAATGCCGATGATGCCGTAAATTATGGCGGCATTGGTGCGGTAATTGGGCACGAAATCGGACACGGTTTTGACGATCAAGGCAGCACTTTTGATGGCGATGGAAAATTACGCAACTGGTGGAAACCAAGCGATCTGGAAGCCTTCAGTAAACGTACAAAAGCATTGGTTGAACAATACAATACCTTCCAAGCCTTACCCGGTTTGAACGTAAATGGCGCCTTTACGTTGGGCGAAAATATTGGCGATTTAGGCGGATTGAGCATTGCCTTGAAAGCGTACAAGATGAGTTTGAACGGCCAAGAAGCCCCTGTTTTGGACGGCTTTACGGGCATTCAACGTGTATTTTTGGGTTGGGGTCAAGTGTGGTTGGACAAATCCCGTCCCGAAGCCTTACGCACGCAAATTGCCGCCGACCCGCATTCCCCTGCCAAGTTTCGTATCAATGGGGTCGTACGCAACATCCCTGAATTTTACGAAGCGTTCAACGTTAAACCCGGCGATGCACTTTACTTGGCGCCTGAAAAGCGCGTGAAGATTTGGTAGTAGTGAATAGTGACTAGTAATTAGTGACTAGTGACTGGTGACTGATAAGCCCCTAACCCCCAGAGGGGGAATAGTGACTGTCCCGACCCTTCGGGGCTGAGACTGAAAACTCAAAAAATCCCCTGCAGCAATGTGGGGGATTTTTTTGACAATTCAATAACCCTAACACAACAACCACCTAACACAACTCCCCGACCTTTGATGCATTCAATTACACGCCACTTGGGGTCCTCCCACAACACCTACTCCCTCCGTTTGCCTTCGGGGGGATTTTTGATTGTTGGTTATGAAATTTAGATTTCTTCTATACCTATTGATTTAAGAAAATCAAAAGTTCCATCGTAAATCATAGAAGGTCTTGTAAAATCATCATCATTCCCATAAGGAACATAAATTATCATTCCTTGTCTAGCTCTTGTCAACAATACCCTATATGAATTAATCAAATATTTAACTCTTTCTGGATTGCTATTGTTTTTCCAATTAGTCCCAGTAAACTTCTTGTAATTCCATTGATTTTTGTAATGATAAAAATCTCCATCCCAAGCTACACATGTCCAATCCAATTCTAAGCCTTGAACATCAAATTCTGTAGCGACTTCCTCTAAGAAATATGAAGAACGTATATCTTCTTTATCATTTAGAAACCAAATAGGAGCATCAATCTTAGCCTTTACATTCAAGCCAAAAGGTCGTAATCTTATAGCGCCTGATGAAGCTACAATCCCTATTCTCTCATTTCCTCTTGCCTGTTGATTTAGCCATTTTCTTGCTTTTTCTAAATCACGTGTAATTCTGATTGGATAATCTTTTGCAATATATTCATTGTAAATATATTTAGCGTTTGAAAGATTATTACTTATTATTTGCTGTATAAAATTTGATAATTGTGCACTTCTAAATGATCTTAAAGAAACTGACAAATGTAATTCGTCTTTTTTCTCTGCATTTCTATTCTTTAAGATTTTTATAGCATTTTCATCTTGTATATAATTGTGATCATCAATTATTTTTGAAGAATAATAAATATTCCAATCCTTAAAATTATTTTCAAAAGGTCTAATCCATTCTTCTAATCCTGCTTCACCAGTATTTATCTCTTGACCTCCTCCAATCAAACACACTATTGTACACCAATCTTTGTGTCTATCCATAATCTCAATAAGAAACTCAGGCTCTGATTTATTGAATTCTGAATTTCCTTTATTTCTTCTCATAAAACTTGAGGCTTGCTCTTTTGTCCAAGCTCTTTGAGCTTCATCAAAAATTGTAACCTTTTCAATTGGGGCCTTATTGTCTTTTAAAGATGCGTCTCTAAAGTGATGAATGTTCTGTATAAATGATTTCACTTGTGATTTGGCACTTTCTTTTGACAAAGTCTCACCAAATTCTTTAGCATTCTTGACTTTATCTCGTGCTAATGCCTCCCTCAAAACATCTACTAAAGGTCCATTCCCCGACAGAAAAACAGCATGTTCCTCTTCTTCATAATTTGAACGTAAATTAGCGATATTTAAACCCGCTAATGTTTTTCCAGCACCAGGAACTCCAGTGATAAAGCAGATGGATTTTTTATTATTCTCTTTTGAAAAATCAATTATGTGAGAGATACAATTTGAAGTCACTGATAAATTTTCCGCTCCTGAATCACTTCTTGAAATTTCTGCTACGTTATGTTTTTTATAAAGGGCTGTAGCTGCTTCAATTATTGTTGGTGTTGGTTTGTAAATAGATTTTTCCCATTGCTTAGCATCTATCTTTTTATACGATTTTAATTGCTGAATTGTAAAATCAATTACTTCCCTGAGATTCTTTGAATTGGCGTAAATTGTTTGATATAAACGGTCAATGCTTTTGTGAAAATTGTTAATTATTGAAGGGGCTTTGTCTGCAATTAACACAGGTATTAGATTTTGATTATGACTTCCTTCATGAAAATTGTTCAAATCTAAACCATAATCAAAAGCTTGCTCTTTTGCATACTTATCATATGCATCAGACCCAATCTTAAACTCTAAAATAAAAATGCAGTTGTCAATGATTAGAATATTATCAACTCTTTTTCCCATTCTAGGAATAGTAAATTCAAAATAAATTTCACCAGAAAAGGAGGATATATTTCTTTTTAAGATTTCGATTTGACATTTCCAAGCATTAGATTGTTGTATTGTTAATTTATTCAAATCATAATTACCTGAAATTTTTCCATAAATTGAATTATTATCTTCATTGATAAACTCCTCAATACTAGCATTATAATAAGCCCTACTCATCAAATAAATCTTTTACTTTTATATCTAGTGCTTTTGCTAATTTTTCAACTACTTCAATCGAAACATTTCTTTCACCTTTTTCAATTGTTGGCAAATAGGTTCTATCAATCTCAGCCAAGTTGGCTAACTTTTCTTGCGATAAACCTTTTTCTTTTCGCAATTCTTTAATCTTTATTCCAAATCGTTGCTTAATATCCATGTTAACAAAATTTGAAAAATGTAGACTTTAAAACAACGGAGTATAGTCCGGTTTTTTGCTATTTTTGATAATACTTTTATGCTCATGGGTTATATAATTGAAATCATATTTGGAAAAAACGAGGTGAAAAAACACCGCCTTGGTGAAGAGTTTACTGACTATGAAAATTTAATTCATAAAAAAAGATTTGAATTTGAAACCTTAGCTGAAAGAAATGCGTTCTATAATGGTTTATCAGAATCTAGTGGATGGATAGAATTTGAAATTATCGAAGAAATTCAAACTAATGAAACACATAAAGATGAAGAATTCAACTATTGGAGTTTTATTGAAAAATATTATCCCAATTATAACCATTGTGATAGTGTATTGCTAAGCGACATTTTAACCAGAAAATTAAATGACGATGAAATCAGCGAAAAAGATGAAGAGTACATTAAAGACTGGGATGTTAGGAAAGAGCTAATGAAACTAGACAAAGAACTTCTTGGAAAAGCTTTTGAAATTTATTTTAACCAGGTTTATCCCGAAAAATCAAATAAATAAATAATTAATCTTTCCTTTTTTTTTG
>NZ_JAIXWA010000039.1 GCF_027482425.1 Flavobacterium sp.
AATTTGGCCTTGGTTAAAAAATTGGTTGAAGCGGGCAAACAAGCCGACTACTTCCCCTACCCGATGCACAAGCACAATGTAACAGGAAAAGATCGGGTGCATTTGATGACCAAAGTGCTGAATTATATTCTTGAAAATAACAAATAGTAAAATTTCAAATTCCTCCCGAAGTTTCGGGACCAAAATCACAAATCCCAAATTCCAATTGGTTAATCAGTTGGAATTTGGGATTTTTTTATGACTTTGAAAGACGGTATGGTATTGCTAGCCCCGGTAGAGCCCTTGTTGGAGCTCTTGTAGCGCAGCGGAAAAGCGACGGGCGAAAACGGGAGGAAGGTGCTTTTGAAAACGACACGTGTGCTCCTGAAAATCAACCGTGAGTTTCTGCTATGTTTTTTGCTTTTTCTTCTTGGCGGCTGGAAATAGAACGTTGTTGAGAATCAAACGAAATCCGGGTGAGGTGGGATGCAGGTCCAATACAGTAGGTTCGTCGCCCACTTGATGGCGGTAATCTTCGGGATCGTGACCGCCGAAGAACGTAAAGAAGCCTTTCCCTTTTTGGCCGTGAATGTAGCGGGCTTCTTCGTTGATTTGGCATTCGCCCAAGACCAGTACATTGGACTTGATGTTTGCGCGGTCGAAAGCCGTCGTTTGCCCCATAAATCCTTTGACCAATTGGGTATGATTTTGGCACAACATGCTTGGAATCACGTCCCATTTGGCAGAATATTCCATCAACGTAAAATAGTCTTTTTCAAAAGGTACGCGTCGTTTTTCGGTCATATCGATATCGGAGAACTCGTAGCGTTCGGGGCGGCGTTCGAGGATAAAATCTTTGAAAGCAAAAGTGCGGGTATAATCGATACGTGCTTGGTAGTTGGGATCGCTGTCATCGCCATCAAACATGGGTTCACAAATATCCACGCCTTCGGCTGCCAGCGCAATATCAAAACTATCGGTGGCCGAGCACATGGCAAACATAAAGCCGCCTCCGATGACGAAATCACGAATTTTTTTGGCAACGGCCAATTTAGCTTCAGAAACTTTGGCGAATCCTAATTTGGTGGCAAGAAGTTCAGCCTCGCGCTTTTGTTCGATATACCATGGAGCATTGCGGTAAGCGCCATAGAATTTTCCGTATTGGCCCGAAAAATCCTCGTGGTGCAAGTGCAACCAATCGTATAAAAGCAATTGATCAGTGAGCACTTCTTCGTCATAAATAGGTGTGAAAGGAATTTCGGCATAGGTAAGCACCATGGTTACGGCGTCGTCCCAAGGTTGTTTGCCTTTGGGCGTGTAGACTGCGATTTTGGGTGCTTTTTCCAATACAACCGTTTCCATGTTTTGGGAGGGACTCGAAATCTCTTCTAGAATTTGATTGGCTTCGCCGTCGGAGAGGATTTCAAAGCTCACACCGCGAATCTGACATTCTTTGCGAATTTCGGGCGCATCGGGAAGTAGAAAAGAGCCTCCACGATAGTTAAGGAGCCAGCTGGCTTTATAGTCTTTGGACAGCACCCAATACGTAATCCCATAGGCTTTAAGATGGTTTTTTTGCGACACATCGTCCATGGGTAAGAGAATAAAGTTTGCCCGAAGCGGTAATACAATAATAAAAAACAGCAGTAGATAAACTGACAAACGGTGTTTCATGAAGTTCAAACTGATTTTAATACGAAGGTACAAGGTTATAAAGATATACCCTATCAACGTTTTGTTAATTATTAAAAATAAAAAACAGTTAAAACAACTATTTAATATTCAATCTTTTAAAAAGGAACATCACTATCATCTTCGAGTGATGGTGGCGGTCCTCCAAAAGCATCGTTGGGTGAAGGCAGATTTTTGGTAAAAAACGGATTATCATCGGCATTCATTTTGGACGGTAAATCATTAAAACCACTCGCAAAATCATCTAAGTTGTCGAATTTACCGAGGTTTCCGATAAATTTCAACCGAATATTTTCCAACGAACCGTTACGGTGTTTCGCAATGATAAACTCGGCTTGTCCTTGCGTGGGTGATTGTTCATCATCATCCCATTCTTCGATTTTGTAGTATTCGGGTCGATAAATAAACGATACGATATCGGCATCTTGCTCAATAGCTCCTGATTCACGCAAGTCAGAAAGCAAGGGCCGCTTGCTTGAACCCCGCGTTTCAACTGCACGAGACAATTGCGATAAAGCAATCACGGGAACATCCAATTCTTTGGCCAAGGCTTTTAAATTTCGTGAAATCGTAGAAATTTCTTGCTCCCGATTTCCGCCGCCTTTCCCTGCACCACCGGCAGTCATCAACTGCAAATAATCGATAATGATGAGTTTAATGCCGTGTTGTGAGGCCAAACGTCGGGCTTTGGCTCGTAAGTCGAAAATCGACAACGATGGGGTGTCGTCAATATAGAGCGGTGCTTTTTCCAAATCGCGCACTTTGACACTCAATTGCTCCCACTCGTGTTTTTCTAATTTCCCCGTACGTAATTTCTCGGAAGACAATCCGGTTTCGGAAGATATCAAACGGGTAATCAACTGAACGGAGGACATTTCAAGCGAAAACACGGCTACCGGACTTTGGGAGTCGATGGCTATATTTCGGGCCATAGACAACACAAACGCCGTTTTCCCCATCCCGGGACGTGCGGCAATAATAATCAAATCGGAGGGTTGCCAACCCGAGGTGACTTGATCAAGTTTGTGGAATCCGGTAGGGACACCGCTCAATCCCTCCTTGTTGGAAATTTCTTCAATGCGCTTTTTGGCTTGCATGACCAAACTTTGCGCTGTTTCGGAGCTGCGTTTGATGTTGCCTTGGGTAACTTCATACAATTTGGACTCGGCCATATCAAGCAAATCGAAAACGTCGGTCGCATCTTCATAGGCTTCTTCGATGATATCGGAAGAAATTTTGATGAGCGAACGCTGAATGTATTTCTGGAGAATGATGCGCGAGTGGAACTCGATATGTGCTGAAGAAGAAATCTTTTGTGTGAGCTGAATCAAGTAAAAATCACCTCCCGCCATTTCCAACTTCCCGTTTTTCTTTAATTGGGCAGAAACGGTTAACAAGTCAATGGGCTGGGAGTCGGTAAAGAGTTGGAAAATAGCCTCAAAAATGAATTTGTGTGCTTCTTTATAAAAAGCATCCGACTGGAGAATATCAATAACTTCATCGACCCCTTTTTTGTCAATCATCATCGCCCCTAAAACCGCCTCTTCCAAGTCTAATGCTTGCGGGGGAAGTTTCCCTTTTTCTAAAGTAATCAAGGTTGTTTTATCCACCTTAACGGGGTTGATATTGCGTAAATTTTCCATAAAGCGAATGTAACCAATTCTAGTAAAAACCGTAGGAGGATTTATTACCACCCATTTGTTTATAACTCATGCTATTTTGTTAACAACACAAAAAAATCCGAAACCACGGGCTTCGGATGTAAGGTATTGAGTCGTTATTTTTTACTCTCTAAACTCGCCCATCTTGCTGTACTTGTCCATTCTATTGGCCACCAGCTCGGATGTTGATAAATCTTTGAGTTCATGGAAAGCATTTAAAATATATTCTTTCACTGTTGCAAATGTCGTTGCTTTGTCGTAGTGCGCTCCACCCAGCGGTTCTGGAATAACATCGTCAACTAACTTTTGTTTTTTCATGTCGGTGGACGTCAGTTTCAACGCTTCCGCAGCTTTTTCTTTGTAATCCCAACTTTTCCACAAAATGGACGAGCACGATTCGGGAGAAATTACAGAATACCATGTATTTTCCAACATGAATACGCGGTCTCCTACGCCAATTCCTAATGCCCCTCCAGAAGCGCCTTCCCCGATAATGACACAGATGATTGGCACCTGTAAGCGTGACATTTCGAAGATGTTTCGTGCAATGGCCTCCCCTTGTCCACGTTCTTCCGCTTCCATCCCAGGATAAGCACCTGGCGTATCAATAAAGGTGATTACAGGAATACCGAATTTTTCAGCCATTTTCATCAAACGAAGGGCTTTGCGATACCCTTCAGGATTAGCCATCCCGAAATTACGGTATTGACGCATTTTGGTATTGATCCCTTTTTGTTGACCGATAAGCATAAAAGACTGGCCGCCTATCTTTCCTAAGCCGCCAATCATGGCTTTATCATCTTTAAAATTACGGTCGCCAAACAACTCCAAGAACGTGCCATCGGTAAGCGTAGTAATATATTCTAAGGTGTAAGGACGATTAGGATGACGCGAAAGTTGAACACGTTGCCAAGCCGTTAAATTCTTATATATTTTCTTTTTGGTTTCTTCTAATTTCTTTTCGATTTGTTTGCAGGTATTCGTAACATCCACATTGGACTCCTGACCAATAAGCTCACATTTTTCTAATTGGTCTTCCAACTCTTTAATGGGAAGCTCAAAATCTAAATACTCCATACAATATAGGGTTTAGTAAAAGTTCGAAATACAAAGATAGGGGTTTCCTTTTTTTGAGGAAATAAAAAAACGGGATTAATTGTAAACAATGTACTAGGAATTTGTACGCGATTTCAGAATCCCATTGGCGATAACCGTTACCAAAATTATAACAGCGCCTAAATAAAAGGTTCCGCTCATGGTTTCGGTTTCTTCAAAAAGGATCATGGCCAAGATAATTCCATACACGGGTTCTAAGTTAATTGTAAGCATCACCGTATAAGCATCCAACACTCGAAGTAAAGCGGTGGAGGCAATCATGGCAAAAGCGGTACATACGGAACTAAGCAACAATAAATACCCTAAATCACTCCATGACAATTGGAAAAAAGTAGCGGTAAAACTACCTGATATTCCCAACAAAATTGTGAAAAACAATACGCCCCCCAACAATTCAAACAAGGTAATGACTACGGGTTCATGGCGTGCCACCCAACGGGAATTTAGTACGGCAAATAAAGCCGACAAAAAGGCTGAGAGCAAGGCCAAACCGATGCCCGTAATATAATGGGTTTCTACTTTAAAAATCAAGGCCAATCCTCCGATGACCAATAATCCAAAGAAAAGCTCATAACGCACCATCTTTTTTGGGGTGAAAAGGGGTTCTAGTAAAGAAGTAAAAAATGCACCTGTAGACAAACACGCTAGGGTCACTGAGACATTTGACACTTTAATCGCTTTAAAAAATGTAAACCAATGCAAGGCAATCACTACTCCTGCGCCAAGAAAAATGGGAATCATGGATCGGGAATGCCGCCATGAGATTTTTTGATAGACCACATAAGCGCCAATAAAAAAAACGGCAAACAACATGCGAAACCATACCAGAGCCAATGCATCCAATGTAATGAGCTTCCCAATTATGGCCGTAAATCCCCAGATGAAAACAATGAGGTGCAGCAGCAGGAGACTTCGAAATTTATCGTTTGGCATTGCGCAATAAGTAAAGAGCTAAAATACCAAAAATCAGATTGGGTAACCAAACCAAAAGCATAGGAGGGGCACTGGATTTCTCGGCCAAAACGCCAAAAACCTTGTCCATAAAAACAAAGGCAAAAGCGATGACAATTCCAATCACCAAATTGATTCCCATACCGCCACGACGTTTCATAGAAGACACGGCAACGGCAATCACGGTTAAAATAAAAGCTGACACAGGTACGCTATATTTTTTGTACAACACCACCAAATAGGTATTCATATTGGCGGAGCCTCGCTTTTTCTCTTTCGCGATAAATTTTACTAAATCAAAGTAATTTAAGGTCTCTGCAACATAAACCGTAGGTGTCAACTCATCAACATCAAATTGAAGTACGGTGTCTTTACGCGTGCCAATTTCGAGCACATCATTGAGGGCACCTACTTTTCGTTTTTTATATTCAAATAGCGAATAGGTGCTGTCGTTCTCGTTGAATTTGATCCGATCTGCGGTAATTTTGTAGACTAAGGAATCACCTTTAAACCGTTCCATTGAAAAGTTGAACCCTAGTTTGCTATCGGGATTGTACGAACTCACATAAATATATTCGTTATCGCTGATTTGTCGGTACACATCCGAATTGTCGCGCATCTCATTTTGACCATTTCCAATCAAATACATGAATCGAAAGGTTTTGAACCCCTCACTGGCTTTGGGCACCAAAAAGAATCCCATGAGCAATGCAAAAACCGATACCATAGCTGCCCCTATTAAATAAGGGCGTAAAAAACGAGTAAAGGAAATTCCCGAACTCAAGATAGCGATAACTTCGGTGTTGTTGGCTAATTTGGAGGTAAACCAAATGATGGATAAAAAGAGAAATATAGGAAATAATAAATTGGCGAAATAAATCGTAAAATCGACATAGTACTGAGCAATCGCAGGAAAAGGAACGCGATTTTCAATCATTTTGTTGACTTTTTCGGCTACGTCAATGGTTATCCCAATGGGAATGAATAGCAACAGCATGGTGGCAAAAGTCACCAAGTACCGTTTTAAGATGTAGCGATCAATAATTTTCATTACAAACGTTGACTCATTTGTTGTACCATTTTATTTTTCCAATCCCGAAAATCCCCTGCAATGATATGTTTTCGGGCTTCACGAACCAACCAAAGGTAGAATCCTAAATTGTGAATCGTGGCAATTTGTTTGCCCAAGTATTCATTGGCGGCAAATAAGTGACGAAGGTAGGCTTTGGAATATTCGGTATCGACAAAGGTAATTCCCATTTCGTCGATAGGAGAAAAATCGTCTTCCCACTTTTTATTTTTAATATTAATCACCCCGTGAGCGGTAAACAGCATTCCGTTGCGGGCATTACGTGTGGGCATGACACAGTCAAACATATCAATTCCCAAGGCAATATTTTCCAAAATATTAATTGGCGTACCCACCCCCATTAAATAACGGGGTTTGTCTTTCGGAAGTACAGCCGTCACCACTTCGGTCATGGCATACATTTCTTCAGCCGGTTCGCCTACGGACAATCCTCCAATAGCATTTCCTTCTGCCCCCACATTGGCAATATATTCGGCCGACATTTGACGTAAATCTTTGTACGTACTGCCTTGGACAATAGGAAATAAGGTTTGTTCATACCCATATTTTGGAGGAAGCGTTTTTAAATGCGCCACACAGCGATCCAACCAGCGGTGGGTCATGTGCATACTGCGTTTGGCATAGCGGTAATCACACGGATACGGCGTACATTCGTCAAAAGCCATAATAATATCGGCGCCGATGGTACGTTGAATTTCCATGACATTTTCGGGGGAGAAAAAATGGTAGGAACCATCGATATGTGATTTAAATTTCACCCCTTCTTCTTTGATTTTACGATTGGCAGAGAGGGAATACACTTGGTACCCGCCACTATCGGTCAAAATATTTCGATTCCAATTCATGAACTTGTGCAAGCCTCCTGCTTTTTCTAAAATATCCAACTGTGGACGCAAGTATAAATGGTACGTATTTCCTAAAATAATATCGGGATTAATATCGTCCCGGAGTTCGCGTTGATGCACCCCTTTGACCGAAGCTACGGTGCCTACAG
>NZ_JAIXWA010000048.1 GCF_027482425.1 Flavobacterium sp.
AAAAACTGCTGCATGCCTATATGGAAAAATCTTTTGGCAAAAAAACCTTGATTTTCAATAATGGAATTCATACCTCGCTTTATGTGTATGAAACATTTAAAAAAGCGGGCTTAAATATTCGCCATCTCGACAATACAACGCCCAATGATGAGCGAAAATCGATTTTAAAATGGTTTAAAAAAACACCTAATGCGATTCTAACCTCAGTGAGTATTTTGACCACAGGTTTTGATGAACCTACAGTAGAAAGTATCATTTTGAATCGCGCCACCAAATCGATTACGCTTTATTTTCAGATGATCGGAAGAGGTTCCCGACGTTTGCCACACAAAACAGCGTTTACCATTATTGATTTGGGGAACAATGCCTTGCGGTTTGGGTTGTGGAATGCACCTGTCGATTGGCAACAAATATTTAAATCGCCCGAGTTTTACTTGGCTAGTCTTAGGGATGATGCCGAAATAGAGCGAAATTTCACCTACGAGATGCCTCCTGAGTTGCGCAAAAAGTTTGCAAAAACCACCGATTTCTCCTTCGATCTCCATGAAGAATTTAAGAAGACGGTCAAAAACAACCTTAAAGCCAAAACCGTTATTGATTTATCGATACAACAGCATACACGTATTTGTGTCGAAAATGCCGATGATTCTATTCAAGCGAAGTTTCTGGCTAAAGAATTGCATGATGACATTGATTATCGTGTACGGCAGTATTGTGTTTTGCTAGGAAACACAACCAAAAATTACCGACTTTGGTTAATTGAAGATTATAAGGAAAAATTGATTCTCGAAATCGCACGAAAAATGCGTTTAAAATTATTCACTTGATAAACGCCCTACGAATTTTATTATAATTCGATGAAATGCATCAAATTATCGATGATTGTAACTTATAAATAAAAATCAACATTGCTTAATTGACAAAAACTGCATTTCATCGACTATATTCATCTTTATACCTGATTTCGTTTCGCTCTCCAAAAGGCAAAAATACTTTTGTTTCAAATATGAGTTTTTAATCGCCCCAGATTAAAAAAACTATTAGATTCTTATGCGAAACAAATACGAAGTAATGCTTATTATGGAAGGGACATACCCTTTCAATGGCGGAGGAGTCTCCACGTGGGCACACATGTTGTGTAACCGGGTTGATAACGCAGACTACACCCTGTATTCTATCAATGAAAAAAAAAAAAAAAAACCCAAGTATACCTTAAGTCCGAATGTCAAAGAATGCATCCAGGTTCCCTTGTGGGCACCAATGGAACCTCATGAATTGGTAAACTATGGTAAAAAGTATTACAAATCGGTGGTTCGAAAACTTAAGGCTGAGGATGTTGAAATTAAAAACATTTTTTTGCCTTTATTTACCGAATTATTGGAGGCTATATATACTGAAACGCAAAATCCGAAAGCACTTGATACGCTTTTCTTTGCCTTATGGAATTATTTTCAGAAGCATGATTACAAAAAAACAATGACGCACAGCTTGGTGTGGGATAGTTACAAACGCTTTTCGCAGCAACAAATCGAGAAAGACGGGCATTACTCAGCAACCTTACAAGATTTTACTATCGGTATGCGTTGGGTTTATCGTTTTTTACTTCCCATTTCCATTCCGGTTAAAAAGGCGGATATTGCGCATTTAACGCTGGCTGGTTTCCCGGTTATCCCTGCTTTGGTATTGAAGTACAAATACGAAACCCCATTGGTTGTTACCGAACACGGCGTATTTATTCGGGAGCGCTTAATTGCGATCAATCAATCAGAATACTCTTTTTTTCTTAAAAATCTATTGATTCGTTTTTCGGAAGCCATCACCCGTTTGGTGTATCATAAAGCCGACCGCATATTGTCGGTCAATAATTTCAATAAAACTTGGGAAACCAAATACGGCGCCGACCCCAACAAGATTGACGTTATCTACAACGGTATCGACAGCGATGTATTTGTCCCTAAAGCCAAGCCAGCCCATCGAAAAGATATTCCTACGGTTGTGGCCGCAGCACGAATTTTTGAATTGAAAGACATACTTACTATGATTCGTTCATGCGCCGTGGTCAAAGCAACCATTCCCAATGTCGAATATTGGGTATATGGCGACTTTGATGCCGTTCCAGAATACACAGAGGAATGCCGTACGTTGATTGTAGCATTAAAACTAGAGAAAAATTTTTTCCTTGCAGGTTTTCACAATACCCCTCAAGAATTGTTTTGTGAAGGCGATGTGTCCATTCTGACCTCCATTTCGGAAGGATTTCCCTACACGGTTCTTGAATCCATGAGTTGTGGAATTCCGGTAGTTGCTACCGATGTGGGTGGGGTAACCGAAGCATTGGATTCCTCTTGCGGTCGGGTATGTAAACCCAAAGATCACATTGCCATTGGAAATAGTGTAATCGAATTGCTACAGAATGAAGCATTGCGTAAACAAATGGGAGAGGCTGCGCGTAAACGAGTACTCAATCATTTTACCATCGATACATTTATTACAGCTTATGAAAAAGCCTATGATGCGGTGGTGAAAGCCAAATTCAACAATGCCATTTACTTGCATCAGTTGGTCGATGAAATTGCGATGGAAGCATCATAAACCCCAAAGCCCTTAACCTACCATGGAAAACCAAACCCAAAACCTAAAAGACCTTACCTCCGAACTGCAAAACCGACTTGGGAAACCTGTGAGTACACAAGTGGTCGAAGCTGCTATAGAATCTTTGGGGATACGTCCTAAAGACACCCCTGTTGATTATGGCTATCCTACTGTTGAAGCACTGGCATCCGATATCTACCAAAAGCTACGTTCGCTAGATAATCAAGAGCCTTTAAGGAATTACCGCGAGCGAGAAAGTCAAGAGAAAGAGTCAATTTCAGTTTCAGATTATAGGGTTGTAAAGATGAAATTGTTTTCCCAATATTATACCTTGGGCGTTCTTCATCTGCTTCCTGTGTTTATACAAATTGCTGCAATTGTTTTATTTGGATATTCGCTTTGGACATACACCGGTTTTAATGAAATTCAATCCACAGCGGTGGTGTTGGGAGTAATAGTCGGAATGGTATCTACGGGGGGATTTGTACAGGTCATTGGAAAGCAAGCTTCGTTTTATTGGAACTATAAAGATTACGCTATGGTGAAACAAACCATTTCCTATTTGTTTAAATTGGGGATGAAAACACTTTTCTCGGTACTTTTTGGTATTTTCTTGGTCAATTTCTTCTTTCATATCTATTCATATGAAGTCCTGCTAATCGTGTTTTGTTATGCCTTTTTTGTGGGCTTGTTGTTACTCATTTTAGCACCCTTACATCCTGTGAAGCAACGCTGGATGATAACCGTTTCGATTTTGGCAGGAACTATTGCTGCTTTACTATTAAAAAATAATACTCATTACCCCATCTACTTTACCCATTGGTTTGGTATCACTATAACGATTTTGGTGACACAAGTTTTCCTCTTCTTTTTCTTTAAAAAAATTCAGAAAAAAGGGTTGAATGCCCACAGTGCTCCATTGAAGACTCCTGTTGTTTTATACCATAATTACAGCCATTTTCTATACGGAATGCTGTTGTATGCGTTCATCTTTATCGATCGAATTTTAGCCTGGTCATCAGGTATTCAGGAGAATCCTCCTTTTTTAGTATTTTTTGAGAAAAATTACGAATTGGGTATGGACTTGGCGATTTTGGTGTTCTTACTTTTGGCTGGGGTTTTGGAGTTCAGTATTGCCACATTCACACGCTTTATCGATATTGGTCAAAAACACACCGCTTCCGATCAAATCGCGAATTATGCGCTCGAAATGCAACGAAATTATCGTTTACATATAATAGCGCTTTGGATTACAGGAATCTTAGCGTTTGTCTTTATATTTTACCTCTTGCAAGCACCTTGGGCCTTAAAAAACCATTTTAAACCCGAGATGATAAAACAATGTATTACGATTTTTATCGTAGGAGGAATTGGCTATATTATTTTTGCTTGGGGGATACTTAATGCTTTGTATTTGTTTACGTTAGGGCAAATCACAAAGCCTCTGAAAGCCATCATTTATGCTGCTTTAGTGAATTTTTCTGTCGGTTTTGTGTTGAGTCGCTTTGTCGCTTATGACTATAGCGTATTTGGAATGTTGGTGGGTTCGATAGTTTTTATGCTGCTCACCTGTCGTGCATTGCAAAGCTTTTTTAAACAATTGGATTATCATTATTATGCGGCGTTTTAATTCCCTTTGGATTCCATTATTACTCATTCTACTTGTGCTTATGGCCCTTCAATCTCCATCGAAAATGAAAATCATGTATTGCTATGGTAAATTCAAACCCGAATTGGTCAAAGGATATGATTTGGTGGTGGTAGAAGCGGCGCATTTTTTTCCCAGTAACGTTCGGGTATTAAAAGCTAATAATAAAAAAGTGATCGCCTATATCAGTTTGGGAGAAGTCAATCGTTACGCGGCACATTTTGAAAAATTAAAGAAATCCACTTTGGGCAAAAATGAAATTTGGGATAGTTATTACCTTGATATTCGCTTAGAGCAAACCCAAGCCACTTTGTTGCAACTTATGAAAGACTTGTTTGACCAAGGATATGATGGTTTGTTTTTGGATAATTTTGATAATTTCAATCAGTGGGGGCCACAAAAAGAACACAAAGAAGCTTTTATCGCTTTTGTAAAACGAATTCGAGAAACCTATCCGGATAAGTTTTTGATTCAAAACGCAGGAATCGAATTGGTTCCACAAACCAATCAATGGGTTGATGCATTGGCGGTGGAATCGGTGGTTACAGATTATGATTTTAAATCAAAAAGATACCGATTACGCGTAGCAAAACAATACCAACCCTATCGAGAAGAGTTATTGCAATTGTACGCCAAGTATAAATTACCCACCCATTTGATTGAGTATGCCGAAAGTTCGGAGTTGAAAAATGCTATAGTTAAAGAATTAGAAAATAGCCCTTTCGATTATTTTATCGGAAGTATTAGTTTGCAAAAATTACCCCAAAACACAAAGTAGTATGGAATTATTCTGGACCAGTTCAATCTTAGTGGGGTTTGTGCGATTATGTGTGATTGTCTTATTTCTATTTTATTTAAGTCGAAAGTTCATTGCTGTAGACCATCGTTTGCATTTATTGGATTTTATTGTACTCAACTGGTATCGTTATGCAGCGGTTTTAACGCTAACGTTGTTTGTATTGGTGGAAGTTAGTGCCTACAATCTCTTCAACTGTTTTGTAATTTTCACCTTGCTACTTCTCATTGACTGGTTGGGCTGGAAAAATATTATTCGACCAAGGGCATTCATTGCTGAAAAATTTAAAGCGCATTCCTTACGGTATTTAAAACTTGTTGAAACAAAAAAATCAATATTTTATTGGTTATCATTCAGGAAAAGTACCCCAGAGCATCGAATCAAAAACTGGATTTTATTTTTTACTCCTATTTTCATTGGGATTACTACCTTTTTAAGCCGTTATTATTTTGTGCAATATGACAATTATTCCTTATCTGATGCTTGGATCAACGATTTAACTAAGTTAATCAAATTTGACAATCAATATTGGTTTACCTACGAATTAGCCACCGACGCTGAGTTGGCCCTTGCTAATTTTTACGGAAAAGTGACTGATGTAAGTCCGATCATTGCATTGCAAGTCATCGCCATACTCGAATCGACAATTTTAGCCATTATCGTATTTTGGGTTATTCATCGATTAGCTCCTTCACGATACATCGCGCCATTGTTGGCCGCCTTGTTTTTTGGTTTGGTTTATGTGGTAACCCCTATCAATGTTTACTATTTACTAAAAGGAAATCCCCTGTTTTTAGCGTTGGCTTTTGCTTTGCCAGCTTTTGTATTTTACATTCAACCTAAACAATTCAAAGGCAGTACCCTAAGCTATTTGTTTAGTTTTTTTGCGGTTTTTGTTTCTGTTGGACTTACTGATTTAATTACCTTTTTCATTTTGATCCCTTTGTTTTTAGTCATTGGCCTTTTTACAACTTCTTGGAATGTGAAAAAATACAATCTTCGTGTACTGGCAGTTTATGGGTTATCTGTAGGGGTTATTTTAACGATTTATTACTTCGCCTGTGCCTCACAAAAAGTGCCTTTGGATTATTTCTTACAATCCAATATGCTTTCAGTAACCGCATATACCTATTTGCCGCAGCTCATTTTACCCTATAAAACGATTATTTATTATACCCAATGGTGTGCCATGATAGGAACAATTTTATGGGCTGCTTTAAAAAAAAAAAAAAAAGAAAAGGGTAGAGGGCCATTGGTCTTTTTTATGTACTTTAATGTGTTGGTTGTGGTAACCCATATTAAAAGTGAATGGCTAGATCGCGACTTACTTTATAATTCATTTGTGGTTTTTATTCCCATTGTACTCGGTTTTACAATCGCTATGTTGATTAATTTGTTGCAAACAATACCCTTTCCTTGGTTCCGATTTTCACCTTTTGTTATGGGATTCACTTTTGTAGGAATGCTATACGGCGCTTTAAATTTTCAAAAATCATTTCTCCAACAACTCATTCCCTCCGATGCTACTCCCAAGTACATGCTCTATGCCTACGACAACATAGCCAAAACCTACTTTAGTTATACCTACACTATCGTCAACGATCAAGCGACCCAAGTTATTAGTAATAATTCTCATTTCTTTATGAATTACGAGGATTTTTTGAGTCAATATTTAGAAAAAGATGCGCAATACGAACGCATAAAAAAGAACAAGAAAATTATGCAAAATAATCCAGATCAAATTCTATCAAAAAGTGTTCTGGTTTTTGTCTTGGATAAGAATCACCCTCGGGATAACTCCTCGTTTTCCGAAAATATAAAGTATTATGATCCCTTGATGAAACAGCTTCAAGAACTTAAAAACCGCGGACGTGAAGTCAACGTTTTTTACCGTTCACCTTTATTAACGGTCTATGAAGTGGTTAATAATCCGAATGAAAGTAAAATTTCGGATATCATTTTTAAATAGCCTACTCTATGAAAACAATCTTCCTAAATAAATGTGTAACACTCCTTTTCATCGGTATCGTTTTTCTGTTGCATAGCTGTGGCAAACGTGAGGATTGGAGTGACTTGTCTTTTGATTTATTGAAAAACGAGCAAGAGGAAACTTTTGAAAATCTTCAGCCTTATGCTTTACCGGGGATGAGTGACCAACCCGTTGTACTTACGTTGTTGGATGCGAAATCGAAAAGTAGTAAAGCCTATTCAGAAGCCATTCAGAAATCCTGCGACTACACCAAACTTCCTTTTCGAGCCACCGATATCGATAGTTGGAATACACAACCGAGTATTGCTGAATCCGTTCGTGTAGTAATGATTCACAATACCAAGCGAGTGGCAGAGGCTGGGATTCCTGTTTTATTGGATTTTGTGTTGCGCGGTGGTACCGTTTATGTTCCTTTTGCGGCTGAAGATCATCGTTTTGCATTTTTGCTTGGATTTCAATCGCGCGCCAATTGGGAAACCGATACGACCTCCAAAGGATGGCATTACACAACGCCCGTATTTCCTGGCATGACCGGAAAAAAAATTGGAAAAGAGATTCCACTCTTCGGATTTACGTCCGATAATTTTAGCCCATCCATCAAAATCTTAGCTACGGCAGCCAATAATCCCAAATACCCTACCATCATCGAAAACCCAATAGGGAAGGGGAGGGTTATTTTTTACAACACTTCCTTTGATTTTACCAAAATTGATCGCGGATTTCTCTTTGTAGGCATTTTAAAGGGTATTGAAGGTGTGCCTTATTCCGTTGCGAATTCCTGCACCCTTTTCTTGGATGATTTTCCAGCACCCCAATACGATATCAAAGCCGAGCCTGTGTTAACCGAAATGAATAAAACTACAGCCGAGTTCGTGTCCGATGTGTGGTGGCCCGATATGCGAAAACTAGCGAAAGAATTTGACATTCCGTATGCGGCCATGTTGACTTTTGATTACCGTAACAAAATTGTGCCTCCGTTTACCTTGGATCAATGGAATTTGTTGAAAACGAACAAACGCGATAAGGTCGAATCTTTGTCAGATTGGTTGGTAGATGATGTAAAAAACAACGGTCATGAAATGGCCTTTCACGGTTACAATCACGTTTCGTTAACCAAGAAATTGTGGGCCAATCCAAAGTTTATTCCCATGGCCATAAATACAGTCAAAAAGAAATGGGAAATCAACAATTATGGAAGATTTCCGACTACTTATGTGCCGCCTTCCAACATTATTGATCCCACGGGTCTTAAGCTGTTGAAAGAATCGATGCCTTCATTACAGTTCATGTGTAGCTTATATTTGGGCGAAAAACCGGTAGGAGGGGACCGTGAATTTGATTTCGACCCTTATGAGAAACAATTCTTTAATTATCCGCGTATTTCGAGTGGATTTTATTTCTCTGAAGATGAAGAATATACGATTCAATCTTTGTACTTGATAACGGGAATTTGGAACCATTTTGTACATCCCGATGATATTTTTCAAATTCCTGCCACTGCCGATAAAACCTCGGGAGGATATAGTTTACGGAATCAAAAAGCCTATGGTTGGCGCAAGTCGGTGAACAGCGATAAAGCTATTTTTCCCGAATTTAGAAAGTTCATTATTAATTTTAAAAAGCATTACCCACTTTTGCGTTTTACCGACGGAAGAACAGGAGGAAAATTGGTCTGGTCTTGGCGCGCTTCGCAAATGAAACATGAATCCAATGATGGTGTCTATGCCGTAAAAGCGACCACTTCGTATGCCCAACCTCAAAATTATTGGTCGCTATTTTCGGAGCAAAATCATGTTGGCGTATATAGCAACTCTTTGAAAAGCAAAGGATATACTGTACATCAAACGCCGACATTGAACGGTTATTTGTTGAGTGTTGCTACTCCAAAACAAGAAATCAGCTTACCCGATTTATTCCCAAAATCAACCCTATCTTCAGTAGCTTTTGCCAAAGTGAAAAATGAAGTGATGATGGCGTACCAAACATTTCAAAAAGAATTACGGGATTATCAATCGGGAAAATACTGGGATGATTTGCAAATTGCTCAAGAGATTGCCTATCGAAAAGCGTTTCGGAAGCGTTTGTCCAATAGTCGTGAAATCGACTCGGTACAATGGAATAAATATGCCAAAATGCTATCGTGGGAAGAGAAAGGAAAAGAGGTTTGGGATTTTTACAGTCAGCATCTACAGCAATACCCAAGTGTGAATAATGTGATGTATTCGGCTGAATTAGATCGTCAAATTGGATATTTACACGATACCGATAAAGAGAAATGGATGTGGGAACAGTTGAAAGTAAAACCTGATTCAGTAGCCTTATGGAAAGAGTATATTGCCAATTTTGATGTCGAAGCCTTTGAACCAAAAATTCGAATGGCCTTGCAAACGGTAGCGCTATTAGAACCTACCACAGCCCATAAAATGGCGTATATACAGCATTTATTGAATGTTGATCCTGTAGCGGCACAAAAAGAAATAATGACACTTACCCCTAGCGCGGAATGGACTGAATTGGCTGACACCATTGTTTGGATGTATGCCGATGAAGAAAACTATACCGCAGCTTTGGCTTGGGCTGATTATGCTAAAGAAATTGGATTTGCCCAAAAAATGAACTGGTTATTGGAAACCCGACAGTATAAGTTGGTTGAACCTTTCTACAAGAAATACATAGCTAAAAACCCAGACGATCAAGAAGCAAAATCGTTGATGGTGAGCTATTATCACGACCAAGGGCAATTCAAAGAGAGTTGGATAGTTGCCAATGGCATGAACGAATCTCCTGAAAAAGAGACGGTTCGTAAAATGTTGAACACCGATGTACCCTATGAGAAAACGGAATTGCAACAAGACTTAATGACCAATCACAGTGCTCTATTTTATCCCCAAGTATTGAAAAAATTACAAAAGGAATTGCGCTTGAATTTTGGTGATTTTGTTGAGTTTAACTCCTCCATGGAAACCAACCAAAAGGATCCTGCTATTTTGAAAAATTTGTTCAGCTACAATCGCTATGATCGTAAAAATCGAATTCATAGTTTCGGAATTGCCTACAACGAATACTATAAATTGGAATTTGTAGACGAAATATATACATCTAATATCTTCAATTATACTGTGGGATTGGAGTACAAATTTACCACTGCAGTGGTTGATGGGAAGCCGCAGTATTGGGCAAGAGGACGCTTTGAAATGGATCGTTTTTCCAATGGCTTTGTTCAAGGTGGTGTTGGTTTTAATCATGGAAAAGAAAAATCGTATAAAACATTGGATTTAAGCTTTTTCCCTGCGGAAACTTCTGGGGGATTGAATGAAAAAATTTATAATTTTCAATTGCGTGGCTATCATGATCGTCATTTTTTCAATAGAATAGAAGCTTCCCTTAATTTTGAGGCCAATTATTATACGGATGGATTATTAACACGAACATTAGTTGAACGAACACCTGACCCGAGAGAGTCGGATGTAATGCGAACGGTGGTCACGGAATTGCCTGATGGATCCCTCTTATTTGAAGAGTTTGATGACGCGTTCAATGCTGAATTGACTGTGCGCTTTGTTTGGGACAACCGTAACGTTCGAAAATTCAAAATTTTACCCTTCATAGAAACCCATGGGTATTGGGGAAGTCGAGATTTGGCGGTAGGTTTTCCTTATTGGATGTTGAAAGATCGCTTTTATACCGGTGGAGGAGTAGGTTTGGAGTTTGGAACCGATAACTTCAATATCAATGTTGAAGGTGGAATTTTTCACGATACATTTAGCAGTGATTTTAAACGGCTGACTTCGTTAATGAGTTACCAATTGATGGATTTCACCGCCTTTACGATCAATTTTGAATTGTATGAACAGGATAAGTTTTATTCCAATAATGTCATGCTAGGCATTAAGCATAATTTTAAACCACGTAAAAAACGTTAACAAAAAAGGGATTCCAACCGAATCCCTTTTTTTAGTCATCACCCAAAACAATGGGTCGAGTATCTTTTATTCCATCTTTCTCTATATCAATAAAATAAATACCATTACTTAATCCTTTAACATCAAGTATCAGTTTGTCAGATTGTTGGGTTTTATTGGTGGTAATCTTTTGTCCTAAAGCATTGTACAAGGCTATAGTATACGTTTCGATATGGGTCAATTGAATCGTCAAAAGATCTTGTGCTGGAACGGGATAAATTACCGCTTGTGGGTTTGCAATATCAGCCAAAGCCAATGGCGCTGTAACATTAATATTGAAATTCAAATTGTTAAAACCGGTTGTGGCATCCCACATGTTTTGATTGGCCATTCGAATAGCATATTCGGGACGGCTGGCGAGACTTGAACTAGCATCGGCAACATGCAAATACACACTATAATTTCCAACCGGCAAAGAGGAAGGGAGGGGGATGTTTTCAGAAACTACAATCTCTGAAGTTCCCAGCCAACGCCGGGGATCGGTATTCATTGGTAAAGGAAAAAATTGTTGCGTTGTATTGTTTTTTAAAATCAAAGCAACGGTTCTTGCATTGTAGGGTGAGGCATAACCACTGTTGATTAACCGCAAAGTAACGGGTAAAGTTGCGCCCAAAACTGCATTTTGTGGCAAGGTACTACTGCGCATTTCAAAACGATACCCTAATTTTTTCTCCATATCGACAAAGCAATTATCGCTTTCAAAACCGCTAATTACGCCTGGAAAATAATCGACATTCATAAACGACCAATGGAATTTAGCCAATTCTGCAATGGCTGTAGCACATCCCGAACGAGGTAAGTTTACCGCACAGGTTTCACCACCCATAGGAACAAACTTGGTTTCTTGTTCCAAATACGGGTATTGCGTGGTTGGATTTTCGTAAGTGCCATAATCTGTAGTACTTGCTAAAAAACAGTCATTATGGTGACCGATACGCGCTGCATTGGTTTGTGAAAATCCTTGTAATGTTGTCAATGCTGTATTGGAGTACATTTGTTGTTTAAATGCAGGGTAGCGAATTTGAACCATACGGCTGGCGGGAAGTGCATTCAAAAT
Organism: Flavobacterium sp.; assembly: GCF_027482425.1. Lineage (GTDB taxonomy): Bacteria > Bacteroidota > Bacteroidia > Flavobacteriales > Flavobacteriaceae > Flavobacterium. The sequence continues at coordinate 12,046 of NZ_JAIXWA010000048.1, forward strand.
CGCGTTTAAAATGTCTTTACGGTGGTTGTTGTTGGTGGGAGTTAAATCCGTTTGATTGTAGCCCCAACCGCCAAATTCAGCTTGACTGGTATAATACCACTCGCCCCATAGTCCAATAAATCCAGCTTGCATCACACTAATTACATCTTCGTTGGCCTGAAGTAAAGGGGCAATTTGTTGAATATGCGTTAGCATCATTGCTTTGGAAGCATCACGTTGCGCTGCATCTTCATTGTTAGAATACGCAAAACGGATAATGCATTTCAAACCCGCGGCTCGAACTTTATCAAAGTCCAATTGCATCTGAGCGAGATAGGTACTAGAAATAGGACTGTTGATGAAATTTTCTAAGTAAAAAACACGGTAAATCAAACTTATTTTTTGATTTACGCGGTAATTCGTTAAAGTGGTCGTGTTTAACGCTGTATAGGCGTTGGAATGTGTTTCAGTAAATTTAAAGAAACCGCGCTCAGGATTGGCGATAATATCTGAAGATGCTTGATAATTTACGGTTGCATTCTGAGCGACTGCCCATTGAAAAAAGAAAAAACCAAGGGAAATCCAAAAAGTTTTCATAGGCAATGTTCGGTTAAGTTAAAGTAAATTTGGGGGTGTCAATTTCTTGGGGGTAAAATCAACAGTTTAAAATTATAGATAAAAGGTTGTATTTTTCCGATAAAGTGTAATTTATTTCTCAAATAATCGACGAAATGCATATATATTCCTTTTATAGTAAGAAAAATAATACAATAAAAAATCACAGATATTGCTTATAGCAAAAAGAAATCATAATTTATATTATGTAAAATAGAAAATAAGAAAAGTGCTACGGGTTATAAACATTCTATCGTTAAAAACAATCCATAAAACGACCCTACTTATAGCGTATTAGGCCAAACAAATTAATAACTTTGTAGTTTAATATTATCCGTTATGAGTAATGCAATTGCTTATCGAATTGCCGACTTTTTAAAAGATTTTGAACCGTTTAATTTCTTGAGCTATAATGAACTTGTGGTAATTGCTCAATCGATGCGTGTATTAAATCTGGATAAAAACAAAACATTATTTCAAATCAATGATGCGTTACACGATAGTTTCTATGTGGTGGCTAACGGCATTATTCAGTTAATGGTGGTTTCCGATGCTGAAGAAATGCTTTTAAACAAGTGTCATGCCGGTGATATTTTTGGGTTACGTCCCTTTTTTGCCAAAAACAATTATCAAATGACGGCCAAAGCTAAGGATGATTGTATTGTGTACGCGATTCCTATTGCAGTTTTCAAGCCGTATGTATCCAAAAATCAGGCGGTTTTAGATTTTTTATTGGAAAGTTTCGCTACCAATTCTAAAAATCAATCCGATAAAATGGCTAAAGGTCTTATCACAGATTCTATAGCCTTTAGTGAAAATCAATCCGATTTATTGTATTTCCAAACCTTGGCTTACAATCGATCGCCGTTAAAAATTGGAGTTCAAACTACAGTGAAAGACACCGCGCAATTAATTACCGATAATTTATATGATAGCGCCGTAATTACCGAACAAGGAAATCCGGTGGGTATTGTTACTGATAAAGATTTCCGAGCCAAAGTGGCTACCGGTCGTGTTGCCATTTCTCAGCCTATTACCCAATTGATGAGTGTTCCTGTGGTCACAGTTATTGAAAATATTTCAGTAGCTGAGGCCCAATTAGTGATGTTAAAACATGGCGTCACTCATCTTTGCGTGACGTATGATGGTACCGATAAATCGGAAGTCAAAGGAATCATTTCAGAGCATGATTTGGTGGTGGCTCAAGCCAATAACCCAGGCGTTCTACTTAAAGAAATTCGAAAATCAGTTTCAGCCAAAGAGTTGAAATCAGTACGGGACAAACTCACTGAAATCATTCAATCGTCGCTTCACCGCAATATTCCCTTAACGCATATTCAAAGTATTGCAGGGGAAATCACCCTTGCTTTGGTGAAACGCGCGGTGGACTTAGCCATTTTAGAGTTAGGTTCCCCTCCTGCCCGTTATGCCTGGTTGTGTATTGGTAGTCAAGGACGAAAAGAACAATTGTTGCTCACCGATCAAGATAGTATTTTGATCTTTGAAGATGTGCCTGCTGATAAGTATCGCGACACCAAAGATTACTTCATTCGTTTGGCCAAAAAAGCGACAGCAACGCTTGAAAAAGCAGGCTACAAACTTTGTGCTCAAAATCATGTCGCCAGCAATATGTTGTGGTGTAAGTCTTTGACAGACTGGATAAAACAATACAACAGTTGGATGAATACGCCTGGTGAAAAATCCAATGAGATTAGCAGTGTCTTCTTTGATTATGAAATGGCCGCTGGGGAACAAAAAATTGAAGACGCACTGTCAGAGGTTATTTTTAAAAATGCTAAAAACAATGTCTTGTTTTACGATTTCTTAGGGAATGATGCGTTGCGAAAACCCCCACCCTTGAATTTCTTCAAAAAATTCAATATCGAAGAGGAAGACGAGTTTAAAGGTAAGTTTGATCTAAAAAATCGAGCCATTTTACCTTTAGTAGATGCGGCTCGTTTGCTTTCTTTAAGTAATGGGATTAAAGGAATAAACAGCACTTATCAGCGCTACAAGCAACTGGCTATCATTGACCCGAAGCATGCAGAAATCTATCTTAATAGTGCCGAAGCTTTTTTAACCTTATCTAAATTCAGCACGGAAGAAGGATTGAAAGAAGATTCAAACGGGCATTTTCTAACTTTAGAGGATAGGAACAAAGCAGATAAGGAAAAACTAAAATCGGCCTTAGCTCCTATGCGCGAACTTGAAGAATTGATTAAAGATAATTACCAACTCACCCAGTTTTCCTAATCATGTTGGATTGGCTCAAAAACATACAGAAAGAATATCCTGATTTTTGGAAAACGTATCTGGAGAAAATGGATAAAAAATCCAATCGCTATGTAGCGTTTACCCTTGAAACCACAGGGTTAAATTCGCGTAAAGATGTTATTTTATCGATTGCAGCTATCGGAATTGTTCAGGATCAGGTTTTGATTGGAGATGTTTTTGAAATTGCAATTCCGCAGTACAAATATTTACATGACAACGGCATTACTCATGATTTTGTGTTGGAGAGTAAAATGCCAAAATTAGCCGAGCCTGCTGCGATAGAAAATTTTATCGCCTTTATTGAAAACGCTGTATTGGTGGGTCATCGAACCTATTTTGATGTGGAACTTTTGAATGAAGTGCTTGAAAAATTAGGGTGTGGACGATTGCGTAATGAGGCATTAGACATTGAAATCATGTATAAAAAAGTGCATGAGTTGTCTGAAAAAAGTATTTCGTTGGATTAAATGGCAAAAGCTTATAAACTTCCGGTAACCGAACACGTCTCTCCTACCGATGATGCCTATAATATTGCTTTGATGTTTTTGAAATTAAAGTCCAAATTGGGTTTGAAATAAATATTAAGTATTTGATTCATTTAATTAATATAAATATTTGAAATGCAATTTTTTGTAAAATAAAAAAACTGCATTCACTATCGAAAGCAGATTCAGCCAATAAAAACTAAATAAATTATCAACTATACCCGTTCATTTTTGATTTCTTCCACAATTTCAGGATTCAAAAGTGTGGAAATATCTCCAAAATTACTAAAATCTCCTTCCGCAATTTTGCGTAAAATACGTCGCATGATTTTTCCAGAACGTGTTTTCGGCAATCCACTTACAAATTGAATTTTATC
>NZ_JAIXWA010000083.1 GCF_027482425.1 Flavobacterium sp.
AAACGAAACTCTTGGTCTATGAAGTACAAGATAACGATACCAATCAAGATGGGGTGGTCAATGCCAACGACATTCGCAGTTTGTATGTAAGTACGCTTGAGGGCCAGAATTTTACCAAACTCACTACGGTTTATCAAGAATTGATTGACTGGAGCTGTTTGGATAGCTTAGGACGCTTGTATTTTCGGGCTATTGAAGATTTGAATAAAAACGGTGCTTTTGATAAAAAAGATAAAGTTCACTATTACTTTATTGATTTACTCAGTACTACTTGGACACCTCAAGAATACAATCCGCTGCCGTAGCGGATTTTTTTTTGAAAAGGGATGTTGGTTTTCAGCCCCGGGCGCAACGGCATCCTTTGGGGTTTAGTCCAAAGATACAGTGGAGCACGGGAGTGGGTGAGTGCTTGAAAATAGGGCTTCTTGCTGCCAAAAAATAAAAACTGAATTTAGTCAAAACTCTGTAGCGTCACCAATTTGGCGTAGGTACCTTCCAGCGCCATGAGTTCGGTGTGGTTACCTTGCTCGATGATTTCGCCTTTGTGGAGCACCACGATGGTATCGGCGTTTTGAATGGTCGATAAGCGGTGCGCGATGACAATAGACGTGCGGTTTTGCATCATATTTTCAAGGGCAATCTGAACCGCTTTTTCACTTTCGGTATCGAGGGCTGAAGTGGCCTCATCGAGAATCATGATGGGGGAGTTTTTGAGTACTGCGCGGGCAATAGAAATACGTTGTTTTTGTCCTCCAGAGAGTTTTCCTCCTGCATCTCCGATGTTCGTTTGGAGTCCGAGGGGCAATTCCATCACAAAATCATAGGCGTTGGCCACTTGCAACGCGTGTATTAACTCGGCTTCTGTGGCTTCGGGTTTTCCGATGCGCAGGTTGTTTTCGATGGTATCATTGAATAAAATCGAATCTTGGGTAACCAAGCCCATCAAACGGCGCAGCGCATGGATGTCCATAGTTTTGATGTCGACGCCATCGATGGCAATTGTACCTTCCTTAACATCATAAAAGCGGGTGAGCAGGTTGGCCAACGTACTTTTTCCGCTGCCCGATTGTCCTACCAAGGCAACGGTTTTTCCTTTGGGAATGGTCAGTGAAAAGTTTTTCAATACAGGTTCGTCTTGGTAACCGAAGTTGACATGCGATAGCGTGATGTTGTCGGTGAATTCGGACTTCTGAATCGCATTGGGTTCAGAGTTCACGGTATTTTCTTCTTCTAGTACTTCAAAAACCCGTTCGGCGGCGGCAATTCCATTTTTCACGGCATAGGAGGCTTTGGAGATGGCTTTGGCTGGAGTTAGAATATTGTAAGCTAGCCCCATAAACGACAGGAATACCGGTCCAGATAAGGATTTGTCAACCAAAACCAGCGTTCCTCCATAGACCAACAAAACGGCTATGGTGATGATTCCAAGTAGCTCACTTAAAGGCGAGGCGAGGTTGTTTTTCTTCCCGATTTTGTTGGAAAGTACTAAGAGTCGGTGCACGGATTGTTCGAAGCGGCTTTTAAAGTTCTCTTCGGCGGTATAGCTTTTAACCACTTTGAGTCCGGTGAGCGTTTCCTCCAGCAGTGAAATAAGGTATCCTGCTTCATTTTGGGCACGTAGGGATTGTGATTTGAGACTTTTTCCAATCAACGAAATGATAAATCCGGCGATGGGAATGAAGATAAATACAAACAGAGTGAGTTTCCAACTGATGGTAAACATCATAATGATGGAGAAAATGATGGTGAGCGGTTCTTTGATGATAAGCTCTAGCACCATGAAAAAGGAATTCTGCATTTCACCTACATCGCCTAGCATTCGGGTCATAACGTCGCCTTTTCGTTTTTCAGAAAAAAATGAAATCGGGAGGGAAATGATTTTTTGATACATTTCATTGCGAATGGTAGCCATGACATTGGTGCGTAAATGCATCATGTGGTAGGAGGCCATATACCCTGCAATGTTTTTCAGTAAAAACGTAACAATGACAATCGAAACCACTAGAAAAAGTGCGTTTTGAGGTGTTCCCGAGTCGGTAAAATGCGTGACTTTATAGTACAAAAGATTCTCTAGGTAGTCTTTTGCTCCTGAAATATTGGTATACACAGGCGCTTCGTAGACCTTTTTCGTTTGATCAAAAAGCACGTTCATCATAGGGATGAGCGTGATGAAGGATAAGGTTCCAAATAACGCATAGAGAATGTTGTAAATAACATTCCCTACCACATGATGTTTGAAGGGGTAGATGTACGGCTTTAGTTTGTGGATGATTTCTTTCATACGTTTAAGCCCATATCGGCAATACAATTTTTAATCTTTTCGTCCAAAATGGCTTCCACCGTATCAATTTCATCTCGCGAGGTGAGGGGGGCATTAACGCTGAAATAAAATTTGATTTTGGGTTCGGTACCACTAGGTCGGGCACAGATTTTACTGCCGTCTTCCAAATAGTATATCAATACGTTGGATTTGGGTATGGTGAGGTCAAATTCACTTTTGTTTAGCACATCGCGTCCTTTGGAGGTTTGATAATCTTCAATACACACGATCCGCTGGCCATTGATTTCGGCAACTGGATTTTGGCGCATGTCAATCATCATTTGGTTGATTTCTTGTAAGCCCGAAATTCCTTTTTTGGTCAGTGAAATGAGGTGTTCTTTATAAAAGCCGTGATCGAGGTAAAGGTTAAGAAGCTCTTGGAAGAGCGAACTACCAGCGGCTTTGGCTTGCGCGGCAATTTCGCAGACCAAAAGGGTAGCACCCACCGCATCTTTGTCGCGAACGGCATCACCGACCATGTATCCAAAACTTTCTTCACCGCCACCGATAAATTGAAGTTCGGGGAAATCTTTGATGAATTTAGCAATCCATTTGAAGCCGGTCAAACCTACCTTACATTCTACACTATAAGCCGAAGCCAATTCGAGCATCATGGGTGTGGAGACAATGGTAGAGCCAATAAATTGTTTGCCGTTGATTTTTCCGGCACGTTTCCATTGTTCCAAAAGGTAGGCGGTCATGATGACCATGGTTTGATTTCCGTTTAACAGTACCAATTCATTATGGGTATTGCGCACGGCCACGCCCAAACGATCGGAGTCGGGATCGGTTCCAATTACGATGTCGGCGCCAATTTCGTTGGCCAACTTTAACGCTAGGGTTAAAGCTTCTGGTTCTTCGGGATTGGGTGACTTTACGGTAGGAAAATCGCCATTGGGGATGGCTTGTTCTTGAACGATATTTAGATCAGTATAGCCCGCTGCGGTGAGTACGGCTGGAATGGATTTGATGGAAGTTCCGTGAAGCGACGTATAGACGATTTTGAGTCCTTCACGCGCTTCTTTTGTTGTGTTGAAACTCGCGTTAGCAAGCGTTGATTTCACAAAGGCCTCGTCAACGGCTTCATCGATATATTCAATCAAACTTTCATTGGCTTCAAAGCGAATATCGGCATAATTTAAGGCCTCAATCACTTCAATAATTTCCCCATCTTGTGGCGGAACCAATTGTCCACCGTCTTGCCAATACACTTTGTATCCGTTGTATTCAGGCGGATTGTGCGAGGCGGTCAACACGATACCGGCATGGCATTGTAAATGTTTAAGGGCAAATGATAACTCAGGCGTAGGCCGCAATTCGGAAAACAAGTATACGTGAATGCCGTTGGCCGAAAAGACATCGGCAACGACTTTGGCCAAGGTATCACTGTTGTGGCGGCAATCGTAAGCGATAACCACTTTGAGCGCCTCTGTAGGGAATGATTTTTTTAAATAATCGGATAGTCCTTGGGTGTTTTTTCCAAGGGTGTAGCGGTTGATTCGGTTGGTACCGACGCCCATGATGCCGCGCATACCGCCGGTTCCGAATTCTAAGTTTTTATAAAAGCTTTCCTCCAATTCTTTTGGGTTGGACGTCATCATTTCGCGAATAGTTGCTTGCGTGGCCTCATCAAAAGTGGGGGTCAACCATTCGTTTACTTTATTCACTAAGGAAGGTTCCATAGGCATTTTAAAGGTATTGTAAGCTTAAGTTAGGGGTTGTATCGATTACCGTTCTTCGGCAATTTTATAACGCTCTTCGTTGTTTTTGGTTCGTAAGATAATTTCACCGAGAAAACCCGCCAAAAAGAGTTGAGTGCCAATAATCATCGAAGTAAGTGCAATGTAAAATAAAGGGTTGTCGGTAACCAAAATGGTATGGAACCCCGTGTAGAGTTTGATGAGTTTTACCACAATGATAAACGCTGTAGAAAGGAATCCGAGGACAAACATCAGCGCTCCGAATGCCCCAAATAAGTGCATCGGTCGTTTTCCATAACGGGAGAGGAACCAAATGGTAATTAAGTCCAAAAACCCGTTGATAAATCGACTCATTCCAAATTTGGATTCGCCGTATTTACGCGCTTGGTGGATTACTACTTTTTCACCAATACGATTGAATCCAGCGTTTTTGGCGAGCACAGGGATGTAGCGGTGCATTTCGCCAGAGACCTCTACATTCTTGACTACGAGATTTCGGTAGGCTTTAAGGCCACAATTAAAATCGTTGAGGTATACGCCGGAGGTTTTTCGCGCGGCCCAATTAAAGAGTTTGGAGGGTAAATTTTTGGTCACCACATTGTCGTACCGTTTCTTTTTCCAGCCTGAAACCAAGTCATAGTTTTCCTCGGTGATCATTTTGTATAAGCCGGGGATTTCATCAGGACTATCCTGTAAATCAGCATCCATAGTAATCACCACATCGCCCTGTGCACGTGCAAAACCAGCATGTAGGGCTTGTGATTTGCCATAGTTACGAAAAAAGCGAATTCCTTTTACACAGGGGTTTTCGTGACACAAAGATTCAATAACCGTCCAAGAACGGTCAGTGCTCCCGTCGTCAATAAACAACACTTCATAGGTATATTGGTGTTGGTCCATTACCTTTTTGATCCATTGGTGGAGTTCGGGTAACGATTCTTGTTCGTTGAGTAACGGGATAATTATGGAGATATTCATCTAAAATGTTTGCTCTTTGGATTTAAAAATGGCCGCAAAGATAAGACCTGCAATCGAAACTCCGAGTAAGGCGAATGCCAAACCTTTGATTTGAGTCGTTATTCCAAATTGGTCGTTTTCTTTCAATTGTCGAATCGCTTCTTCCATTTGTGGCTTGGTAGAGCCCATCTTTTGCATCATTTCGACTTGAAATTTAACGGTGTGCTCTTTTACAATTTCTTTGGCTTCAATATCGACCACGTTGAATAAAAAGATCATAAACACTGTAGCCAGCGTCACACGTAAACTCGCCGCAATAAAATAGGTAGTAAATGCCTCCTTAAAGGTCATTTGTCCGCCCATTTCTTTTTTGGTTTTGTGGAGTAATGTGCCATAGACGATTAAAAAAATAAAAATCTGTCCAAAGCCAATTCCCATATTGACAAACAACTTTAAATCGACCACGTACATGATGGTACTGATTAACATTGAAACAAGTGCTAGCACAATACCGTAGTTTACCGCGTTTTTCTTTACAATAGGATTCATATTCCCAAATTTTTTAAGTGAAACAAAGATATAAATTTAACTGAGACATTATGTGTCGCTTGTTTTTCAAAAAAGTTGCAAAATAGATTTGAAAATTGAAAATTAGTTGTATTTTTGCACACTCAAATAAAAAATAGAATAATTAA
>NZ_JAIXWA010000011.1 GCF_027482425.1 Flavobacterium sp.
AGTGAATTATTTGCAACTACCACCTTGAAATCATCATTATATATAATTATTGAAGATACTGTATTTGCAACTATTAAGTTTTTTTCATTTACATTTTGGTTTGTTAAACTTTCATCTGTTAATTTAATAGTATTGCAATTATTAACTGCAATATTTCCATACTTAATTATAATTTCATTTGTAAAATTATTTTTTATTATGTTTGAATCATAAAATTCATTATTAATATTAATATTTACACCCGAACATTCAATAATTGAAATTTTTGCCCTATTTGCATAGCTACCTGATGTAATTTGACTAGAGTTAAATGAATAAATACCTAAATTAAATCCAGTAATCTCAAATTTCATCCCTGGAAATCCAGCGATTGTGATATTAGCATTAAAGTTAATAGTTGTACTAGGTGTTTGTGGCATAATTTGCAATGATTTGCCAATAGTTAATGCCGCTTCGTTGTATGTTCCTGAAGCCACAATAATTCGGTCACCATTAACTGCCGAATTTACAGCAGAAGTAATAGTAGTAAATAAAGTTGTACCATTGCCCGCAGATAAATTTGGGTTTACAAATCGGTCAATAGCAAAAAGCGAGGAGAAAGTAAAAAGTGTTAAAAAGGTAAAAATGTTTTTCATAATTAATATTATTAGTTTTTTATTTTAAATGATCACAAAACACTAAAGCTTTGCAAATTCTCTTACTTTTAGGACATTTTCTTAGACCTTGAGAAAAGGATTGATGTTTTATAATTTGAGTGATTACTTTATTGACTGACTGGCACGTATCTTTGTGATTAACAATTTTGGGATGTGTCCGAAGCCAAACATCTAATGAGTTAGGTTTGCGATGATTTGTTAATGTTACTTTGTTAGAGCCAATAATTAAGTAGTTTAATTTATTCAGTTGGAAATAGTGAATTAAATCCTGAATAGGAATGGTTGTATTATTGGCATGTGGTAATATTATTTCATTCATAAGTCATTTTTATAACTATGGATAACAAAAATACTGTACTGCGGCATGAAAATTTAACAAAAAAGTTTCTTTAATTAATTAAATTATTCTAATTTGGAACTATTAATTCTTATTATCATGATACAACAACCCGAAACCAAGATTAAACAAATACGTGAATTGAAAAATTTTACGCAAGAGTATATGGCACAACAATTGGGCTTATCGACCCGTGCCTATAGTAAAATTGAATCGGGTGAAACACAATTAACCATCAATCGATTAAATGAAATTTCGGCTATTTTACAAGTTCAACCCATGGAAGTTTTAGGTTTTGATGACAAAAAAGTTTTTAATTTTTACAATTCAAGTGACATTAATAATGTAAAAAATATGAATGTTCCAGAAAAATTGATTCAACAATACGAAGAAACCATACAAGCCTTAAAAGAGCAAATTGCCGTAATGAAGTTGTTGATGGAAAAATAATAAATCCTAAAAACTTTAAAATAAATAGGTTTAATTCATGCTACATGGTATTCTTTGCATAGCTAGGGATAGCGAACTGAGAGTAGGCTGTACAGAATAGACTCTAGAAAAAAGAGAAAAGAGAATAGAAAATAGACTATAGAAACCTGTGGATCCAAGGATGTAAAGGTTTTTTTGTTTTTAAATACGTATAAAAAGATCATTGTAAATACTCCCAAAAATTATCTTTATTAACTACTAACGTTTCTTTTGGGTGGTATTTTTCTGTAAATGATTTAGTGAAATTTACTTTTTTATTGGGGTTATATTTTATTTCATAGGCTGAAATTTCATTTTCTATGATTTCGATAAAATCAATTTCTGCTTGTTGTGTGTTTCTCCAGTAATGTGTTTTACCGTAAAATCCGTTATAGTTAAGTTGCTTCATTTTTTCACTGATAAAGAAGTTTTCAAACAAGGCACCTACATCTTGTCTGGATTGAAGAGGATTAAATTGACCTATGATGGCATTACGTATCCCATTATCATAAAAATAAATTTTAGGTTTTGCAGTGATTTCATTTCGTTGGTTTGTTGAAAAAGGATGCAATCTAAAAATGACATACACTTTCTCCAATAAATCAATATAATTCACAACAGTCATGCGATCTACGCCCAAGATTTTTGCTAATTCGTTATAGGAAACCTCATTACCAAGTTGTAACGCTAACGCATTTAATAATTTTAAAAGTAAATCGGGCTTTTTGATGTTGACCAATTCTAATATATCTTGATACAAATAACTGCTCGAAAGTTGTAGCAATATCTTTTGTTTATGAGTCTCTGTAACTACTTCTGGATACATTCCATAGATTAAAAATTCTTCTAAGCGCGCATAAGCATTGGCAAATGAATAGTGATTTCTAACTTCATTCCACGATAAGGGAAACAGTTGATGTTCCCATTTTCTTCCTGTCAGCGGTTCATTTATTTGATTCCCCAAATCAAGTGAAGAAGAACCGGTAAGTATAAATTGCTTGTTTAATTTCGCATCAACCAACATTTTTATCGCCAAACCGATATTCTCAATTCGTTGCGCTTCATCAATAACAATTGTATCATAGTCCATAACCAACTGCAACAAAAATTGAAAATTAGCAGTAGCTATTTGTAATCTTGTCTGTGGATCATCTCCATTAAGAAACAAGGTTTTTCTACCGTCTACTATTTTTTGAATTAACGTTGTTTTACCTACTTGTCTTGGACCAATAACAACAATAGCTTTTTTATGGTCGCAATCGGCAATTAAATTTTGTGTTATAGTTCGTGTTATCATACATCAAATGTAATAAATAATGAATGAAACCACAAAATATTATATTTTTTTATGTTTTAAACCCTAATAAATTATATTTATGGGGAAAAGAAAATAGAGAAAAGGCTATAGAAAATAGAGAATAGATTATAGAAAATAGAGAAAGGAAAATAGACTATAGAAACCTGTGGATCCAAGGATGTACAGGTTTTTTTGTGGGATATATAAAACGTTGGGGATGCTCTTTTGTGATTCAATGTTGGGAAAGTTTGCATAGCAGCGAGATTTTACACAACGGCTAATCACTAGACACTAGACACCAATCACCAGTCACCAATCACCAGTCACCAGTCACCATTCACTAATCACTAGTCACCAGTCACTAATCACCAGTCACTAATCACTCCCAAAGTATCATTACTAATTGCTATTCCACATACAAAACCAATCCCTTTAAATAGTGTCCTTCGGGATGGTAAATGTTGATCGGATGGTCAGGGCCTTGGGTGAGTTTATGCAATACGCGAATGGTTCGTCCCGACTCGATGGCTGCGGCAGCAACGGTATTGTAAAACAACACTTCATCGATTACTTGGGAGCAGGAAAAGGTAAATAAAATTCCTTTGGGAGCTAATGCTTTAAGTCCGGCCACATTCAAGCGTTTGTAGGCTTGTGTGGCGGTATGCTTGCTTTTGATACTTTTGGCAAACGCTGGCGGGTCCAAGACAATTACATCATAGTTTTGGTGATGATTGCGCATAAACTCAAAAACATCTGCCGCCACTGCGGTATGATTGGCTCCAGGAAAATTGAGTTCCATATTGCGAGAAGCTAAGTCCACTGCTTTTTGAGAAATATCGACAGAGGTGACCAACTCAGCACCCGAATTCATCGCATAGATGGAAAAACCACCCGTATAGCAAAAGGTATTGAGTACTTTTTTGTCTTTGGAAAAGGCGCCCAATAGTTTTCGGTTATCACGTTGGTCCAAAAAGAAACCGGTTTTCTGCCCTTCGACCCAGTTTACATGAAAGGAAATGCCATTTTCTTGTGCGATGGTTTCGGAGGTATTTCCAAGCACAAAATAATCGGTCCCCGTATTTGGTAAAGTACTTGAACTTTTGCAAAAGATAGTTTTGCAATGTTTTGGAAAAGTATTTTGAACCGCCTGAGCAATGGCTTCTATTTGTAAAAAAATTCCGGTTGAATGCGCCTGGAGCACCCAATGGTTATTATAAAAGTCAACAATCAACCCAGGAATGCCATCGCCTTCACCATGAATGACGCGAAAAGCATTGGTTTGGGAAAAATCAAAAAGCTGTCTTCGCAGTTCCCATGCCGCTTCTAATTTTTCTTTCCAAAAATCTGCCGTAAATGATTCTGTCCCAAAAGTGAGTAAACGGACAGTTATACTGCCTTTATCGCTGAAATAGCCTGTGCCCAAATGTTCATTATCCGCATCGACCACATCGACCAATTCACCATCATTGATTTCTTGGGTTACGCCATATATAGCACCGCTAAAAACCCACGGGTGGCGGCGTTGAATGGATTTTTCTTTTCCTTTTTTTAATATAACTTTTGGAAGCATAGTTTGATTTGAAAATGAAAAAATTTGAAAATTTGAAAATGAAGCTAAATGACAAGACCATTTTCAAATTCTCAAATCTTCAAATGGATTAATTATATACTCATCTCCGGCACTTCACCTTCAATGATTAATTCCGCTTCGGTCGCTTGAATGATTTCGTCTACCGTTACGCCGGGAGCGCGTTCCAATAATTTAAATCCGTTGGGAGTGACTTCCAAAACAGCCAATTCGGTGACGACTTTTTTCACGCAGCCCACACCGGTTAATGGAAGCGTACATTTTTTAAGAATTTTTGATTCTCCCGCTTTATTTACGTGCATCATGGCAACAATGATATTCTCGGCAGAGGCCACTAAGTCCATTGCGCCTCCCATTCCTTTTACCATTTTACCTGGGATTTTCCAATTGGCGATATCCCCGTTTTCGGCCACTTCCATAGCACCTAAAATCGTGAGATCTACTTTTTGGGCACGAATCATCCCAAAACTAAAGGCCGAGTCAAAGAAACTGGCCCCTGGAAGTGTGGTAATGGTTTGTTTTCCAGCATTGATGATGTCGGCATCTTCTTCACCTTCAAAGGGAAACGGACCCATACCGAGTACACCATTCTCCGATTGAAATTCAACCGAAATATCGGTACGTACATAATTGGCTACTAAAGTCGGAATCCCAATCCCGAGATTCACGTAGTAACCGTCTTGTACTTCTTTTGCAATTCGTTTTGCAATTTGATTTTTATCTAACATAATTTGATGATTTGATAATTTGATAATTTGAAAATTAAGTCTTCTTGCTAGAAGAAATAATTTTAGATAAAATCAAATTTATTGATTGTATTTCTTTGATTAATTCTTCATTTGGATTTGGGTAAAATTCAGACTCTTTACATAAACTTAGCCAATATTGAATTTCATCAGCTTCTTTAGCTGCAATTTTAAATTTATGAATAAAATCAGCTTTGCTTTCAGCATTTTGAGCTTCTCTTATATTGGCTCCAATAGAGGTTCCACATCTGAAAATTTGCGAAGCCATTTCAAAACGATTTATTTGACGAATTTCTTCAGAAAAGGCGATGATTTTTAAAGCAAACTCAAAACTCTTATTTACTATTAAATTATCTTTATCATTCCTCATCTTCAAATTTTCAAATCAACTCATTTTCAAATTTATTTCTGTCTAACGGTGCGTTGTTCAATTCGTTTTTCAAATTTTTCACCTTGGAAAATGCGTTGTACCATAATTCCGGGAATATGAATTTGGTTGGGGTCTAAGGTTCCAGCGGGGACCAATTCTTCTACTTCAGCGATGGTGATTTTGGCGGCACCCGCCATAACCGCATTAAAATTACGAGCGGTTCCTTTGAAAATGAGATTCCCAGCTTCGTCGCCTTTCCAGGCTTTTACGATGGAAAATTCGGCGTTGTAAGCCAATTCCATCACGTGCATTTTACCGTTGAACTCACGGGTTTCTTTGCCTTCTGCAACTTCGGTTCCGTAGCCTGCTGGCGTAAAAAACGCAGGAATACCGGCTTGGGCAGCGCGGCATTTTTCGGCTAGTGTTCCTTGTGGGGTGAGTTCGACCTCTAATTCGCCCGACAGCATTTGACGTTCAAATTCGGCATTTTCCCCCACATACGACGAAATCATTTTTTTGATTTGGCGTTTTTGAAGCAATAAACCAAGGCCAAAATCGTCAACCCCTGCATTGTTGGAAATACAAGTCAGGTTCGTCGTTCCTTTTTGTACCAATTCGGCAATACTATTCTCGGGAATACCACAAAGTCCGAAGCCACCCAACATAATGGTCATGCCGTCTTCGATGCCTTGAAGGGCTTCGGCAACCGAGTTTACTTTTTTATTAATCATGAAGAAAATTCGTTGGTTTGTGGCGTAAATTTAGGAAATAAAGCCCAAGAATAGGGGAAAGCGCCAAAAAAAATCCTGCCCCAATTGGAGCAGGATTTTGGTATTTAGCCCTATTGGAAACGGCATCCCTATTACGAAGTGGAGGGACCTGCCTTTTTCGGCAGACAGGTACAGCAGACAGCAGGAAAAAGCTTTTAATTATATCCCATTAAATTCATCCAGATTTTGATCATCGACCGGATCGACGGCTGTGGAATCGGTGTGTGTAGATGAGCCGCGCGGACTCCAGCAATCTACTTTAATATTAAATCCTTCGGGTTTTATGAATTCGTCTTTGGAGACTTGTAAGTCGGGATCTTCGTAGCATTTTTCCATGAAATACCCCCAAATTGGTAAAGCGGCTGTGGCTCCTTGTCCGTAGGTGATGCTTTTGAAACGTGCTGATCGGTCTTC
>NZ_JAIXWA010000057.1 GCF_027482425.1 Flavobacterium sp.
GTTTTCGGCAATCCACTTACAAATTGAATTTTATCTAATTTGGCAATGGGTCCGATTTGATCAGAAATCAATTGGTTAATTTCTTTAGCAAGGTTTTCACGGTTACGAGTCTCTCCTATCTCTTTCAAAATAATGAAACCATACATCGCATTCCCTTTGATTTCATGTGGAAAGCCTACTATCGCACTCTCGGCTACCGCTGGATGTTCGTTAATCGCGTCTTCAATGGGCGCTGTACCCAAATTATGACCCGATACAATGATCACGTCATCCACACGACCGGTAATTCGGTAATAGCCCACTTCGTCACGCAAAGCGCCGTCGCCCGTGAAATATTTACCAGGAAAAGTTGAAAAATAAGTTTCTTTATAGCGTTGGTGATCACCCCAAATGGTTCGTGCCATACTCGGCCAGGGGAATTTGACACATAAACTACCCGTTACTTGATTACCTTCAATTTCATTACGCAATTCATCCATCAATACCGGTTGGATACCGGGTAAAGGCAACGAGGCATAGGTGGGTTTTGTGGGGGTTACAAATGGAACCGGCGAAATCATGATACCTCCTGTTTCGGTTTGCCACCAAGTATCGACCAAAGGGCAACGTTTTCCACCTACATGATCATTATACCAGTGCCATGCCTCTTCATTGATGGGCTCACCTACAGAACCAATTACTTTCAAGGAAGATAACGGGTACTTTTGCACGTAATCTAAACTCTCTTTGGCCAATGCACGAATCGCTGTGGGCGCGGTGTAAAATTGATTTACTTTATGTTTTTCAATCACTTCCCAAAAACGACTGAAATTGGGATACGAAGGAACACCTTCAAAAATCACCGTTGTAGCACCATTTAAGAGCGGTCCATACAAAATATAGGAGTGTCCTGTAATCCAACCGATATCGGCGGTACACCAATACACATCGTTTTCTTCGTAATTGAAAATATTTTTGAAGGTATAAGCGGTATACACCATATACCCCGCAGTGGTGTGCAACATTCCTTTGGGTTTGCCTGTTGAACCTGAGGTGTACAAAATGAATAATGGATCTTCAGCATCCATGATTTCGGCTACATTGTTAGGAATAGCGCTCTCTAATAAAGGTTGCAACCATAAATCTCGTCCTTCTTTCATGACCACTTTTTGATTCGTACGACGTACCACTAAAACGGTTTCAATCGTTGGGCATTTCTCCAAGGCCTCATCGACAATTCCTTTTAAATTTATAGTCTTATCACCGCGATACCCACCATCGGAAGTGATCACCATTTTGGCTTCACAATCCTGAATACGAGCCGCTACTGCTGAGGCTGAAAATCCGGCAAAAACCACCGAGTGAATGGCTCCAATACGAGCACAAGCTAAAACCGCTACGGCCAAATCGGGAATCATCGGTAAGTAAATGCATACACGGTCGCCTTTTTTTATGCCTAGGTCCCGCAAAACGTTGGCCATTTTGGCAACACGTGCGTATAATTCATTATAGGAAATGTGTTGTGCTTCTTCGATAGGATTATTGGGTTCAAAAATAATGGCTGTTTTATCTCCACGTTTGGCTAAATGACGATCGATACAATTTTTAGTAATATTTACTTTTGCATTCACAAACCATTTAAAGTCCGCTTCCTGCATATCAAATTCCAGAACTTTGTCCCATTTTTGATACCAAATAAAATTTTCATCCGCGATACGGTCCCAAAATTTTCGGGGTTCACGGATGGATTTTTTATACATTTTAAAATAATGCTCGAGATTATTTATTTTGTAATAACTCATTGTAACAAAGTTTTATCTTTTGGGTTATGTAAATATAGCCATTCTATGAGTATGCAAAAAAAATAAGTTGAGGTTAGTTTAATTACTTTATCATATAAAATTAAGGGCATAAATTAATTTCTTTTGTTTGATTATGACATGCGCTATAAATATTTCTATTTTTTTCAATGCTTTTTTTTATCTTGTGTGAAAATTCAAAACATGCTATTTGATCCTGAAAAGTTGGAACAATCCGCAATTTACAAGCTGTTAACTGGAACAATCATTCCACGGCCGATTGGTTGGATTTCCACGATTGATGAACTAGGAATCAACAACTTAGCACCATTTTCGTATTTCAATCTTCTCGGTGATGATCCACCCCATGTGATGTTTTCCACCCGTCGGGATAATAACTCCAATAAAGATACCCTAAACAATGTTTTGACTACAAAACAATTTGTGGTGAATATGGTTACAGAAGCGGTTGTCGAACAAATGAATGCCACTTCGGACAAACTACCTCCCGAAGTCGATGAGTTTGCTCACGCGGGCCTCACGCCTATTCCTTCGGTAAAAATTAGACCCATGCGGGTGAAAGAGAGTCCGATCCACCTCGAATGTGAATTGGTGCATCATTATTTTTTAGAAGGACACCAACAAGGCGGCGCTTGTGTGCTTATCGGTCGTGTGGTCATGATGCATTATGCAGATGAAGTATTGTTGGATAACTACAAAATTAACTTGGAAACCTATAAACCTGTGGCACGTTTGGCGGGAGCCAACTATGCTAAACTGGGCGAACAATTCGCCATAAAACGAAATTCCTAGCATGAAAATTACTGTAATCGGTGGCGGTCCTGGCGGACTCTATTTTTCGATTCTAACTAAGAAAGCACTACCCCACTGTGAAATCGATATTTACGAACGTAATCGACCCGATGATAGTTTCGGATTTGGGGTCGTATTCTCCGATGAAACGTTGGGTGAATTCCTGAAACGAGACATGGAATCCTACGAATTAATTCGCTCCAATTTCGCTTATTGGGATGATATTATTATTGCTCGTGACGGACAAGAAGTGAGTATCGCGGGCAACGGATTTTGTGGCTGTTCCCGTAAAACCTTATTGAAACTTTTATATCAACGCTGTACTGAAGAAGGCATACGTTTGCATTTTGAACAAAATGTAGACGACTTGTCCCAATTTGCCGATTCAGATATCATTTTGGCTTCTGATGGTATTGGGAGTGCGATTCGCTCGCAATATGCAGAGGAATTTGGTACACATATCGAACTCAAAAGCAACCGCTTTGTGTGGCTGGGTTCGACCAAACCTTTGGACGCATTTACCTATTTCTTTCGATCAACTCCCTTTGGAACCATCGTTGCCCATTCCTATCAATATGAACCTGGGATGAGTACCTGGATTTTTGAATGTACAAACGAAACTTGGGAAAAACACGGTTTTGAAGTGACCAACGAAGCCGATACCATTGCCAAAATAGAAGCGATTTTTAAAGAAGAGCTCGACGGACATGGACTCATTTCAAATAAATCACATTGGCGTCAATTTCCACATGTGACCAATAAAAAATGGTTTTATAACAATATTGTTTTACTCGGCGATGCCAAAGCTACCGCCCACTACTCCATCGGTTCAGGGACAAAATTGGCTATGGATTGTGCGATAGGTCTCTCCGATGCCGTGATTGCGAATCCGAATAATGTACAAGCGGCTTTCCAACAATACGAACAAACACGCCGCAATACGGTGGAAATGATTCAATATGCTGCTACTGTTTCTCTAGATTGGTTTGAGCATATGGACCGTCATTGTCAACATCCATTCTATCAATTCGCATTCGGTTGCATGACCCGTTCAAAGAAAGTGACATTTGAAAACTTAATGATTCGGGACAAATCTTTTACAGACAAAGTTGTAGCTGAATTTAACGGAAATGAAGAGGCAAAACCTGCCGCATTTCATCCATTTCAACTACGAAATACTATGTTGCCGAATCGCATCGTCATGGCACCTATGGGACAATATCGTGCGGAAGATGGGTTAGTCAACGATTGGCATTTTCAACATTATACATCCCGTGCTTTAGGAGGTGTCGGACTCATTCTCACCGAAATGACGGCTATTTCAACTGCAGGCCGGATTACTTTAGGTTGTGCTGGTTTGTACACTCAAAATCATATCGATAGCTGGAAACGAATTACCGATTTCATCCATCAAAATACGGCAGCAAAAATTGGAATTCAATTGGGTCACTCGGGTCCGAAAGGCGCTACCAAACGCCCCAGTGAAGGTGCGAACCAATCTCTTGAAAACCCATGGGAATTGCTAGCTGCTTCTGCCCTACCGTTTGCTGAGGGAATGCCTACACCCAAAGCCATGTCGATTGCAGATATGGAGGTGATCACCGAGCAATTTGTACAAGCGACACAAAAGGCCAATCAAGCTGGATTTGACCTTATCGAACTTCAAGCCCATCACGGATTTTTACTCGCTTCGTTCCTTTCGCCATTAACCAATAAGCGTTCGGATGAATTTGGTGGCAGTATAGAAAACCGATTGAAATTTCCCCTTCGTGTCTTTGAAGCCATGCGTGCCGTTTTTCCAAAAGAAAAACCCATGTCAGTTCGCATTTCCGCTTGCGATTGGGCTGAAGGGGGCATTATCGAAAGCGACGTGTTAACTATTGCCGAAGCCTTTAAAAAAGCAGGAGCCGACATTATAAACGTCTCCACCGGAAATACTGTTAGTCATCAAAAACCATTGGTCGGCCGCATGTGGCAAACGCCTTTTTCGGATGCCATTCGCAATACTATTCACATTCCAACGATTACCACAGGATACATTCAAAATATCGATCAAATCAATACCATTTTACTCAATGGACGCGCTGATTTAGTCGCTTTGGGCCGACCGTTGTTGTTGGATCCCTATTTTGTGCGTCATGCGCAAGCGTATGAGAATTTCCGACCCGCAGATATTCCCGATTCGTATTTTGCAGGCACTTCGCATTTGTATCCCTTTCAAGCAGCTGAACGCAAACAAATGGAATCGATGAAACGGGCTTTGAAACCAAAGAGTAATAAAAAATAAACCGTCATGAAACACTACACCGATACGTTTGCTCATGATCATTTGCCCGAACTTTCGGCACAACCCAACTATGCCTTTTTGGACTTACCTCAATTTCAACATCCTCAAATGCTAAATTGTGTCGATCGATTGGTAGACCAGCATATACGCGAAGGAAGAGGAAATCATCCCTGTTTACGCACCTTTGAATCGACTTGGACCTATCAGGATTTATATGACAAAAGCAATCAAATTGCACAGGTTTTAGTCAATGACTTCGGACTCCAATCGGGAAATAGGGTGTTGATTCGTTCCGCCAATTCCCCCATGATGGTCGCCTGTTGGTTTGCTATTTTAAAGGCTGGCGGTGTGGTAGTGGCCACTATGCCTTTGTTACGTTCCAAAGAATTAACCACCATCATCGACTGTGCTGAAATTTCGCATGCTTTCTGTGCCGACGATTTAGAAGAAGAAATGCATTTGGTAAAAAGTAACTATTTGCAATCGGTGTGCTATTTTGGAAATGGTCAATTGGAAACCTTAATGACCAAATACAAACCCGTTTTTGACAACTATCATTCCCATTCTGAAAGTGTAGCGTTAATCGGATTTACCTCAGGAACCACGGGCTTACCTAAAATGACTGCGCATTTTCACAAGGACATTCTCAACATTTGTGAAGCCTTCCCTTCGTATTCGCTTCAACCCAATCCAGACGATATTTTTATCGGAAGTCCACCTATCGGATTTACCTTTGGCCTTGGAGGTTTAGTGTTGTTTCCATTGTACTACGGGGCTTCCACTTTTTTAATAGAAAAACCCAGTCCAGACCTTTTATTACAGGCAATTCAAGAACATAAAATTACCATTTGCTTTACTGCTCCTACCGCTTGGCGTGTGATTACGGGTAAAGTACACGAATACGATATTTCCAGTTTACGCAAATGCGTATCCGCAGGGGAGACACTTCCGTTGAAGGTTTGGCAAGATTGGTTTGATGCCACCGGACTCAAGATTATCGACGGGATAGGCGCGACGGAAATGCTGCATATTTTCATTTCTTCGAATGAATCCAACATGAAACCCGGCGCTACGGGCTTACCCATCACTGGGTATGAAGCCAAAATTATTGATGCGCACGGAACTGAAATCACCGATGGCACACCCGGAAGATTGGCCGTGCGCGGTATTACCGGTTGTAAATATTTAAACCGACCTGACAAACAAGCCGAATATGTACAATATGGTTGGAATGTAACTGGAGATATTTTTCGAAAAGACGAAGACGGTTATTACTGGTTTGTGGCGCGTGGCGATGACATGATCATTTCCTCTGGCTATAATATTGCGGCCATCGAGGTCGAAAGTGTCTTGACCGGACATGAGGCTATTGCGGAGTGCGCTGTGGTTGGACTACCCGATGAGGAACGCGGCATGTTGGTTTGCGCTTACATTGTTCTAAAAGATCCATCTAAAGCGTCGGATATATTGAAGAATCGTATACAACACTGGTTCAAAGAAGCAGCTGCTCCCTATAAATATCCGCGTGTGATTCATTTTGTGGAGACGTTGCCCAAAACTGAAACAGGAAAAATTCAACGTTTCAAACTTAAAAATCAAGATTAATGTATCTTTGAATAGCTTTCTTTTTTGGAGCTATTTCCTGCTTTCCGCTGTATCTCTCCGCTTCGCTACGAGGATGCCGCTTCAATCAGGGCTAAAACAAGTACTATCCATGAACTATTTTACTAAAAAAGAAAAAATTCGCTTCCAACATATTGATTATGCTGGGATTGTTTTTTACCCCCGTTTTCTAGAAATGCTCAATGCCTTGGTCGAAGATTGGTTTGAAGAAGCCCTAGACCGCCCGTTTCATTTAATGCATGAAACCAACGGCATCCCTACAGTCGATTTAAAAGTTCAGTTTAAGAGTCCGGCGCGTCTAGGTGAAACCATCACCAAACACCTATGGGTAAAGGAATTGCGTAATTCTTCTATGGTATGTGGTTTTACATTCGAAAATACACAACAAAAAACTGTGCTTGAAGGCGAAGTCACCTTAGTAAATGTGAAAATCACGGAAGACCGCACTAGCATTAGTTCGGAAGCTTTTAACGAAACCATGAAGTCTAAAATTGAACACTACTTGCAATAAGAACTATGGATTTTAAAAAATTTAAAGCCGCAACGGTACAAACGGCTCCCGTTTTTCTAGATGTTTCAGGAACAATTGATAAAGCCATTCGTTTTATTAAAGAGGCCCATGAAAATGGTGCAACCTTGATTGCATTCCCTGAGGTTTTTGTAGCGGGCTATCCCTATTGGAATTGGGTGATGACCCCTGTGCAAGGCAGCGCATGGTATGAGCAACTGTACCGAAATTCAGTAGCGGTTGAAGATCCCGAAATGCAACCCTTGTACCAAGCAGCACGGGATTACAATATGCATATCGTAATCGGAATTAACGAACGTGGAACGAGTTTTGGTGAAATATATAACACCAATTTAATCATCGATAACCAAGGAAAAATATTTGGGAAACACCGTAAATTGGTTCCCACTTGGGCGGAAAAATTAACCTGGACTTCAGGGGATGGTTCGTCATTAAAAGTATACAATACCGAAGTAGGACCACTGGGAACTCTAGCCTGTGGCGAAAACACCAATACCTTGGCGCGATTTACTCTATTAACGCAAGGCGAATTGGTACATATTGCTAATTACATTTCGCTTCCCGTTGCCCCACCCGATTATGACATGGCGGAGGCGATAAAAATTCGTGCAGCGGCCCATTCCTTTGAAGGGAAATTGTTCACCATTGTTTCCTGTTCGACCATTTCCCAAGAAATCAAGGATACTTTACGGGCTGATGTTCCCAATATTGATGCCTTGTTGGATCGAAAAAGTTCGGCATTCTCAGGATTTATAGGACCCAATGGAGCGGTAATCGGAACGCCTTTAATTGACGATGAAGGGATTGTGTATGCAGAAATCGATTTGGCAAAATGCATCCAACCCAAACAAATGCATGATATCTTAGGGCATTACAACCGTTTTGATATTTTTGATTTACGCGTGAATGTTGCTCCCACTCGAAAGATTACTTTTGTGGATGAGAACGAAAATGAATAATTGCAATAATTAAAGACCTAGCAGGTATTAAAAACGCTTAGGTCTCCAAAAATAAAAAACCATGGAAGAGCAACACTATTCCGATGATGTATACGGGAGAGCACGCGTGAGCGATACGCCCGAACTCGAAGCCTATTACAAAGAGTTAGAAACGTTAGGCGCCGGTGCTTTGTGGACCGTTGCCAACGATATCGAACCCTGGGAGCCGCGTCCGAATTCCGTGCCCATGC
The DNA here is from genome assembly GCF_027482425.1 of Flavobacterium sp. GTDB lineage: Bacteria > Bacteroidota > Bacteroidia > Flavobacteriales > Flavobacteriaceae > Flavobacterium. Next base: position 8,220 of record NZ_JAIXWA010000057.1, read on the forward strand.
TATGGAAATACGACGATTTACGTTCGTTGGTACTCAAATCGAGCGAACTCGTTACACCCGAACAAGCAGGCCGTCGTGTGGTATACTTGGTAAACGACAAACGAAAAGACGTTTCTGCAGCTGTGGGTTGGTTATACACTGGAATTCAGGTTACCCGTCCCGGAGAATCCACTTCGGCGCACCGTCATCGTGCTTCTGCGCTGCGTTTTATTATGGAAGGCAGCAAAGGCTACACCGTGGTAGACGGCAATAAAATCATGCTCGAAGTCAACGATTTTGTGATTACCCCCAACTCTACTTGGCACGAGCATGGCGTAGAAGCCGATGGGCAAACCTGTATATGGCAAGATGGTTTGGATATTCCGTTAGTGAATGCACTTGAAGCCAATGATTATGCAGTGTTTGATGGCAAACAACCGTTGGAAATGCCGTTAAATTACTCCCCGAAAACTTACAGTGGTGTCGGACTCATTCCGGCCGATGTGCAATGGGATAAGCCGTATTCTCCCCTTTTTAAATATTCATGGAGCAAAGTTTATCCCGCTTTATTAGAAGCTTTGGACGTGAATCCGATTGATCCATTTGATGGGATACACATGCGATATAGTAATCCAATAACGGGGGGACATGTCATGCAAACCATGAGTGCTTCGATGCAATTGTTACCCAAAGGGTTTCATGGAAAAGCCCACAAACATACCGGGTCTTTTGTGTACCAATGTGCGAAAGGGAGCGGCTATACTATTATCAATGGCCAGCGCTACGATTGGAAAGAACGCGATATTTTTTGTGTGCCTTCATGGGCGTGGCACGAACATCACAATGCCTCCGATAGTGAAGATGCGTGTTTGTTTCATTTCAATGACTTACCCGTAATTGAAGGATTAGGCTTGTATCAAGATCGAATATTTATCGAAAATAATGGACATCAAATCATTTTCTAATTTAAATAAAAGTACATGAAAAAGTGGATTGTAATTGGCTGTATGCTTTTGGGGATTGGGCAGAATTGGGCACAGGAATTCAAACTCGATGCTGGGAAAATAGTGCAAAAAGAGTTTGTAGAGGAAATCAGTTTTGAATTAGAACATGGAAAAATTGTAGTTCCTGTAAACATAAATGGTCAATCGTATCGGTTTTTACTTGACACAGGAGCTCCCAATATTATTTCCAAACGTGTGGCAAATACAATCAACCCAACTACAAAGAAGGATATTAATGTGGTGGACGCCAATAACAAGACCCAAAACATGGAAATAGTTCCCTTACCAGAAATGCGTTTGGGGTCTTTACAATTTGAGAAAGGAGTAGCTATTGTGGTAGATTTAGATAATCATCCGGTATTGAAATGTTACCGTTTGGATGGCTTTGTGGGTAGCAACTTTTTTAAAAATGCAGTATTGCAAGTAGATTATGCGGCGAAAAAACTACGAATATCGCATACGGTCAAGTCGTTTTCACCGTCATCAAAAGGCTTTGCAATGCAATTAGTTGGCCAACAATTAGCTCCTTATATTGCATTGGAACATCAAAGTGAAGGATGTAATGAAGGAAGTGAATTTGCTTTACTCGATACCGGTATGGATGGTTTTTATGACTTATCAAATCGAGTGTATGCAGACTTCAAAAAAAGAGAAGTCGTAAAAACACTCGCTGAAACAACCGGTGTGGTTTCTTTAGGATTATTTGAAAAATCAGAACCAACCCCCCACCGTTTGGTTCAGATTCAAAAAATGAAAATCAACGGAACAACTTTTACCAACATTATCACTGAAACGACTGATGATGATAACTCACGTATTGGACTTGATGCCTTCAAATTAGGAAAAGTAACGTTAGATTTTCATAAGAAAAAATGGTATTACGAAGCTCCGGCACAACATGCATTTACAGAAAAACCTCCCCGCTTCACCCCCACTTTAATCGATCAAAAATTAGTTGTCGGAATTATTTGGGAAAAATCACTTGAGTCAAAAATTCAGTTTGGAAATCCTATACTCCGCATAGACAATTATATCTTAGAAACCCTTCAAATTTGTGAAGTAGTTGCCCTAAAAGAGTCCATAAAAACGCAATCTTCATTAGAAATAGAAATAAAAAACAACACCGGTGAAACGGTTATCATAAATAGCAATACAAAATGAAATTAGTTACCTACACGTATCAAAATGATGAAGCCCGTTTGGGATTTTTATTTAACGATTTAGTCATTGATATGGAAGATTTTGGCGAAGTAGCCAATTTTCCTTTACCCGATGATATGCTCGACTTGATTGATATGGGCATTGAAGTTGTCGACGAAATCAACGATTTAATTGCCGATACCCCAAAGGAATACATCACAAAAATAGGGGTGCCTTTTGAAGAAGTTACCCTACTCGCTCCTATTCCGAGACCTCGAAAAAATATTATTGGAATTGGATTGAATTATACCGAACATGTGGCAGAAAGTGCGCGTAGCTTAGATACGACTGGAAAACTTCCTCAAAAACCGATTATTTTCTCTAAGCCACCGACTACGGTTACGGCAACGAAAACCGAAGTAATTAAAAATACAAAGCTCACCTCGCAGTTAGACTGGGAAGTGGAATTGGCGGTAGTCATCGGCAAAACAGGGAAATATATTCCCAAAGCTGAAGCGATGGATCTTGTATTTGGATACACGGTAATCAATGATATTTCAGCACGGGATTGCCGTCGTGAAGGCCAATGGATTGTATCAAAAGGACAAGACACCTTTGCACCGATGGGGCCTTATTTGGTAACCAAAGACGAAATCGAGAATCCGCATAACTTGAACCTAAGTTTGAAAGTGAATGGTGTTGAAAAGCAACATTCCAATACAAAATTAATGTTGTTTACTATCAACGATTTGATAGAAGACTTAAGTACCGTTTTTACTCTTGAACCTGGTGATATTATTGCTACTGGCACGCCTGCGGGTGTGGGTGCCGGTCGGAATCCGCAAGAATGGTTGTACGATGGAGATATAATTGAAGCAACGGTAGAAGGAATCGGCACCATTAGTAATACCGTAAAAGAGATCTAAGCAGGGATTGCAATAGGGATCGAAGCAAGGTACCGTGTACCGCGAAGAGCCTGGGCCGGAGGCATTGCCCTTATCAGTTTGCAGTGTTCATTAGGCAGTAATTAAGGATTTAGTTTATAGAAGAAGTTTAAAAATGAGTAAAAAATATAGAATTGGACAAATTGTTCCGTCGTCAAATGTGACGATGGAGACCGAGATACCGGCGATTTTCAATGCGCGACAAACGATTTTACCGGAACGTTTTACCTTTCATAGCAGTAGAATGCGCATGAAAAAAGTAACCCAAGAAGAACTCGCTGCTATGGATGCGATGAGTTTGAAATGTGCGATCGAACTTTCGGATGCGCATGTTGATGTGATGGGCTATGCCTGTTTGGTGGCCATTATGAGTATGGGACGCGGCTATCATTGTGTATCAGAAGTGAACTTACACCAAGAAACCATTGCCAACGGCTTCCCTACTCCGATTGTCACATCGGCAGGCGCATTGATCAATGGATTAAAGGTTTTGGGAGCGAAACAAATTTCGATTATCACGCCTTACATGCGACCACTTACAGATAAAGTAGTCGATTACATTGAACATCAAGGCATTAAAGTAAAAGAAAGTATAGCCTTGGAAATTCCAGATAATCTAGAAGTGGCGGCACAAAATCCGTTGAATTTGTTGGAAATTTACAAGCAATTGGATTTGACCGATGTCGATGTATTGGTGGCGTCGGCTTGTGTGCAAATGCCATCGTTGGAAGCGATTGATCAAATACAAGCTGAATGTGGAATCCCGGTTACTTCGGCAGCGGTTTGTACGACCTATGAAATGATGAAAAAGTTAGGCATTGAAGCGAAGTCGACCATTGGTGGGGAATTGTTGAATGGCAACTATTGATAGTAAAGAATGATGAGTTTTGAATTATGAGTTTAGCCTGAAGAGATTCAGGCTTTTACGTTTAACTGCATTAGTCTTTTACAATCCGTGCATAAAAATAAGGACTCATTATCGATGGTGCTTATTTTTTCTTTGGCGGCAGTCATCACACAATGTGAATTAGGACAATGGGGTATTCCTAAGTTATGACCAAACTCATGGATAGCAACTTTTTTTGCTCTATCAAGTACAAGATTAGGATTCGAATGTTTAAGACGAAATGTTGAAACAATGGCAGATTTCCCAGGCCGATAACCCAATCCCATGATCCCAAAATCGGTATATTTCCATTCGGGCTTTAGAATACGTCCCCTTTTATCGCGTTTTGTGACACAAATATCTTTTGTCGTTAATCCGAGAATGTAATCCAAAGTGTCAGGACAATTTTCAAGCTGGAATTTAATCAATTTTTGTGCTTGATACCGCGTTGATTTCTTGAAACTTAATGCTGAAGAGGGCAAGTCGATCTGAGGGAGTAAAACGGTTTTGCGCCATAATAACCTTCTACTTTTTCTCGAATTGAATCACACAAAGATGCGGGAAAATCGCTATAGCATTGAATACCCACGCAAATCGTTTCAGGTTTGGAGTGACAAGTAATTAACAACAAACTGCAAAGTACAAGTGTGATCTTTTTTTTCATGAACTAAAAACTACAAAAGTTAGGCCACAAAAAAAAAATCAATTTTTACAAATCAAATAACCAAAAAAGATTATAAAGCTTCTGGTGATTGTCCCTCTAAATTACGGTATACAGCAGCTGAAATTTGCTTCAAAACCTCAGGTAAAGTTTTAAAATCACTTCCCTTTGTCATAATAGTGAGTAAGTAGGCCTTGTTTTTGGTGTAAACGACGACGGTTTCATGCAACTGTTTTTCTATTGCATCACCCGCTTCTCCAAATTTGTGAAAAAAATCATTGTTTGAGGGAATCCCTGCTAAAACACCTTGCTTAAACTCGGATTTACTCAATAAAGAAGCCGCGTATTCAGAGTCTTTAATCGTAAGATAGGAGGCATTATATAAGGCTCGCATAAACAAGGAAACTTCGTAGGAAGTAATAAAATAATCTGTGGCATTCCAATCAGGAGCGGACAACCCTAAATCAGTAAAAACATTTTTAAATAGTTCTACATCGATGTTTTCATTCAAAAGATAGGTGGCATTATTGTCGGAATAAACAATCATGTAATACAACAATTCTCGTATCGAATAGGATTTTCCAAATTCTATCGATTTTGAAGTAAATAAAGGCTTCTTATCAGCTTTGTAAATTTTATTGAAAAGAATCTTTTTATCCAATACCCCAGGATTTTTTTCATTCATCTTTAAAAAAGTAATCAATTCGGGTACTTTTAAAAGCGAACCGGGCTTATACTTTTCCTCTAGATTGATTCCTATCCATTCATTGGAATTATAATCCTTGAGATATACTGACGCAGACTTTAATACATTTTTTTGTTGAAAGGCTTGAATGATATTTTCAATTTCTGATTTCATAGAGGCCAAATCCGAAGATTCAACTTGATCGACATACAATAACGGCTTAACAAAACGGTACCCCTCCAATCGTTTCACCTGTATCGTATTTGCTACATCAGTAGAGGTTTCACTTGTTTTTTCAATAAAAAAATGTTGGGTGATAAAGTAAGTGGCTATAACTGAGATAAATACTAATACAGAAACGTATTTAAAGTTAATTTTAAAATTTAAGATTCGGGTCATTTTTTAATTTGGGTTCTAAAATCACAAAAATAGCGTATTAATTATGAAAAATACAATACAATTCTCAGTCAAAATTGTTAATTTCTCAACGAAAGGGAAGAATCTAATTTTAAAGGAGTTAGCCTAATTAAAGTAAAAATCACTCCTTTTTTTATACAATTTTTACGAGATTTATCGTTTTAGGTATAGTAACTTGCACTAAAATAAAACCACATGAATTCGATAAAAATACTTTGGGTTGATGACGAAATTGATTTGCTAAAACCCCATATCCTTTTCCTTGAACAAAAAAACTACCAAGTAACGACTTGCAATAATGGTCGGGATGCCTTGGACATTTTTCAAGATGAAAATTTTGACATGGTTTTTTTAGATGAAAATATGCCTGGACTCTCCGGATTAGAAGTGCTTTCCGAAATGAAAGAGAAAAAGTCATCCACTCCTATCATCATGATTACCAAGAGCGAAGAAGAGTTTATCATGGAAGAAGCCATAGGTTCTAAAATCGCCGATTACCTGATAAAACCCGTCAATCCCAATCAGATTCTGTTAAGTTTAAAGAAAAACTTGGATCATTCGCGTCTCATCTCTGAGAAAACAACCTTAGATTATCAAAAAGAATTCCGCAAAATCGGCATGGATATGGGAATGGCGCGTTCGTATACCGATTGGGTAGAAGTGTATAAAAAATTGTTGTTTTGGGAATTAGAGTTGGAACACACGGAAGATTCCAACTTAATCAACATCCTAGAATCGCAAAAACAAGAAGCCAATTTTCAATTTGGAAAATTTATTGAACGAAATTATGAAGATTGGTTTGATCCCAAAGCAGAAAAACCAGTTCTTTCACATACGGTGTTTAGAGAATGGGTAGTGCCCGAATTGGTAAAAAAGGAAAAACCAATTTTATTTATAGTAGTTGATAATATGCGTTATGACCAATGGAAAGCCATAGAATCTTCGGTAAACATATACTATAAAGTCGAAAAAGAACTCCCCTATTTTGCGATGTTACCCACGGCGACACAATATGCTCGTAATGCCTTGTTCTCGGGACTTTTACCTTCTGAAATGGAAAAACAGTTTCCACAGTATTGGAAAAATGACACCGACGAAGGTGGAAAAAATAATTTTGAAGCCGAATTTTTAACCGCGCATTTGAAACGCTTAGGATTAAACATTAAACACGATTATTTTAAGATTACTAATTTTCAAACCGGGAAAAAATTAGCCGAAAATTTCCGAGGGTTAAAAGACAACCAGTTGGTAGCAGTAGTCTACAATTTTGTGGATATGTTGTCGCATGCCAAAACTGAAATGGAAGTGGTGAAAGAACTGGCTTCCGATGATAAAGCCTACCGCTCACTGACATTGAGTTGGTTTAAAAATTCTCCTCTTTTGGAGATTATTCAACAAGCCCAAAAATTAGGTTTTAAACTCATCATCACCACCGACCATGGGACCATCAATGTGAAAAATCCATCGAAAGTCATAGGCGACAAAAACACCAGTCTCAACTTACGTTACAAAACCGGAAGAAGTCTCACCTACGAAGATAAAGATGTCTATGTTGTCAAAGACCCCAAAAAAGTAGGATTGCCTGCCATTAATATGAGTAGCTCGTTTATTTTTGCGAAAAACGATTTATTTTTGGCCTATGTAAATAACTACAATCACTACGTTAGTTATTACCGAAATACCTACCAACATGGCGGTATTTCGTTAGAAGAAATGATTATTCCTTTTATTGTTTTAAATCCGAGATAACCTATGGAAATTCTTTTTTCATTGGATGAAATTGCGCTAGTGGCTCAAAAAATACTTTGCGAAAATCCTTCGAAAGTTATCGTATTCAATGGCTCTATGGGCGCCGGTAAAACCACCCTTATCAAGGTTTTATCACAATCATTGGGCGTTACCGATGCCACGAGCAGTCCCACTTTTGCCCTAGTCAATGAATACGAAAATCAACAAGGAGAGAAAATTTATCACTTTGACATGTATCGCTTAAAATCGGAAATGGAAGCGCTCGACTTTGGGATTGAAGATTACTTGTATTCGGGACATTGGTGTTTTATAGAATGGGCAGAAAAAATTCCCAACCTTTTGCCGGAGCAACATGCCCGAATTGATTTGAGTGTGCTCCCCGATGGAAAAAGAAAATTGACGTTGCAGGTCTCGTAGATTTTTTATACTTTAGAAGAAAATATAGTACGGTATGCCACTGACCCCTTTCAGTCCGGAACAATTAATTCCTCAAGAAGAAAAATTAGAAATTGCCCGCCATAAATCGGAATTGTTTATTGGAATTCCTAAAGAGACGAGTTACCAAGAACGTCGTATCTGTCTCACTCCCGACGCGGTTAATTCACTTACTTCCCACGGACATCGCGTAATGATGGAAGCTGGCGCAGGCTTAAGTTCGAGTTACACCGACAACGAATACCGTGATGCAGGGGCTGAAATCACCAACGACACCCAAAAAGTTTTTAGTTGTCCCATGCTGTTAAAGGTGGAACCGCCTACCATGGTTGAGATTGAAATGATGCAAGCTGGGACGATTTTAATTTCAGCTTTACAGATTAAAACCCGAAAAAAAGAGTACTTTGAGGCATTGTCCAAGAAAAAAATTACAGCATTAGCTTTTGAATACATCAAAGATGAAGACGGTTCATATCCTGCTGTAAAATCGTTGAGTGAGATTGCTGGTACCGCCTCAATACTCATTGCCGCCGAGTTAATGATCAACAATAGCTTTGGGAAAGGACTCTTATTTGGAAATATCAATGGAGTTCCTCCTACCGATGTGGTCATTATTGGAGCGGGAACCGTAGGAGAGTTTGCTGCAAGAACCGCTTTAGGATTGGGTGGTAATGTCAAAGTGTTTGACAATTCAATTACCAAATTGCGTCGTTTACAGAACAACCTTAGTCAGCGGGTTTTCACTTCTACCATCGAACCCAAAGCTTTGCAGAAGGCCTTACGACGCTGCGATGTGGCGATTGGGGCGATGCGCGGTAAAGATCGTTGTCCAGTGGTAGTAACTGAAGGAATGGTCGATTTGATGAAAAAAGGAGCGGTCATCGTAGATGTAAGTATCGATACGGGAGGCTGTTTTGAAACATCCGAGATTACTACCCATGAAAAACCTACATTCATAAAAAATGATGTCATTCATTATTGCGTGCCCAACATCCCTTCGCGTTATTCCAAAACGGCTTCCCTTTCCATAAGTAACATCATCATGCCTTATTTATTACAAATCGCTGAAGATGGCGGAATGGAAAATGCGTTGCGTTTGAGTAAAGGATTGAAAAATGGGGTGTATTACTACCATGGGATTTTAACCAATAAATCCATCGGGGATTGGTTTCATTTACCCGATAGTGACATTAATTTAATTGTTTTTTAATACCGTTACGGCTTGAGTTTTTTTACTTTTGCAAAAAATACGCTATGAAATTTTATCAACGCCTCGCCTACTATAGTTTTGGAGTTTTACTTGGAGCCCTATTTGTCGCTTTCGTCTTAACAGGTAAAGATACCCGTTGCAGTTATTTCCCCAACGAACGCGTATTAAATAACATTCGAACAAAGCCTTTAAAATATAGTTTAGAAGCCTCCCGGAAACTCGCCGAAGATTGGATCGATACCATTGACATTAAAAACACCTTAACCTACGGCGATGTGGATTTTGACAAAAGTAATGTGAAATATGAGGATGGTAAATTGTATTGGATCGAAGGGTATACCACTCAAAAAGATACGATTCAATTAAAAATTGTCAACTATGAATCAAGAGCGGTTTTGGAAGATATCATTCGATTGAAAACGAAAAAAAATATGCCATAAAAAAATCCGGTTTTTGAGCCGGATTTTTTTTACTTTATAAATTCTATTTTTTGAACTTCTTCTGCATTGATACTGTCAAAGAACCCTTGTTCACTCATCCATTCGTCACTGAAAACCTTACTCATATAGCGAGAACCGTGATCAGGAAATACAATGACTACATTGCTATCGGTAGTAAACTCACCTTCTTCAGCAAATTGTTTCACCGCTTGAAAGGCAGCTCCACTAGTATATCCTACAAACAAACCTTCTTTCTTAGCAATTTCGCGTGCTGTATGCGCACTTTCCTCGTCACTCACTTTCATGAATTTATCAATCATATCAAAGTCCGTGGCCGTAGGAATCAAATTTTTCCCCAAACCTTCAATACGGTAGGGATAAATCTCCGCAGTATCGAATTCCTTAGTTTCATGGTATTTTTTTAATACAGAACCAAAAGCATCAACCCCTAAAATTCGTATCGCAGGATTTTTTTCTTTCAAAAAACGAGCCGTTCCTGAGATGGTACCCCCTGTTCCGCTACATGCAACAAGGTGCGTTATCTTACCACCCGTTTGCTCCCAAATTTCGGGCCCCGTAGTCTTGTAATGCGCATCAACATTTAAATCGTTGAAATATTGATTGATGTATACCGAACCCTTTGTTTCTTCATGCAAACGTTTGGCGACAGAATAATAGGAGCGCTCATCGTCAGCAGATACGTGTGCCGGACAAACATATACTTTAGCGCCCATGGAACGCAACATGTCAATCTTATCTTTAGAGGATTTGGAACTCACCGCCAAGATGCAATCATACCCTTTGATGATGCTAACCATGGCTAAACTAAAGCCCGTATTTCCTGAAGTAGTTTCAATAATCGTATCGCCTGGTTTTAGGATTCCACGGCGTTCGGCTTCTTCAATAATGTATAAGGCAATTCGGTCTTTGGTGGAATGCCCCGGATTGAACGCTTCAACCTTAGCAAAGAAATTTCCTGAAAGATGCTCAGCAATCCTATTGAGTCGAATAATCGGTGTATTCCCTATTAATTCGAGTACATTATTGTAGGCTTTTATTGTTTCTTTCATAAAAAACAGATTAGCGTCAGGAGATTCGTTTAACGAACTTGGAATGCCCCCAAACCTTGCAAATTTAGTAAATTATTTTAAACTAACTTTTAATTTTTTCTAAATCCAGTAAAAAGGCGAACTCTTTTGCCACCTCTTTTAACGCCTCAAAACGTCCTGAAGCGCCCCCATGTCCTGTATCCATATTGGTGTCCAAAAACAAACAATTTGAATCAGTTTTCAACTCCCTCAATTTGGCCACCCATTTGGCAGGTTCCCAATATTGCACTTGCGAATCATGCAATCCTGTTGAAATGTACATATGTGGATAATCTTGACGGCACACGTTGTCATAAGGCGAATAAGACAACATATACTCGTAATAAAGTTGGTCATTGGGATCGCCCCATTCGTCATATTCACCAGTCGTCAATGGAATTGTGTCGTCCAACATCGTAGTAACTACATCCACAAATGGCACTTGAGCAATAATCCCATGAAACAAATCGGGGCGCATATTGGCGACAGCACCGACCAATAAACCACCCGCAGATCCGCCTTCTGCATACAAATGCGACGCGCTGGTATACCCTTCGTGGATTAAATATTCCCCACAATCGATGAAATCGGTAAACGAATTTCGTTTCTCCAATAACTTACCCGTTTCATACCATCGACGGCCCAAATCCTCTCCCCCACGCACATGCGCTATAGCATACACAAAACCTCGGTCTAAAAGACTTAACCGAGTGGTTGAAAAATAAGGTTCTAGCGTAACACCATACGAACCATAGCCGTAAAGCAATAGTGGATTGGATTGATTTTTTTGGAGTTCTTTTTTATACACCAAAGAAATAGGCACCTGGACACCGTCATTAGCAGTCGCCCAAATACGCTCTTCAATATAATTATTCTTATCAAAATTACCACCCAACACTTCTTGCTCCTTCAATATACGTTGTTCACGGGTAACCATATTGAATTCAATTACCGAGGCTGGAGTAGCCAAGGATTGGTACGCATATCGAAGCCATGGGGTGTCAAAATCGACATTGGTCGTAGTATACGCTGTAAAGGTTTCAGAGGTAAATGGAAGGTATTCATCCATAGTGCCGTCCCAACGCATTATTCGAAGCGCATTCAACCCATTAAACCGTTCGGACACCACCAAAAAATCACTAAAAATATCAATGCTTTCCAACAAAACATCCTCCCGATGCGGCAACACATCAACCCAATGGGATATTGTTGTGTGGGCGACTTCCGTCTTCATTAATTTAAAATTAGTCGCCTCATCTTTATTCGTGAGAATGTAAAAATGTGAATCGTAATGCGAAACCGAATACTCAATTCCCCGAAGGCGCGGTTGAAAAAGCTGGAAATCTGTTGTGGGTTGATCAGCTTTTATAAACCGATACTCTGATGTGAGCGTACTTTCGGAGGCAATCATGATGTATTCGCGTGATTTGGATTTAAATACGGACACGTCAAAAGTAGCATCGGCTTCATAATAAACCTTGACGTCATTGGCTGGATCAGTACCTAAAGTATGCCTATAAATACTGTCCGCACGCAATGTTTTGGGGTCTTTACGACTGTAAAACAAATACTTTCCATCCGTTGACCAAACTGCGCCACCCGTAGTGTCCTCTATGGCATAAGGTAAAATATCACCCGTTTCAAGATTTTTTATTTGTATACTGTATTTTCGACGCGAAACGATATCCACTCCAAATGATATCCAAACATTGTCATCACTGATAGACAAACCGGTTAAATGAAAATACGAGTGCCCTTTAGCCATTTCGTTGGCATCAAAAAGAAGGCATTCTGGAGCTTCCATACTTCCTTTTCGTCGGGTATAAATTGGATAATCACCCCCTTTTTCAAAACGCGTGATATAGTAATACCCATTATAAAAATAAGGAACCGAACTGTCCTCCTCTTTAATGCGACTTTTCATTTCTACAAACAAGGCCTCTTGCAAATCTTTGGTATGCGCCGTAGCTGCTTGATAATAGGCATTTTCTTGTTCTAAATACGCAATAACTTCAGGATTTTCTCGGTCATACAACCAAAAATAATCATCCATACGTTCGTGGCCATGGTGAAAAAGGCGACAGGGATTTTTTTTCGCTTTTGGGGGCTGAAATGTGGACATAAATATTTAACTAATTTTTGCAAAGATACACCGCGAATACGGGCTATGTTGAATGAAAAACTTAAATTTTCAACCAATTCTTTAACAAGTTTATTATGTACATTTGTATAAAATAAAGTAAAAAAATATGTTTGGTGATTTAAAAGGAATGATGGGAAAATTGCAAGAAACCCAGCAAAAAATTGAGGAAACAAAGCAGCGCTTAACCACTGTTTATATTGATGAAAAAAGCAGTGATGGGTTGCTTGAAGTGACCTGCAATGCCAACCGAACAATTCGCTCCATAACGATTGCTGAGGAACTTTTGAAAGACAGAGAGATGCTAGAAGATTACTTAATTGCGGTAATAAATAAAGCGATTGAGCGTGCAGGGCAAATTCAAGAAGCCGAATTGGGAGCGGTTACCAAAGAGGGGCTTCCGAACATTCCAGGAATGAATTTATTCCGGTAACATGCGTTGGGACATTGGTTTTATATTCCTCACGTTGCTGGCAGAAATTGTGGGTACTATTGGAGGCTTCGGCTCTTCGGTGTTCTTTGTTCCCATTGCTAATTTTTATTTTGATTTTCACCATGTGTTGGGACTTACTGCGGTCTTGCATTTAGCAAGTAACATCACCAAAATTGTACTTTTCAGAAAAGGATTCAATCGAAACCTTTTACTCACCATGGGGATACCCTCTGTATTGTTTGTATTGATTGGTGGACTCCTCACTCCTCATATGTCTTCTCAGATTTTGGAACTAATCTTAGGGATATTTCTGACGCTTTTCAGTTTGTTTTTCATTATTGAACCTAAAAAAGTACTTCTACCAACGACCAAAAACGCAGTCCTTGGTGGTGTACTTTCGGGGTTTTCAGCGGGTTTAATGGGAACAGGTGGTGCGATTCGCGGGCTGACTATGGCCGCTTTTAATCTTGAAAAAAATGTATTTATTGCTACTTCTGCCACTATTGATTTAATGATAGATACCTCGCGAACAGTCATCTATGCAAAAAATGGTTATGTGACCCTAGACATCATTTATGCGATTCCCGTTTTAATTGGAATTAGTTTACTCGGATCGGGTATTGGAAAATTATTATTGCGCTCTATCGATCAAAATCGATTTAAACAAATCGCTTTATTTTTGATTCTTGGCATTGGACTACTAACTTTAGGAAAAGTAGTTTTTGCTAAAATATAAGTTTAGCTAAATGCTCCATCACATAGCTATGCATCACCTGTTTGTAGTCTAAATGAGTTACCATTCGAAGTTTTCCAGGCCCCATTGAACTGATATGGATGTTTTTCTGTTTGAGTTTGTCAATCACCCATTGCTCATCCAGTGAAGGGCGAACGGAAAAAATAATGATATTGGTTTCAATCGGTTCGACTTTTGCTACCCAAGGTAAAGTGGCCAATAGAGCCCCGAGTTCTTGCGCGCGTTTGTGGTCTTCTTCCAAACGTAAAATATGATTTTGTAAGGCATACATTCCCGCCGCTGCCAAATACCCCGCTTGACGCATCCCGCCTCCGAAGATTTTGCGAATGCGAAGTGCTCTTTTCATATCGGCTTTCGTTCCAAGCAAAAGAGATCCCACTGGGGCACCTAAACCTTTAGATAAACAGACCGAAATGGTATCAAATAACTCCCCAAATTGTTTAGGATGTTGTTTCTTGGCCACCAAGGCATTCCAAAGACGGGCTCCGTCCAAATGGTATTTCAAGTTATGCTCGACACAAACTTGTTTAATACGCTTTAATTCAAGTACTTCATAACATGCACCACCCCCTTTATTGGTCGTGTTTTCAATACTTACTAACGCTGTTTTTGGCGCATGATAAAATTCTGGATCATTGATAGAGGCACGTACTTGCTCTGCCGTAATCATTCCTCTGGTTCCATCGACGAGACAGCAAGAAACGCCACTGTTAAAAGAAGCTCCTCCACCTTCGTAATGATAAATATGAGAATATTTATCGCAAATGACTTGCTCCCCTGGTTGGGTATGCAATTTAATCGCCGTTTGATTGGCCATGGTCCCACTCGGAAAAAATAATGCCGCCTCCATACCAAAAAGATGCGCTATAGCTTCCTCCAATTCATTAACCGATGGGTCTTGTTTATAGACATCATCTCCTACTTTGGCCCGAAACATGCATTGCAACATTTCTTGGGTAGGTTTGGTTACGGTATCGCTGACTAAATTAATTTCCATATCCGAGAACAATGCTTTACTTTTGCAACTACAAAACTACATTAATTTATGACAAATACCGAACAAATCAAAGGTATTGTAGAACGCCTTGGTGCGTTGAGGAGGTATCTTTGACATTGATGCCAAATTGATCGAAATCTCCAATGAAGAAGAGAAAACCTTTGCGCCAGACTTTTGGAACAATGCCAAACAAGCCGAAGTAATCGTTCGGAATTTACGTTCCAAGAAAAAGTGGGTCGAAGATTTTGCCAAGGCCGAAAATCTTGCCGAGGAACTTCAAATTACCTATGAATTTTTCAAAGATGGCGATGCCTCCGAAGAAGAATTGGATACTCAGTATACGTTGACATTAAACCAAATTGAAGACCTAGAGTTCCGAAACATGCTTTCGGATGAAGGGGATTCGATGAGTGCCGTGTTGCAAATCACAGCAGGCGCTGGCGGTACTGAGAGTTGTGATTGGGCCTCATTACTTATGCGCATGTACTTGATGTGGGGAGAAAAGCAAGGGTATAAAATCAAAGAACTGAATTTTCAAGAAGGCGATGTGGCCGGAATAAAAACGGTAACCCTTGAATTTGAGGGCGATTTTGCATTTGGATATTTAAAGGGTGAAAACGGGGTACATCGTTTGGTTCGCATTTCTCCTTTTGATAGCAATGCCAAACGTCATACTTCCTTTGCATCGGTTTATGTATATCCTTTGGTTGACGACACGATAGAGATTGCAATTAGCCCTGCCGATATAGAGATTACTACCGCACGTTCTAGTGGGGCTGGCGGTCAAAATGTCAATAAAGTGGAAACCAAAGTTCAATTACTTCACAAACCTACTGGAATCCAAATTCAGTGTTCTGAGACGCGTTCTCAACACGATAATCGTGAACGAGCCATGCAAATGTTACGCTCGCAATTGTATGAAATCGAGTTAAAAAAACGCATGGAACAGCGCGCTGATATTGAAGCAGGAAAAATGAAAATTGAATGGGGTTCGCAAATTCGAAATTATGTCATGCATCCCTACAAACTTGTGAAGGATGTGCGCACGGGACAAGAAACAAGCGATGTCGATGCCGTAATGAATGGAGAAATCGACGCGTTCTTAAAAGCGTATTTGATGATGATGGGACAAAAAGAAACTTAAAATAAATGAGACGGTCTAGAAATAGGCCGTTTTTTTTATTAATGCAAACTATATCCCCATTTCGATTTGAAATCGAACATACCAATTGTTTTGCTCACTGCTTTGCGTAAACTGTAGGCGATCGTAGGTAACTTCAGCTTGAATTTTGAAGGCATGTTCCCAAACATATTTGGTAAGTCCCAATGTATATTCTTGAGTGTCGGGCGCGAGATTTACAATGTCTGCTCCGACTTTTTGGGTCGAATACCGAACAATAAACTCGTAATTAGACGGGGTTAGATAACTGCATTGATAGTCAAATCCACTGCCAACATACACAAACCGTGTTTGCGTGGGATCAAGAGGGTTTACTGTAATTGCATTTCTCGTTGAAGATCGAGACATATAGGTGGCCATTGCCGCAAATCCTTTGTATTTAAACATGCCGTCAAGCAAAACCGATTTCAAAGTTCTTGCTTGAAACAAATCGTCACCGAGTTGACCCTGAGTACGTTGAGCACTATTATTTTGCTGAAATGCAGCGGAGAAAAAGAATTTGGGTTTGGCCTCCCGAATTAAATCGCCTTCAAAATAAACACCATCTTTTGAAAAAGCACCCAGCGGCATCAATTCTACTTTTCCTGTTAGCGCCAATCCACTATCGGGTCCGTTGGTTGTATTTCGACCCTCTCCCGTTGACAAAGCGGCTTTGAGATTATACGAAAACTGATTACTGCGCTGATTAAGATGGTGAACTTGAAATCCGAAATCGCGGTCAATATTAAAACGCGCATTATTAATCGATCGATCGGTTAATTGAAGCGCCCCAGAAGAATTAATACGTTGCCGGTTTCCGGGCAATTTCGTCTGACCAAAACTAAAATTCCACTGCGGATTGGGACGATACGTAATCACTGCATCCCGGATTATATTATAATTATCCCCTTCTCGAATTTCGCCTGTATCACCCGGAGCAAATGATAATTGAATGACGTATAAGAACTTTGGACTTCCCACAAAACCATCAAAACGAAGGCGTAACCGACGAATCTGCCAATCATATCCTCCTTCTTCAAATTCATTTTTAATATAGGTGGCCCGGTTTTGAATCCGGAAACGCAAATTCATTTGAAACAAACTGTCGGGGGCTGTAAGACCTAATCCTTTTCCAAAACTATAATACGGTAATGTGGATAATTTTAAGTCGTTATCACTTTTATTTTTTTCCAAAACGGGTTGTGCCCAACCACTGGCAGAAATAAAAATAAAAACAAGAAATAAGTACGATCTAAATTGCATTCCCATAAAATAATCTATTGGCCTACAAGTTAGAAAGAAATTCAAACATGAAGCAAAAAAAAGTCACCGTACTAGGCGACTTGTTTCTTTATAAAATCAAATTAACTAAGTAATAGAAAAGGGCAGCCATAATAGCCGATACTGGTATAGTTAATATCCATGCCCAGAGTAAATTAACAGTGACTCCCCAACGAACGGCGGAAATACGTTTGGTTACTCCTACTCCGATAATCGAACCGGTAATGGTGTGGGTTGTGGAAACCGGTATTTTAAAATGTTCAGTTGAAAACAAGGTTAGAGCTCCTGCTGACTCTGCAACTACTCCTTCAAATGCATTTACTTTGGTGATTTTGGACCCCATCGTTTTTACAATTTTCCAACCCCCCCTCAAAGTCCCTAAAGCAATTACAGTGTAACAGGTTAGCGGAATCCAGTCGGGCATCTTACTTTTTATGCCTTCTTCTTCATTGGGTAATACCACACGCAACCACTCGGGCATTGTTAATACCTCTTGATGTGTCGTGTTTAAATATACTGCCACCGCAGCCGCAATAATTCCCATTACCTTTTGCGAGTCATTACCGCCGTGCCCCAAACTAAATGCAGCAGAAGATAGCAACTGCATTTTTTTCAATACCGACTCTGCTTTGGCCGCAGAATACGTACTAAAAACAAGGTTAAAAATGGCTAAACTATAGAAAATGACAGCCACCAATAACCATTTGATGTTATGCGGTTCGGTCACTACCGACCAGAAATGACTTTCAAAACGGGGTTTTTCTATTGACTCATATCCAATCATTACGGTAGATAAAAACCAAAAAACCAAAAGCATTAAGGCTACGGTAAATATTTTGGGACCGATAGCTTTTTTTGACGAATACATCATCCATAAGGACAGACAGTAAGAAATAAACATCCCCACTAAGGGTGCTAAGACGATAAAACAAATAACAATTAACACCCCACTCGGAAGCAAATCCCCTTCTTTATATTTATACCATGAAACTATATTCCATCCCGCATGCTCTAAATCAACTACCTTCCCAGAAAATCCATGCGCAATCGCAGCGCCTGCAAAACCACCAATTAAAGTGTGTGATGATGAGGAAGGAATTCCTTTCCACCAAGTTAGCAAGTTCCAAACAATAGCTGCTAAAATACCTGCTAAAAGTACTGTTAAATCCAAACTACTGGTTTGGGCTGTTTTAGCCACCGTATCGGCTACTCCAAAACCAAAAACCCAATAGGCCAAAAAATTGAAAAAGGCAGCCCAAAGCACCGCTTGAAACGGAGTCAAAACTTTGGTGGCAACAATGGTGGCAATCGAATTGGCTGCATCGTGGAACCCATTGATGTAATCAAAGGCAAGTGCCAGAAAGATGATGAGAATTAATAAGGTAAATTCCATGAATCCAGCAATTAAGAGTGTTTCACGGAAATTTGTTCCATTACATTGGAAACACTTTTACACTTATCGGAAGCCATTTCCAACGAAGACAATACCTCTTTGTATTTGATGATGTTTTTAACATCGGTTTCATTTTCAAAAATATCGGCAACCGCTTTGTCAAAAACAGCATCCGCCTTACTCTCTAAACGATTAATCTTTTTACACGTATCTTTAATTGCCTTAGGATTTTTAAGATCTTTTAATTCTTTAATACCTACTTCTATCAACTGACATGCTTCCAAATTGATTTCGGTTAACTTTCGAATAGATTTGGTAATTTTATCGACTTGATACAAACGAATACGACTGGCACCTCCATGCATATTATCAGCTACATTGTCAATAGACTTGATTAATGCATGAATATCTTCACGATCGAAAGGAGTTATAAAATTACGACTTAATTCTAAATGGGTTTTATGAGCGATATCTTCAATAATAGCTTCCAATTCCTCAACCTTACTAAATAATTCTTCTCGTTCTGCTTTTGGTGCATTGACGGCATCATGCAAAGTACTCGCCATTAAAGTCAAATTTTTAGAGGCTTGTTCAAATAATGGGAAGAATTTTTTATCTTTCGGTACTAAGAATTGAAATATACTGTTGAGTGTCATATTTTATTGATTTTTACGGTTCAAAATTAGAGTTTCAATGTTAAGCTAATATTAACAAAAAAACAAGTCCCCGTTATTTTTTTACAATAAATTAATATAGAACATTTTCAGTGAGTAGTCAGATTTCAATCGTTTTCGTACTTTAGCGACGCAAAAAATAAACCCCATGGACCTGAACTTTAACAAAAACGAAGATCACAATAAGTTACTACTTTCCGAGCTGAAACAGCGCTTGTCAAAAGTTAAATTGGGCGGTGGCGAAAAGCGTATTGAAAAATTACATGCGGAAGGTAAAATGACAGCTCGTGAACGAATTGACTATATCTTTGATCGTGAATCGCATAGCATTGAAATTGGAGCTTTTGTTGGCGAGGGTATGTATGCCGAACATGGTGGCTGTCCCTCGGGAGGTGTAGTAGTAAAAATTGGATACATACACGGGAAGCAATGTATGGTTGTTGCCAATGATGCTACCGTAAAAGCTGGAGCTTGGTTCCCAATTACAGGAAAGAAAAACTTACGTGCCCAAGAAATTGCAATGGAAAATCGATTGCCTATTA
>NZ_JAIXWA010000030.1 GCF_027482425.1 Flavobacterium sp.
CAATTTGTCAAGGGTTAACACCTGGTACTCTTCCAGCTGCTGATACAAATGGAATTACGGGAACTTGGAATCCAGCAACAATTGATACTAGTGTAGTGGGTACGTTTACATTCACATTCATTCCTAATGCAGCGCAATGTGCAGTGCCTACGACACTTCAAGTTTCGATTACGGCACCTTCTATTATTCCCACATTTACTGCCATTGCACCATTGTGTCAAAATAGTTCTGCACCAGCGTTACCAACAACTTCCGATAACGGAATTACAGGAACATGGTCGGCAGCTATTAATACATCGGTTGTCGGAACACAAACGGTAACCTTTACACCGAATGCTGGCCAATGTGCTGTAAGTACGACGTTGACTGTTACAATTACAGCTCCAACGGTACCAACATTTGCAGCTATTGCTCCTGTATGTACCGGTAGCGCTACGATTACCTTACCGACACAATCCACCAATGGGGTGAACGGTACTTGGAATCCTGCTACAATATCTACTTCAACGGCAGGTACATTTACATCCAACTTTACACCCGATACAGGACAGTGTGCTACTACGTCTTCAATTACGGTTACTGTAGTGGCAACACCCGATGTATTGCCAATCAACGATGTGTTTGCTTGTGATTCGTATACGCTTCCTGCGTTGGCCGTAGGAAACTACTACACAGGTCAGAATGGTACAGGTACGATGTTAAATACTGGTGCTGTTGTCAGTGCAAGTACAAACCTTTATGTTTTTGCACAAAATGGAAGTTGTACCGATCAAGAAAGTTTTGACATCACCATTACTCCAGCTCCAACCTTTGCAATTGAAGGGGGATGTGAAGGCAGTATTTATGTCTTGGAAGTTGTTTCTGGTAATTTTGGAAGTGCAACATATACATGGACGAATGCATCGGGAGCAACTGTAGGAACAGGAGCTACCTTAAATGTAACAGCTTCTGGAACCTATACGGTAACCGTAACCGTAGGAAATGGAACATCATCTTGTACGACAACACAATCCTTTACCGCAAACGAAATTACATGTGCTATCCCAAGAGGTATCTCACCAAACGGCGATGGTTTGAATGACAGCTTTGATCTTACGGGATTGAATGTAAAACAATTGAGCATTTACAACCGTTACGGTACTAAAGTATACTCACGTTCCAACTATACCAACCAATGGAGTGGTCAGTCGGATAACGAAAATGAACTTCCTGATGGAACCTACTATTACGTAATTGAGCGTGATGGTGTTGCGACCAAAACAGGATGGGTATATGTAAATCGTGAAGTAAAATAATTCAATTTACACCCTCAAACTAAAAAGGAGATTCGCAAAGAATCTCCTTTTTTTTTATTCTATTACTTTTTCGACAGGAACTACTAACAGATTACTAAGTGAACGCTAAAATCTAAAATAATAGAGAAATAGAAATATGGGAATTATTGCAAACCATAAAACTTATGACCATTTATACGTGATGTAAATGGACTTCCCAAAATTTCACGCCCTATTCATACAATGTCTTGGCTTCTAAAAGTACTGCTTCAAATACCCTTTGATCAAGAGTATCGACAGTTGTAAATTGGAGCGATTTGACCATAGTACGATTGGCACCCACCAAGAACTCTTGATGTGTTTTCAATTGAAAACCTCTATAAAATCCAAGGTCGACATAGCCTTTTTTGTGGCTTGCATTGAGGTAACAAAAGGGTTTATCGTGGTAATAATAAAAAGGAATAGCATAGCGATAGCGCAACTCAACGGTGGGAATAACCGCCTCAATTGTCGCCATACAATGCATCAAAACCGCCCGAAATGCTTCGGGTTGACGCATTACATAATCATGAGCGGGTTGCATTAGCGAATACCGTATTGATCAAACAAATACACCAAAGAAGCCATAGCAGCAGCTCCTAACTCCAACTCACGTTTGTTCACGGCATCGAAGGTATCTTTGGCCGCATGATGGTGGTCAAAATAGCGTTGAGAATCCGGTTGCAATCCCGCTTTAACTATTTTTGGGGACTGAAGCGGACCGATATCAACTCCCGAATGCCCTTGACGAAATAAATGCAGAAGATACGGTTCAAACAACGGTTTCCATTGTTGTACTTGCTCCATATTGGTGGCATCAATTTCAAACGAAAACCCGCGTGGCGCAAATCCTCCCGCATCACTCTCCAAAGCAAAAATATGTTGCTCACCCAACCGTTTAGATTCGGCTTCGTATTGTAATCCACCTTTCACGCCATTTTCTTCATTCATAAATAAAACTGCACGGATAGTGTGTTTCGGACGGTATCCAAGACGTTTGAACAGTGCCAATACTTCCATACTTTGCACACAGCCAGCGCCGTCATCATGCGAACCATCGCCCAAGTCCCACGAGTCCAAATGCCCACCGACCAAAATAATTTTATCTGGATAGGTAGTCCCTTTAATCTCTCCAACTACATTATGTGAAAGAACCTCCCCTAAATAGCGACAGGTTTGACGAAAATAGATTTTGGCGTTGGGATGAGTTTGCAGGGCTTCACTTAACGCATTCGCATCCAAGGTACTCACTGCCGCGGCTGGAATGCGCTGCGACTCAGGCGTATCTCCATAATTGGTCATTCCCGTGTGGGGAAGATCGTCAAGACGTAAGTTCATTGAACGAACCAACACACCTACGGCTCCTAATTTACCAGCTTCACGAGCCCCTGAAGAACGTTGATCGACACAACCGCCGTAAGCGCGAAAGGTTTCAACGTGCTCAGGATCCATGGGTCGGTTGAAAAAAACGAGTTTTCCACGAACTTTCTCCGCACCCAAGGCTTTCAATTCGTCAAGGGATTTCACCTCAATGACCTCGGCTTCTAACCCGTTCTTGGGGGTAGCTACCGACATCCCTAAAGCACAAATGGAAAGGTCTAAACGCTTTTTCCCCAGTTGTACATACGCAATTTCCTTCTCCCCTCGCTCCCATTTGGGCACCATCACCTCTTGCAAGTAGACGCGATCGAGTCCCAATTGATCGAGTTGGGCTTTGGTATACACCACCCCATTAGCCGCTCCTTCCGAACCCGATAAACGCGCGCCAATGGTATTGGACAAATGCTCCAACCAAAAATAGCACTGCCCTTGCGTGAGCACTGAACGGTGAATTCGGTCGAGCATTTGGGCATCCGATTGCGCAAAAAACGATTGAAAAACCAATAAAAGGATTAGTGAAAGTCTGCATTTCATGGGAACTGTATTTTTCTCAAAAATAATCGAAAAATAGTTTGTCTAAAAAATAAATATTACTTTACTTTGTATATCAAAGTACTTTTTATGGAGACGAATGAATATTTAAAAGACCTAAAGGATATCAAAGAAATGATGTCCAAATCGTCACAAACCTTATCGCTTAGTGGCCTATCGGGCGTATTGGCGGGATTGTATGCTTTGGCCGGTGCTGGCATTGCCCATTACCTATTGCATATCCATCACGTAGTCGATTACACCCAATCGCGTTCAGAAAACGGCTTCCCCATGGATGCATTGTCGTTACAATTGATCGGATTGGCAGCGGTAATAATTTTGGCTTCAATGGGAACGGGAATAGTGCTGAGTGCCCGTAAAGCTAAAAAAATGGGGGAAACACTTTGGAATGCATCGTCGCGACGACTGCTGATTAATTTCAGTATTCCATTAGTAACCGGTGGACTCTTGGTGATTATTCTTCTCTTTAAAAGCTACTACGAATTGATTGCCCCGATGATGCTCTTATTTTACGGCATGGGCTGTGTCAATGCGTCGAAATACACCTTCCGTGATGTGCGTTATTTGGGTGTAACGCAAATCATCTTAGGATTGATGGCGGCGTATTTCAATGATTCCGATTTGATCTTTTGGACCCTAGGATTTGGCGTTTGCCACGTCCTCTATGGCGCCATGATGTATGTGAAATACGACCGAAATTAATTGTAATTTTACCGCACCAGTGAAATCCCTACTTGAAAATATCAACAAAGCCTTTGACCATCGCATTCGACTGGGCATCATGTCGGTACTGATGGTGAATGACCGTGTGGACTTCACTACGTTGAAAGAACTGCTCGGCGTTACCGACGGCAATCTGGCTTCGCATATCAAAGCCCTAGAAGCTGAAGCCTATATCGAAGTAGAAAAACAATTCATCGGTAAAAAACCCAATACACGCTATTTGGCCACAACCGCCGGTAAAACAGCCTTCAAAAACCATATTGAAGCCCTGGAAAAATTAATACAAAAGTCGTAACCTATTTTTTTACACTTATGCTTTGAAATTCAAAGTACTTTTATTATGAGAGAGTTGTTTATTGAATGGATGTACCGCACTGTAAAAGTGCCCTATCAATGGATTTTTAAACAAAAAGAAGCCTGGAATCTCACGCTTCAAGAACTTTTACGATTGCCCGAAGAGAGTTTGGGGTTTCATCTGGGTTGCTTCCTTTGTCAGCACCATTTTGAAATACAACCTACCCTAGAGGAACACGACATTTTTCATGTACTCACCCAAACAGGAGGTACTGTATTGGATGAAATCACCATGCAGTTTTATTTATTAGGCAATGGGAAACGAAGTCCTTTTCTGTTTTTAGTGATGGGTACAGGAGTGGTGTTTTACCCATTTCAATGGGGTCATTTTTACCAAACCTACCGCAAAGGAAAACAAGCGCATCGGTTTTATGACCTCAACTTTCTCCCGCTCCTTCCCTATCCTATTGCCGACTTTCGAAAAACGTTTAACATACAACCATGAAAGCCTATACCCTGTATCAAAAAATCGCCTTACTTACCTTTTGGGGCGAAACCATTCTTTGCTATGGCTATGTGATTACCCGACATGACCTTGTGGTCTTCCTCGGATTTTTATTCACGCTTTTTACTGTGCTTATCAACGGCATGGCGTTCATAGCCGTGATTCATGATGCGATATACGCACCCGAAAACCGAAGGCAAAGTCTGAAAGACGGGGGCATTTTATGCCTCAATATTCCCGTAATGGGCTGTTACCTCTTGCTTTATTTTCTCATTCAAACACATACCCGATGACCCGAAAACAATACCAAAGCGCTACCGGACAGCGCTCCACGCAAATTGCCATCGCCTCCTTTTTACTCGGAACCTTTTTACTGTTCGCCTTTTTAACCACCAAGCATGAATATGTGCTCTTGGCCGGCTTTTACTATGTGCTCTTGGCCCTAGCAATCAACCTAGTCGTGCTCGGCAACCTGCTTTACCAATGCGTTCGCTTACACAACCACAGGGACTATTATGGCATCAAAATACTCCTCGTATTGGCCAATATTCCCATCGCATTTGTCTATCTAAAAATCATTATTAATTCATTATAAAACATGTCTATTATGGAACACCAAGATCACGAAATGAAAACTTTCTTTCAAACCAACACCGCCAAAATGATGATGGTCGGATTTCTTACCCTCGTTCTTCTCATCCCGCTTTTCTTTGTGCAAGACCTCATCACCGAACGAAGCCAACGAAAACAAGAAGTCATTACCGAAACGACTGCCAAATGGGGCGGCGAAGTCTTTTGCTACGGTCCCCTACTCAAAGTACCGTATTACGACAACACGACAAAACAACTGCAAACGGCTTACTTTTTTCCCGACAAACTCGCTACCGACACCGAGGTAAAAATGGCGCGTACCCTCAAACGAAGTATCTACAGAGCCAATGTCTTTTCGGCAACTATCACCTTTGAAGGTCGGTTTTCAAACCCCGATTTTAAGTCGCTACAAATTCCCGAAGAAAACATTCGCTGGGAGGAAAGCCAAATCGTATTCCGAACCACCAATGTAAGCAGTATCAATAGTGAAGTGAAAATAGGAATCAACGGTCAAAAATACGCGTTTGAACCCACTGCAAGTGACAAACCCAACGATTCTATGGCAACCCTCGAAAGCGCTCGGCTACCCATTGCAATGCTCGCGGGACAAACCTTCAAAATGCAATTGAAGTACAACGGAAGTCACGCCCTCAGTTTTGTTCCTGTTGGTAAAACGACCCAAGCCACCGTAAATAGTGATTGGCATTCTCCTAGTTTTTCGGGCTATTTTTTACCAGGAACCCAAACCGTGTCGCCTCAAGGGTTCAAAGCGCAATGGAACATACTCTACTTCAACCGTCCGTTCAACCAACAGCAGTTTGGCTCCTTACCCGACTTGAGCAAATACGCCTACAAAGTCGACCTGATTACCCCCGTCGACGAATACCAACAAAACGAACGGGCCTCCAAATACGGGTTCCTCGTCATCGGTCTCACCTTTTTGGTCTTCTTCCTCATTCAAACGATGAGCAAAATCAACATCCACATCTTTCAATACAGCATGATTGGTATTGCACTAGTCCTCTTTTATGCCTTGCTCATCTCCATTACCGAACACAGCAGTTTCACTCTTGCCTACGCCATTGCAGGCACCGCCATCGTGAGCATGATAACGCTCTACGCCTATTCCATCCTCCAAAACCGAAAATTCCCCATGCTCATCGGAGGCGCCTTATCGCTTATCTACGCCTTCCTTTTTGTGATTATCCAACTCGAAGATTACGCCTTGCTGGTAGGCAGTATCGGCCTGTTTGCCATCCTCGCGGCAGTCATGTTCTATTCGCGTAACATTGATTGGAGCAAGTAACCCTCTGCGCGCCACCACCGTAGTCCTGCTATCCGCGCTACACGCCTCCCTTCGTCCGGCGGGGTAGCCAGCTTCTATCAGGGCTAGTGTAGCAACGACAAAACTCCGAAAGAACCCAGTTCCTTCGGAGTTTTTTGGATTAATAATTCCGTTAATTAATGACCACTGCGCACCGTTGTATCAAAAGTAATGCCTTGCTTTTTCAGAATACGGGTGACTTGCCATGCATAGAACGCTAAGTAAGCAAAACACCCTACTCCGACGATATAACTCGCGTGGATGGAAACTACATCGGCCAAATACCCTTGCAACAAACTCACCAAGCCACCGCCCATAATCATCATAATCAAAAAACTACTGCCTTGCGAGGTATGTTTGCCCAAACCGCTAATCGCCAAGGTAAAAATACAGGGCCACAACGTACTGCAAAACAATCCTACCGAAGTAAAAGCATACAC
Organism: Flavobacterium sp.; assembly: GCF_027482425.1. Taxonomy (GTDB): domain Bacteria; phylum Bacteroidota; class Bacteroidia; order Flavobacteriales; family Flavobacteriaceae; genus Flavobacterium. The sequence goes on from NZ_JAIXWA010000030.1 coordinate 7,123, forward strand.
CGAAACCATACCGCGGGTAACCATTCCAATGGCCAAAGCCGTAATCCCAAGTAGGGAGAAAATAAACAACATCCGCGCGGGATTTCCTTTACTAGCGATATCGGCAACAATTAATACTAAAATCACAGCACCGTAAATATAGAAGGGCGTCAAATCGTGATTCATCAAACGGTTGACGCCTAAAAACACTCCAAAAGCCAAATAAGGCGCGATAAAACGCAACACTTGCCGCAGATTCATATTCTCGGTAAAAGCCTCTACGGCGCCTGTCCAACGGCCAATCATTAAACTTGCCCAATACAATGAAATATAAGGGGCAATATCTTGTGTTTTAAATCCCAAATCCTTTTCCATATAAGCGGGCAAATTACTCGCCGTTGATACTTCAACCCCTACATAGACAAAAATAGCAATCATGCCAAGCACCAATTGCGGGTAATGCAACGCCGAATTACGTGGCGAAGTACTCACCGTAATTTCTTCCTCAACCACAGCCGCAGGGCGGTCGGGAATGCTCGATAACTTTAGCAATAAAGCTACTAGTAAAAAGGCAGCACCTAGCACCAAATAGGGAATTTTCACACTTTCGATATCCATAGTCGCTTCTTTAGCGGTAGGTGCTCCAAAGATGGCAAAACTCACCAATAAGGGTCCGATAGTCGTCCCTAAATTATTTATCCCACCGGCCATCGTAAGCCGTTGCGAACCTGTATGCAAAGGTCCCAATGCAATCGCCAACGGATTGGCCACGGTTTGTTGTAATGAAAATCCGAACGCCACCACAAACAAGCCGGTTAGCATTAAGGGAAACGATTTTGTATTGGCGGCAGGGTAAAACAACAAGGTGCCCAACGCCGAAATGGTTAACCCCAAGGCTAAGGCATTTTTATATCCAATGCGGTTGATGACATCGCCTCCCGTAACATACGAAATCAAGAGGTAAACGATCGATCCTACGGTGTAGGCAATGTAAAACGCAACAGATACCAGCTGACTCTGCCAGTTTTCGAGGGTAAAAGCATTTTTAAAAACGGGAATTAAAATATCGTTACTCGCCGCTACGAATCCCCAGAAAAAGAAGACACTGGCAAGAGGCACAAACTGCGCCCAATTGGTTTGAGTAGAAGGACTACGCATAAGGGTTGATTTTTGGTTTAGGTTTTAAAGATATTGAATTATTATGAAAAGCAATTCCCCTAGCCCGGATAGCAACGGAAAGCCCGCGCGTGGGGACGGCTATTGTTGACCCATCGGCCGTAGCGACTTTGGGAGCTCACGGACTTTGGCGGTCAAAAAAGCCGGAACGAGCGCGGCTTGCAGTGGATAGCCGGAAAAGCTCCTGAACCTTACGGAATAGGTTCAAAACTCACTGCGGTTCCCCCGCCGGGAGCCAAACGCAAGGGCAATTTGGATTTGGCGGTTACCGTCATGGTTTTGATTTCATAAGCCTTGGGGTTGGTTTTCCAATCGGCGTCTTTGGCATCCTGGTAGAGAATGGCTTTGTATTTTTGGCCGGGGGTTAAGAAATCTAATTTGATCGTACTTGTTCGTGCGTTTTCATCGGTGATGGCGCCCAAAAACCAACGTTCGCCATTTTTCTCTTTACGAGCCACGGTGAGGTAATCGCCCGGCTCAGCCTCCAAATACTTCGAGTCTTGCCAATCGACGGCGACGTCTTTGATAAATTGAAACGCATCGAGGTAGCGTTCGTAGTTTTCGGGCAAATCGGCAGCCATTTGCAACGGCGAATACAAGGTAACATACAAGGCCAATTGTTTGGCAAGCGTGGTGTGCACGTGCTCGGATTTGGATTTGTCGTAGTAACTCATTTTGATTTCAAAAATCCCAGGCGTATAATCCATAGGACCACCCAATAAACGGGTAAAGGGTAAAATCGTTTCGTGCATGGGCGGATTACCCACACTCCAAGCATTGAATTCATTGCCGCGTGCCGCCTCAGCTGCGATGTAGTTGGGATACGTTCGATGATAGCCCGTAGGTCGCGAACTCTCGTGTGAATTGACCATGAGTTTATAATCGGCAGCCCGACGGGCCACAAAATTATAATGGTTGACCATGGTTTGACCGTCGTGAAACTCGCCCCGCGGAATAATACGTCCTACATAGCCTGATTTTACAGCGGGGTACCCGTAGTCTTTCATCAACTCGAACGCACGGTCGAGATGGCGCTCGTAATTGGCCACTGAACTTGAGGTTTCATGATGCATAATCATTTTGACTCCTTTGGCTTTGGCATAGGCATTCACCACTTTAAGATCAAAATCAGGATACGGCGTGACAAAATCAAATACATCTTCCTTCCAATTGCCAAACCAGTCCTCCCAGCCGGCATTCCATCCTTCGACCAAAACCCCATCAAAACCGTGTTGTGCGGCAAAGTCGATGTAACGTTTTACATTTTCGGTGGTGGCTCCATGGCGTCCTGAGGGCTTGAGTGATCCATCGGCGGCGTTTTGCGCATTTTGCGACCCGGCGTAATCCCATGTAGATTTTCCGATATGCATTTCCCACCAAATACCCACGTATTTCATGGGTTTGATATAGGACACATCGCTGATTTTACAAGGGTCATTCAGACTGAGAATCATGCGTGAGGATACAATTTTTCGGGCATCATCATGCACAAAGATGGTACGCCAAGGCGATACGGCTGGGGTTTGCAAATAGGCTTTATCGCCCAAGGTATTGGGCACAAGATGTGAGGTTAAGCGGTAGGTTTTGGGCTGTACCTCCAAATGCATTACGGGATAATTGACCACGGCAGCTTCAAAAATATTGAGGTAAAGACCTTGCTGCGTTTTCATCATCAAGGGCGATTGCACGCGTTGATTGCTGCGAATGGTTTTTAGTCCGATCCCATTGTTCATATCGATTTTTGCGCCATCTATGTCGGCAAAGGCTGTTTCGTTGTAGGCATATTCTTGACTATCATAGTCGCCTGGTATCCAAAACGTTTTATGATTGCCATTCAAATTAAATTGTGTCAATTCATCTTCAATGACAAAATAATTGAGTTGTGGTTGCTTGGGAAATACATAACGGAACGCGACCCCTTCATCGTAAACCTTAAAAATAAGGGTAAGCAAACGACCCGTGGTGGCTTGCCGAAGAGCTACAATGAGTTGGGTGTAATGATTAGGGATTACCGCGGTTTCGCCCAACACCGGCGACCAAGGTTCGTTAAAAACGTTGGATTCGGTTTTCAGAACTTCAAAGCCTTCGGTCAATGCAGGCAAATCCTTGATACGCATCCCCAACGTAGACGGAAGTACGACATCTTGGGTTTTAAATTTAACACTATAAGCCGGTTGTCCTTTGCCGGTTACTTGAAAAGTAAGGGCAAGGTCTCCTCCTGGAGCGGTTACGGTTTGAGCAGAAGTTACGGCCAGGACGAAAAAGCCAAGCCATCCAAAAAAACGTTTCATACAATTGCATTTAAAAGGCTAAAGATACCATAACCGAGGGAAATAAAAAATCCCGAGTGTTTCCTCAGGATTGTATTTTTTATATTCCGTCTACGTAGTCTTGCAGGTAAGCAAATCGCGGCGTCAACTGTCCGTTTTCGGTCATCTTGGCGCGTTGCAGAATACCGTCTTTATCGCCATTGAAAAACGCAGGTACCACGTGCTCCATAAACATTTCACCAAATCCTTCACTGGCATCTTTGGGCAATTCACAAGGTAAGTTATCAACCGACATAACCATAATCGCTCCGGGATGGGTGTAGGGCACTTCGCGATGCTCTTGCGGCAAGTATCCCATAAACGGATCGGCGATGGTAGTCGCACGGGTCGTACACGCAATGGGTCCGTTGACATCACAAGAAATATCAGCAACCACTTTGAGTTTGCAATCGGGTGCTTGCAACATAGCTTGGGTAAGAATATCGGGGGAACCGTTGGCGTGAAAATGGCCGGTCATAAACACATCGGCGACTTTGGTAAACCGTTCAAAATAGGAAGTATAGGCTTCGGGATGGTTATAAAAGTCATTTTTACCGAGGTTTTGTCCGTCCAAACGAACGTTGTAATCCATCACATCAATATGCGTATATACGGGTTCTGTATAGGTTTTGGTCAAGAAATCATCGACCGAAACCGATTTCATTTTCATGCCGTCTAATATCTCTTTGGCGCCCATACCAACTTTTCCTTTACCCGTCAATACAATTTTGATATTGGGCAACATAATCCGCTTTAACCGCGCAATAAGATCGTCTTTACTTTGAAGCGTTTCGGCTTTGGGAAGGGTGAACAACTCGTATTTGATACCAAATCCTCTAAATCCATTATAGGCCCCTACGATTCCTGCATATCGCCCAAATCCGATAAGTCGTTTGTTTTGGGCATCGACGATGGTTTCATGATCATAGAGTTCGATATTTTTAGCTAAAATAGCTTGCAACAAGGCACGATTGTAAGGTTGTTTTTTGATGGTATGCGAAAAAAAGAAATACTTTTTTCCGGGGAGTAAAGCGTCTACGGGAATTTCTTTAACTCCGAAAAGTACCTCACAATCCTGCATATCGGCGGTTACTTCCAATCCTAACGCACGGTATGCTTCATCGGGAAAGACGCGAATATCAGAGGATTCAACCTTGATACGAACGTCAGGATGGGTTTGTTGTAACCGTACCAATTCTTCAGGGGTAAAAACCACGCGACGATCGGGCGGTGACTTGCGTTCTTTAACGATACCAAATACCATAGCTATAGCCTATTTTAAATTGAATGCGCCCAAAAGTAAGGGTAACGAAATCGATTTCAAAACTTTTACCAAAAATTCATTTTACAATGGCTCCTTCAGTATCAATCGCTTACATGGGATGTTAATAATTTTGTTAGTTTTTCGCTTTCATCAAAAACAAAAGCGCGGTCTCGGTACTTATATTTGTTTTTTTTCGAACAAATTCATCATGCGAAAGCACTACTTATATACGGTACTAACCACCGCTTTACTCTTCATTGGCTGTCAACAATCGGGGGGACAGCAAAAGGAACAGACGGGCCCCGAATATGCGATGGTTCCTGCTTCCGATTCGTTACCAAAATTGGCTGAAAGTTTTAAAAATGTCAAACGTAACGAAATCGAAAAATACATTAAAAAGTTTTTCAACAACCAATTTGAAAACATTTGTTTTTTGGTCGCCAAAAATGGAGAAATCATATACGAACGCTACGAAGGCTATGCCGATAAGGAGCAAAACGTACTCAATGCGGAAAATACACCTTTGCATATTGCTTCGGTCAGTAAAGTATTGACAGCGACGGCCATTTTAAAACTCATCGATGCAAAGAAACTGACCTTAGACCAGAAATTGACCACTTTATTTCAGGGATTTCCGTATAAAGACGTGACCATTCGCACGCTTCTAAACCACCGCAGTGGCATGAAAAAATACAATTATTTTTGTGATGATGCCAAAATATGGGGGCGGAAGAAGACTTTGACGAATAAAGACTTGCTGCACATTTTGATGACCAAAAACATCCCATTGGAAACCAAAACCGACACGCATTTTAGTTACAACAACACCAATTATGCCTTATTGGCCTTGGTCATTGAAAAAGTTACGGGTAAAAAATACCGTGACGCCATGAAAGAAATCATTTTCTATCCGTTAGGAATGACCCACACCTTTGTTTTTGATGAGGAAACGCCCAAAGAGAAAGCGACTCCCTCGTACAAATACAATTATGTGAAATATGGTTTTGATTTCTTAGATGCGGTGTACGGGGACAAAAATATTTATTCGACGCCGAGGGATTTATTAAAATTTGACTTAGCCCGCAACGCCCCCGGATTTTTGAGTCCTGACCTCCTAGAACAAGTCTTCAAAGGTTACAGTTATGAAGCAAAAGGGGAAAAAAATTACGGCTTAGGCATTCGTTTACGGGAATGGGCCACGGGACAAAAATTGTTTTACCACAATGGCTGGTGGCATGGAAACACCTCGAGTTATATTTCGTTACGAGAGGAAAATACGGTCATTATTGCCTTATCGAATAAGTATACAAAGAAAACCTATCAGCTGAAAAACTTATCGGCTTTGTTTGGTAATTATCCTTTTGCGCTTGGCGATACAGCCACAAATGGGGACTAAACAATTTTTCATTTTCTAGGAACTTTACGTACCTTTGCGGTCCCATTTATAGTTGGGTTCACTATGGGGTCGACTGGTTTTGACAGCAAGTGGAATTGAATCGTAAGCACGTCGAGCCTTGTACTTTTGGCTCGTTAATCCAAAGGTACGACTTTATAAACGGCGAAAATAATTACGCTTTAGCTGCTTAATCCGAAGTTTAGTACGATAGGCCTAGTCTCGTCAAGGACGAGAAGCTAGATTCACCTCAAAAGCCTTGGTTTATGGCGGTTGGTACAGGTGAACCGTAAAAGTAAACCTAGGAAAGGTAAGGCTTTAAATACTTTCTGACATTAATAAAGCTAAGCAAAAAGTGGTCGTTCTTGGCCTTGCTTTTTGACGAAAATTCAATCGAGAACTAAGCGTGTAGAAAGCTATTGGATTGCTTGTTTGGACCCGAGTTCGATTCTCGGCGACTCCACAAAAAAAAAGCCTACTCAACATCGAGCAGGCTTTTTTTTCAAACAAAAACAACTACTAAAGCATCGTAGTATTCCGTATTAGCTTCGTTTTCTGAAAGATGACTATCTACAATTAGGGTATACCCTTCGTATTCGAAGAAAAGACTTGCCTGAAGTAACTATCCAAACCACCCAATGGCATCACGCAGAAATCAAAACATTCTATACTGTTATGTGCCAGAGAACGAGAGAAAAACAGCGTGCTAGGAATTAAGGCGCTACCACCTCTCCGTTCCATTGCATCATGCCGCCTTCCAGGTTGAAGGTTTGCGCAAAACCCATTTGATCCATAATCTGACAAGCTTGAGCACTTCGCCCGCCTGCTTTGCAATACACATAATAGTTTTTTTGTGGATCCAATTCCTGCAAGCGGTAAATAAACCCTTGTCCTTTGTAAATATCATTGAGTAATGCCCCCTGAATAATCCCTTCTGCCCATTCCTCTTCGGTGCGGACATCTAAAATTACAGCATTTTCATCAGCGGCCAATTGCGCGGCCCAAGCCTCTTGCGATAAGTGTTGCATCGTATTTATTTTGATCTAAAAATACCACAAATCGGTCCGCTTTCAAAAAAAGTACAGCAAAAGATTAACAAAAAAATAACACACGTTTGTATATACAAATAAACGGCATTGCTATACATTTGTACCTACAAATTTTGTAATTACAATTATGAAAATTGAAGAACTCATTCAATCCAGTGTAACCTTAAGCGATACCAAACGGGTAATCCTCAATTTGATGGTGACTCAAAACGTGGTCGCTGAAAAGTTTTACGAGGTGTTAAAACCCTTTGATCTTTCGGGAGAACAGTACAATGTATTGCGCATTCTTCGGGGGCAAAAGGGAAACCCGGCCAACATGTGTGTGATTCAAGAGCGCATGGTCACCAAAAACAGCAACACCACCCGATTGATTGACAAACTCCTATTGAAAGATTTGGTCACGCGAAATGTTTGTCCCAACAACCGCCGAAAAATGGAAGTTTTAATCACCGACAAAGGATTGGCCTTACTCGAAGAATTGGAACCGCTAGTATTGAGGCATGAGCAACTTTTTGCCCAAAACCTGAGCAACGAGGAAATCATCCAACTAAACGATTTGTTAGAAAAATTTAGAACCCTTAATATGTAATTTGCTATGAGTGAATTTATTCAAAATGCCCGTTGGCGATATGCCACCAAAAAATACGATGCCACGCGCAAAGTCAGTGACGCCGACATCGCCACCCTTAAAGAAGCCATCAATTTATCGGCTTCCTCCTATGGATTGCAACCCTATAAAGTGATTTTTGTTGAGAATCCAACGCTTCGTGCCCAATTGCAACCTGCGTCATGGGGACAATCGCAAGTGGTGGATGCCTCTCACTTGGTTGTTTTTGCCAATGAATTAAACCTTGGAAACGACCAAATCGATGCGTATTTTGAGAATATGGTGCAAACCCGTGGGATTGCTTTAAGCGATGTGCAAGGATACATGGATTTTATGAGAAACACCATCAATAGCATCCCCGAGGAAGCACGCAATGTGTGGACCGCCAAGCAAACTTATATTGCCTTGAGCAATTTGATGAATGCGGCGGCCGAACTGAAAATCGATACTACACCAATGGAAGGTTTTGATGCACAACAGTACAACCAAATCTTAGGCTTGAACGAACGCAACCTCAACGCAGCTGTGGTTTGTGCCATTGGCTACCGTCACAGTGACGATGCTACACAACACGCCACCAAAGTTCGTAAAAGCGAGTCCCAATTATTTGAAACCCTTTAATTCAACACTAATTTAATATTTACAATCATGAAAAAATTGAAAACAATTGTAGTAGCTTTATTTGTAGCCAGCGCTACCATCGCATCAGCACAAAACAAAAAAATTGATGTCACCAAAAGTAAAATCGAATGGGTAGGCAAAAAAGTAACCGGCCAACACAATGGTGTGGTAGACTTTAAAGGAGGTACCTTAATTTTTAAAGGAAAAAAATTAACAGGCGGTTCGTTTGTTGTTGATATGACTTCTATTAATACTACTGATTTACAAGGGGAATACCAAGGTAAATTAAATGGTCACTTAAAGGCAGATGACTTCTTTGGAACAGAGAAATATCCTACATCAAAATTGGTTTTCAAAAAGTTGGTAGACAAAGGAAACGGCACTTATGTGGTAACAGCCGACTTGACCATCAAAGACGTCACAGCTCCTGTAACCTTTGAATTAAAAGTGAACGGTTCGACCGCAACGACTAGCTTTAAAATCGACCGTACAAAATACGGTATCAAATACGGCTCAGGAAGTTTCTTTGACAACTTGGGCGACAAAACCATCAACGACGAGTTTGATTTATCGGTAACGATTCAGTTCTAATTCCGAATCATAGTACCATCAATAGCCTCAGTTTGTACTGGGGCTTTTTTTATTTTTCTCCCTATCTTTGAAACCATGAAGCCGATTTTACTACTCGACAACTACGACAGTTTTACCTACAATTTACTGCATTATATTGAAGCCCTTGGTGCGCCCGTAGTGGTGTATCGCAACGATGAAATCACACTGGAAGACGTAGCTGCTTTTGACCACATCGTCCTTTCTCCCGGTCCCGGATTGCCCGATGAAGCAGGAATATTGAAAGCGGTAATCGCTCGTTATGGCGCCGAAAAACCCATTTTAGGTATCTGCCTTGGTATGCAAGCGATAGGCGAAGTATTTGGTGCTAAACTACAGAATTTAAACACCGTACATCATGGAGTTGCTACAACAATTGAAGTCTTAGATCTGCAGGACATCCTTTACCAAAACCTCCCCCAATCACTCTCTGTGGGACGCTATCATTCGTGGATTATCGATCCGGCCACACTTCCCGAAACTTTGGTGGTAACCGCGCAAACCCCTGAGGGGCACCCCATGTCTATTCGCCATAGTAGTCTGCCGATTTATGGGGTTCAATACCATCCAGAGAGTATTTTAACGCCACTAGGGAAAACCATTTTACAACAATGGTTGACTACTTTTTATTTTAAACAATAACTTTATAAAAAAACACTCTAATATTTGAATTACAATTTATTATAAATCCAATATAGATTTTACTTATACCTACAAACAATCGCAATTTCCTTCCCTATAACGCGGTGTTTTGATCCCTTTCGTGTAAGAAGTTATTAACATTATTTTTACATTACAATCAGGTTTTATACATTTATTTAACAATCAAAGGATTATATAAAAATCATTTTGTTATGGGACTATTAGACAACCAAAAGCGTAAAAAAGAAATTCAAGAACTCCAACGCAAGACGGAGGCCCTACACACCGACATTTCTAAGGAGATTGAAGAATTATTGGACGAACTCAATAGTGAATTTGAAGCGCACCAAAAACAAGAAAAAGAATGGGAAGCGGTGCTTTTGGACTTAGCAAATAAACTCGACGCACAAGAACGGACACGTTTGGAGCAACTCGCCTATCATCTCAGAGACATCAAACAATGTGCTCGTAAAGGAGTTGACGCTATGAAACAATTGGCGCGTGATCACAAAAAAGCGGCTCAAGAAAACCGTCGTGATTACGAAGAATACTTTTATTTGTAAAAAAAAAAAAAAAAAGGTAGGGTAAAATCTCGGTGACTTGTTTTAGGAAAAAAACACGTAAGTCATAGCGTTTTTTTGCACTCTAAATCAGAAAACCTCCGAATAGTTCCGGAGGTTTTTATATGTTAACGGGTAAAGACCAATTTCTTATCGGTACTCAGTGAGGGGTCGTACGCATACCCTTCATAGTGAAAACCCTGTAATGCTTCTACGGTTTGGGCTTGGGTATCCAAGACATAACGCACCATTAAACCGCGGGCTTTTTTAGCAAAAAAGCTAATCATTTTCAACTTGCCATCCTTATAGTCTTTAAACTCGGGCGTAATTATGTGGGCTTTAAGTTGCTTGGCATCAAGGGCCGAAAAATATTCAGTACTCGCCAAATTAAGTAACAATTCTCCCTCTTCCATCGAGGCATTTAAGGTCTTGGTTAATTTGGATTTCCAAAACGCATACAAGTCTTTTGCACTGCCTACAGGCAATTTAGTTCCCATCTCCAAGCGGTAGGGCTGCATCATATCTAAAGGTTTTAAAAGGCCGTACAAGCCCGATAAAATCCGTAATTGCTCCTGCGCCCGTTGCAATTTTTCCTCGGTCAAGGTATAGGCATCCAATCCCGTGTAGACCTCGCCATCGAAAGCAAAAATCGCTTGACGGGCATTGGCCACAGTCATCGCATTGACATCACGCTCTTGGTTGCGTTCCCAATTTAAGGTCGCCAACGCTGGAGAAATGTCCATTAGCGATTGTAATTCTTGCCGTTTGAGTTTCTTCAAGACCTTGTCAATCGTTGCGGACTCTTTCGCAAAATCATAAGTAGTATATTGCGTAAAGGGAACCGGTCGCTCAAAATCAAGCGATTTGGCCGGTGAAATAACCATTTTCATAGCATAACATTTTAGCCTTTCAAAAATAAGGACTTTCCCTCGGACGTCCAAAAGACCCTTCCCTTTGCGCCCAAAATCTTATCAACAATTGCCCTTTTCGGAAACCATTTTCTAAAATTAAATTTATCTTTGAATGCTCAAAAAAATACCCGTATGATGATCTATAAATTCCGAGCCATTTTGGACGCTGAAGACGATATTTTTCGCGATATCGCTATCGAAGACACCGCAACACTTGAAGATTTACACAATGCTTTGGTGAACGCTTTTGGTTTTGACGGTACAGAAGTCGCTTCTTTTTACACGTGCGACGATACGTGGAACCAAGAGGACGAAATTCCGATGTTTGATACCGGCGACACCCCTGGCGAAATGCGAACGATGGCCGACTTCCAGTTACAAGACCTCCTTCATGAGGAACAAACTAAAATCATTTATGTATACGATTTTATCAGCATGTGGACGTTTTTGGTGGAATTGGCGGCGATTGAAGAACCTGTGCCGGGCGCTACGTACCCTGAATTGCTCTTTTCACATGGCGAAATGCCCGCGGAAGCCTTGGAAAAACAGTTTGAAGCCGAGGGCGACTTCGATGCATTCAACGACTTTGAAGACGAACTCGATGAAGATGATTTGGAACAGTTTGGAGACGAAGACCATTTTGAGGACTATGGATTTGAGGAAAATTGGAATTAGGCTACTGAGCTGCTAAGTTGCTGAGAAACTGAGCTGTTCAACTGCCAATAATAACTAAACCAATTACAAATAGTTATATTCGGAAATTTCAAATCAAGTTGTCGTATCTTGGCAAAAATAGGAGCCATGAATACGTATCGAAATTTAATTATTTGGCAAAAAGCCATGAATTTAGTGACAACAACGTATGAAATTACCCTTCAATTTCCAAAAGCGGAGCTGTATTGCTTAACCGATCAAATGCGAAGGTCAGCACTTTCAATTCCGTGTAACATTGCTGAAGGCAAAGCTCGAAATAGTAATAAAGATTTTATTCGTTTTTTACGAATTGCCCTCGGTTCGCTTTTCGAATTCCAAACCCAACTCGAAATTGCTAAAAATATAGACTATATCAATCAAGAACAGTTCCAACGACTGTGGAATTTCAGTACAGAAATTGAAGTTATGTTGGTATCGTTCATCAAAAAAATAAATGTGTAATTTAATGCTGTGATCACCAGACTCAGTAGCCTAGTGGCTCAGCATCTCAGAAGCGAATAACTATGCTCAACTTATTTAACACCCATATCGACTCGTTATCCATTCACCGGGTGGGCAACAAAAGTCGCAACGAAAATGTATTCTTATCGGAGACGACCTACAGTTTGACCGACGAAATTGTGCCCTTACTCAAAGAGTTCTTTTTTCGCCCTTTTCGGGAAAAAGAAGAGAACTATTTCCAGTTTGCCCATGATGTGGATTTGGAATACAACGAAATGTTCAATTTGGCCACCGAAGTGTTTACCAACCCCAGCAGTGTGCATGAGGTATCTAAAAAAATCACACGACACCTTTTTGAGCAATCCAATCATCCTCACATCAAAAACGGAGAAGTGTTTGTGACCTATTTGACCAACATTTCCATCGACAACCAAACTGTTGATGCGTTGGGGGTGTTTAAAAGCGAATTACGGACCGATTTTCTACAATTTGAAGAACGCGGCAGTAATTTGGAAATGATCCTTCAGGAAGGGATTAATCTCAACAAATTAGATAAAGGCTGTTTGATTTTTAATTATAAAAAAGAAGAAGGGTATAAAATTCTCACCGTCGACAGCAACCGGTATGATGCGCGGTATTGGCTGGAACACTTTTTATCGGTCGATGCTTTTCAGGATGAAAATTACATGACCAAGAAGTACTTAAAGTTTTGTCAAGAGTTCGCCAAAGAAGTCGTTTTCCCTGCCGAGGATAAAAAAGAAGAAGTGCTTTTCATGAACCGTGCTGTCAATCACTTTGCCAAAAACGACACGTTTGAAGAGACCAAGTTTTTGAATGAAGTGATTGAAAACCCCGATTTAATTCCTGAATTTAAGAGTTTTAAAGCCGATCGTGGTGAGAAATATAGCATTGAAGACGTCACTTCTTTTCCGATTGCCAACGCAGCCGTATCGGATGCGCGTCGTTCGATTAAAAATGTCATTAACCTCGACACCAACATACAAATCAAGTTGGACTTTGTCAATCCCGACAGCGCCGAAAAGTTTGTCGAAAAGGGTTGGGATGAAGAACGCCAAATGTATTACTACCTAGTGTATTTCAACAAAGAGCAGAAAAGTTAACACGCGTTTTTGTTCTACGTCTAATGGATTGGGAATTGGAGTCGGCTTGCCCCTAGCCCCATAGAGGGATTTTGATTAACGATTGTTGATTGACGATTAACGATTGTTGATTTTTGATTTATGGAATGGTATTGAGATCTTGCTCTTACTTAATTCTTTACTTTTTGTCTTGACGGAGGTGAGTCGTAAGTGGAATAGTCGTAAGTCATTTTAGCAGTCAGCCCCGAAAGGGGAATTTTGATTAACGATTGACGATTAACGATTGTTGATTTTTAATTTTTGGAATAATAGTGGTAATGTCGGCTGAAATCGTGTCTTCAAGACTTGATAATTATAGCTGATTGCGAGAAATTCCTTGCCCCAAAGCGTCGGGAGTATTGCATGATTAAAGATACAAAACAACTACTACTATTCTTTCTAGGTTTTCCTATAGTTGTTGGAAAGGCTGTGAAGTTTTTTCGCGGGCTGCCGTTACTAGCAAGAGTATGGCACCTTATAAACGCTACCATTTTGATTTAAAAAAGGAACCGCAATTTTAATCAAATGACAAATATTTAGAGTATTTTTGAATTTGAATAATAGATAGTTTCTAATGAAAAATATTGATGGAAAAAGTATAGAAAATGCCTTTCGCTTGTTCGATTCTAATGACATTCAAAAAATTGAAATCGGAACGACAAAAGGCTTATTACAAATACATCATTATCTATTTAATGGTTTGTATGATTTTGCTGGAAAAGTTCGAACTGTGAATATATCTAAAGGCGGATTTAGATTTGCAAATGCTCTATATTTAAATGAAATTTTAATTAAGATTGAACAAATGCCAGAAAACAGTTTTGAAGAAATAATCTCAAAATATGTTGAAATGAATATCGCGCATCCTTTTATGGAAGGAAATGGCAGAACCATGAGAATCTGGCTTGATTTGATTTTAAAGTCAAGACTAAAAAAATTAGTTGACTGGCAGTTTGTAGATAAAACACTTTATTTACAAGCTATGGAGAGAAGTCCAATAAATGATTTAGAACTACGAACTCTATTAGGACAAAACTTAACCGATGAAATTGAAAATAGAGAAGTCATCTTCAAAGGAATTGAACAATCATATTATTATGAAGGGTATAAGAAAGAAGATGATGATGAATAATTTGCTTTTTAAAAACGCCTACTAGTACCAGCCGTACCCCTTGCCCAACCCCTCCAAAAAACGAAATCATATCACGAATACATAAAATAACGGCGTTTGTTCGAACATACAAATTTCTGATTATGTAGTCGTTAGGCGTTGGACGTTAGACCTGCCTATGCCGGCAGGTAGGCTAGTGACTGTTAACTAGCCCCCTAGCCCCCAAAGGGGGAATAGTGATTAGTGACTTACGACTGACTACTGTCGACTGTCGACTGACTACTGACGACTGACGACTGTCGACTGTCGACTGATAACTGATAACTGATGACTCCCTTCTTTTTCATACCTTTGCCGGAAATTCACCGACCATGACCACTTTCGAATCGTTGCAATTGCCCAAAGCGCTCCAAAAAGCGATAGACGAAATGGGACTCACCCAACCTACGCCCATTCAGCAACGGGCCTTTCCAGTCATTAGTTCGGGGAGGGATGTTGTCGGGATTGCGCAAACAGGAACGGGGAAAACATTGGCTTATCTCCTACCCGTTTTAAAACCGTGGAAGTTTATGGCCTCTGAAACGCCTCGTGTGGTTATCCTAGTACCTACCCGTGAACTTGTGGTACAAATTACCGAAGTGGTCACCCAACTCACCCAATACATGTCCATTCGCACCCTAGGCGTGTATGGAGGCGTCAACTTCAATACCCAAAAGAAAGCGGTTTATGAAGGCGTTGATATTTTGGTGGGAACCCCAGGAAGAATTATGGATTTGGCCCTAGACAACGTAGTGCGGTTTGATACCTTGCAAAAACTCATCATCGATGAATTTGATGAAATTCTCAACCTAGGTTTCCGCGCTCAAGTAACAGCCATCCTCTCCATGATGCGCCAAAAACGCCAAAATATTCTCTTCTCAGCAACGATGACCGATGAAGTAGATGCCATGCTGGACGAGTATTTTGAGTTCCCCGAAGAGGTTAGCTTAGCGCCCTCGGGAACGCCTTTGGAGAAAATAGATCAGTATGCCTATCGGGTGCCTAACTTTTTGACCAAACTAAATTTACTCAAACAGCTGTTGCACAACGACCCCTCGATGGAGCGCCTATTAATTTTTGCCAACAACAAAAAGTCAGTCGATCTAATTGCACAAGCGTTAGAACCCGAATTTCCTGATCAATTGGGGATTATTCACTCCAACAAATCGCAAAACTACCGACTCAATACGATGGCGTCTTTTCAAAATGGCGCACTCCGTGGCATAGTGACCACCGATGTTATGGCGCGTGGTTTGGATATTTCGGATATTACCCACGTCATCAATTTTGAAATGACTGAAAGTCCCGAACAGTACATTCACCGTATCGGGCGAACAGGACGGGCCGACAAATCAGGTATCGCGATTAGTTTTGTGAGTCCGCGGGAAGAGGAAATCCAACTCGAAGCCGAAATGCTGATGGAGAAAGAACTCACGCTGCTCTCCTTTCCCGAGGATATTGAAGTGGTCAACCGACTCTTGGAATTTGAAAAAGACAAAAAGAAAGTTAAGTTGCTGCTCAAGCGACCCAAATTAGAGGGCGGTGCGGCTTTTCAGGAGAAAAAAGATAAAAATAAGAAAGTCAATTTGGGCGGACCCGGGAAACGAAAACCCCGAAAAACGGCACCACGTAACCGTGCTGTAGAGCGCAAAAGGAATGAAAAACGCAAAAAAGGATAAGCGCTAAATTCCCGTTAAAGGCTTCTTACATCGGTTATTTTTGTTATTTTTGAAACCACAAACGTAAGTCCGACAATGCAATTTAAACATCCGGAAGTTCTCTATTTTCTCTCCCTTTTGGTGCTCCCGATTTTGGTGCATTTGTTTCAATTGCGACGGTTTAAAACGCAATACTTCACCAACGTTCGATTCCTCAAAGAATTAGTGGTGCAAACCCGTAAAAGTTCGACCCTCAAAAAATACGTACTGCTTGCGACCCGTTTATTGCTGCTCACCTTTTTGATTCTAGCCTTTGCGCAACCGTTTTGGGAGGCCAAAGAAGCGAAAAATGCGAAAAATGAACTCTATATTATTCTTGACAATTCATTTTCCATGCAAGCCAAGGGTAAAAAAGGGGAATTGCTCAAACGGGCGGTTCAAGACATCTTGGCGGAAGCCCCTGAAAGTGCCTCTTTTTCGCTTCTTACCAATACCGAAAGTTTTTGGAATACCGACATCAAGTCGATTCAACGGGAGTTGCAAAACCTTTCGTACAGCGCCACTCCTTTTGAACCCGAACGATTGATTGCCCAAGTTCGCGCCCACCGTTCTGCTTTTCGCAAAGACATTGTGGTGATCTCCGACGGCGTAGGAACTCGCGCTGACGCTTTGAGTACTTTGAATAGTGATGAACAAGGGTACTATATTCCGGTTCAAGCCGAGAAAACGCAAAACATCGCCATTGACAGTGTG
Organism: Flavobacterium sp.; assembly: GCF_027482425.1. Lineage (GTDB taxonomy): Bacteria > Bacteroidota > Bacteroidia > Flavobacteriales > Flavobacteriaceae > Flavobacterium. The sequence goes on from NZ_JAIXWA010000030.1 coordinate 24,098, forward strand.
TACCTCAATCAAGCCCTCGATCAATTCTATGAAATCGCAGTGGCCGTTCGGTCGTATGGTGCAACGTCTGATGCCGTGCCCGTGGCGTTGTACGACGGTCAAAAATTGGTCGCCAAAACCTTAGTCACTTTCAATCAACCGCGACAAACCCTAAAATTTACGCTTCCAAAAACCCAGTTTAACGGGTATGTTTCGCTCAACGACAACAGTTTGGAGTACGACAACACGTACTATTTTTCGCTTTCCAAGCCCGAAAAAAGTCGGGTCATGAGTATCAGCGAGTCGGCACCGGCTACTTTTTTAAATAAAATCTATACCCCCGACGAATTTGAATACACGGCCACTACCTTAGCTACCTTGCCCTATGCGCTACTGGAAAAACAAGATGCCCTTGTGCTCAACGAACTAGCGACTTTACCCGCCTCGTTGCAAACCACCTTAAAAGCCTTTGTGGCGCAAGGAGGAAATTTGATTCTTATTCCAGCCCCCGACACCAATGTACGTTCGTACAACGCGTTATTGAATGCGCTGGGGGGCGGTTATGTCTACCAAGATTGGAACGAGACGGAACGCTTGGTAACCAAAATAAATTTCAACCACCCCTTGTATACTGGAGTTTTTGAAAAGAAAACGGAAAATTTTCAATATCCAACCTTAAAAGCGGGCTATACTGTACAAACCTCGTTTCCGACCGTATTGGAAGGCAACGATCAGCGCCCTTTTTTGAGTGCTGTCACCCGAGGCACAGGAACGATCTATTGCTTTTCGACCCCATTACGACAGGAATGGAGTAATTTCAAGAACTCGCCTTACTTGATTGTGCCTACGTTTTATAACATGGCTTTAAATGCTCAAAAAACGGGAGTAAAAGCAACTACGCTTGGCAGCAGTCGTCCTTACATCGCTGATGTAGCGCTAGGAGCCGATGAAATTGTTACCTTACGAAAAGAGCAAACCGACGTGATTCCCGAACAGCAACGACTGTATAATCAAGTAAAACTTACTTTTTCGACCCAACCGCAACGGGCAGGCAATTACACCCTTTTACGTCAAAAAGAAGCAGTCGATACCTTGAGTTTCAATTACCCCCGAACAGAGAGCGACCTCCAGGCCATACCCTCCAATTGGATGGCGGAATGGAAAGAGATAACAGCAACCGACCAATTGTTTGATACCTTACAAGCGGATCGAAGCGATACTGTCATTTGGAAATGGTGTATTCTACTCGCATTGCTTTTCTTGCTGGTAGAAATTGCTATTCAAAAAATAATCCGATAAACAACACAACAACTATGACTACGGTACTTAAATCGGTAACTATTGTGGACCCCAAAAGCGCTTACCACCTGCAATGCGTCGATATTCATCTCCATGGGGGAGTTATTGGGGCGATAGGCGAAAATTTACCACTCCCCCAAGAAGCGCAAGTCATCGAACTACCCCATGCGAATGTCTCTCCGGGTTGGTTTGATACTTCGGTGGTGCTGGGGGAACCCGGATATGAAGCCGCTGAAACCATTACCAACGGATTGAAAACTGCGGCAAGCTCAGGATTCACCGAAATCATGGTACAACCGCTTACGCTACCCGTAGCAGACAATGCCGCTGTTCTTCATTTGCTACATCAAAAAGCCTCGGGACAAGCGACCGCAATTCATCCGATTGGCGCGCTCACGATGGGAAGTGCTGGGCAAGCCTTGGCCGAACTGTACGACATGCAACAAGCTGGAGCAGTCGCTTTTGGAGACTATAAAAAAGGGATGAAAAATGCAAATCTGTTCAAGATTGCCCTTCAATATGTACAGGATTTCAACGGGCGTGTGCTTGCTTATTGTGAAGACGATACCCTCCGCGGCAATGGTATGGTTAACGAAGGGATTACAGCAACGCGTTTGGGACTCAAAGGAATTCCGAGTTTGGCAGAAGAGTTACAGGTAGCCCGCAACTTATTTTTGCTCGAATATACGGGAGGCGCATTGCATATCCCTACCCTTTCATCGGCCAAATCGGTGGCACTTGTTCGTGAGGCCAAAGCGCGCGGGTTGAATGTCACCTGTAGTGTAGCCGTTGCCCATCTGGTACTAACGGATGCGGTTTTGGAAAATTTTGATACCCGTTACAAACTCTCCCCTCCCTTGCGCACGGCACATGATCGTGAAGCGCTGTGGGAAGGATTGCACGACAATACCATCGATTGCATCACGACGGACCATCATCCGGTGGATATTGAATATAAAAAAGTAGAATTTGATTTGGCGCAGGAAGGGTCGATTGGACTGGAATCGGCGTGGGGTACACTCGCTGCCGTGCTTCCGATGGAATTGATTGTAGAAAAACTAACGGCTGGGCGTGAGATCTTAGGACTACCTCCGGCGGTCATTGCACCAGGAGCTGCCGTGAATCTAACCCTTTTTACCACAGAAGGAACGGGAACATTTACCACTGATCAAATTCATTCTACTTCCAAAAATGCTGCTTTACTTGGACTACCCACCCGTGGAAAAGTGCTAGGCATTGCCCGTGACAAACATATTATAGTCAATTAATTATGGACGCAACGACCATCAAAGAAGGTAAATCTATGGCTATTTTGAGTTATGTGCTCATCATTGGCCCGCTAATCGCTTTATCCATCAATGCCGATAAAAAAAATCCGTATACTTCGTTTCATTTGCGCCAAGGATTGGGCCTCACAGCGACATTTTTGTTGATAGGACTTACTATGAGTAGTTATTTTAACCGATCACAATTACCCTCTGAAACGAGTTTCAACATTGCTTTTCCGTTTTGGATATTCATTAGTATTCTTACTTTTTACGGGATGTTCACTGCGGTTATGGGGTATACCCGTCCCATACCATTGTTAGGAACTTTTTTCCAAAAATGGTTGAAACGACTGTAACAATCTCCCCTTTTTGGGACAAATGAGGCAGTCAGAAACCTCATGAAAGCAAAACCCTTTACAATTACCCCTATTCTTTTTGTATTCCTTAGTTTTTTTAGCTTCGGATTTCGTGCACAAGCGCAAACCGGACGCGTCAAAGGAAGCGTGCGTTCGGAAAAAGAAACGGCCCTTTACGCGGCCTCTGTGGCACTCTTTGATTCCGAAAACAAACTGGTCAAAGCCGTCCTGATCGATACCGAGGGCGCGTTTTCCATAGCGCAATTGCGTCCAGGCACCTATAGCCTAAAAGTGACTTCTGTTGGATTCGAAGACCAAATACGCAACGGGTTGTTGGTGACCGAAAGCGAATTAATTTTGGAACCCATAGTGCTAAAAGAAAGTGCTGTCCAATTGAATGAAGTCGTCATCAAAAAAGAAAAACCACTCGTGCAAGTCTTGGCCGACAAAACGGTTTTTAACGTCGAAAATACGATTAATGCTACTGGAAATACGGGCTTTGAATTATTGCGAAAAGCCCCAGGCGTTGTGGTTGACAACAACGATAATGTAGTCGTGGAAGGCAAAAGTGGTGTGCTTTTTTACATTGATGGGAAGCAATCGTTTTTGAGTGGTGCCGATATGACTAATTTCCTAAAAACCATCCAATCGACGGATATTGAATCGATCGAAATCATTACCCAACCCTCTTCGAAATACGATGCAGCGGGAAATGCAGGTATTGTCAATATCAAATTGAAGAAAAATAAAAACTTTGGTACCAACGGAACCCTCACTTCGGGGTACAACATCGGACGATTTGGTACGTCGGTGAATTCAATTTCCTTGAACAACCGCAGCAAAAAATTCAACACCTACCTCAACTACAGTAACCGTTTTGGGAAAAGTTACAACTTTATGGAATTTGAACGTCAACAGAACGGTAGGGTTTTTAATTCCGATACAAAAACGGATTATATGACCAATGCCAATAACGTAAAAATGGGAGTCGATTACACCCATAATCGACGTCATTCGTTTGGACTTGCACTGACGGGGAACTTTAATAATGCCTATGGAGATGGCCGTTCTCGAACCCCTATTCGTCCTCAAACCTCCAATGTTATCGACAGCGTTTTAGTGGCGCAAAATAATGCCCACAACAAAAATTACAACCTGTATGCCAACGTAAATTACCGTTTTCAAGATACCACCGGCGTTTCGTTAACTACCGATTTGGATGTAGGGCGGTACAATTCAGACCGCGACACTTTTTTACCCAACTTTTATTTAGACCCCACCGAAACAACGATTTTAAGCGCCATCATCAACAGCCAATTCACGCCCGTTATTATTGATATTGCGGCCTTTAAATCGGATTATGAGCAACGATTAGGCAAAGGAAAATTGGGGGTAGGAATGAAAACCTCTTTAGTGTCCACTGAAAATACCTTTGATGTTTTCAATTATCTCGCTGGACAACCCGTTTTCAATACAACATTGAGCAATCGCTTTACGTATAAAGAAAATGTGAATGCAGTGTATGTGAATTACAACCGTGTAGTAAAGAAATTCAATTTTCAATTGGGACTCCGCGTTGAAAACACGCATTCGGATGGCGAATTGAGTAGTCTACAGCAAAACAATGAGGCACGGGTAAAACGAAAATACACCGATTATTTCCCCAGTGGAGGCATCACCTATGCGCAAAATGAGAGCAATTCATGGGCACTTACGTACAGTCGTCGTATCGAACGCCCGAGTTACAATGCGTTGAATCCGTTTGAATACCAAATTGATGAATTGTCGGTAAGCAAGGGGAATCCTTTTTTACAACCCCAATATGTGCATAACGTTAAAGTTGCGCATACCTACAAATACAAATTGAACACCTCGTTGAGTTACAGTTTTGTCTCTGATTTCTTTGCGCAAGTGACCGAAGCGGTGGGATTGAATAAGAGTCGCATGACCACCAAAAATGTGGCCAATCAAGAAACGATTAATTTGGGAATTTCCTACCCATTTAAAGTCAATACCTGGTGGAATGTATACATGAGTGTCAATGCCTTTCGCAGCCGCTATATTCCCACGGATCCTTCTTTTGTGGGCTTGACGCAGGAAACTTTGAACATTTATGGGCAAAATAATATTACGCTTCCCAAAAAAATCAACTTGGAAATTTCAGGATGGTTCAATTCGCCTTCCGTTTGGGGGGGAACCTATCGCACGGCAAGTTTGGGGTCGCTGGATATTGCTTTGCAGAAGAAGTTTTTGAAAGACAAATTAAACGTGCGTGTTGCCGTTTCCGACGTATTGTTTACCTCACCGTGGTCCGGTCGAACAGAGTTTGCCAATGTTATCATTAACGGTCGTGGAGGAAGTGACAGCCGCCAGCTTCGTTTTAACCTCACCTACAATTTTGGAAATGACCAAATAAAACGGGCACAAAACCGCAATACGGGGGTGGAAGACGAGAAAAATCGAATTGGGAATTAGTATCTTTGCGTACAAATAATAGCTATGGATTTACACTACCTTGTTAGAGCACCTCAAACGATACAATCGGGTCATCCCGTTTTGATATTACTACACGGCTACGGAAGTAACGAACAGGACTTATTCTCGTTTGCGAGTGAATTGCCTCAGGAGTATTATGTGATTTCGGTGCGAGCGCCTTACGACCTTATGTACGGAAGCTATGCGTGGTATGCCATAAATTTTGACGCCGATGAAAATAAATTTTCGGATGTGGTACAGGCCCGTCAATCGCGCGATCGAATAGCGCATTTTATTGATGAAATAATTAAAAAATATCCTGTTGACCCCAAACAAGTTACTTTGATTGGATTTAGTCAAGGGTGTATTTTGAGTTATGCCGTTGCCGTATCGTATCCCGAAAAAGTGCAACGTGTGGTGGGGATGAGTGGGTATTTTAATCGAGACATTGCGGTAGAAGGATTTGAAGGCAACGCTCTAGACAGCTTGCAAATCTTTGCCTCCCATGGCAGTGTGGATCAGGTGATTCCTGTCGAATGGGCCCGAAAAGCAGTACCGCAATTGGAAGCCTTGGGAATTGCAGTTACCTACAAGGAATATCCTGTAGGCCATGGGGTTACGCCACAAAACTTTTTTGATTTTAGAAACTGGCTAGAAACTACGCGGTAATTACTCGGCTTCAGGATCGGCACTACCCGTCACCTTTTGCCCGATTTCACCATCTCCAGCATACAAGGTCGTATCGCCTTTTTTAAAGATGAATCCTTTCCATGCCACTAATTGATAGTCGTTTTTCACCCAAGGACTGCCCTCACCAGCACGGGTAAGCACCATGGATTCTTGGTTGGGTAAAAAGACTTCCGCTTGCTTTCGGTCTTCGCTAAACAATACATAAGAAGCGAGGGTCTCATCTTCGGTATTGGCCTGATCCACAGGATTTAACTGCAATCCCGTAAACATACGAACGCACTCTTTATTTAGTTTGGACCATGTATATCCTGCTGAAGCTAAGCAACCGTTTTCGTCTTTATCCGAACCTGTGATCGTGGAGTCTTTGACTTGTCCCTGTGCCGCATTAGTCTCCTCAGATTGGGGTTTGCAAGCGCCGACGAGTACCAAAAGTAGGAGTGAAAAAAAAGATGTTTTCATGTTGAAATTTGAACGTTAGTATTCCTCTTTGGGATAGATGTAGGAGTCCATGGTTTGAAACGTTGCCTTTCCTTTGTCATCGACAAAATATTTGATCATCACATCGCCCCAATACGTTCCATCGCTGTAGTTGGCAATGATCCAGCGGTGGTTGAGTACTTTCATGGAATTAATAATAAACTTTTGCGCGCCCAATTTCTCTTGACCCGTATACGGATTTCCTTCGGGCTTATCATTAAAACTCAATAATTGCTCCTTAATGGAAGGTTCTAATTTTTTTACATCAAAATTGGCAAAATAATTTTGCGCATATTCATTTTTAAGTAACGAAAAGGAATCGGCATTGGCCAACTGCTGCGAAAGTTGTACTATACTATCGCTTTTTGCCTTTAAGTCAGCAGTTGCTTTCTTTTGTTGCATTTGAACCTGCTTGCTAAAATACACATAGGTAAAAGAAGCCAAAAGTGCAGCAATAATAAATAAATAAAGATAAAGTTGTCGTGCCATGATTATTCAAGTGTTAAAACTAGATTGTCGTACGCCAAAAAAACCGAAGAAGGGAGTGTTTTTTCCCGTTCCGCATGAAAGCCCATATGGTGACTGATATGCGTTAAATAGGCTTGTTCTGGTTGTACCAAATTTACAAAATCTAATGCTTCCTGCAAATTGAAATGGGTGTCGTGAGGCGCTTCCCGTAAGGCATTCACCACCAACACTTTCAGCCCTTTCAACTTTTCTAACTCGGCCGTTTCAATGGTTTTAACATCGGTCAAATACGCGAAATCACCGATTCGAAATCCCAAAACCGCTAAATCGCCGTGCCAAACACGAATGGGTTGAATGAATACGCCACCTATAGCAAAGGGCACTTCGGCATCAATGGGATTGATTTGAACCGAAGGCGCTCCTGGATACCGATTTTCTGTAGCAAAAACATAGCCATAGCGCTTTACCAAATTTTCAATTACGCGTGATTCAGCATATACTGGCATGGAACCATGTTGAAAATTAAACGGACGAATGTCGTCCAAACCGGCTGTATGGTCGGCATGTTCATGGGTAAAAAGCAAGCCATCAATGCGGGTACACCCTGAAGTGAGCATTTGTTGTCGAAAATCGGGACCACAATCGACTACAAGGGACTGTCCTTCTACTTCTACCCATATAGAAACCCGAAGCCGCTTGTCACGCGGGTCTTGACTTAAGCAAACGGGATGGTCACTTCCGATGACGGGAATCCCTTGTGAAGTCCCTGTTCCTAGAAAATAAATTTTCATGTAGCACGATTTTTGTGGTAAGCGAGAAATACCCCGCGGAAATAAGGCGTAATTTAATACAAAATTAGGATTAATTCCCTTTACATACCGCAATCGTTTTATTAACTTTGCGTGGCATACAAGAATTATGGCTAGTAACGAATTAAACATCAAGTTAAAAGGTGATCGTGTTATTACACAGATTCCAACTACAAAGGATAAGGCCCTACGGATTAACCTGAACGAGAACATTTACGGAACCTTCGCTGAAATTGGAGCCGGTCAAGAAACCGTGCGTCATTTTTTCCGTGCAGGTGGCTCGTCGGGAACTATCGCCAAGGCGATGTCGGCTTACGATAAGGACTTCAGTGATGCTATTTACGGCAATGAAGACGATGGTCGTTATGTAACCGAAAGCCGTTTGAAAAAAATGTTGAACCACGAAGTTCGCTTGATTGAAGAGCGGTTAAAGCGGGATAAACACCCGAATAAAATGTTTTTCAGTTATGCTAATACCGTTGCTACCATTGATTTTGCAAAACAATTCAAAGGGCATGGCTGGGTAGGTATCAAATACCAAGTCGAACCCGATGAGGATTATAATGAAATCACCCTTCACATTCGTTTTAAAGAAAATGATGCCCGTTTGCAGCAAGAAACGTTGGGTATATTGGGCGTGAATTTGATTTATGGTGCCTTCTACAAATACAACGACCCCAAGAAACTGTTACGCTACCTATACGACCATTTGGACAAAGACCAATTGGAAATCGACACCATCAACTTTTCGGGACCTCGATTTGCCAACGTAGACAACCGATTGATCAGCTTGCAATTGGTGCGCAACGGAATGACTGATGCCGTAATGTTTGGTCCTGATGGAAAAAATATACTTCCCGCCGCAGTTTTATACAAGAAAAATATCTTGGCGATTCGCGGAAGCTTCCGTCCCGTGACCAAAGTGAACATGGACATGTACGAGAAATCGTTGGAAATGTTCTACCAGGAGAATAAAGTTGAAAAAGAAAACACCTTTGTTGTTTTTGAAATTACGCTTTCTAACTTACGTTCGGAAGGCGAAATTGATGAACGCGACTTTATGGACCGTGCTGAATTGCTCTGTAAACTCGGCCAAACGGTAATGATATCCAACTTCCAAGAATATTATCGCGTTGTGGAGTACTTCTCTAGCTATACGAAGGCCCGTATGGGATTGGCGATGGGCGTGAACAATCTTATTGATATTTTTGATGAAAAATACTACCGCCATTTGAGTGGTGGAATTTTGGAAGCCTTTGGTAAATTATTCTACCGCGATCTCAAAGTATACCTCTACCCGATGGAGGAAAATGGGGAGATAATTACTTCACAAAACTTAAAAGTACATCCGCGCATGAAAGAGCTGTACAAGTTCTTTGCCTATAATGGCAAGGTGGTAGATGTAACCGACTTTGACCGGGGTAATCTCAAGATATTCTCTCGTGAAGTCTTGAAAATGATTACCAATGGTACACCGGGCTGGGAAGCCATGTTGCCAGAGGGTACAGCGGACTTGATTAAACAGCACCATTTGTTTGGATACGACCCCAATCGCGTATTGGAAGAAGTATAAATCAAAAGCCCCGAGTTAATTCGGGGCTTTTTTTGTTAGGATAAGATTTGAGCCGCGTGGGCTTTTGTTTTCACTTCGGTTATGACGTCATCAATAATGCCCTCTTCGTTGATTACAAAAGTAGTACGGTGAATACCATCGTATTCTTTTCCCATAAACTTTTTGGGTCCCCAAACGCCAAACGCTTGAATAACCGCTTTATCTTCATCGGCCAACAGCGGGAAAGGAAATTCAAATTTGTTTCGAAAACTCGCTTGTGCTTTTGCCGAATCAGCACTGACGCCGAGTAAGGCATAATTTTGAGCTTCAAAACGGGCATAATTGTCCCGTAAGTCACAAGCCTCTGCGGTACAGCCGGGCGTATTCGCTTTGGGATAAAAGAACACAACTAATTTTTTACCCTTGTAATCCGCCAAGGTATGTACATTTCCATCTTGATCTTTGCCTGCAAATGCTGGAGCAGCATCCCCTTTTTTTAATGTGGTCATCGTATTTTTTATTTGTATGAGTTTGACGTAAATTTATACTTTTAAAAATACAAAAATGACTCAGAAGGAACGCGCAACGTTTGTTATAAATACGTTAAAAGACCTCTACCCTACTATTCCTATCCCTTTGGACCATAAAGATCCGTATACCCTTTTAATTGCCGTTTTGCTTTCGGCCCAATGTACCGATGTACGGGTAAATTTAACCACGCCTCATCTCTTTGCGAAAGCGGATAATCCCTTTGCTATGGTACAACTGCGCGTGGAAGAAATACGAGAGATCATCAAACCCTGTGGCCTTTCGCCAATGAAATCGAAGGCGATTCATGGCTTATCGCAAATTTTAATTGACAAATACAACGGTGAAGTTCCCCAAAGTTTTGAAGCCCTAGAAGCCCTCCCGGGTGTGGGACACAAAACAGCTAGTGTGGTGATGAGTCAGGCCTTTGGAGTGCCTGCATTTCCGGTAGACACACACATTCACCGTTTGATGTACCGTTGGGGGTTATCTAATGGAAAAAGTGTGGTACAAACCGAAAGGGATGCCAAAAAACTATTTCCGGAAGCGTCTTGGAATGATTTGCATTTACAAATTATTTGGTATGGAAGAGAATATTCGCCTGCACGAGGTTGGGACCTTGAAAAAGACCTAATTACCAAAACTATCGGGCGAAAATCAGTACTTAAAGACGCGCAAAAAAAATCCCGATAATGCACGTTATCGGGACCATGGATTTAATTGGTAATAATTTCGAAGTTCATTTGGCTCGTTTTTACAATTTTCAAGGCTTTTGAATAATTCAGTAAAAACTGCACCGTTTCTTTTTTGGGCAACCGTTTCGGAGTTGAAAAGGCTTTTTGAGAGTAAAGTTTCGCCATAGAGGTAAATTTGCGTGTTATTCCCATCTATAACGTTACCGTACGTCAAATATTGTTAATTGGTTAAAATTATTTTATTTTTTTCAATCACTTTTCGCAAGTTCATCAACGCATAGCGCATTCTTCCCAGCGCAGTATTGATGCTAACCCCTGTAATTTCAGCAATTTCATTGAAACTTAAGTCCTGATAAATCCGCATCACCAAGACTTCTTTTTGGTCCGCAGGCAATTCTTGGATGATTCTTCTTAAATCCTCCTCAATAACCTGATTGATCATCAAACCCTCGATTGTTTTGGAATCGTCTTTTATCACTGAGAAAATTGAAAATTCCTCGGTATCACGTACCAAAGGCATTTTCTTGTTTCTACGAAAATGATCCACTATCAGGTTGTGTGCAATACGCATCACCCAAGGCAAAAACTTCCCTTCTTCATTGTAAGCATTCGATTTCAAAGTTTTAATCACCTTAATAAAGGTGTCTTGAAAGATATCGTCTGCTACATCCCGATCGGGTAACTTGGAATAGATAAATCCATAAATTTTGGATTGATGCCGGTTAATTAATATTGCCAAAGCATTTTCATTGCCTGCAATATATTGCTGTACTAAGACAGAATCGGTGAGATGAGTTGTAGCCATAGCGAACCCTTTTTAGTGATTTTTTTGTTTCTGTTGTCAATCTAAAAAGTAGTTTTTTACGCTATAGGCAAAAGAATTTGGTGTTAAGTAATAGCCAAATTTACTATAATATTTTTTTAATATGCAAGTTTTATTCGATAAATTAACATATAGAACTAAAAAATCCCAAAATAAAGCGGCGGAAACCATGTTACTTTGGGATTTTTTTTTAAAAAGGGGTATTTGAATCTATTGTTGCGTGATAACTACTTTTTGGGTACCCTTCTGCCCTTCTGCGTAAACCGTTACCAGATATAATCCAGAGGCTAGTGCCTGAATGGGAATGCGATCGGTGGATGCATAAGCGGTCAATACCTGTTGCCCCATCATATCATGAATATCCACTTTGTCAATAGGTAAGGACGCTTGAATGCGCAATTCTTGTGACGCTGGGTTTAACACTTGAAACGATAATGCTTCGGGACTTGACAATTCCAAGGCGCAATTACTCCCCACCACATACGAAAAATAACGTGTCACCTAGAGACCGCCAGCAAACGCGAACTTTACCGCATAATTGATAGTTGCTCCAAGTGTTTGCCCTGTTAATGTATACGTAAATGTTAGCCCCGTTGTATTGGTCATTTTAAACTCGGTAAATGGACTTTGACGCCACAACAAAGCTACCAAGCCTACTCGACCCGTATCCAACAATTCGAAAAAAACGTAATTTGTAAAAGTATTGTATAGTTAAAATTTTGATTTTAGGAGGGCTGTAATAAAAAAAAAAGAAAATGAAGAAATGAAAAATTGTCCATTAAAGATAAATTCCTCTTAAAACTGAACTCAAAAGCATTGACGATAGAGGCAAAAAAATGGGGAATGTGTATCTTTGAAAAAAAAAGCAATGCTATCGGAAAAGTTAGTCGAATTAGAGCCCAAAAAACACATTCTTATCAAAGGGGCCAGTATTCACAATCTTAAACATCTCAATCTCGCCATACCTCGCAACCAACTGGTCGTTATCACAGGACTATCGGGTTCAGGGAAGTCTTCAATAGCCTTTGATACCCTCTATGCAGAAGGACAACGACGTTATGTGGAAAGTTTATCGGCTTATGCGCGTCAGTTTTTGGGTCGCCTTGATAAACCGAAAGTTGAATACATTAAGGGGATTGCACCCGCTATTGCCATTGAGCAAAAAGTCAATACGAGCAATGCGCGCTCTACGGTGGGAACTTCTTCAGAAATTTATGATTATTTGAAGTTACTATTCGCTCGAATCGGGAAAACAATTTCCCCCATTTCGGGAAATGAAGTAAAAAAAGATACGGTAACTTCGGTAATCGACCATGTTAAGACTTTGGTCCCCGAAACCCGTTGGCTGTTGTTAGCTCCTATTCATGTCGAAGAAGGTAGAGCCTTAGAAGACAAACTGAACGTCCTTCTACAACAAGGTTTTATCCGTATTTTGGTCCATAATGAAATGCTGCGTTTGGATGAAATCGATCTCAAATCCCTCCCTAAAGAAAACATTCGTTTAGTAATTGATCGCATTGTAGTCAAAGAAGAAGAAACCTTTTACAACCGTCTTGCTGACGCGATTCAAACGGCTTTTTATGAAGGAAAAGGTACTTGTTATATTCAGTCGGCAGATCACAAAATTTGTACTGAATTCAATACCAACTTTGAACTTGATGGACTAACGTTTCTCGAACCTAATATTCATTTATTTAGTTTTAACAACCCTTATGGCGCCTGTCCGCGTTGTGAAGGCTATGGTAACATTATTGGCATCGATGAAGATTTGGTGATTCCTAATACCGCGTTATCGGTGTTTGAAAATGCTATTTTCCCTTGGCGTGGCGAAAGTATGAGTTGGTATCGGGATCAATTGGTAAATAATGCTTACAAATTTGATTTCCCGATTCACAAACCCTATTTCCAATTGGATTCCGCCCAAAAAGAATTGGTGTGGAAGGGTAATAGCTACTTTGTCGGGTTGCATGATTTCTTTAAAGAATTGGAGGAGAAAAACTATAAAATTCAAAATCGGGTAATGCTATCCCGTTACCGCGGGAAAACGAAATGTCCAGTGTGTAAGGGAAAGCGCCTGCGCACGGAAGCGCATTACGTGTACGTTGGGGGTAAAACCCTTGGCGACCTCGTAGACATGCCTATTCGGTCGTTATTGCCTTTTTTTGAAACACTACGCTTGTCGCAACACGATGCACAAGTGGCCAAAAGACTCTTGTTAGAAATTCAAAACCGTTTGCGTTTTTTAAAAAATGTAGGCTTAGATTACCTTACATTGAACCGAAACTCGGCTTCGCTCTCGGGCGGAGAATCGCAACGAATTAATTTGGCAACCTCGCTAGGAAGCAGTTTGGTGGGTTCGATGTACATTTTAGACGAACCCAGTATTGGTTTGCATCCCAAAGACACTGAATTGCTCATTGAAGTCTTAAAAAACCTTCGCGATTTGGGCAATACGGTAATTGTAGTAGAACATGACGAAGATATCATGCGGGAAGCCGATATGATTATCGATATTGGTCCCGAAGCTGGGAGTTTGGGAGGAGAATTGGTAGCACAAGGTACTTTCTCCGAAATTTTACAAGCCAACTCATTAACAGCCCAATATTTAAACGGAAAAATGGAAATTCAAGTGCCTACAGTTCGAAGAAAATGGTCGGCGTACATCGATATACTAGGGGCACGTGAACACAACCTTCAAAACGTAGATGTTCGATTCCCTTTGGAATGTCTTACTGTTATCACTGGGGTTTCGGGTAGTGGTAAAAGTACATTGGTCAAACGAATTCTTTTCCCAGCCCTACAAAAAAAACTCGAAGGAATTGGTGAAAAAGCGGGTCAGTTCAGTGATATGCAAGGCCACTACCATCGCATTCATCATATCGAATATGTAGACCAAAATCCGATTGGCCGAAGCTCGCGTTCAAATCCTGTTACCTACATCAAAGCATACGATGATATTCGGGATTTGTTCGCAAAGGAAAAACTATCCAAAATTCGCGGCTACCAACCCAAACATTTTTCGTTTAATGTCGATGGTGGGCGTTGTGAAACGTGTAAAGGCGATGGAACAATCAATGTAGAAATGGTTTTTATGGCTGATGTGGAATTGCCCTGTGAAACGTGTGGCGGTAAACGTTTTAAGAGAGAAATCTTGGAAGTTCAATTTAACGACCATAATATTGATGCTATCCTTAACTTAACCATTGATGAGGCCATTGCCTTTTTCAAAAATCACCAGCAAAATAAAATTGTACAAAAATTACAACCGTTACAAGATGTAGGTCTAGGATATGTGCAGTTGGGACAATCTTCTTCTACCTTATCGGGCGGAGAAGCGCAACGCATAAAACTCGCCTCATTCCTGGTGAAAGGCACTACTAAGGAAAAAGCATTGTTTGTTTTTGACGAACCTACTACGGGGCTCCATTTTCACGATATTAAGAAGTTACTAGCTTCGTTTGAAGCGCTCATCGAAAAAGGCCATTCGATTATCGTTATTGAGCATAATTTGGATTTAATCAAATGTGCGGATTGGATTATTGATTTGGGTCCGGAGGGAGGCGAAAAAGGAGGACAATTGATGGCTTTTGGAACCCCAGAAGAAGTTGTAAAGAACCCGAAATCCATTACAGGGCAATACTTAAAAGCAAAACTGTAATAAAAAACCCCTTCCAATTGGTGAAGGGGTTTTTGCTATCCTTTATTCTAAAACAATTTTTCGGGTAACTCGAGTAGAATCCGATTCCATAACCGCCATATACATGCCACGAGCCAAATGACCCACAGCAAAACCTTTGACCAATGGCGCATCGGTAACCGCTTGGGATAGTACAACTTTACCTGTACTATCAATCAAGCTAAATTGATACTCATTCTTGGGAAATGTCCCCAAATTCCAATAAATTTCATTTGTCGCTGGATTGGGGAAAACCGACATTTGATACTCCTGCGCCGCTGTTGTGCTGAGGGTTGTACTTGCTACGGCAAAATGCAACATAGCACCCGTAGCAGCTTGCGCTACTTTATAGTTGTAAACCGGGTCCATATTGACCAATAAATCGGTAGCCGTGTGTCGGTGGGTTGTTTCATTGGTTTCATAAAACCCCGTAATGATTTCACCATTATCTTCAAAGGTCATATAATCCGACGCATAGGCAAACGACAAATTGGTATTTAAGGGTGAATACAATTCCGTACACGTAATCAATTGTTGTGTCATCGCATTAGAAGCCGCATTATTGGAAGTGGGATTACCCGTGTCGCGCTCACAAGTGATGGTATCGTTGATTTCTCCAGCTACCCCTCCTACTTGATCAATATTGAAGACCAAACGGATGCTCATTTTGGGTGTGGTGCCATTGACAACAGTGTTCACATAATTTAGACTGCCACGCAAACCATCTTCTTCCCCCGAGAAATTGATAAAGCGAATGGAATATTCGGTAGGAACATTTTGCAATAACCGCGCGACTTCCAAAATAGCCGCTACCCCACTCCCATTATCATTGGTCCCTGTTCCCACAATGGAATCATAATGACCACAAATAATGACATAGGTATTGGGATAAGTGGTTCCGATTTTGGTGACTACTAAATTTTTACACACGGCAGATGATCCCGAATAGGTATACGAAAACTCTTGTAATTGATTGGCCGTGTAGCCGTAGCTAAGGTATTTACTCTTCAACCAATCTAGGGTATTTTGCAAAGCCGCTGTTCCGCGACGTTTTACACCTAAGCCTTCAAATTCAGTCAAATTGTTCGTGACATTCGTTTGTGAACACTGATTGGCAATGTTGGCATACGCTTGAATAAACGATTGGGCATTCGAGGCAAATTGGAATCCAAATAATGAAATTAGGACCAGTAGGTTTTTTTTCATGGGGTAATCTTCAATAAAGTGGTTTGTTGTGGGTTCAAATATACATAAAATTATGGTGAAAATAAAGTGGTCAAATACAGTAAGACTTTTTCATTCAACGAGTTAAAAATCATTAACAAATCGTTGACAATTCCTCAGATAAAGATGGCACAGGAATTGAAAATACCTTTACATCACAATGATCGAAGAAGCTGAAAATCGTAAGAGTAAGCAACAACAGTAAACCGAATGCCTTATGAAAACTATTACGCTTTTATCCAGTTTAGTGTTCGCTTGTAACACTTGGGCGCATGCCACCACTTTAGAGTTTGCTAACCACCGTCATGGTGTAAACTTCACTGAAGCCGAACCGATTCAATTTATGGAACGCGGAATTGTATTTTATGTGTTCTTGAATGGTGATTTTGACTTCAATACCCGTCCTGAGGATGTGGGTGGAAGCTACTATTTCCGTGGCGCTAGCTCCAAAACTATGGCGCGAGGAAGTCGCCCTGTAAACTATGGGGTTTTGATTGAATTTGACTCCTTTGGACGTGTACGACGTGTAGGCAATACATTCATCAACTACGATAGTCGTGATCGGGTGAGTCGCATTGGAAGTGTATTCATGCAGTATAACCGTTTTGCGCTAACGCAAATTGGCGGTATGCGAATCGTTTACAACCGCTTGGGACACATCGTATATACCGTAGGAAGCATCAAACGCCATGGCTTTACGCCTAATTACTATGAGCAAGCCACCTGCTCAACCACCTATTACGGTTCGAGCACCCAATATAACCCTGGAGTCTATTATTATCGTACAACAGACCAAAATACAAGACAAGAACAAACGTCGGAAAACATAGAAAATGAAGAGTAAATAAAGTTTGGGTTAGTTAGTTTGATTCGGAGACCCTGTAGTCCTAGGATTGCAGGGTTTTCTCCTTTTTTATCGTTTTAAAAAACGTGGCAGAAAACGATCCATTACTTCGTTTACTTCATCGGAAATGCATAGATAATAATGCGCAAAAAGATACAGTGAAGCTACTAAAAGCGATTTAAAGCCTATATTAACTATCGGATGGAAAGGAAAATCCCAAGCATAAAATACTCCAAAAACAACAATTAATACTACTAACGATCGAACCGTATGCATGGTAAAAGGAAAAAGCTTCAACTTTTTCACGACAAATACAAACTTCACCGTATTATACAACATGATGGTGAGTAAAGTAGCCAAAGCCGAACCGTTGATACCATACAATGGAATACAAATGGCATTCAAAACAATCATCAATACCACAGTTGCCACACCAAAAAATAACACCATTCGATAGTAACGGGTATTGACAATAATCGCATTATTATTGCCCAAAAGCACATCGTAATATTTAGAAATCCCTATCATAAAAACCACCCAAACTCCCCCATCGTAATTGTCGGGAATAATGCGATACAACATGTGGATATTGGTGAGAATTAACACCAACAAAAGACCACCAGTGATTTGCAAATTGATCGATGTTTTTTGATACAAACTTTGCAATTCGCCCCACTTTTCTTGCACCATCAACCGCGCAGTAATCGGGGCTACAATTTGATTCATCGCACGGTAAGGCACCGCAATTACTGTCGCAATAAAAATAGCTACCGAATACACTGCATTCTGCGTAATAGGAAGGTACTGTGGGATCATTACTTTATCAAAATCGACCAACATTACCGCAATGCCTCCTGAGACAATAATGAAGGAAGAATAATAAAAAATCTCTTTAAAATTTTGGGGGATTTGCAGCCCAAAAGTAGGACGACGCACCCGCATCGCATAAGCAAACATGACTACCGTTTGTAATGCATATATCCCCAGAACACTGTATATAAATTGTGCTTTCGTTAGGTATTCAAAATGAAGGAGGATTAAATTCAACATAATTAAAGCTCGTCCAAACACTTCGTAAATAAAGTTGCCATACACCGAACGTAAATGCACTTTCACCCAAGCATAAAAAACTTCAAAATAGGCCATTAGAAAACCAATCACCGGAATTAAACCAAAAAAAGGTTGTAACGAAGGATTTTCAGTCACCCAAAACGAAGCAATGCTGTCGTAAAAACAGTAAAACAAAACCCCAATCGGAATCATTAAGTAAAAGGGAACCAGGGCCATAAAAGCAAGAAACCGTTCTCGTTTGGCCTCCGAATCGTATTGAGCATAGAATCGAATGATGGTGTTTTGCGCGCCAAAAG
>NZ_JAIXWA010000066.1 GCF_027482425.1 Flavobacterium sp.
AAAATATTTAAATTTTCAACAGTTGATGTGTAGGTAATTTTATCATTACTAAAACTTGCAATTTTATCCATGATAGACAATGCATCACGCATACAACCTTCGCTTTTTTGGGCAATTAAATGCAAGGCATCTTTTTCAGATTCGATATTTTCTTTTACACAAATTTCTTGCAAATGTTCAACCGTATCTTTTGTAGTAATTCGATTAAAATCAAATATTTGACAACGTGACAAAATAGTAGGAATGATTTTGTGCTTTTCCGTAGTGGCCAAAATAAAAATGGCATGTTTAGGCGGCTCTTCTAACGTTTTTAAAAAGGCATTGAACGCAGCCGTTGAAAGCATGTGTACCTCGTCGATGATATAAACTTTGTATTGTCCGGTTTGGGGGGGGATGCGAACCTGATCAATCAAATTACGAATGTCGTCCACAGAGTTATTGGATGCGGCATCCAATTCAAACACATTAAAGGTAAAGTCTTCATTGGGGTCATCATACCCTGGCTGATTGATTTTTCGCGCAAGGATACGTGCACACGTTGTTTTTCCTACCCCTCTAGGGCCTGTGAAAAGTAACGCTTGCGCCAAATGATTGGTTTCAATGGCATTCAATAAGGTATTGGTAATAGCCTGCTGCCCCACAACATCTTTAAACGTTTGTGGGCGGTATTTTCGAGCAGATACTACAAATTGTTCCATGAAACTAAATTGATTTACAAATATAGTTTTTTTACAAAATCAGTTCGCTTGCCGAATTCCTTTTTCATCAAAACTTATTCACAACGTTCCCTAAAAAAGAAGACTTTACTGCTAATTTTGAGGCTCTTTTTTTAAATACGGAAAAAAGCCTTTTCCAAACAATTAAAACTATCTTTGCCCCAGCAGACCGCCTTATCGCTGTTCCGATTCGTTGGAAGAGAGGAAAGTCCGGACACCACAGAGTAGCATAGCGGGTAACACCCGTCGCTCGTCTTTTTGGACGAGAAGGACCAGTGCAACAGAAAGGATGTACAGTTCGGCTGTAGTGAAATCAGGTAAACTCTATGCGGTGCAATGCCATGTATACCGGCAGTTAAGGGTTACTCGTCCGTTGCCGGGGGGTAGGCAGATGGATCGCGTTAGTAATAACGCGGCTAGATAAATGATAAGGGTTCCGTGTATTCGGAGTACAGAATCCGGCTTACAGGTCTGCTTTTTTTTATGCTTCTTTCTCCTCGATTTCAGGATATTCAAAGAAAGAAAAAACCGAAGCACCATAGTTTTTATCGTAGGCGAAATAGTCTAAATGTTTCATGGGAGTATGTTTCGAATGCTCTACCACCAAAACTCCTTGTTCGTCTAACAAATCTTGTGCAAAGATCAACTCCACCAATCGATGAAAATCTTTTTCCGCCATATCATACGGAGGATCGGCAAAAATAACATCATAACTTCCCCGATGACGCTCCAAAAAAGGAAAAACATCACTTTTAATCGGTGTGATATTTAGATCCAATTCCTGTGCCGTTTTCTTGATGTATTGAATACAACTGTAGTTTGCATCCACACAAGTCAGGTCTTCACATCCGCGGGATCCAAATTCATAACTGATGTTTCCCGTTCCTGCAAACAAATCCAACACCCTCAAGTTCGCAAAATGAAAATGGTTATTTAAAATATTAAACAAGGATTCTTTGCTCATATCTGTAGTGGGGCGAACGGGTAAGTTTTTGGGGGCTACCAATCGACGACCTTTGTATTTACCAGAAATAATTCTCATGCGTGTACAAGAATAAAGTGGTGACGGTTTTCCTGTTCACTTCGCCCGTTGTTGATTGAACGCAACGGCATGAGTTGCACATGACGAATGTAGGTAAAGGCCATTTGATAATATGCATCGTCTTCTTCAAAAGTGCCTAATAATTCCAATTGAAATTGCTCTGGATTAAGTTGCAACTGCTCGGCAGTAAATAAAATATAATAAATAAAATCCTCAGGTGTTTGATAGTCGAACGCATTGAAAAAAACTAACTTCCGTTGCGCTATGACCACAATCTCAAAGTGTGAAGAGTTACGATGAACATACATTATAGGTTCGACCGAATGCTTGCTGTACTCCAATAATTTCTGAACCAAGATGGAATGTGCATGGCAGTAATCAAAGGAACCGTATTGATCAATGAAAAAATTATTCATGTTTACATACGGGATATACACATTGGTCATTTCATGGGATGCCAAGGTATCATAGGCAAAAAAGTCGGTTTCAAAAACTCGGGTATTGAACTGCAAATAACTTCCTTTGAACTCGGCATCAAAAAAAGGAGTAGGCACAAAGGTATTGAGTGCATTGGTATGAATAATTTGTATAGCATCATATCGAAGGCGCAATTCGGGGTGATCATGGAAAACAACCGTAAACCAATCTTCAATCGGTGTATTTCGTTGATAGGGATGGTAAGGTAGGGGTTGTAAAACCTCAATATGTTCGGTGATCGTATTGATTACCGCAAACGACAAGCCGTTCAGAGAAACCTGAATGGCTAAGCGTTTATATGTTTTATCAAGTATACTATCCATGAACTAATCGGGTGGAGACAAACTTACAAAATATTGTTAATATAAGGCGGGCTTCCGAGGGTTCAAATTTGAAGACAGACTCCTATCTTTGTTGTCTTATGCATAAATTTTACCAACGATTACAACTTGCTTTTCCCTTTCAACCCACGTTGAAGCAGGATGTTTTTTTTCAAAAAATAGCAAAGTTTGTGGCCGAACCCAACGACGATTCAATTTTTGTTTTAAAAGGGTATGCAGGAACGGGAAAAACAACGGTGATTGCAGCTTTGGTACAAAGTTTACCCGATATTCAATACAAATCGGTT
The DNA here is from genome assembly GCF_027482425.1 of Flavobacterium sp. Lineage (GTDB taxonomy): Bacteria > Bacteroidota > Bacteroidia > Flavobacteriales > Flavobacteriaceae > Flavobacterium. The sequence continues at coordinate 2,864 of NZ_JAIXWA010000066.1, forward strand.
TTGTTGGCTCCAACGGGTCGTGCCGCCAAAGTGATTTCTAATTATGCACAAAAGCCCGCTTTTACTATTCATAAAAAGATATATTTTCCCAAGAAAAAAGCGGGTAGTATCACTTTTACCATGCAACAAAATAAGCATAAGAACACGCTTTTTATTGTCGATGAGGCTTCCATGATTTCCGATTATGAGGGTGGTTCTGGAATGTATCAACAGGGTTCATTATTGGATGATTTGATCTTTTATGTCTACAACAATCAAAATTGCAAACTCATTCTTTTGGGCGATACGGCTCAGTTACCACCCGTTCATCGCACTGATTCCCCCGCTTTGAATGTGGATTCATTGTCCTTAAATTATCAAAAAAAAATCGACACCATTGAGTTGGACGAAGTCATGCGTCAAGAGGAAAAGTCAGGGATATTATGGAATGCAACCCAGTTACGCGAATTATTACACGATGCTTTTTTTGACGGATTTCAGTTTCAGTTGCGGGGATTCAAAGATATTATTCGCTTGGTTGATGGCTATGATATTCAAGATGCCATCAATAACGCCTACAGTCAATATTCTATTGAGGATACAGCTTTTATCGTTCGTTCCAATAAACGCGCCAATCAATACAATCAGCAAATTCGCGCCCGCATCTTATTTAAAGAGAGTGAACTCTCGGTGGGGGATTATTTGATGGTCGTGAAAAATAATTATTTCTGGTTGAAAGAAACCGATGTGGCTGGATTTATTGCCAATGGCGATACCATTGAAGTTCTTGAAATTTATGGTTTCAAAGCACTCTATGGTTTTCAATTTGCGCGCGTAAAAATTAGAATGGTGGATTATCCTGACCAACCCCCTTTTGAAACAATACTCATATTAGATACGTTAACTAGCGAAGCTCCCTCATTGACCCAAGAGCAATCGCAACGTTTGTATGAAGAAGTTTTACTGGATTACGCCGACGAACCCTCCAAGTATAAACGTTTAGAACATTTACGGCAAAATGAATATTTCAATGGGCTACAAGTAAAATTTGCGTATGCCATTACAGGCCATAAATCGCAAGGGGGGCAATGGAATACTGTTTTTGTGGAACAGCCTTATCTTCCCGACGGACTTCAAATGGAGGATGTTCGATGGTTGTATACCGCTTTAACACGTGCCAAGGAACGATTGTATCTCATTGGATTTCAAGATCAGTTTTTTGAAATGTAGTCCAAATTAATTCGCCAGTTTCATCGTTTTTTGAAGGTCAAACTTTTTGGTCAGTATGATGATTATCATGTTTTTGTACAAAAAGGGTCGGTAACTTTACAGTACAAAAAAAACAGGAATTATGAAAAAAATTGTCTTCCCTACCGACTTTTCTAAAGTGGCCAAGAATGCATTTAGTTATGCACTAGAATTGGCAAAACAATATCATGCAGAGATTATTCTTTTGCATACCTATGAATTACCCATTGTCGACCATCAATTTGCACCTCAAAATTATAAGGCCTTATTTGATTCTTTGGAGTTGATCAATTTTGATCAATTCAAGGAAGAAGTAGAAAAATTGAAGGAAATTGTGGTAAAACATAAAGCCGAGAAGGTGCGTTTGAGTCATGCCTTGCGCGACGGTGATTTGGTTTTTAACCTAAAAGAATTGATTCGAGAGGAGCAAGCTGATTTTGTTGTCATGGGGACATCGGGTGCTTCCGGATGGAGTGAATATTTTTTGGGAACCAATACCACAGAAGCTATTTCCAATTTGAAAGTTCCCGTATTGAGTGTGCCCAAGGAAGCCACTTTTTCAGGAATTGAGACGATTGCATTCACTACTCGATTTCGGGAAAAAGATAAAAAAGCGTTGCAAGAAGTTATTCATTTGGCCAAAGGATTGCAAGCCAAAGTAAAATGTTTGTATGTGGAAACGCGTGATACCGACAATACCCCCGCAACTTATGAGGATTGGAAAAGCCATTTTAAGTTGGAACCCGTTCAATTTTACATAATCCCGAATGATGATGTAGAAGCTACGATTGCTGATTTTATAAGTGGTAACACCGTCGATGTATTGGCGATGATGACCTATAAAAAAGGATTTTTTGCCCATTTGTTTGCACAATCCTTCACCGAGAAAATGGCCAATCATTTGAGTATTCCAGTTTTGTCCCTACACGAATAAAAAAAGCCACTCGTAAAAGCGGCTTCTTTCTTTATAAAAGATTGGGTTAGTGTTTCATTTAGTTGTTCAACATCACAGGCATCACCAACATAGTAACGGTTTCGCCTTCATCCAAACCGTCGACAGGTGTCAGAATTCCAGCGCGGTTAGGCATGGACATTTCCAATTGAATTTCATCCGATTGTAAGTTGGAAAGCATTTCTAATAAAAAACGAGAGTTGAACCCGATTTGCATATCATCACCTTGATAATCACAGGTCAATCGCTCTTCGGCTTTATTGCTGTAATCGATATCTTCGGCGGAAATATTCAATTCGGCACCGGCAATTTTCAATCGAATTTGGTGGGTCGTTTTGTTGGAAAAAATGGCCACACGACGCACCGAGTTAAAAAACTGTGTACGGTCAATAATCAACTTATTGGGGTTTTCCTTTGGAATAACCGCCTCATAGTTGGGATACTTACCGTCAATCAAACGACAGGTTAAAATGTAATTTTCAAAAGAGAACGTTGCGTTAGAATCATTGTATTCAATTTTCACTTCAGCATCCGAGGTTCCTAAAATATTTTTTAAAATATTCAATGGTTTTTTGGGCATAATAAAATCAGCCACTTGCGAAGCACTAACATCGGTTCGAGCATACTTTACCAATTTGTGCGCATCGGTTGCCACAAAAATTAACCCTTCTGGAGCAAATTGAAAAAATACCCCTGACATCACCGGGCGTAAGTCGTCATTTCCAGCGGCAAAGATCGTTTTACTAATGGCTGTTGCCAAAACTTCAGCGGGCACTAATGTCGAAGAAGGATCTTCCAATTGTACTGATTTTGGAAATTCCTCTCCTGGGGCGTACGCTAAGGCATATTTACCCGAATTCGAACTAATTTCAATGGTGTTATTTTCCTCCACTGTAAAGGTTAGCGGTTGCTCGGGAAACGTTTTTAAGATATCCAATAACAACTTGGCAGGAACCGCCACACTTCCTGTATTGGTGGACTCAATTTCAAGCGTTGCCGACATCGTAGTTTCTAAATCAGAGGCCGAAACGGTGAGCGCATTTTGGTTCAATTCAAATAGGAAATTATCTAAAATCGGCAAGGTGTTGCTGCTGTTGATAACACTTCCTAAAACCTGAAGCTGCTTTAATAAATACGAACTCGATACAATGAATTTCATTTTTTTATTTTTTACAAATATATCCTAAAGCGGATGATTAAAAAAAGTTTTTTTATTAACACTAACAGGCATAACGACGCTTGCGAAGTACGGTAAAAAATAGTCCGAAAACACCTAAAATCAATAAAGGCGAACCTACAGTGATTATTTGCGTAAAGGTGTAATTCTCTTTTACTTTTTCAGTATCCAGTAGGGCTAACTTCACCTCTTTATTGCGAATGTTGATAAGTCCAGAGTCATCTAACAGGTAATTAACGCAATTCAATAAAAACTCTTTATTAGCATACATTTTACCTGTCCATTTGTCATATCCTAATTCGAGCGGTTGGTAGTTTTTATCGTATTGGTTTCGAATGACATCCCCATCCCCAATGACAATCATTTTTCCTGGTTTTCCGATGGCTTTGAAGTTTGGGTCTTTGAAAGCTGGAATACGGTTTTCATAGACCGAATGCATTTGTCCCTCCAACAACACCGCCAAAGGAATCAACCCGCCCCCCTTCGGAAAGGAAGCCGGTTCAGGACGTTCGGCTACCATGTTTAACGCTACAGGTATTGGTGTTCCTACAGCTTTGGAATAGGGAGAGGAGTGAAGCAGTACCGTTTTTTGGATGGAATTCTGAAGGAGTTCTATGGGATTACAAAAATCAAATTTAATTACATCCAAGTTGGTTACTATCGGATTTTTGGCATCGGCATACACTGCGGGAGCATAAAGCCAAGGATACTGATTGTATTGTGCCGCATTGCCTTGTTGCCCAGTAGCCAGGGTGATAGGACATGCCATGACATCTTTAACCAAGTCACGTTTGATACGTATACCGTATTTAAACAACAAATCATCCAGATTTAAGTCCCTCGGAAAAGCCAATCCTTCGCCCGTGGTCATCAAACTGTCCATTTCAATATTCACTTGATCCAACAACCATAAGGATTTTCCCCCATTGACCATAAATTGATCGAGCACCTGTTTTTCGGCATCGGAAAAGGCTTCCGTGGGCTTGGCAATAAGGGCTAAATCATATTTTTGTAAATCGACATTGGTTTTTACAGGATTGGTTGCCACAGAATCCAAAGTGAAAGGGCCAATAAAATAATTTTCTTTGACTGTTCGGAGAAAATCACCAATCAACAACTCATGCAATTCGCCATTCCCTTTGATAACTGCAATTTTTTTCTGTCTTTTCTCCAACACCGTATTGAACCCGTTGGCAAATGCATATTCTAAATGTTGTACCGAACTCTCTACTTTTTGAGCTGTCGAGGCGCCCATCATGTTTTTAAGGAGAGGGACTTTGGTTATACGATCGCCGTAACGAACCTCGGCCCAAGGAAATACCATATCTTCGGTTTGTTTCCCTTTGTGATTTACCGTAATATTTATGGGAGTTAAACCGCGTTCATATAATTTTTGAAGGGTGGCTTCAGACGTGTTTTCATCTTCCAAAGGGTTGATAAATTGAAAGATGATATTGCTGTTTTTGGCTTTGAACTCTTCTAGTAATTGTTGGGTCTCACTTTGCAGTTTTTTGAATTCACCGGGAAAATTTCCTTCTAGATAAACATCGATGTAAAGCGGTTCTTTCGCTTTATACACAATGGTCATCGAAGTATCTGATAGGGTATACCGACGGTCAGCGGTGAGGTCAAACCGTTTGAAGACCAAATTCCCCAAAACATTGATAACGATTAAGAGTCCTAGCGTGATGGCGATTTGTTTTGCCTGTTTTTGCTTCATTATGATTTAAGGCCTTTTAATTGGTAAACGGTTAACGATAAGAAAAAGAAAGCAACGGAAGTAAAATAGAGAATATCACGGGTATCCAAAACCCCTTTGCCCATACTTTTAAAATGGTACTCCATACCCACTCTTGAAATGTAGTCTCCAGCCGAACCAAAAAACACTGCTACACCTTCAAATCCATAATAAAAAAGGAAGCATAGAAAAACAGAAAGTAGAAAAGCTACGATTTGATTTTCAGATAAGGTAGAGGTGAAAATTCCAATGGATGCATAGCCTGAAATTAAAAACAACAATCCAAAATAAGCCCCTAGGGTACTCCCAAAATCAAAAGGATTGTCTTTCATGCCCAAATCATTCAACACAAAGACGTAGAGTAGTGTAGGTACGATTGCAAGGGTGATGAGTACAACAGCCCCCAAAAATTTACCGCCCACAATTTGCCAAAGACTCAAGGGTTTGGTAAGTAATAATTCTAGGGTACCTTGCTTTTTTTCATCCGAGAAACTACGCATGGTCACCGCGGGAATCAAAAACAACAAGATCCAAGGCGCCAAAGTGAAAAAGGGAGTCATATCGGCAAAACCACTTTTGAGAATGTTGAATTCCCCTTCAAAAATCCAAAGAAATAAACCGTTCAAAAGTAAAAAAATGGCGATAACCAAGTAGCCTACCGGAGCACCGAAAAAGGATTTTATTTCTCTAAATAGTATTGATTTCATAATGTATACTTCACCTTTATAGGTAAACGCAGTCTTTTTAATTTATTGCAAACTTACTAATTTATTCACACTCCAAGCCTGAGGTTTGTCATTGAATAGTTTTTTGGTAAACGTCCAAATCTCATCAAACAAAGCGGATTGCCGGTACTGATTTAAGGCCACTTCATCATCCCAATAACTGTAGGTGAAAAAAATTCCAGGATTTTGAGCATCTTGGTACAATTCCAACAAACGATTGCCGGGGCTGTTTCGGATGTGGGATTTTATTTGTTCAAATTGGGCCAAAAAAGTGGGAATATGCTCCTCATGAAAGGAGAGCTTTACAATACGAATCAACATAGAAGTTATGATTTAAATTCAATCCAAATGGCATCTCGATAACGAAGTCCCAACAGACTAGCGGCATTTCCGGTGTGTAAGGTGCTTTTGTAGATGCCAATTTCTAAGTATCCCGCTTCATTAAAAATAGCCATTGTTTTTCCTGCATGGTCGATTTTAGTATCCAATACCTCAATAGCGTTATAATTTGGGAATATCGTTTTTAGTTTTTCTCGTTTGACCGTTATTTCATAAGACCTTCCCCGAGCGGATTCCATAAATAAGAATTGCTCAATATTAGTCACTGCATTGCCAAAATGATCGATATACATCACATAACCTTTCAGATGGCGCTGTTCTTGATCGATAACGGGTTGCAGTTCGGTCACTTCATTAAGCGATGTAATGGTTTTTCCGATCACACTGAGTGCCCCTCCTTTGGCTAAATGTACCGCAACAGTGGCAAAAACCTCCATGTCAGTCGCTTGCTCATGCAAACGATTGTGTATCGTAATTGCGACGAGTGTTTCGGGGACTTTTTTACGGAAAATCATACCCAAAACGCCATTGTCAGCGGCAATAAAATAATGGCCTTCCCACAAGGCAGCAATATGACCTTTGGAAGGTGTTCTTCCTGCATCAACCCCAATAATATGAACGGTTCCTTTGGGAAAATGACGGTAGCCCGCCCCTACAAGATAACTGGCTTGTGCCAAGTCAAAAGCATCTACTTCATGTGATAAGTCCACAATACGCACCTCAGGATATTGTGTATACAATTGCCCTTTTAATGCGCCCACAAAATAATCTTTGTGTCCAAAATCGGTGGTAAGGGTAATTATTGACATAAAATTGTTTATAACTAAATTGGGAACAAACCGCAGTCTTTCATAAATTTGAGATGCATGCAAAGCTAAGTAATTCTCAGGAATTTTTAACCCTAAAACCACGGCATTTGAACGAACGTATCATCGAACTGCACGACATCGCTCCCAAGGAATTTTGGGGCGCACAAGACGCTCATTTAGAGACTATCAAAAAATATTATCCCAAGCTGAAAATAGTAGCACGGGGAACCACTTTAAAAGCTTTTGGTGAAAAAGAAGAGTTGGACGAATTTGAAACCCGTTTTAACCGATTGATGTTACATTTTACCCGCTACAATAATATTGATACTAATGTTATTGATCGGGTCATTCAAAGTAATTCTTTTGAGGAACAACGCATGCCCGACCATGATAAAATATTAGTCCATGGCTTGGGTGGAAAGTTAATTAAAGCCATTACCCCCAATCAACAAAAATTGGTGGAATCTGTTTTGAAAAATGATATGGTTTTTGCAGTAGGTCCCGCGGGAACGGGGAAAACGTATACGGGCGTAGCTTTGGCGGTAAAAGCCTTAAAGGAAAAGCAAGTAAAGCGCATCATTCTCACGCGACCCGCCGTAGAAGCTGGAGAGAATCTTGGATTTTTACCAGGTGACATGAAAGAGAAACTCGATCCCTACATGCAACCGCTTTATGATGCCTTACGCGATATGATTCCCCCGCAAACTTTGGAGGATTATCTTCTCAAAGGGATTATTCAAATTGCACCTCTGGCCTTTATGCGCGGGCGTACGCTTGATAATGCCTTTGTAATTTTGGATGAAGCACAAAATACAACACATTCGCAGATGAAGATGTTTCTGACGCGTATGGGAAAAAATGCGAAGTTTATCATTACCGGAGACCCAGGACAAGTCGATTTACCGCGTCGAACCATTTCGGGATTGAAGGAAGCGCTTTTAATTTTGAAAGATGTTGATGGTGTTGGAATTTTGTATTTGGATGATAAAGATATCGTCCGTCACCGTTTGGTGAAAAAAATCATCGATGCCTATAAGCGTATTGAAAACCAAGATTAATGAAAGATTTTTTAAATAGCATAAAGGCTACCTTTTGATGAAAGAGGAAGCCTTTATCATTTTTTAAGATTATTACTAGGCACATTTTTATTGAGAATAAAATAGTTTAATATGCATTCTTTTAGTATTTTTTTTGAAAACATTTCAATAAAAATTTGCGCTGTGATTGATTTTTTTTACCCAATAAATTACTTTTGCACCTCACAACAACACAACACGAATGCAAACACTTACGACTACCCAGTTCCAGTTCCCGGGACAACAATCTGTATATCGCGGAAAAGTTCGCGAGGTGTACAATATTAATGATGCGATATTGGTAATGATTGCCACCGATCGGCTCTCGGCATTTGATGTTGTTTTACCCAAAGGAATTCCCTTCAAAGGTCAGATTTTAAATCAAATCGCAACCCGTTTTATGGAGTTGACTTCCGATATTGTGCCCAATTGGTTACTGGCGACACCTGATCCCAATGTAGCAGTAGGACATCTTTGCACGCCTTTTAAAGTAGAAATGGTGATACGTGGGTATCTTTCAGGACATGCTGCTCGAGAATATGCGGCTGGAAAACGTAAGCTATGTGGCGTAGATTTACCAGAAGGCATGAAAGAAAATGACCGCTTTCCTGAACCCATAATTACACCAACTACCAAAGCCGATTTTGGGGTGCATGATGAGGATATTTCCAGAGAGGCCATTTTAGCCACTGCTATTGTCTCGGAAGAAGATTATTTGATTCTCGAAAAATACACACGTGCTTTATTTCAACGTGGAACAGAGATTGCGGCTTCCCGTGGTTTGATTTTGGTCGATACCAAATATGAGTTCGGAAAAACGAAATCGGGTGAAATAGTTCTTATCGATGAAATACACACCCCAGATTCCTCCCGTTATTTTTATGCCGATGGGTATGAAGAACGACAAGCAAGGGGAGAAGCTCAAAAACAATTATCCAAAGAATTTGTGCGTCAATGGTTAATTGCCCATAATTTTCAAGGGAAAGAGGGACAAACCATCCCTGAAATGTCTGAAGATTATGTTAATTCAGTTTCTGAGCGTTATATCGAATTGTATGAGACGATTATGGGTGAAAAGTTTGTGAAAGCCGATGTAGAAAGCCTTGAGGAGCGAATTTCAAATAATGTGAATGCCTATTTACAGCAACGCTAATGTTAATGGAATATTAAAAATGCAAGGTCGCTTCAAAAAAGCGGCCTTTTTTTGTAACAACAGTTTCGAAGTGTCGTCTAGTAGTATATAATCGAGTAGTTAATTTCGTCAGCATCGATAAGGCTACTAGGTTATGCAAGGTATTTTGATCATCATCAATCACAACAAATAAGTAATATCATGAAAACAACAAAAATGTATTTAGGACTTGCCGTTTTACTTGTTAGCAATTTTGCTTTAGCACACGGCGATTTAGAACAATTTCAAATGGAAGCTGAAGATTCAAATGTAACAGCTTTTGTGGCAAAAGAAAAAATTTGTAAACCTGAAATTGCATCAGAAACCGATGAACAAACGCTTCAATATGTGTTGGCTCCACTAGCGGGACATTATCAAAAATCGACTGAGGAGGAAATCGAAAACGGTTATAAAATTACCGATGCCGATCCTCAATCGTATCAATGGCTTACTATTGAGCCTACTTTAGAGGATATGGTTCGATTTAATGAAGCTGTTATCGAAAGCAATCAATGGCAACAACAAGAGGACTGTTCCTTACCGATAGTACGACCCTTGGTTCCCGTTTCTCAACCGGCTGGGGTAGTGGGGAAAGAGATTTTATAATCCCTGGTCATTAAAGAAAAGAAGGGCTGTCTATTTTTGACAGCCCTTTTTATTATTTAAAATAGGAAAAATCGTGTTGATCTTCAATGCGCAAAAGTGTTTCATAGATAAGCTGAATTACATGTTCCACATCATGCCGATGTATCATTTCAACTGTAGTGTGCATGTATCGCAACGGAAGTGAAATTAATGCTGAAGCGACACCACCATTACTGTAGGCAAAAGCATCGGTGTCGGTGCCAGTTACACGCGAAGTGGCATGACGTTGAAAAGGAATCTTACATGTCGTAGCGGTATCAGTTATCAAATCTCTCAATCGATTTTGAACAGCAGGAGCGTACGCCACCACAGGACCTTTACCGATTTGTAAATCGCCTTCGATTTTTTTCTCAATCATCGGAGTAGAGGTGTCATGACAAACATCAGTTACGATGGCAACATTAGGTTTTAAGGTTTGTGTAATCATTTCGGCACCTCGTAATCCAATCTCCTCTTGCACCGAATTGACAATATAAAGTCCAAAGGGAAGTTTTTTCTTGTTTTCTTTCAAAAGTCGAGCGACCTCGGCAATCATAAATCCTCCCATACGATTGTCTAAGGCACGGCATACAAACTTATCGCCATTTAAAATCATGAACTCATCGGGGTAGGTGATAACACAGCCCACATGGATTCCTAAATTTTCTACCTCTTCTTTGGTGGCACATCCTACGTCGATAAAAATATTGTGCAAAGAGGCAGATTCTTCTTTGCCCCGATTTCGGGTGTGAATGGCAGGCCATCCAAAAACCCCTTTAACAATTCCTTTTTTGGTGTGAATGTTAACGCGTTTGGAAGGGGCAATTTGATGATCTGAACCACCATTGCGGATAACGTAAATTAAACCATTATCAGTAATATAATTTACGTACCATGAAATTTCATCTGAGTGTCCTTCAATAACTACGCGATAGCTTGCTTCAGGGTTAATTACACCTACAGCCGTCCCATAGGTATCTGTGATAAAGGTATCCACATAGGGTTTTAAATACTCCATCCATAAACGTTGTCCCTCCGATTCATGTCCTGTCGGTGAAGCATTGTTTAAATAGTTTTCCAAAAACTTAAGTGAAGCTTTGTTGAGTAACGTTTTTTTGCTCATAGAAATGTTTTTTGGGCTAAAATAAAGATTTGGCACTACAGTTGTATGTGGTTTTGCATAATTTTGTATTCGAATTTATGAGAGTTGTAGTTTTAATTTTGTTGTTCTTTTTTTCTTGTCATCTCTATGCACAAGAAGATAAACCTATTGTTTCATCGACAACTACGCAAGCGTTAGAAATTGATACGGTGGCTATTGACACGATTTTACTGGATGAAGTACTGATTTCTAAAAATGCGATGAATGAGGAAGACAAAAAAGCATTTTTATTACTTCAAAATAGGGTGTACAAAGTTTATCCTTTTGCCAAATTAACGGCCGAAAAGTTGATGGCTATACGTAAGACAGCGGGAAGTTTGAAAACAGCTCGTGAGAAAAGACGTTATATGAAGATTGTCGAAGCCTATTTGGAAGAAGAGTTTAAACCGCGTTTAAAAAAATTGTCCCGAAAACAGGGGCAGATACTCATCAAATTGATTCACCGACAAACGGGTATTTCCACTTTTGACTTGATTAAAGAATACAAAAGTGGTTGGAAAGCCTTTTGGTCCAATACTACCGCCCATTTATTTGACTTAAATCTTAAAACAACTTACCGCCCTTTAGAAGATAATGAGGATTATTGGATAGAAACAATATTATACAGAGCTTTTGTTGAAGGTAGGCTGGTAGAACAGAAAGCAGCAAATCCAGTTGATTTTGACGAGTTAAATGCCCATTGGTCAAAATTGGAGCAAAATTTAAAGTCAAAAAAGTAGTCTCCAAATTTGTAAATCTCATAATTTTAATGCCCTACAGATTTCAATTGTAATTTTTCACAATTGTTAATAACTCACCTCTATTTTTTTTGGATATAGGGTGTATAGGTTTCTATATTTGCACTCCCAAAACGGAAGTTGTGGGATTTTGGGATTGAAAAAGATTTCGAAAAAAGTTTCAAAAGTATTTGTCAGATTAAAAAAGAGTTTTACTTTTGCACCCGCTAACCGCGAGAGGTTGGTAAGAATAGAGAAGACAAGTTCATAGACATATTGGATTGACAGCAA
>NZ_JAIXWA010000004.1 GCF_027482425.1 Flavobacterium sp.
AAGGGCTCCGCAACGGTGGACGCAGTGATAATCTTTTTGGGGCCAATGAAGAAATCAATCGTATGGAGGATAAAGAGGAAAAAGAGGATACCTTTGCGGGCTTTTACAAGTCGATTATTCCCTGGGATATTAACTTAGCTTACGCCCTTACCTATGCCAATGATCGCGGTCAAAATGAGATTGTTGGAAATTCGCTCATGATTGCAGCCAATACTACCCTCACCTCCAAATGGTCTTTGGGAGTTTCAACAGGGTATGACTTCAAAAATAATGGTATTGTAGCCACAAACTTACGTATCAACAGAGACTTGGATAGTTGGAGTATGAACTTCAATTGGAGTCCTTTTGGATTGAACCAATTCTGGGGCTTTTTCATCGGTATCAAATCAGGTATGTTGAGCGATATTAAGTGGGATAAAAATTCACAACCGGACCGAACCTTACGTTAATATGAAAAAAATCATTTTTACAAAAAACGCTCCTGCTCCTATTGGCCCTTATAATCAAGCGGTGTTGGCAGGCAATACACTTTATACATCTGGGCAAATTGCGCTTCACCCCGAAACAGGCGAATTGGTCCTCACGGATATCGAAACAGAGACCCAACTAGTCATGGAAAATATGAAAGCCGTTTTGGCCGCTGCTGAAATGGATTTTTCTCACGTGGTAAAAACAAGTATTTTCATCATGAATATGGGTGATTTTGCTCGCATCAATGCCGTGTATGGTCGTTATTTTGATGAAAAATCGGCTCCAGCTCGAGAAACCGTTCAAGTCGCTTGTTTGCCCAAAAATGTCAACGTTGAAATCTCCATGATTGCCATTAAATAACCTTATTTTCGTAACGTTTCCACCAATCGTTTAGCTGTAGCCGCATTGGTGGCCAACGGCACATTGTGAACGTCACAAATGCGAATAAGCATGTTGATGTCCGCTTCATGCGCGTGACTAGAAGCTGGGTCTTTAAAAAACAAGACCATATGTGTTTTCCCTTCGGCGACCCGTGCTGCAATTTGTGCATCCCCGCCCATGGGTCCCGACAAATAGCGTTTGACCTTAAATCCAGCGGCCATCGCTTTACTTCCTGTGGTCCCTGTGGCAATAATCTTGATGCCTTCTTGTTGCAACAAGATTTTGTTTTCGTTTAAAAACTGAACCATATCGGCTTTCTTGCCGTCATGGGCAATAATTGCAATTTCCATAATCTTTTTTTACATAAAAAAAACTCCAAAAATAGGGAGTTTTAAAGTGAATGGTTATTTGTTTAAAATGTGATAGGCTATTAAACCGTCAATGGGTCGTCGTAGTACATTTCCTATTCGGATATTGTAGCGACTCAAAATCGCGGTGAGCTCTTCTTTTAAATAAAAGGCAATCGAACCTACAAAATGAACCGGTATTGTGTTATGTTGCGGGTATTGCATGATGTAATTTTCAACAAAATCGACCATTTCCATTTCGATATACTTTTGACAGAAAGGATGGTCTTTGTGTTTGATTAAAAACTTAGCAAATGTAGCCAAATACGCATTCGGATTGGGTTCTTTGTACAAATTGTGTTTTATATAATCGGGGTCAACATTATACTCCTCTTCAAATTCAAGGGCCAATTCTTTGGGCATTTTGTTAAAATAGTATCCGCGAATCAAATGGCGTCCAAAACGATTGCCCGAACAGTCGTCCATAGCAATATAACCTAGGGATTGCACTTTTTGATGCAAAACTTTACCGTCAAAATAGCTGCAATTGGACCCTGTTCCCAAGATACAAACGATGGCTTCTTCATCTTTGGGCGTGGTGGCATAAACGGCGGCATAGGTGTCTTCAAACACCGATACGATAGCTTGCGTAAAGTATTCTTTGAACACCTCCGTTAAAAAATCTTTCATGCGGTCGGTGCCGCAGCCAGCGCCATAAAAGTACAAATGGGTGGCTTTGTTTTTGTTGTGGGAAATGTCGAATTTATCATCTAATCGATCGATAATTTCGGCCTTGTCCAAAACTTCAGGATTTAAGCCTAACGATTGTGTAGTAAACAAAACTTTACCACTTTCATCTATAGCAATCCAATCGGCTTTGGTTGATCCACTATCTACTAATAATTTCATAGGTTGGTGTTTGGTTAGTCACAAAAAATCCCGAAAGGTTCACAAAGTAAACACTTTCGGGTTTTTATATTTATAGTGCAGCAATATGAACTGCTAAATCAATCAACTTACTTGAGTATCCGTATTCATTATCATACCAAGATACCAATTTGAAGAAGGTTGAATTCAATCCGATACCTGCTTTGGCATCTACTACCGATGTACGCGCATCGCCTACAAAATCTTGCGATACCACATCATCTTCAGTAAAACCAAGAATGCCTTTCATCTCATTTTCAGAGGCTTTCTTCAATACCGCCATGATTTCTTCATACGACGTTTCTTTGGCCACTTTAACGGTCAAATCAACAACAGAAACGTCTACCGTAGGAACACGGAACGACATTCCTGTAAGCTTGCCATTCAACGAAGGAATCACTTTTCCAACCGCTTTGGCCGCACCCGTAGAAGAAGGAATAATGTTCACACTTGCTGCGCGTCCACCACGCCAATCTTTGCGCGAGGGTCCGTCAGCAGTCATTTGCGTTGACGTAGTCGCGTGTACGGTTGTCATTAAACCTTCAACGATACCGAAATTGTCATGAATTACTTTGGCCAAGGGAGCCAAGCAATTGGTAGTACATGAGGCATTTGAAACCACTAAATCTGTTGGTTTCACTTCAGTATGGTTTACGCCCATTACAAACATTGGAGCATCGGCAGAAGGCGCTGAAATAATTACTTTTTTGGCACCCCCTTTCAAATGCGCACTCGCTGTTTCTACTGTCGTGAAGAATCCAGTACATTCCGCTACAACATCGACTCCTAATTCATCCCACTGAATGAATGCAGGATCTTTCTGTGCGGTTACGCGTATATACTTATCGTTGACATATAATTTACCGTCTCTTACGTCCACCGTTCCATTGAAACGCCCGTGAACTGAGTCATATTTTAACAAATATGCCAAATGGTCAACATCTAAAAGATCGTTGATAGCTACTACTTCGACATTAGCTCTATTATAGGTTTCTCTAAAAACGATACGACCAATACGACCGAAACCGTTTATTCCCAATTTCACTTTAGACATTTTCTCTTTATTTATGATTTAAACTTGATTATTAATAACTTAGATAGTCATGATATCGGATACGCGAACCAATTCCAAATCGATTTCGGTACGTCCTTTAATGGCATGTTCCAAAGGTGTGAGTGCTACTTTGTCATTAAGTAATCCCACCATGAAATTAGACTTACCTTCCAACAACGATTCCACTGCTTTTACCCCCAATCGTGAGGCAAGTACACGATCAAAACAGGAAGGTGAACCGCCGCGTTGCATGTGTCCTAATACGGATACACGCACATCGTATTCGGGCATGTTTTGTTCGACATAATCTTTTAATTCAAAGACATTTTTACCAATTTTATCGCCTTCGGCCACCACAACAATAGAGGAAGATTTACCCGATAATTTACTTCGTCGTAACGATTCGAGAAGACGCTCCAATCCCAAATCCTCTTCAGGGATAAGAATTTCTTCGGCTCCAGCGCCAATTCCAGCATTTAAAGCAATATGACCGGCATCACGACCCATAACTTCCACAAAAAACAAACGGTTATGGGAACTGGCTGTATCACGAATTTTATCAATCACTTCGACTACGGTATTCAAGGCTGTATCATAGCCAAGCGTGTGACTGGTTCCGAAAATATCATTATCAATTGTACCTGGAATTCCGATTACAGGAATTTTATATTCTTTATTAAAAATCTCGGCTCCGGTAAACGAACCGTCGCCACCGATAACCACTAAAGCCTCAATACCGGCTTCTTTCAACTTTTCATACGCTTTGGCTCTCCCCTCAGCGGTCATAAATTCTTTGGAACGGGCCGACTTCAAAATAGTCCCGCCTTTGTTAACGATATTATGCACCGAACGAGGTCCCATCTCTTTAAAATCGCCTTCAATCATTCCTTGATAGCCGCGGTAAATTCCCATACAATCCACATTGTAATAAGCACAAGCACGAACGACCGAACGAATGGCAGCATTCATCCCAGGGGAGTCACCTCCAGAAGTCAGAACCCCAATCTTTTTTAATCTTTTTGACATAATTCTCACTTTAATATTGTAAAATTAGCAAACCTGCAGGATATAGAATAGTAGATTTTTACCGCTTTCATAAAATCGGCAAACTTCAAACGATTTCGTTGATAAGTTTATTGTTTTTTAAATAAAAGGGAGCGAATTTATCAATGTCGCGTTAATCATCGTCAGGGACTGCCTCTTGATTGGGTTTGGGAGATTCTTGCGATTTTTCTTTTTTCTTTTTGCCCGATTCCATATCGATATAGTCGGGTAAATGTCCCGAATCGGAAGGTAAATTATGGGAAGCCGATTCGACTTGCACCGCTTTTTTACCAAAGATTTTTTTAATCAATTCATTAAAGGTGTCAAAGTCCACTTCATACGATACCCCTGCCCCTTGGGTATATCCAACGCCTTGACCGATGTAATTAATGTCATTTTCACGATTGAAAACACGTAAGTTCAACGTTCCATCTTCATTGACACGATACAACGCTTCAAAATTACCCACGATAGCCGTTTGCGAAACGCCACCCGTAGGTACACCGACCCGTCCATTAATCGTTATTCGGTCATTAATTTGGGTCGTAATATTGGCAACTAAACGACCGTCGGTAGGAGTCAAAGCGGTACGATCGGCTTGACTATAGGTAACATCGAGGATAAATTTTCCTTCTTTATCATTGAACAAATCACCAAACAAGGCGCCTGCTTTTTCGTAAAAACTATTGGTAATTTGGGATTGACTTAAGCCTTCCGGACTCAAAAATCCTCCCGTTGATAATAGATAGAGCGCTTGGGTTTGACGCGTATCTCGGTCACTCAGTTTAGTTTCGATTTCAGAGCGCATCACCGAACTCACATTGGGGAAATTGATAGCAAAATCAGGTTCAGGAGCCAAAACAGTTCCTTTCAATGAAATAACTACATCCACAGGAATCTTGCGGTTGAACGAAGCATTTTCGACCAAAACAGCGGGATTGGCGGTAATGTTTTGCGAAACGGCTTCCAAATTTAATTGGGCGCGATACGGGTTGCCTTCCCACACAATGGAGCCAAATCGTTTTACCTTGAATTTTTTATCAATCAAACCACCATATTTAAAATTATAGTAGCCATCCCAGACTTGAAAGTCGCCCGTCATTTCAAACTTGCCCAACGTATTGATGTTCATGAACAAGGTTCCCACCCCTGTTCCGCGCATACCGTGTTTGGATTCGCGATTTAAAATCACTTCAATGTTGGCTACTGGGGTGATGTTGAACTCAAAATTCATTTGCAAGCCATTGTAGTTTCTTACAAACTCAGCATCTCTTGGCGTTTCTCCGTTTTTTTCTTGGCGTGTTAAAAAATGAATGTAATTGTTCTCCGAGACGGCATCGGCATCATTAATAGGTATTTTAATGTCCGTTCCCTTTTGTGAAGTTGCTACCACATCGATTTCTAAGCCGTCGGTAGGTCCTTTAATCGTAGCCGATCCATCGATGAAGGCGGTTCCAAAATAGGCAGCATCTTCTTTATCTTGGGTATCTAATGCCAAAATACGATTGGAAGTAATATTCAAATCCAATTCCCAGTTGCCAAATTGTTTGTGGCGCACAAATCCTTGTAAAGTGCCTTCGGTATTGTATTTGGAATCCAATATTCGGGTACGTTGGATGATAAATCGGTCTTGTGTCACATCGACAATCGAATTGGGTTGCATTTGGTAATCCACATTCAAATACGGAATAGTTACCCCTGCTTCATCGACAAATAAACGTCCGTTGTAATCCACATTATTAATATTTCCATCGATTCGGGCATTTCCTGAGACAAAACCTCTAATCTTGGACAAAACCTCCCCTCCTAAATGATCGAGCACGCCCAAATTGAATTTCTGAAAGTTTAAATCCAAATCCACAAAAGTTTCTCCAGCTTGGGTTCTCAAATTCCCATCGGCGGTAAACGATCTAAAAAGTTCGTTTTCTATGGTAGAATGGATATCAAAGCGACTGAAATCTTCGTTTCCTTTGATTTGCAAACTAAGATCTCCTAAAACATTCTCGTTGACCAATAACTCATCTATTTCCACCTGTGCTGTGGGTTGATACACCGCATCTTTTTGTTTGATATTGACCGCGCCATTCACCTTTCCATCAAACACAAATTGGGGCACATCGGGTGTTATTTTATTTAAATTAACGTCGTGAAAGGTAAGTTTTAAATCTTTACTTTTTTGTGCTTCATTGATTAAACCACTGAGCGCCATGAACTCATTCTCGTGGGAAATGAGTAAGTCATCAAAGCGGAAATTATTTAAATTTTTATCAAAAACAATGCGGTTCTTATCATTATTATTGCTATTGATATACCACAAATAGTCTTTGAACATGACTTCTGACTTTCTAAATCCAATCACGTTATTCTTTTGTGCATCAATTGTATGGTACAAGTTTAAATTGTAAAAGTCGTTTCCTTTTTCGCCTCCTTTAAACTCGGTTCGAAAAGCCAAGGTGTCTTTGGACGTGGTATTGATTAACGAAAAATCACGAATCTTGTAATACTTTGTTTTTAGGGTATCTAACTGAACATAGGTATTATATAATGGATTTTTATTGTCGATTTCAAGTAGAAAATTATCCAAGTGATTACCAAAAACATCAACCGTCTTGGAGGTCAAATCCATTTTAAAATCGTTTTCATCACTGCGAATAACACCGGTTAAACGCGCATCCTCACTGAATGAAATTTCGGGATTGATGATTTCAATAATTTTATGAAACTCAACAAAGTCAAATTGTACATATTGACCCTTCTTAAGCATATTGGGGCGGTAATTGGCATACAGACTTCCCAAGGAATTTTCGACCATTTTGGCGATTTGTTCAAATTCAAATTTGCCTTGAATTTTTCCATTGACTTCATTGGGCGAATATAAAGTGACCACATGTTCGTTTTGACTATTGAAAGACGAATTTAACGTGAGGTAATCAAAAAAGTATTGGTCTTTTCGATTGATATACGAAGCATTGGTCAGTACTAAATCACCTTTCATGTTATTGATAGAGTTCCCTGTCATTTTGGTCACAATATCCCCACGAAAAACAGCGACTTCATCGGTAGAAAAGTTCAAACGCTTCAAATTGGCATAATCCACTCTTGCATGAAAATCATAGACATTCTCTTTCCGACTTAAGTCTACGACCCCATCAAAATCAAAAAATAAATTGGGATCATTAACATTGATTTTTCCTTTGAAATACGGCTTTTTAAAATTCCCATTAGCAAGAATGTTTTGGTAGGTATAGCCGTTGTAATCTATACTTTGAACCCCACCCGAAAACCGAATATCCAAGTATTTTTCGACAAATCCTTTCCCATCAACGGTTACATTAAGACTTACTTTTCCTATATCAGAACGCCCTAAAAAACGCCCCAAATCAAATTGATTCATGGCCAAAACCCCCGAATAAGAAGCATTGTCGATGTGATCAATATTGGACATTGTCAAATTACTACTCAATTCTCCAAGTAAAGTCACTAAATTAAAGTCCGCCTCAATCGTTTTGGGCGTAATTTCGGCAGTTCCATCGAGTTGAAATTGCCCTAATTTTTTGAGCGAAGAAGGTAACTTTTTACCTAAAACATTGGGAAGCAACGCGGTGAGATCATCATAATTGGAGGAAACTTTTTTAAATTTTCCTTTCATGTAAAAATCACCTTCATTACGTGTAGCAAACAAATTTCTAAAATTTATTGTGCCTACAATCTCAGAATTTAATAGATCACGCAAAATTAAACGTCGAGCAGTAAAATTATTGAGAGTACCATCCAATTTCCCCGAAAAATTGATGCGGTTGTTTTTTCCCATTTCGCTGTAAAAAAAGCGAATATCATTAGTCGCAATGGTGGCCAACTGGGTAGTAATGTCAAAACGAACTTTGTTATTGAAATCGGCAAAATCCTTACGCTCATAACGAAGAATGACATCGCCTTTGAAATGGGACTCTGCTGTTTTTAAGTCTGTTTTTTCTAACCGTATATTTTGCTTGGTATACGTAAACTGCGTCTCCATTTGGGTAACATCCAAGCCACGGTGGTCATGAAAAGCCATCCGGTCAACGTGGGTATATACGTTGGGTCCTTTGATTTTAAAATCGGACAAAACAGCATTTATCCGAGTAAAGTCGACGTCTTTGGGAACTTTTCGATTGTAATCCGTCATTCGGAAGGTGCTGTTTTTTAAGGTAATCGCTTCTGCTACCATGCGAAATTTGCCCGAAGAAGGTTTTCCATCATCAAAGGCAGCCACAAAATCATCCAAATTGGTATCGCGCTTTCCTTTAGGGGTTTTGATATCCAACAAGAGTTGGTCTACTTCCATTTTTCCAAAATAGAGGTTGCCCTCCATCAAAGAGTTAACATCCGACAATGTGGTGCGAATGCGTTGGGCAAAAATCAACGTATCTTTGGTACTATCCCGAACAATGACATCTTTGAGTTGTACCCCGCCAAAAATAGTAATCTCGACGCGATTCACTTGAATATTGGTGCCATAATCACGATTAATCTGTTCGGTAAAATAGTGAGCAATACGTGTTTGTACCACAGGAAGTGAGAGTGCGATAGCCGCAAAAATCAATAAAAGGAGCAACGCCAAAAGTGTACGAAGTACAATCTTCCGAATCTTTTTTCTGCGTGTATTTGTTTTTTTCTCTTCCAAAGTGAGGGTTGCGAATGGTCTAAATACGAAAAAGCGTACCTTTGCAAAGGTGTAAAAATACAGGATTTACGCTGTTGAAACCAAATTTAAACAAAAATTGTGCCTGATGTCGCAAGGTCCTATTTATATTTTAGCTTTAGAGAGTTCGTGTGATGATACGGCCGCGGCGGTATTGTGTGATTCAACAGTACTTTCGAATGTCGTGGCGCGGCAACACATCCATGAAGAATATGGGGGCGTTGTACCTGAATTAGCTTCACGTGCCCATCAGCAAAATATAGTTCCCGTAGTTGATGTTGCGCTCAAAAAAGCGGGCATTTCGCGCGAACAGTTGCATGCCATCGCTTTTACGCAAGGCCCTGGATTGATGGGGTCGCTTTTGGTAGGAACGTCCTTTGCCAAATCGATGGCTATGGGTTTGCAGATTCCATTGCTGGCAGTCAACCACATGCATGCCCATATTTTGGCGCATTTCATTACCGAAGAAGGCTACGACACACCCGAGTTTCCCTTTTTGGCTTTAACCATATCTGGGGGACATACACAAATTGTACTGGTGAATGATTTTTTTGATTTAAAAGTAATAGGCGAAACCACCGATGACGCTGTGGGCGAAGCCTTTGATAAGTCCGCAAAAATACTAGGGTTACCCTATCCCGGGGGACCTTTAATCGACCATTGGGCAAAAGAAGGCAATCCAAAACGGTTTCCATTTACGAGGCCCAAAGTAGACGGACTGAACTTTAGTTTTTCAGGGCTTAAGACACAAATTTTGTATTTCATTCAAAAAAATACGGCAGCGAATCCTAACTTTATTGAAGAAAATAAAGCCGATATCTGTGCTTCCATACAACACATTATCATTGCCATTCTGATGGAAAAATTGGAAATGGCCGTGGCGGAAACTGGAATTTCTCAAATTGCAATTGGTGGGGGTGTTTCGGCCAATTCTGGAATTCGTCAGGCTTTGGTGGAGGCTCGTCAACAAAAAGGATGGAAAACATTCATCCCAAAGTTTGAATATACCACCGACAATGCTGCTATGATTGGTATTGTGGGGTATTACCTTTATTTAAATCATCATTACGCCGCACGCGATGTTGTGGCCAAAGCACGTATTCCTTTTTAACCATGCAATTATTTTATAATTCAGCACTTACCCCCGAAACAAAGACCTTTACGTTTGATCGTGAGGAGAGCCGCCATATTATTAAAGTTTTACGAAAAAAAGAAGGCGATAGTATTCATGTTACCAACGGTTTAGGAAATTTATTCCACACCCAAATCACCTTGGCTTCAGACCACAAATGTACGGTTGAAATAGTAGAATGTACCTTTCAAAAACCAGCCTCCTATCGATTGCATTTGGCCGTGGCACCTACCAAAATGAATGAACGTTACGAATGGTTTTTGGAAAAAGCGACCGAAATTGGAATCCATGCCATCACTCCTATTCTTTGCGATCATTCGGAACGAACGGTATTCAAAACCGAGCGAATGGAAAAAATCATCATCGCTGCCATGAAGCAGTCCAATCAATTGTATTTACCTCTATTGCAATCACCTGTGTATTTCTCCACTTTTATACAACAATCTTTTTCAGGTCAAAAATTCATAGCCCATTGTGATGAAAGCCAACGTCAATCACTACAAGAGGCACTAAAAACGCAAGAGGATGTGCTCATTTTAATTGGACCCGAAGGCGATTTTTCTGTTAAAGAAATTGAAAGTGCTTGTGCAAAAGGTTTTGTTCCGATAACTTTGGGTAACACAAGACTTCGAACCGAAACGGCTGCCTTAGTGGCGTGTCATAGTGTTGTGTTTAAAAATGAACCGCATGAGAATAAGTAGTTTTCTTTTTTGTTTTTTGATCAGTGCCTTGGGTTGGTCACAAGCCAACATGATTTTTAAAGATCGGAATTATTTTGAAGCACAAAATGAAGCCCGCGAAAACAAGAAACCGATGGTAGTCATGTTTTATGCCAACTGGTGTGACCACTGCAAAAAAATGAAAAGTACGGTTTTGCAAGATACCGATGTGGTCCTATTATACGCTCAAAATTATATCACCGTGGCCATTGATGCTGAAAGTGATGCGGGAATTGCTTTGAAGCAAAAATTTAAAAATGATTTTAAGGTGCGCTCCTATCCTACTTTTGCCTTTTTATCCTCCAATGAGGTATATTGGGGAGGATTTTCGGGCGAAATGAAAAAGGAAAGTTTCATCGAAGAAGGCGCTAAATTGTTGCAAGCTGAAAATCAAATGCCCCAACTTAAAGCTGCATTTGAAACCGCCGTTAACAATCCAGAAGCGTGTTTAAAATATATTGCATCCGTTCGGAAAGCTGGATTTGACGCCACTTCGATTACACAACGCTATCTCAAAACGGTTCCCAAAGAAAATTTATTTACCGAATTGAATTGGCGGATTATAGCGAATGGTATCAATACGATCGAAGCTCCGGAATTTCAATGGATCATTGACTATCAAAAAGAATTTGGACAAGCTGCTAGTCCGCAACGGGTCGAGAAAAAAATTATTTTTACCGTTCAAGATAACCTGCGTGGTGCGGCAGATGCATTGGATACCTTAAGTTATCGAAAAAAAAGAGTTTTTGTGGAGAAAATTCAGTGGCGAAAAACCGATTCGTTACTTTATAAATACGATACGCAATTGTATGCTAGTGTTCAAGATTGGAAACGCTACCAACAGGTTACGCTTGAAAAAACAGATACCTTTGCCTCCAGAGATGCCAACCAACTGATTGAGAATGCTTCGGTCTATTTGAATTACATCCAACAACCCGATGCGTTACGAAAAGCAATTGCTTGGGTTGACAAAGCCATTGCACTGAGTGAAAACGCCGAAAAACACTTGGTGAAAGCCAAATTATACCTCAAATTAAAAGATAAAAATCAAGCGCTCCAAGCTGCCGAAACCGCCAAAAAGTGGTCGGAACAGATGGGTTGGAGCAGTTCAGAAAGTGATATTGTGATACAGGAAATAAAAGCCGCCAAACTATGAGAAAGTTATTAATTGGCTTGTGTTTACTTGCCACTTTAGGGAACCAAGCACAAGAAATCGCATTGTTAAAATACAGTGGTGGTGGCGACTGGTATGCCAATCCAACCGCTTTACCCAATTTAATTCGGTATTGCAACAGTTCCCTAAATACTAAAATAGAAACCAAACCTGCGACTGTTGAACCCTCTAGTCCCGATTTATTTTCCTATCCTTTTGTACACATGACGGGGCATGGTAATGTGGTGTTTAGCGCAGCCGATATCGCAAACCTTCGTAATTATTTGCTCTCTGGTGGATTTTTACACATCGATGACAATTACGGCATGGATGAGTTTATACGGAAAGAGATTAAGCGTTTATTTCCTGAAAAAAACTTGGTAGAACTGCCCGCCAATCACCCGATTTTTCAAGGGCCGAATGTGTTTGCCTCTGGATTGCCTAAAATTCACGAACATGATGGCAAACGTCCTCAAGCGTTTGGAATTTTTGAAAACAATCGACTGATTCTGTTGTATACGTTTGAATGCGATTTGGGCGATGGATGGGAAGATTCCGATGTACACAACGACCCAAAAGAAGTTCGCGAAAAAGCACTGAAAATGGGTGCGAATCTAATTCACTACGTTTTCAATAACTAATATTCACTGACAAATCGCAATTCTATGACCCCTTCCAAAACTATCGCTCTCGGTATTCTTCAGGCTCTCGCTGTTATTGTATTGGTGGGCTTGGGATTGTATTTTATCTATTGCATCCAAGCGGTGATTGTTTACCTTTTGGTGTCGATTGTAATGGCGTTGATTGCCAATCCCATTGTGGAATTTTTACGCCGAAGATTAAAGTTTGGAAATACTTTGGCCGTAGCTTTTACCTTAACCTTGTTTGTGCTTTTACTCGTGGGGTTAATTTCTTTATTCATACCCCTTATCATCACCCAAGGCAACAAACTCTCCTTGTTGGATGCCCATGCCATTGAAATACGTTTGATGGCGCTTTACCAACAAGTGGATACCTATTTAAATCAACACAATATGGATTTGGATGGATGGATAAAACAGTCCGATATCACCTCCAAACTGAAATTTAATTCGATAACCGATTTTCTAAATGGAATCATCAATACGGTAAGTAGTCTCAGTATTGGACTCGTATCGGTGTTTTTCATCACGTTTTTCTTTTTAAAAGATAAGGTGCAATTTTTAGTAGGCGCCAAATATGTATTGCCCGAAAAACACCAAGAACCCATTTTAGAGTCGGTAGATAAAATTCGTGAACTACTCAGTCGTTACTTCATTGGACTCATCATTCAGCTGACTATTGTTTGCATTTTATACTTAGTTGTTCTGCTCATTTTTGATGTCGAAAATGCCTTTGTCATCGCTTTTTTGTGTGCTTTGCTCAATATTATTCCGTATGTAGGCCCCATGATTGGAACCGTAATTGCTGGCATATTGACGATGCTTTCCAACATCAATGCCGATTTTTCTTCAGTGACCTTACCGACTACCCTTTACGTATTAATCGGATTTTTCATCGTACAGATGATTGATAACAACATCACCTCACCTATTATTTTTTCAAAAAGTGTAAAATCGCATCCGTTGGAAATTTTCTTGGTGGTTTTGATTGCAGGAATTTTATTCGGAATCATGGGCATGATTATCGCCGTTCCTACTTTTACCATTGTGAAAGTTATTGCTAAAACCTTTTTCCCAGAAGCCAATATTGTGCGTCAAATGACCAAGAACATATAACAATGATTGATCATTCGCTTTTGGAACCCGAAGTGCAAGACTTCATCAATGCACATTTAACTACCCCTGTGTCAGGATTGGCGTTGCAAAAAAATCCGTTTCCACACCTCGATTACAAACGCATACTGCAACAAATTGAATCCAAGGCCAAAGCGGCACAAAAATTACCGACTTGGTTTAACACCCCCTTGTGTTTGTATCCTTCAAAAATTTCGATAGAACAAACCTCGTCCGAAATTACGGCCTCTTACAAAGCGCAGACGATCCACGGAGCAAGTCTCATAGACCTAACGGGAGGTTTTGGCGTAGATGCTTACTATTTTGCACACCATTTTAAATCGGTGGTGCATTGCGAGCAAGATGTCCAATTGTCAGCAGTTGTAGCGCATAACTGTAGTACAATGAACGTCCAAAATATTGACCTTTTTTCAGGCGATGGTTTGGACTATTTGCGTGAAAAAAACTTGCGATTTGATTGGATTTACATCGACCCGTCGCGACGTCATGAAGAAAAAGGAAAAGTATTTTTCCTTCGGGATTGTGCGCCCAATGTTCCCGAACTATTGGAAGAATATTTTAAGTATACCGATCAGATACTCATCAAAACAGCGCCGCTTTTGGATATTTCAGCTGTACTTCAAGAACTAAAGTATGTGACAGAAGTACAAGTGATTGCGGTGCAAAATGAAGTGAAAGAATTGTTGTTTTACCTGCGAAAAAATAATGCTGTTCCCCTTCAAATTACAGCGGTGACCTTGTTTAAAGCCGATAACGCCTCTTTGTTTACCCATGAATTTGGGGTGCGTGTTCCCATCGAACTTGCGGCACCACAAACCTATTTGTATGAGCCCAATGCTGCTTTGATGAAATCGGGAGGCTATGATGTACTGGCGGATCAATTGGAGCTAAAAAAACTACACATCCATACCCATTTATTTACGTCCACATCGCTTATCGACTATCCTGGACGACGGTTTCAAATCGTGCGCGTCTTTCCTTATCAAAAAACAGCAATGAAATCACTATTGGGGAAAAAAGGACATGTGGCCACGCGGAACTTCCCTGAAAGTGTAGCTGATTTACGCAAAAAATGGAAAATTGCCGATGGAGGTACAAGCTATTGGTTTTTTGTGACCTTGGAAAAAGGAGAGAAAGTCGTACTTGAAACAGAAAAAATCAGCGATTAAGGACATTCCCATTTAAAGTTGGCTAACGGATCTTTGAGAGAACCCGCCAGATTGTAATGCCACCATTCCGACTTGAAAGCTCTAAAATTATGGCGCAACATCACTTCTTTTAGAAAAGCGCGATTAGCTCTGACTTTGGCTGGTAAATTTGCATACGCATGCGCAGCTTCGGGGCCAAAATGATCAAAGGAGGTTCCCATATCCAATTCATTTCCTTCTTTGTCTACCAGCGTAATATCTACCGCTCCCCCTCGATTGTGAATCGAACCGCGTTTGGGGTCGGCGACATAGTCTGCATCAGGTAAAATAGCCCACATTTTCTTTTGAATGTCCAAGGGACGGTAGCAATCATAAATTTTAATCCGATACCCTTTTTCCAAAAACTCATGGTTGGCCTCAATTAAGTTTCGAACGGTTTTCATGCGCAAATAACATTCGGAACAGTCATACACTGCCGTTTTCAAAAAATTATCGGAGGAAGCATATTTCATATCAAACACAAAAAAGCCTTCATAATTGCGTACCCTTACAAAAGCCGTATCATGGATGCCCTCGTAAATGGCTAACGATTTTGAATTCAAATAATTATTTTTCAAAAAGTCACGATTGGAAAAAGCTTTATCCGTCGACGAGCATCCCATCAATAGCAAACAAAGTAATCCCAAAAAGCAACTGATTTTCATAGTACTACGGTAGTAATTCATAGGCTTTATAAGCTTTTGAAAAATACAAAAAAACCAACAGTAATCGTATTTTTTCAAATGTTAAATTAATTACAAAGTCGCAAGCTGTCCTTTTTATATCTATTAATTTTGCCTCACTTAAAACAAAGAAATGCAATCTATGCAATCGTTTCGTTCGTTTTTAATTTTCATTTTCAGTGCACTGATGACATTGTCGGTCGGGCTAAAGCACTGTGATGAAGTTTTGGATATGAGCGTCAAAAAAGCGATTGAATCGGTGCAAGACACGGCAGAAGAGAATCCGATTTCTACGACACAACAGCAAGTTCGATTACAACAGCAAAAAGTTACCCAAAAGCAATCTTGTGCTCCTGTTCAAAAGGAGAGCTTGGTATTTCTCCCTTCAACCCTTTTTACCAAAAATACGCCTTCACTGTTGCATCGAACGCAACGGTTTTTACATATTTTTCACCTTTTTTGATTCCGATTTTCGTACCCATTTTAACAGAAAATCAATTGTAATCAAAAAATACCCTATGAAAAATCTCGTTTTGGGACTTCTAGCCTTGGGGCTGGTAAGTGCCTGTCAACGTTCAAATTCTGCTGAGAATAAGGAAAATAAAGCATACCCTGTTTTGGAAGTTGTCGAAAAAGACACCTTAATTTCCAACGATTTTGTGACGGATATTCAAGCCAAAAAGAATATTGAAATTCGATCGCGTATTTCGGGTATCCTCCACCATATTTATGTCAACGAAGGACAATATGTCAAAAAAGGACAACCTTTGTTCAAAATCAATGATGCCGAATTACGAATGGAACTTTCCAAGGCTACCGCGGGCTTACAGCAAGCGACCGCCGATGTTCGTATGGCTGAGATTGAACTCAATCAACACCAAAGTCTTTTCAATAAAGCCATCATTGCCAAGAATGAATTGGACATGATTAAAGCCAAATTGGAAGCCAAAAAAGCACAACGTTCT
Organism: Flavobacterium sp.; assembly: GCF_027482425.1. Classification (GTDB taxonomy): domain Bacteria; phylum Bacteroidota; class Bacteroidia; order Flavobacteriales; family Flavobacteriaceae; genus Flavobacterium. The sequence goes on from NZ_JAIXWA010000004.1 coordinate 16,520, forward strand.
TTCATGGAAGCAGAACGAAATACCGTGTTGCAAAAAATTGCTTTCACCAAAATCACGGCCCCTTTTGATGGTGTGATTGACGTGATTCCTTTCAAAGAAGGAAGTTTGATTGAAAACGGCGCTTTGTTAACAACGTTTTCACAACTGGAAGAAGTATATGCCTACTTCTCTATCCCTGAAAGTCTGTATTTTCAACTCATTGCTGAAGATAAACTTGGGAAACATCAGAAAATTGAATTAGTGTTACCCAACGGGGTGCATTATGATTACAAAGGTACTCTAAAATCGGCCGAGAGCGAAATTGACCGAAGCACGGGTTCTATTCGTTTTAAGGCCGCTTTCCCCAATCCTGAACACTTGATAAAACATGGAACATCGGGTAAATTGGTCATTTCGGAAACGCGAAAAGATGTAATTACCATTCCCAAAAAATCAACCTTTTCGATTCAGGATAAAACCTATGTTTTTGTGGTAGATTCTAACCAAAAAGTTCGCATGCGCACGATTCAAATCGGAGCGGTGCTTTCTTCCAATTACTTGGTGAATCGCGGTATTGAAGAAGGCGACCGTATCATTTACGAAGGCACACAATCGCTTCGTGATGGAGATCGTATTCAAATCAGTTCCAAAATTTAAGGATTCACGACAAAATCATTTTCCATGATCGAGCTATTTATCCGACGCAAGGTATTATCCTTGGTCATCTCTATATTTTTTGTTTTATTGGGTGTTATGGCTTTGTTGCAATTGCCCATTACTCAATTCCCAGACATTGTCCCTCCCTCTGTAACAGTTACGGCCAAATATACGGGAGCGAATGCAGAAGTTTCAGCCAATGCAGTGGCCTTACCGCTTGAACGTGCCATCAATGGAGTCCCCGGAATGACCTATATGTCGACCGTAACTTCCAATGACGGTTTAACCATGATTCAGGTGTTCTTCGAAGTTGGAACCGATCCCGATGTGGCAGCCGTAAACGTTCAAAACCGTGTAACAACTGTTTTGGATGAATTGCCGGAAGAGGTTATCCGAGCTGGAGTAACCACCGAAAAAGAAGTGAATAGTATGTTGATGTACCTCAATATTACGAGTGAGGACAAAAACATGGACGAGCAGTTTATCTACAACTTTACCGATATCAATGTTTTACAAGAGTTAAAGCGTATTGACGGTGTGGGTCGTGCCGAAATCATGGGGCAAAAAGAATACTCCATGCGGGTGTGGTTGGATCCCCAAAAACTAAATGCCTATTCAATTTCAGCACAAGAAGTCATTGCGGCTTTACGGGCACAAAACATTGCTGCAGCTCCCGGTAAAGTGGGAGAAACCTCAGGAAAAACCTCCAGTCAGTTGCAATATGTGGTCAAATACACGGGGAAATTTGCCACCCCCGAACAATATGAAGAAATTCCCTTACGCGCAGATGCTTCAGGTACCATTTTAAAGTTAAAAGACGTCGCCAAAGTTGAATTTGGAGCAATGAGTTACGGGATGGTTTCTAAAACCGATGGAAAACCCTCGGCCTCCATTATGATGAAACAGCGTCCCGGCTCGAATGCATCTGAGGTTATTGAACGGGTGAAAGCCAAGATGGCCGAGTTGAAAGGCACTTCTTTTCCACCGGGCATGAATTACAACTTGGCCTATGATGTTTCCCGATTTTTGGATGCTTCTGTTAGTGCCGTAATCAAAACGTTATTGGAAGCATTCTTATTAGTGGGAATTGTCGTCTTTCTGTTTTTACAAGATTGGCGTTCCACTTTAATTTCTGTCTTGGCGGTACCTGTAGCCTTAATTGGAACCTTCGCATTCATGCAAATGCTAGGTTTTTCCATCAACTTATTAACCCTATTTGCCTTGGTTTTAGCTATTGGTATCGTAGTCGACAATGCGATTGTAGTGGTGGAAGCCGTTCACGTAAAGATGGAAGAAGGCTTAGCGCCCTATGAAGCGACTGTCGCGTCGATGAAAGAAATTGCTGGAGCTGTTTTGGCCATAACATTGGTAATGTCGGCGGTATTTATTCCCGTAGCCTTTTTGAGCGGACCCGTTGGCGTTTTCTATCGACAATTTTCGCTGACCTTAGCCATAAGTATCGTAATTTCAGGGGTTAATGCATTTATTGTTCAAACAAAAAAAGCCCCAAAACAGAGGCTTTACTGTGATCCAGTCAGGATTCGAACCTGAGACCTACTGCTTAGAAGGCAGTTGCTCTATCCAGCTGAGCTACTGGACCTTGGTCGGGGTGGCAGGATTCGAACCTGCGGCCTCCTGCTCCCAAAGCAGGCGCGATAACCGGGCTACGCTACACCCCGAAAAGAAGCGGAGAGACAGGGACTCGAACCCTGGCGACGGTTACCCGTCGACAGATTAGCAATCTGCTCCGTTACCACTCCGGCACCTCTCCTGATTCTTAAAAATAAAGAACTTTCGCTTAAAGCGGTTGCAAATGTAACGCAACAAAGTAAAAAATACAACTATTTACTCTTATTTTTTATGAATTTATGCTATCGAAAAATAAATCCATTCGTTATCAATTCAATAGCGTTTAAAAAAGTAAAATAACCGTGAAAATACAAGGGGAAAATCAGGCTATTTCCTAAAAAATAGTAGATTTGCACTACAAACAAACCAATTGAAATTTTAAAATTAATATGAGTAAAAAAGTGGTCATCGTTTCGGCAGCTCGAACTCCAATCGGAAGTTTTATGGGTGCTCTATCCTCGGTTGCTGCCCCCCATTTAGGAGCAGCTGCCATTAAAGGTGCTTTAGCAAAAATTCAACTCGACCCCAATCTGGTCGATGAAGTCTTGATGGGCAATGTTGTTCAGGCAGGTGTCGGACAAGCACCGGCACGTCAAGCGGCTTTATTCGCTGGATTGTCTGAAAATGTAGCGTGCACAACAGTCAATAAGGTGTGCGCCTCAGGGATGAAAGCGATCATGCAAGGAGCTCAAGCGATTATGGCCGGCGATGCCGAAATTGTTGTTGCAGGTGGAATGGAAAATATGAGTATGATTCCCCATTACGTTCATCTGCGTAATGGTGTAAAATTTGGTCCTACTTCACTTGTGGATGGCATGCAAAAAGATGGGTTAACCGATGCCTATGACCATAATGCTATGGGCGTTTGTGCCGATTTATGTGCTACCGAATACCAGATTAGTCGTGAAGAACAAGACCAATTTGCCATACAATCTTACCAGCGTTCGGCTTCCGCTTGGGATCAAGGAAAATTTGAAGCGGAAGTCGTTCCTGTCGCTGTACCCCAACGCAAAGGGGAACCTATTATGGTTACGCGCGACGAAGAATACACCAACGTACGATTAGATAAAATTCCAACACTTAGTCCCGTATTCACTAAAGAGGGAACGGTCACTGCCGCAAATGCGTCTACCATCAATGACGGAGCTGCAGCTGTCGTTTTAATGAGTGCTGAGAAAGCAGAAGAATTGGGATTGCAACCTTTGGCGGTTATCCGTGGGTACGCTGATGCAGCACAAGAACCAAAATGGTTTACTACAGCGCCTGCAAAAGCCTTACCTAAAGCCCTTGCAAAAGCGGGATTGACTATCGATGAAGTGGACTTTTTTGAGTTCAATGAAGCATTCTCTGTGGTAGGTCTTGCCAATGCAAAGATTTTAAATTTACCGAATGATAAAGTCAATGTAAATGGCGGTGCTGTTTCATTAGGTCACCCTCTTGGATGTTCTGGAGCGCGCATTATCGTTACTTTACTCCATGTTTTACAGCAAAATAATGCAAAATTGGGGGCTGCGGCCATTTGTAATGGTGGCGGAGGTGCTTCTGCTTTAGTTATAGAACGAATTGCCTAATTAGAATGAAGTTTGCCCTTTGTACCCTTTCTGTAATTCCGCTGCGCGCCGAACCGAGTGACCGAAGTGAAATGGTGTCACAAGTGTTGTTTGGAGAACATTTTGAAATTATAGATAAAGAAAAACAATGGCTGAGAATCAAACTTCATTTCGATCAGTACGAGGGATGGATTGACCGAAAACAATGCCTAGAAATTACACAAGACCAGTTTGAAAAATTATCGCAAGATGCTTTAATCTTAAATGCAGATTTGGTTGAATATGTGATAACCCCCGAGAATCAGTTAATTCCATTGTTATTGGGTGCTTCACTGACTTTTTTAAACCACGCGGATGTTAATCGGACGCAATTCGGATTTGAAGGGTTAAAGATTACAGGGAAAAAACCAAAATCGGAATTAATTCCCACGGCATTTATGTACTTGAATGCACCCTATTTGTGGGGAGGAAAATCGCCTTTTGGTATTGATTGCTCTGGTTTTACGCAAATGGTTTACAAACTCAATGGGTATGCTCTTTTACGCGATGCCTCGCAACAAGCCACACAAGGCGAAGTGTTGAGTTTTATTGAAGAAAGCGAACCTGGTGATTTGGCATTTTTTGATAATGAAGATGGCAAAATCATCCACGTTGGAATCATTTTAGAAAACAATTACATCATTCATGCCAGTGGCAAAGTTCGCGTCGATCGATTAGACCATTTGGGTATTTACAATGCAGAGGAAAATCGACATACCCATCGTTTACGGGTGATCAAAAAATTGATATAAAAAAAGTGCTCTAGATGTAGAGCACTTTTTTTTATTTTCCAAGCTGAGCTTTCAATTCTTTCACCTTATCATTACGTTCCAAAAACTTATACACGGTGAGTAATCCATTGATTACGCCTTCGTTGTTTGGTTGAAGTTTATAGGCACTTTCTAAAATTGGCAATACTTTGTTGAATAATTTCTGACGCTCTACTTTCAAAAACTCAAATCGCTTTTGGTCTTTTTCAGTGTAGCCTAATTTATTCATTTCATCCACAAGCTTTTGATCGGGTTTCAACATCATATCAGCTAAGTTAACATATGCATCAACATAATCAGGTTTAATTTCAATGACGCGTCGGTAATATTTTTCTGCTTCATCGAATTGATTATTGTTCCCGCTTGTTACCCCAAGATTATATATCAATATATGGTCATTAGGATTTTTCTCCAACACTTCTTTGATGGTTTTTTGATAATTGGGAACATCATTTAACTTCAAATAAATCTCAGCCTCTGACAATAAAAGATTCGTATCGCCTGGCAGTTCTTTTTTGGCATCGGCTATCGCTGATTTTGCAGCATCCGTTTTACCTTGTTGCAAATAAATTAATGCAATATTTTTAACAATTTCACCGCGTTTAGAAGGCACTTTCTCTTCCGTTGGATCGGTATATTGACCTAACTCAATAAATTTATTTCGGATGGACTTGTCCGTAAAACTTTCTAACTGTCCTGTTAATTTATTTTTGGCAAAATATTTTACCCCTTCTCCCGTATAGTTTTTGTCCTTTAAGATTTCATAGTATTTTAAAGCACTGTCATAATCTTTACCTTCTACGGCATAACTCGCTGCAAAATAGAGATTTTCCATTTCTTTAGGCTCCATCAAATAAATGCTGTAAAGAATTTTGGAAGACTCTGAAAATTGCTTAGCATTTCCTAAACTAATGGCCACATTTAATAACTGACCTTTGAATGCTTGAATAGTTTCATTGATATCGTCGGTATATAATTTTTTTCCCGATTTAACCTCATAATCCAAAGTTTCACGCATAGCCACACCAAGACCTTCAATGGTATTAGGAGAAAAAAGTTTGGTCATTTGGGCTTGCATCACTACGGGCGACATATTTTTATCCCAAGTAGACATTTCCATCATCGGAACCATCGCTTTGTAAAACTTAAGATATACTTTATCCGATTCTTCAGTGGCTAAACCTTCTAGCTTTTGAACCAAATTTTTGTATTCAGTATACTCTTCGGTTTTTAACGCATCTTTAGCGTATAATTTTTTTAAAGCTTTCAATTCGTCTTTTTGTGCGAATGAAGCGGTAGCTAAGAATAGGGTTCCAGCTAAAAATAAATGATTGATTTTCATACGATTTGATTTAAAAAACGTAAAAAGCCACGATTGAATTTCAACACATGGCTTTTACACAATTATTTTACTTTTTATTCTTCATTTTCTTCGGTAGATTCGTCGTTTAATACGGTTCCTTCATTAAGGTCGTCTACTTCTAACTCCTCCGATTCTTCCTCTCGCATCACCTTAGTTACTGCGGCAATGGAGTCGTTATTTTTGATGTTGATTAGACGAACTCCTTGGGTAGCTCGACCCATAACACGAAGATCGGAAACCATCATACGAATCGTTAATCCCGACTTGTTGATAATCATCAAATCATCTTCATCGGTGACATCAGAAATCGAAATCAACGGGCCGGTTTTGTCGGTAATATTCAATGTTTTCACCCCTTTACCACCACGGTTGGTAATACGATATACATCTTCACCATCATCATCAACCAATTTGGTTCGTTTCCCATACCCATTTTCAGTAACCACCAAAATCTGTTTCTCATTGACTTCTTTTTCATCAACCGCAACCATTCCGATCACTTCATCTTTTTCGTCAGCTAAGGTAATCCCGCGAACTCCAGAGGCTGTTCTTCCCATAGGACGCGTTTTGCTTTCTTCAAAGCGCACAAGTTTACCCGACTTCACAGCGATAAGCACCTGACTGTTTCCTGTGGTTAGTTTTGCTTCTAACAATTCATCATCTTCGCGAATTGTGATGGCGTTGATCCCATTTTGACGGGGACGAGAATATTGCTCGAGTGGTGTTTTCTTCACCTGACCTTGTTTGGTCGCCATAATCACATAATGATTATTAATGTATTCTTCGTCTTTAAGGTCTTTGGTACAAATAAATGCCTTAACCTTGTCATCACTTTCAATATTGATTAAGTTCTGAATTGCACGTCCCTTGCTAGCCTTGGAACCTTCAGGAATTTCATACACACGCATCCAGTAACATTTTCCTTTTTGCGTAAAGAACAATAAATATTGGTGGTTGGTGGCAACAAACAAATGCTCTAGGAAATCTTGATCACGCGTCGCCGCCGATTTTTGCCCCACCCCTCCTCTATTCTGAGTCTTATACTCTGATAATGAAGTCCGTTTGATATAGCCCGCATGCGAAATAGTAATTACAACATTCTCGTCGGCAATCAAATCTTCAATACTAACATCACCTCCCGCATAAACAATTTCAGAACGACGTGCATCACCATATTTATCGCGAACTTCAATCAATTCTTCTTTGATTAAGGCCATTCGCAAGTCTTTATTGGCCAACAAATCTTTTAATCGCTGAATCAACTTCATAATATCCTCGTATTCAGCACGCAGCTTATCTTGCTCAAGTCCGGTCAACTGACGTAAACGCATTTCGACGATGGCACGGGATTGAATTTCCGACAAGCTAAAACGCTCCATCAATTTGGTACGTGCTTCATCGCCATCTTTCGATCCCCGTATAATAGCTATTACTTCATCAATATTATCGGAGGCAATGATTAACCCTTCTAATATGTGGGCGCGCTCTTCCGCTTTACGCAATTCAAACTGTGTACGACGAACCACCACATCATGACGGTGCTCCACAAAATGATGAATCAAATCTTTCAAATTCAGCATCTCGGGACGACCGTTCACTAAAGCAATATTGTTTACGCTAAACGAACTTTGCAATTGGGTGTATTTGAACAACATATTCAACACTACATTGGGAACAGCATCGCGTTTTAACTCATACACAATACGCATACCGCTACGATCGGATTCATCACGAATATTCGAAATACCTTCAATTCGCTTTTCATTAATCAAGTCCGCTGTCTTTTTAATCATTTCAGCTTTATTAACTTGATACGGAATTTCAGTTACTACGATGGCTTCTTTGCCATTGACCTCTTCAAAATTTACCTTACCACGAATGACAATGCGTCCGCGACCGGTTTTAAAAGCTTCACGAACTCCCTCGTATCCATAAATCACTCCTCCCGTGGGGAAATCAGGCGCTTTGATGTATTGAAGCAACTCGTCAATTTCAATGTCCGTATTATCAATATAAGCCAAGGTTCCGTCTACAACTTCTGTAAGGTTGTGCGGCGGCATATTGGTAGCCATCCCTACCGCAATCCCCGAAGCACCATTTATTAATAGATTGGGTATACGGGTCGGCATTACTTTGGGTTCGTACAACGTATCGTCAAAGTTCAATTGAAAATCAACGGTTTCTTTGTCGATATCTGCCATAATGTCTTCTGACATTTTTTTCATACGCGCTTCTGTATAACGCATGGCCGCTGGACTGTCACCATCGATCGAACCAAAGTTTCCTTGTCCATCAACTAATAAGTAACGTAAACTCCATTCTTGCGCCATGCGCACCATGGCATCATATACCGAGCTATCACCATGCGGGTGGTACTTACCGAGTACTTCCCCTACAATTCTCGCCGATTTTTTATGGGCTCTATTTGAAAAAACTCCCAAGTCATACATTCCATACAATACACGTCGATGTACAGGTTTTAAACCGTCACGAACGTCAGGTAAGGCACGAGATACTATTACAGACATCGAATAATCGATGTACGCACTTTTCATCTCGTCTTCAATGTTGATAGGAATTAACTTCTCTCCGTCAGACATATGCTAAATATTTTATAAAATTTTGGTTCAATTATTCAAACGTGCAATATACATCATTTTGTTTTTTTGAAAAGAAATTCCCACGGCATATTTCGACTTTTTATTAACAAAATCAAGGGTTGAAACGGTTAATAAATCCCCTGACAACCCTGACAACTATTGCGCTTTTTTTTGTCATTTTACAACCATAGGTTGCTGCGGAATGATTTTTGCAATTGCAGACTATATTTAGTAATTTTACCAAAACCCTTAATCGGATTGCTATGGATGACAATTTTTCACCTCGAGTCAAAGATGTAATCACGTACAGTAAAGAAGAGGCCTTACGCTTGGGCCACGATTTTATCGGCACGGAACATCTTATGCTGGGAATTTTACGCGATGGTAATGGGAAAGCAATCACTATATTGAATAATCTTTCGGTTGACTTGGAACATTTACGCCGTAAAGTTGAAGTATTGAGTCCACCTAACCCTTCGGCCGACCAAAGTATCGAAAAAAAGAATCTACACCTAACACGCCAAGCCGAGAGAGCTTTAAAAACTACTTTTCTAGAGGCTAAAGTTTTTCAAAGTACCTCAATCAGCACGGCACACTTATTGTTGTGTATTCTTCGCAATGAAAATGATCCCACAACCAAGCTGTTGAACAAATTAAAAATCGATTATGAGACAGCTAAAGAACAATATCTACAAATGACACCGAAAGACGAAGACTTCATGGATAATCTCCCCAAAAACGAATCGTATAATGACGATTCAGGTCAAGATGACAGCTTGAAGGGAGAAAGTTTTAATAATCCTACTAATAAATCCAACAAAAAGTCAAAAACTCCTGTTCTAGATAATTTTGGTCGGGATTTAACCGAATTGGCAGAAGAAGGAAAATTGGACCCTGTAGTGGGTCGTGAGAAAGAAATTGAACGTGTTTCTCAAATTCTCAGCCGTCGCAAAAAGAATAATCCCCTACTCATTGGTGAACCCGGGGTGGGTAAATCAGCAATTGCCGAAGGATTGGCTTTACGTATCATTCAAAAGAAAGTCTCACGCATCTTGTTCAACAAACGCGTCGTTACCCTTGATTTGGCTTCTTTGGTAGCGGGTACTAAATACCGAGGCCAATTTGAAGAACGCATGAAAGCGGTGATGAATGAATTGGAAAAAAATGACGACATCATCCTTTTTATAGACGAAATCCATACTATCGTCGGTGCGGGCGGTGCTACAGGCTCGCTCGATGCTTCCAATATGTTTAAACCGGCTTTGGCCCGTGGGGAAATTCAATGCATTGGTGCAACTACGTTGGATGAATACCGTCAGTATATTGAAAAAGATGGCGCTTTGGAACGTCGTTTTCAAAAAGTGATCGTAGAACCTACTACGGTGCCTGAAACCATTACTATTTTGAACAACATCAAAAACAAATACGAAGACCACCACAACGTCATCTACACGCCAGAAGCAATTGAAGCGTGTGTAAAATTGACCGATCGCTACATGTCCGAACGTTTCCTACCAGACAAAGCGATTGATGCGCTTGACGAAGCCGGATCTCGTGTCCACATTACCAATATTGATGTTCCTAAACAGATTTTGGACTTGGAACGCCAATTGGAAGAAGTGCGCGAACTTAAAAATTCTGTCGTAAAAAGGCAGAAGTACGAAGAAGCAGCAAAATTGCGCGATGACGAGAAAAAACTAGAAAAGGAATTGGCCATTGCCCAAGAACAATGGGAAGAAGATTCCAAAAACAATCGTATTCAAGTCACCGAAGATAATGTAGCCGATGTGGTCTCTATGATGACAGGCATTCCGGTCAACCGTATTGCGCAAACCGAGAGCAACAAACTGGCCCATTTGCCGGAATTACTTCAAGGTAAAGTCATAGGGCAAAATGATGCGGTGTTGAAAATTGCACGTTCTATTCAACGGAACCGTGCGGGACTCAAAGATCCGAATCGTCCGATTGGTTCCTTTATTTTCTTGGGATCAACTGGAGTTGGAAAAACACAATTGGCAAAAGT
>NZ_JAIXWA010000033.1 GCF_027482425.1 Flavobacterium sp.
ACAGTGAACACGTTGGGCAAACGGGAAAACCGGTGGCGTCTAACTTGTATATTGCTTTAGGAATTTCTGGAGCTATTCAACATATTGCGGGAATCAACGCATCTAAAGTAAAAGTGGTCATCAATACTGATCCCGAAGCACCTTTTTTTAAGGTAGCCGACTATGGAATTGTGGGCGATGCACTTGAAATCGTACCGCGATTAACCCAAAAACTGAAGGAATTTAAAGCGCAAAACAGCTAAGTATTTCTTACAATAGTGCACACTATACTAACGCCTTTTGTTTTTTTTTTTTTTTTTTTATTTTTTAAAAAAAAATACCGAATCTTTTTGTTATTTTGCAAGCGGTAACCTTACTGTCCAATACCCTTATAATATAAGGTAAGTGTTTGACAAAAAGTACAAACCGCCCTTAAAACTCATATAGTCAAGCGGTTTAGAATCAGAAAATAGAGGAAGGAACATGAGTTTAGTGAAACTTACTATAAAGGGAATTTCGTATAGTCAAACCCAAAACGGGGCCTACGCATTAATATTAAATGAAGTGGACGGAGAGCGCAAATTGCCCATTGTTATTGGTGCTTTTGAAGCCCAATCCATTGCTATTGCCTTAGAAAAAGAAATCAAACCGCCCCGCCCTTTGACCCATGATTTGTTTAAAAGTTTTGCCGATCGTTTTGATATTTTGGTCAAGCAAGTCATCATTCACAAGTTGGTCGATGGCGTTTTTTACTCCAGTATTATTTGTGAACGCGATAAAATCGAAGAAATCATCGATGCACGAACCTCAGACGCCATTGCATTAGCCTTGCGTTTTCAAGCGCCTATTTTTACCTATAAAAATATTTTAGACAAAGCGGGGATCTACCTCAACCCCACCAGTTCTGAATCTGAAAGTGAGGACGTGCTATCGTCACCTGAACCATTAGGCGAAACTAAGGAAGCATCGGGTTCGGGATTACGTAAATTTAGCCTAGCCGAACTGCACGAGCAACTTGAAAATGCAGTGCAAGAAGAAGACTACGAAAAAGCGGCACGCATTCGTGATGAAATTTCAAAACGTGAATCTTAAAAAACAACTGCAGTGAAGCAATACCACGACCTCGTTAAACATGTAATGGAACAGGGTGTCCAAAAAGGAGACCGCACGGGAACCGGAACGAAAAGTATCTTTGGATACCAAATGCGTTTTGATCTCAGCGAAGGATTTCCTTTGGTTACTACCAAAAAACTCCATGTAAAATCGATCATTTATGAATTGTTGTGGTTTTTGAAAGGCGAAACCAATATCGGCTATTTGCAAAACAATGGCGTTAAAATTTGGGACGAATGGGCCGATGAAAACGGAGATTTGGGTCCGGTATACGGCCATCAATGGCGCAATTGGGATGATAAAAATATCGACCAGATTACCGAATTAATCACTACTTTAAAAACCAACCCCAACAGCCGTCGCATGCTGATTTCTGCATGGAATCCTTCGGTTTTACCCGACACATCAGTTTCATTTGCTGAAAATGTAGCTAATGGAAAAGCAGCTTTACCTCCATGTCATGCCTTTTTTCAATTTTATGTGGCTGAAGGCAAATTGTCATGTCAACTCTATCAACGCAGTGCCGATATCTTTTTAGGGGTACCCTTTAACATTGCATCCTATGCTCTTTTGACAATGATGATGGCGCAAGTTTGCGACTTACAACCCGGAGATTTTATTCATACGTTTGGCGATGCTCATATTTATAACAACCACTTTGAGCAGTTGGAATTACAATTGAGTCGCGAACCTCGTCCGTTGCCCATGATGAAAATCAATCCAAATGTTAAGGATATATTTGCCTTTGAATACGAAGATTTTACCTTAGAGGGATATGACCCACATCCGCATATCAAGGGGGCTGTAGCTGTTTAAAAACAGTCCAAAAGACGTCAAATATGCTGATTTAATATTATAAAAAATCCGCCTTGCAGGGCGGATTTTAAAACAAACCAACTAAAACTTATACTTCTAAAACGCTGTTTTCAGCGTTGGCATAAGCATTCCAACGGTAGCTGTCAGCTTCTGGGTCATTGAGGTATTCCCATTCACCACATATCTAAATTCAAAGGTGTTGTCTTTGGTTAAATCAAAGGCACCTTTAAACGATCCGTTCTTTAACTTCGATAGTAAACCGGCCTCAAGATTTCAATCTTTGAATTCTCCCACAACCGCAGCTGTGGCTTCTACAGTAAACGTCACTTTACATTCAGGTTTCATCTTCAAAAACCGCTTCTTGACCGCCTTAACTATTTCATTTATAGATTACTGCAACAAAGTAAAGCAAATATTTCGGTGATTGTATCGCTCAAAATACGATTTATGATATTCACAAAAACAATTGAAAATTATCGTTCTTTTGCTGTTTTTTAGTTTTTTTTCTCATCAAAAAAATTTAGGAAAACGTTTTCTTAATCACGGATTCTAAATTTTAGTTTTATTGATTCCGTCAATTTTTGGCTAAACAAACGTCAAATTTTGACTAAAAAACGTCAGGAAACTGAATTCCAACCCCACATTTGAATGAAAGAACGTATTTTTACATCTTCAAAAACAAATCCATGATTACCTTAATAGCCGCAGCTGCGGAGAACAATGCATTAGGAAAAGACAACCAATTGGTTTGGCACTTGCCCAACGATTTCATTCGGTTTAAGGCATTAACCACAGGCCATTATATTGTGATGGGACGAAAAACATTTGAAAGTTTTCCCAAACCCTTGCCAAAACGCACCCATGTGATTATCACCCGTCAACACGATTACACCTTCGAAGGATGCATCGTTGTACACTCGTTGGAAGAAGCATTAGCGGTTTGTCCTAAAGATCAAATAACCTATGTTATTGGTGGCGCAGAGATATACCATCAAGCCATGCGCTGGGCTGACACTATTGAATTAACCCGAGTCCATGCTTCGTTTGAAGCAGACGCTTTTTTTCCAGAAATTCTAGAGGAAGAGTGGGAATTAATCGCTTCTGAATCGCATCCCGCCGACGATAAGCATGCTGTTTCGTATACTTATTGCACCTATCACCGGAAATAAAGCTATGTAAAAATGCGGCAAGTTATGTACCTTTGCCGCGCAAATCAGCACACTCTTATGGCACAAAATGTAACGCCTTACAAAGATTCCCCCTTAGGAAAAAAGGAACAAGTCACACAAATGTTTGACGCCATTTCAGGAAATTACGATGGGTTAAACCGGGTTATTTCCTTTGGTATCGATGTCAAATGGCGTAAAAAAGTATTGCGTCTTGTGCAAGAGCAAAATCCCGATACCGTTCTCGACATCGCCACAGGAACGGGAGATTTAGCCATTCTGATGGCAAAAACCAACGCATCCAAAATCACCGGCTTAGACATTTCTTCGGGAATGTTGGAAATAGGCAAACAAAAAGTAAAAGACCGTGCCCTAGAAAACCGTATCGCTATGGTATTGGGCGATTCTGAAAACATGCCTTTCCCCGACAACCATTTTGATGCGATCACAGTTTCGTTTGGCATTCGGAATTTTGAAACCTTAGAAAAGGGTTTGGCCGAAATTTTACGCGTATTAAAACCTAACGGCATTTTTGTCATCCTTGAAACTTCTGTTCCCGAAAAAACACCGTTCAAACAAGGATACCGACTATACACCAAAAATATTCTTCCCATTATCGGAAGACTCTTTTCCAAAGACAATGTGGCCTATGGATACCTCTCCGAATCAGCAGCCGTATTTCCATATGGAAAACAACTAAACAATATTTTGCGTAAAATTGGGTTTACTAACGTGAAAGCGCTGCCCCAAACTTTTGGCGTAACCACGATATACACTGCATCAAAATAAGTTATGAGGTATTTTTTATTCGTGTTTTGTTTTTGTTCGTTAGGATTGACCGCTCAATCCAAAGGGATGTTTTCGAGAGATCCTATCATTAACTTGGAGAACTTTGACAAGCAACGAGTGCATTGGGGTTATTTTTTGGGATTTAACAGTTTTGACTTCAAAATTGATTACATCAACCCGCCCGCCCGCGATATTGTGGTCAATGGAACGACCGGATTTAATGTAGGTTTGGTGGGAAATCTTCGTATACATGAATATTTCGATTTACGCTTTGAACCCGGATTGTATTATACCCAACGCAATCTAACGTATTCCGGATTTACGCGAACTATTGACGCTTTGCGAGAAGTTCGTTCTACCTACATCTCGTTTCCGTTACTTCTGAAATTTTCATCCAAACGTGTCGGAAATGTTCGCCCTTATTTGGTAGGTGGTGTCAATACAACCCTTAACTTATCAAGTAATTCCAAGTCGTTGGATGATAATTACCAACAACGATTTAGAGTAAAACAGTGGACCAATAATTATGAAATCGGATTTGGAATTGACCTTTATCTAGAATATTTCAAATTTTCGCCGTCTATACGTGGAATCTTTGGTATGAGCGATGAACTAATACGCGACAACAATCCCGACAGCCCATGGACAGGCAATATTTCAGGTTTCCGCACGCGTGGTTTTGTGGTTAATTTTACGTTCCACTAAGTCGCTCGTCTAAATTCACTTATAAAAATGGCAGCAGCCGTAGCCACATTCAAACTCTCTGTCTGTTGCAAATCACCAAATCTTGGAATGGACAAACGATGCGTAACTCGCTGCGCGACGGAATCAGAAATACCATTGGCTTCATTTCCCAATAATACTATTGCCGATTGCGGTAACTTTTGTTTATACACCGAAACGCCATCCATGAATGTTCCATAAATAGGCAACTTCGTTTGGGTTAAAAAAGGTTCAATATCGGTATAAACCACCGAAACGCGACTCAATGATCCCATGGTGGCTTGCACTACTTTGGGATTATACATATCGACAGTGGCGGCACTACAAATAACTTGTGTTATCCCAAACCAATCGCATAACCGAATAATCGTCCCAAGGTTGCCCGGATCGCGAATAGTATCCAAAACCAACAGTAATCCCTCTTCAACGATAGGTTTCGGTTCTCGCATTTTAAAAACGCCAAGACAATTGTTGGGTTCATGTAAGGCTGACATTTTTTTCAACACTTCAGGAGAAATGAGTTCAGGAACAAGGATTGTTGGGGGTAAAACATTTTCCGTTTGAAAAAGATATACGGGCTGAAAATGGGAGTACAAGAGTTCAGAAATGACCTTCACTCCTTCGGCGATGAAGAGGCCTTCGGCAGTTCGGTACTTTTTTTGCTGTAAGGATGCAATTAACTTGATTTGGTTTTTGCTCACCATAAAAAAACGTTACTTTTGGATTTAAAATTTGAACCTTTGCGCGTCCACGTTACAAAAATAGCATTATTCACCGGAATCGTCCTTTTTCTTGTGGCCTGTAATGTTACCCAACGGGTTCCCAACAATAAACGGCTGTTGGTTAAAAATGAAATTGACATCAACGGTAAACCTACGCGTGATGAGGCTGTATATGTGCAATTATACCAAAAACCCAACACATCGATACTAGGGTATCGCCTGCGTTTACAATTGTATAATTTAGCCAAAAAAAACGCTGACACCGCCTACAAACAGTGGTTGCAACGAAAACCCAAACGGCAAGAACGGCTGAATCGTTTTTTATCGGCCAAACAAGTGGAACGATTAGGAAAATCATTTGTTGTTTCAGGGCTGAG
Source organism: Flavobacterium sp. (assembly GCF_027482425.1). Lineage (GTDB taxonomy): Bacteria > Bacteroidota > Bacteroidia > Flavobacteriales > Flavobacteriaceae > Flavobacterium. Next base: position 5,686 of record NZ_JAIXWA010000033.1, read on the forward strand.
TAATTTTTTGATGAAAACGGGAGAACCGCCGGCCCTGTATGATTCCGTCAGCACTCAAAAATCAATCAAACGCCTCAACTCATTTTACTACAATAAAGGCTATTTTGACGTAGCCACCACCATCGAAAAAGACACTTCTAAAGCAAAAAAAATTGGCATTCGCTACCGTGTCGACCTTAAGAAACCATATCTTATTGACAGTTTGAAACCTCAAATTTCGAGTCCCAAGCTCGATTCATTATTTCGATTGAATGCGAGTCGCTCCCTCATCAAATCGGGCAAACCGTATGAAACCGAAACCCTCAACGCCGAACGGGATCGAATTACTTCAGAATTTCGTAATAACGGGGCCTATCTTTTTCAACAAAACTACATTCGATACTCGCTGGATACGTTGGGAACGCAAAACAAAGTCAATGTGCGTTTACTGATCAAAGACTACAGCTATCGCGAAAATGACACGGCCAAAACGGCTCCTTTTCAACTCTATACCATCAATAAAGTCGCCATTTTCACCGATCAATCGACCAATAAAAACGAAATAAAAAGCAAAGACAGCGTAACGTACAAAGATTTTGTTTTATACAGTGAAAAAAAATTAAAATACCGTCCCAAAGCGATTACCGATGCGGTATTTATCACCAAAGGAAGCATGTTTTCAGACAACAACACCTCGTTGACCACACGCTATTTGAGTAATTTACGGGTTTTCAAATACCCTACCATTCAATACCAACAAGACCCGAAAGACCCCAATGGATTGATTGCCAACATTTTTTTGACGCCCCGAAAAAAATACACCTTTGGAGCTTCAGTAGACTTCACCCATTCGAATATTCAGGATTTTGGAATTTCTGGGAATACTTCTTTGGGAATTCGCAATGTTTTTAATGGCGCGGAAACGTTTGAAATTGGATTCCGTGGTAATGTGGGTTCCTCCCAAGACTTAGCCAATCCGAACAATACCTTTTTTAACATTTCTGAAATCGGTTTGGATGCCAAGCTGAATTTTCCGCGCATCTTCTTCCCATTCAATACCGAAAAAATCATACCCAAAACCATGTTGCCTACTACGTCGATGACCATAGGTTACGCCAAACAACGCAACATCGGTTTGGACAAACAAAACTTTACGGGAACCTTTACGTACAATTGGACGCCACGAAAAAACACCAACATTCGTTTTGACCTTTTAAATATTCAGTTTGTGAAAAATGTGAATATTGGAAACTATTTCAATATTTATCGTTCTTCCTACGATGTTTTAAATGTACTCGCATTAAATTACAATGCCGATCCCTCGTTTTTTGATGCCAACAACAATTTGATTATTGATGCGGGCGCCAACGGTTTTATCAATGCAGTTTTAGGTTCAAATCCTACGATTACCCCATCAGCAACAGACTTACGTACGATTCGCAGCATTGTAGAACGCCGCAAACGTTTAACCGAAAACAACCTCATCTTTGCGACCAACATCTCATTTTACAAAACCACTAATCGTGGCGTAAACGATAATGATTTTTACTCTATTCGAACGAAAATTGAATCGGCGGGAAATATTTTAGCGTTATTGGCGCGCGCATCAAAACAGTTGGAAACCCAAACAGGAGCGAACACCTTTTTTGATGTAGAATTTTCACAATATTTAAAAGGTGAGATCGAATACATCAAACACTGGAAATTAGCTGGAAAAAGTGTTATCGCTATTCGATCCTTTGCCGGTTTGGCCGTTCCTTTTGGAAATTCAAACTCTATTCCGTTTTCGCGAAGTTATTTTTCGGGAGGATCCAATGATAATCGTGCTTGGCAACCCTACAGTCTAGGCCCCGGAAGTAGCGGAGGTATCAACGATTTCAATGAGGCCAACATGAAGCTGGCGTTTAATGCAGAGTACCGATTTAATTTATTTGGAAAATTCAATGGAGCGCTCTTTGCAGATGCGGGTAATATTTGGAATGTGTTTGACAACGTTGAACAAGCTTCGTTTCAGTTTAAAGGATGGGAGTCATTGAATGAAATTGCTTTAGGGAGTGGTTTAGGGTTGCGCTATGACCAAGGTTTGTTTGTCGTGCGATTTGACATTGGTTTTAAAACCTACAATCCTTCGGAACAGATTGAAAACAAATGGCTGAGAGAGATAACCTTATCGAAGTCGGTACTAAATATCGGGATAAATTATCCGTTCTAATTTTTTTTATTTTTACTTTTGTCGCTTAACGATTAATACAACTACACCATGTCACACCACATTAAACCCGGAGTAGCTACGGGTGATGAAGTTCAAAAGATATTTGCTTACGCAAAAGAAAAAGGATTTGCTTTACCTGCCGTAAATGTTGTGGGATCCAGTACTATCAACGGCACCCTAGAAACTGCGGCCAAACTAAAAGCACCAGTAATCATTCAGTTTTCCAACGGTGGTGCGCAATTTAATGCCGGAAAAGGATTGTCAAATGCAGGAGAACAAGCGGCTATTTTAGGAGCTGTAGCTGGTGCAAAACATATTCATACTTTGGCCGAAGCTTATGGTGCGACGGTGATTTTACATACCGATCATTGTGCCAAAAAATTATTGCCTTGGATTGATGGCTTATTGGATGCATCCGAGAAACACTTTGCTGAAACCGGGAAACCTTTGTTTTCTTCCCACATGATTGATTTGTCGGAAGAGCCTTTACATGAAAATATTGAAATCTGTCAACAATACTTAGCCCGAATGAGCAAAATGGGCATGACCTTAGAAATCGAACTAGGAATTACGGGTGGAGAAGAAGATGGTGTAGACAATTCAGATGTTGATAGTTCTAAACTTTATACACAACCTTCAGAAGTAGCCTATGCCTTCGAAGAATTAATGAAAATTAGCCCAAAATTCACCATTGCTGCCGCTTTCGGAAACGTGCATGGAGTGTATAAGCCTGGGAATGTAAAACTTACGCCTAAAATCTTGAAAAATTCGCAAGACTACGTACAAGAAAAATACAATACAGGGGCCAACCCTATCGATTTTGTGTTCCACGGTGGATCAGGATCTACCTTGGAAGAAATTCGTGAGGCCATTTCGTATGGTGTCATCAAAATGAATATAGACACCGACCTTCAATTTGCCTTTACCGAAGGGATTCGCGATTATATGACGGGAAAAATCGATTATTTAAAAACACAAATCGGAAGCCCAGAAGGAGCTGATTCACCCAACAAAAAACACTATGACCCACGCAAATGGGTTCGCGAAGGTGAAGTCACTTTTAATGCCCGTTTGGAACAGGCTTTTGCCGACTTGAACAACGTAAACACCTTATCAATTTAAATTTTGAAATAGCGCTTACAACACTTTCCGTTACGTAAGCAACGATTTTCATTACCTAATACAATAAACTATGGCTTGGTTTAAACGTACAGAAAAAGGGATAAAAACCGCTACCGAAGAAAAGAAAGATGTTCCCAAAGGACTTTGGTATAAATCGCCTACGGGTAAGATTGTTGATGCCGATGAATTGGAACGCAATTTATGGGTAAGTCCAGAAGATGATTTCCATGTACGTATTGGTAGTAAAGAGTTTTTTGAAATACTTTTTGACAATAACGAATTCAAAGAATTGGATGCCAAAATGACGTCGAAAGACCCGTTGGGTTTTGTGGATACCAAAAAATATTCTGAGCGATTGAAAGAAGTCATGGACAAAACCAAATTGAAAGATGCGGTTCGAACCGCAGTGGGGAAATCCAAAGGAGAAGATTTGGTGGTCTGTTGTATGGACTTTGCTTTTATTGGCGGCTCGATGGGTGCTGTTGTAGGGGAAAAAATTGCCCGTGGTATCGATTATGCCATGCAGCACAACATTCCGTTTATGATGATTTCTAAGTCGGGAGGGGCGCGAATGATGGAAGCGGCTTACTCGTTAATGCAATTGGCAAAAACGTCGGCTAAATTAGCGCAGTTGGCCGATAAAAAAATTCCCTACATTTCTTTGTGTACTGACCCTACCACAGGTGGAACTACGGCATCGTATGCGATGTTAGGGGACATCAACATCTCTGAACCTGGCGCTTTAATTGGTTTTGCGGGACCACGCGTTGTTCGTGACACCACAGGAAAAGATTTACCTGAAGGATTTCAAACGGCTGAATTTGTTTTGGAACACGGTTTCTTGGACTTTATTGCCCACCGTAAAGAATTGAAAAATAAAGTAAATCTCTATTTGGATCTTATATTGAATCGACCCATTCGTTAATTTTTAGGGATAAAAATAAAAAAGCACGGTTTCTAATGACCGTGCTTTTCTTTTTATAACAAACTAACACAAATACAATTTACATCCCGCTGCGAATCGCTTCTACAGGGTCTAATCGGGCGGCGGAAATAGCGGGTAAAATTCCCGAAATCACACCAATCAATACGGCCAAACCTGTTCCTTTTAAAACATTACCAAGACTTAGAATAAATTCAAAATCCAAGGCGGAAGTCAGAAGAATCGTGAGCATCCAAACCAATCCGATTCCAATCAATCCGCCGAAAAGACAAAGGATGACTGCTTCAAAAAGAAACTGAAAAAGGATAAATCGGTTTTTGGCACCCAATGATTTCTGAATCCCAATCAGGTTGGTACGTTCTTTTACGGAAACGAACATGATGTTGGCGACTCCAAATCCGCCGACCAACAATGAGAAAGCCGCAATAATCCACCCACCGATGTTCATCGAACTGATAATTCCATCAATTAAATCGGTAAATCCAGAAAAAACATTGATAAAGAAATTATTGTCTTCGTCAACTTTCATCCCGCGGTAATTGCGCAACTTCTGCGTCAATTCGGCCTTGAAAGCTTCCATATCTACTCCTTTCACGGGTTTAATCACAATAACGGGCGTCATCGATTTATTTTCTCCCAAAGCCCGACGAATAAAATTAACGGGGATGATAATCGAGGTATCGTCATTTCCGAACATCCCATCTCCTTTTTTCTCTAAAACCCCGACAATGGTAAACCGTTGTCCGTACATGCGCACTTGTTTACCCAAAGGATTTAAAGTGCCAAAGAGTCCTTCGGCCAATTCGGCCCCTATAACCGCCACTGCAGCCCCTGAATTGGACTCTGAGGCGTTGAAAAAACGACCCTCAGTAAACTCAAAACCCTGAATATCAATGAATGTATGGGTGACAGGCACAACATTAACATTGGACATAGTTTTGTCCTCGTACTTCACATTTTCCCATTTGAGAAAAATCTGATACGACAGTTGAGCAGCATCGGGTAAGTTGTCTTGTAAGTATTCAAACTCGGCATAATTGACTTTCGGATATTGCTCGCGTTTCCAAGCAGGTACGGACGAGGGGCCAAAGGTGTCGTTGAATAAATAAATGGTGTTTTTATCTAAACTGCTTAGCTCTTTTTTGATTTTTTGGTCTAAAGAATCCACAGCAGCCAATACGGCGATGATGGAAAAAATACCGATGGTTACCCCCAATAACGAAAGAAACGTTCGCAACTTATTATTGCGCAACGCATTCATCGCAAATCCGAAACTTTCGTTGAGTAACCGAAGGTATAAAAGCATATCACTTTTGTCTTTACACTCCATAAGTAGCGGTTTAGCGGCAATTGTTACAAAGGAGACAAAATCTTCTTTTTTATTTTAAAATTCACTTGAAAAATAGGGTGAAAAAACGCTACTTTTGCGCCTTATTAAACCACAACAACATGACGACTACAAAACCTATTCAGTCGGCCCTGATTTCGGTATTTTCGAAAGACGGACTTGAGCCCATCGTTCGTAAACTTCATGAGCTTAAAGTAACTTTATATTCTACTGGAGGCACCGAAGAATTTATTAAAAACCTTGGAATACCTGTCATTCCCGTAGAGGAAGTGACCGATTATCCTTCCATTTTAGGCGGCCGTGTAAAGACCTTACATCCTAAAATTTTTGGAGGCATTTTGAACCGTCAAGATCATGCGTCGGATGTGGAAGAAATGCAATCGTACAACATCCCGCAATTGGACTTGGTCATTGTGGATTTGTATCCTTTTGAAAAAACCGTTGCTTCAGGAGCTTCTGCAGCGGATATTATTGAAAAAATTGACATCGGGGGGATTTCGCTCATTCGGGCAGCCGCCAAAAATTTTAAAGATACAGTCATTGTTCCTTCGGTAAATGAGTATCGCTTGTTTTTAGACCTTCTTGAATCGGGTAATGGAAGTACAACTTTGGAGCAGCGTCAATTTTTGGCAGCAAGAGCTTTTCATACTTCTTCGCATTACGACACGGCTATTTTTAATTATTTCAACCAAGAAGATACTATTTATAAAATGAGTTCCGATCAAGGGCAAACGCTACGTTACGGCGAAAATCCGCATCAAAAAGGGTTTTTCTTTGGGGATTTTGACGCTTTATTCACGAAGGTTCACGGCAAAGAATTGTCCTACAATAACCTTTTGGACGTAGATGCTGCGGTCAATTTGATTTTAGAATTTAAGGATTCTGACCCTACTTTTGCAATCCTCAAACACAATAACGCTTGTGGTTTGGCCACACGCGATACTATGAAAGAAGCGTATTTACAGGCTTTGGCAGGCGATCCTACTTCCGCTTTTGGCGGTGTATTAATTGCCAACAATACCATAGATAAAGCGACGGCGGATGAAATTAACCAACTTTTTTGTGAGGTCGTTATTGCGCCTTCATTTGAACCTGAAGCCCTTATCATTTTACAAGAAAAGAAAAACCGTATTCTATTAATTCAACATCCAACAGCATTACCCCAACAACAAGTTAGAACCTGTTTAAATGGCCTGTTGGTTCAAGATCGAAATGCGGTCACCGACACCAAAAATGGACTTTCATACGTGACCAATACCAGGCCCACAGAGCAAGAAGTTGAGGACTTATTATTTGCTTCTAAAATTTGTAAAAACACCAAATCCAACACCATTGTATTGGCCAAAAACGGACAATTGATTGCTTCGGGTACGGGACAAACCTCTCGTGTGGATGCCCTTCGCCAAGCCATTGATAAAGCGCGTTCGTTTGGATTTGATCTTAATGGGGCGGTCATGGCCAGTGATGCGTTCTTTCCGTTTCCAGATTGTGTAGAAATTGCTCATCATGCTGGAATTAAGGCCGTTATTCAACCTGGAGGTTCCATAAAAGATGAATTGAGTATTGCCTATTGCAACGAAAATAATGTTGCTATGGTATTTACTGGAACACGTCATTTCAAACATTAATTTTATTATTTTTGTAGGCTGATTCATAAATAACAAACTAACACTCTGTAACATCGTATGGGATTTTTCGATTTCATGACCGAGGATATCGCAATCGACCTTGGTACCGCTAATACCCTGATTATTCATAATGACAAAGTTGTCATCGACAGTCCGTCTATCGTTGCGCGCGATCGTATCACGGGAAAAATTACTGCGGTTGGTAAAGAAGCTAATATGATGCAGGGGAAGACGCATGAAAACATCAAAACCATTCGACCCTTAAAGGACGGTGTTATTGCAGATTTCGCGGCATCAGAGGAAATGATTAAAGCCTTTATCAAAAGTATTCCAGCTTTAAAGAAAAAAATGTTTACGCCTGCCCTTCGTATGGTGGTATGCATTCCCTCTGGTATTACCGAAGTGGAAATGCGTGCGGTAAAAGAATCCTGTGAGCGCGTAAACGGGAAAGAAGTGTACTTGATTCACGAACCTATGGCCGCAGCTATCGGGATTGGAATTGATATTATGCAGCCCAAAGGAAATATGATTGTTGATATCGGTGGGGGAACTACTGAAATTGCGGTGATTGCTTTGGGGGGAATCGTTTGCGACAAATCGGTGAAGATTGCGGGAGACGTTTTCACAAACGATATTATCTATTACATGCGTACCCAACACAATTTGTTTGTTGGGGAAACTACCGCTGAAAAAATAAAAATCACTATTGGTGCAGCCACAGATTCGTTGGAATCGCCTCCAGAGGATATGTCGGTACAAGGACGTGACTTATTGACGGGAAAACCAAAACAGGTTGAAGTTTCTTTCCGAGAAATTGCCAAGGCTTTAGACAAATCCATTCAACGGATTGAGGATGCGATTATGGAGACGCTTTCACAAACCCCCCCCGAACTAGCCGCAGATATTTACAATACTGGGATATACTTAGCCGGTGGTGGATCGATGCTACGCGGTTTGGACAAGCGAATTTCTTTAAAAACTGACCTCCCGGTTTATATTGCCGAAGATCCGCTAAAAGCAGTAGTTCGTGGAACTGGAATGGCTTTAAAAAACATACCGAAATTCAGAAGTATTCTTATCAAGTAATTTGATTTTTTACTAATTTTAGAACACTTTAATACGGAACAGCAACAGGAATTTTTAGCGTAACTCATGCAGCAAATCTTCAATTTTATATTTAAAAACAGGTATCGTATGCTGTTTTTGCTGCTTATGGCGACAGCCGTTTCGTTGACTATTCAATCCCACTCCTACCACAAAAGTAAAGTCATCAGTTCAGCTAATTTTTTGACGGGAGGTGTTTACAAACAAATCAACAACGTTAACGAATACTTCAATCTTCGTACGAAAAACGAAGAACTAGCGCTTGAAAATGCTCGATTGAAAAGTATTTTATTCAATCGAAAAGACACGTTAAAAGTTCCATTATTGGACACTATTAAAGGCGTTAAAAAAACAGATTTAATTGTCGCCAAAGTCATTCACAATTCCTACAGCGCTCAAGTCAACTTTCTTACGCTAGACTCGGGAGCCAAAAATGGAATTCGTCCCGAAATGGGGGTTATCAATAGTTTGGGAATCGTGGGTATTGTTGAAAATGTATCGCCTAACTACGCAACCGTTTTGAGTATTTTAAATACAGAATCCCCTATCAATGCCAAAATCAAGAAATCCAATCATATCGGTTCTTTGATTTGGAATGGAAAAAATACGGGATTTGTTCAATTGATTGATGTGCCTCGATTGGCCTCAGTTCGCAAAGGCGACACCATTGTCACAGGCGGACAATCCACCATTTTCCCAGAAAATATAAATATCGGTACCATTGAAAAAATTTACACCGATGATCAAACCAATTATTATACCCTTGATGTTCGTTTGTTTAATGACATGACGAGTTTAGGTCATGTGTACATCATTCGAAATCGGGATCGTCAGGAAATATTAACCTTAGAAAAGAAAACACAAAAGAACAATGAACAGTAACACCTTACTTTTCAATTTAGCTCGTTTTGTGTTGCTCCTTTTGGCGCAGGTAGTGGTGTTTAACAACATTAACTTCCTCGGTTTTATCAACCCCTATCCTTACATTTTATTTATCATTCTTTTCCCGGTAAATGGAAACAAATACGGATTGCTGGGAGCCAGCTTCCTCTTGGGCTTTCTCATGGATTTGTTTTGTAATTCGGGAGGCGTTCACACGGCTGCCTGCTTAATATTGGCGTATATTCGACCTTCTATATTTAAGTTTTCCTTTGGTTTAAGTTACGAATACCAAACGGTAAAACTCAACGATGTGCTCACGCCCGAACGTTTTTCGTTTTTATTGATTGCTGTGGCGGTTCATCATCTGACCTTGTTCCTTATTGAAGTGTTTACTTTGGAATTCTTTTGGAGTATTTTGGTACGCACCCTTGTAAGTACTTTGTTTACCGTGATTTTGTGCATTTTGATCATTTACTTAATCAAGCCTAGTAAACGATGAGAAAGGTATTGCTTCCCTCTTTGGTAATCATAACGGCTGCGTTGTTATTGATTCGTATTTTCTATTTGCAAATTATTGACGATTCGTTTAAACTAAAATCAGAAAATAATGCGATTAAAATCAAATACGACTATCCCGAACGTGGTTATGTCTACGATCGTAATGGAAAACTTTTGATTGCCAATCAACCCTCGTATGACATTATGGTCGTCCCTCGTGAAGTTAAAAATATTGACACTCTCGAATTTTGTCGACTGTTGGATATTGACAAAGCCTTTTTCATCAAACGTTTAGAAAAAGCACGCGTTTACAGTCCGATGCTTCCCTCCGTTTTTTTACCACAATTGAACAAGTTGGAATACGCAGCATTTCAAGAAAAAATACGCAAGTTCAATGGTTTTTATATTCAAAAACGCTCGATTCGCGATTACCAAGTGAGTTTTGGAGCCAATGTTTTTGGTTTTATAACCCAAGTAAACGAAGCCATCATCAATAGCAATCCGTATTATAAACCTGGTGATTTGATTGGAAAACAAGGGATTGAACAAAGTTATGAGGAAGTTCTTCGGGGACAAAAAGGGGTGAAACACATTTTACGCGACAAGTTCAATCGCGAAATCGGATCGTATAAAGAGGGAAAATACGATACGATTGCCAAACAAGGAAATGACATTACACTCACTATTGATGGCGATTTGCAAGAATACGGTGAGTTATTAATGACCAATAAATGGGGCGGTATCGTGGCCATTGAACCTAAGACGGGTGAAATTTTGGCCTTAGTCACTTCACCCAATTACGACCCTGCGCTTTTGGTAGGGCGCCAACGTTCGAAAAACTACAATACACTCTACCGCGACTCTATAGCCAAACCCTTGTATGATAGAGGTTTACTAGCACAATACACCCCGGGCTCTCCGTTTAAAATCTTAACTGGATTAGTCGCTCTACAAGAAGGTGTGATTAGCGACAGCACTCGTTTTGTATGTAACCACGGATTTAGTTATGCCCGCGGTCGTTTTATGCGCTGCCATTGTTCGGGTGGTCCTGTACAACTTCATCGTGCTATCTATGAATCGTGCAACACTTTTTTTTCCAGTTCCTACATCCGTTTGATCAATAAATATAATGATCACGGGTATGGGGTTGACCTTTGGGCAAAACATCTTCGCAGTTTTGGTTTGGGCGATTTTATGGGCTATGACTTACCCATTGGAGTTCGCGGTAATATTCCTACCTCCAAAATATATAATCGCACCTACGCCGGATGGAAATGGGATGGAAAAACTATTGTCTCCAACGCCATTGGACAGGGTGAAGTCTTGATGAGTCCGTTACAATTGGCCAATTTTATGGCCACCATTGCCAATCGCGGCTATTATTACACGCCTCATATCATCAAAAAAATAAAGGGAGGATCCATTGACCCGAAATTCCGAGAAAAACATCAAACCACGATTGATCGCAAGTATTTTGACCCTATTATTGAAGGGATGCACGCGGTATATGGTCCGGGAGGTACCGCATCAGGATTAGGAGTGGAAGGGATTGAAATTTGTGGTAAAACGGGAACTGCCGAAAACTTTATGGTGATAAACGGCAAGCGAACCAAATTACAAGACCACTCTATTTTTGTGGCTTTTGCGCCCAAAGACAACCCCAAGATCGCTATCGCTGTGTTTGTAGAAAACGGATATTGGGGAAAACGATGGGCAGGTCCGATTGCCACCTTAATGATTGAAAAATACCTTAAAGGAAAAATTACCCGAGCTGACTTTGAAAAGCGCATGCTCCAAGGAAGTTTACAAGATCAATACGAAAAATTATATCCTCAAAAGCACCAAGATAGTATTGGTATTTTAAATGCAAGGGTAAAAGACAGTCTCTTTAAAATGAAAAAGCGACAAGATTCGATTGCCGGCAAAAAACCAGAAGTCAAACCCGATACGCTACGTAAAACAGTCCCATGAGAAACCAAAGCGTCACCAGCAATATCGATTGGATCAGTATCGTTTTCTATTTTGTTTTGGTCATCTTAGGGTGGTTGAACATCTATTCGTCATCATTGTCGGGAGCTCCTGAAGATGCGTCTATTTTTGATATAAGCCAAATTTATGGGAAACAGTTTTTATTTATCTTATTTTCTATCCCCATCATATTTACGATTTTGGCAGTAGAAGCTAAATTCTATGAGAAGTATTCGATCATTATTTTTGCCGTTTCGCTGCTATCCTTACTTGGATTATTTGCGTTTGGAAAAGTAATCGCCGGACAACGGTGTTGGTATGGTATCGGTAGTTTTACCTTGCAACCGTCGGAATTTGCCAAAGCAGCTACCTCCTTGGCATTGGCGAAGTATTTGAGCGATGTACAAGTCAACTTACGGGAAATGCAACGGCAATTACAAGCCTTATTTATCGTTTTTCTTCCGGTAATGTTGATTCTTCCCCAACCCGACCCAGGAAGTGCACTGATTTATTTTGTCTTCTTTTTTGTCTTGTATCGCGAAGGGTTACCGGGTTGGTATTTGGTTACAGGGTTTATCGCTATTCTCTTGTTTATCCTAACTTTAGCGACAAATAATCCCTATATCGTAATTGGACTTACTGCGTTGGCTTTGGTTGTCAATTATTACCGCAGTCGATTAGTAGACCGTAATATTTTTGCCAGTATTCTCATGTTTTTTATGGTTACGGCCTTTACATTTTCGGTGAACTTTGTGTTTAACAATGTATTTAAACAACACCACCGTGATCGTTTTAATATTTTACTAGGGAAAGAGGTCGACTTAAAAGGAGTAGGATATAATACCAACCAGTCTGAAATTGCTATTGGTTCGGGAGGATGGTTTGGAAAAGGATATTTGGAAGGCACGCAAACCAAAGGTGGATTTGTCCCCGAGCAACACACCGACTATATTTTCACTACGGTAGGCGAAGAATGGGGATTTTTGGGAAGCTTGATGGTCATCGGACTTTTTGCGGGATTAATTTTACGCATCATTTACTTGGCGGAACGGCAAAAAACAAAGTTCAGTAGGGTATATGGGTATTGTGTAGCAGGTATTTTATTCATCCACTTTTTCGTAAACATAGCCATGGTAATCGGCGTATTTCCAACAATTGGAGTGCCATTGCCCTTCTTTTCGTATGGAGGATCCGGACTCTGGGGCTTTACCATTTTGCTTTTCATATTCCTGAAAATGGATGCGAATAAGGTCAATGAATGGTAGGTATATTTAAAATGTCTTTTTTAAGTGTTCCAGCAAAAATATCGGTACTTCAGGAATACTAATTAATAAGACTATGAAAAACTCGTAATCCTTTGGGGACTGCTTGCCATGGGGCTTACTGCCGTTCATGCACAAAAGCCCTTCATCGATTCATTAGCGATACGCAAGCAACAAGAAGGGCTTGAAAAGCACGCTTAAAACAAGAACGCGCTATTGAATAAGCTATTGCCAAAATGGAAAAAGAAAAGGACAAGACAAGTTGCGTAAACGGAGATTAAAAAAAGTCCCGATCAACTCGGGACTTTTTTTATGACTTTAATAATTTCTCTTTTTTCACTTTATTGGAAACGCCTTTATTGGCTCCATTTTGCAAGTCATCTAAGACATGAATGGCTTCCTCAATGTAAATATCCTTGGAGAGATTTTCATGCCAACGTTCGCGTTTTTCCTTTAGCGTAACATCGGTTTTCATTTGCTCCTCTTCATTGGGCAAGGATTTAAACTCGAAATTGTTTTTGTATTCGGAAATCGCTTTGAACTTTTTATTCATTTCATCCAACTGCTTTTGCTCCTGCTTGTATTTGTCGATTTGCAAACTATAGGTGGTAATGTCGTTTCGATTATCCAACCATTTTGCATTTTCATCAATTAATTTCAATTGCGGACTAGCACTGATCCGTTTTATACTATTGGCCAAAGCAAAATCATAGTTCGGTTGGTTAGACCATGTATTATAAGGCGCCGGATCGATTTTATCCCAAGGCATGGCATTATCGATGTCGCGTTCGCCCATTTCCAAATACGCGTATTTATCGGGCATAACCACATCACTTTTCACCCCATCCAATTGGGTCGAACCGCCATTAATTCGATAGAATTTTTGGGTGGTCGTTTTTAAAGCACCCAAATCGCCCACGGTACTTCCGCGCACAAACTGATTCAAATCGATGACATTTTGAACAGTACCTTTACCATAAGTTTGCTTACTTCCCACAATCACAGCCCGCTTATAGTCTTGCATAGCCGCAGCCAAAATTTCGGAAGCTGACGCAGAAAACTCATTGGTCATAATCACAAGCGGACCATCCCAAGCGACTTTAGGATCACGATCGTACAACACTTCTTTTCGGCCAGCCGCAGAACGAACTTGTACAATAGGACCTTGGTCAATAAAAAGACCACTGATGTCGACTACCGTTTTGAGGGAACCTCCTCCATTGTCTCGCACATCTACAATCAATCCTTCTACACCTGCATTTTTTAAACGCTCGACTTCAATGGCTACATCTTTGGCAGCATCACGACTGTCTTTATTTTCAAAATCAATATAAAATTTAGGCAAATAAATAATACCATATTTTACACCATTTTTTTCAACGATACTGGAACGCGCATAGGTTTCCTCGATTTCAACCTCATCGCGAATAATAGAAATTACTTTCAAAGAACCGTCTTGTTTTTTTACGGTTAGTCGAACTTCGGTTCCTTTAGGGCCTTTGATTTTTTTCACCACATCGTCCAAACGCATCCCGACAACATCCACGGGCTCGCCGTTACCTTGAGCCACTTTCAAAACCACGTCGCCAGCTTCCAATTCTTTACCGCGCCATGCCGGACCCCCAGAAATCAACTCTGTAATTTCAGTGTAATCGTTTTTCTTTTGCAATCGCGCTCCAATACCCTCTAATTTTCCACTCATACTCACATCAAAGCGTTCCTTGTCTTCGGGCGCAAAATAAGAAGTATGCGGATCAAAGCGTGTTGTAATGGCATTAATGTATACCGAAAACCAATCGGCACGGGTCAAATCTTTGATGAAATCAAAATTCTCGTTTAAAGACTTTAAGGCATTCTCACGGGTTTCTTTCTCAAGTTGTTCGTAGGTTTTTACTTCAACCTTAACCTCCTTTTTATCCGTACCTTTTTCTTGAAGTTTTTGCTTTTCAACCAATGAGGCCAAGGTAGAGAGTTTGATTTGTTTACGCCAACGTTCTTTCAATTCGGCAACATTTTTGCAATAGGGCGCGTTTTCATAATCCGTATTGATGGACTCATCCACTTTATAATCAATGGGTTTGTCTAAGATTTCTTTGTAATACGCCCGACTCTCTTCCATTCGCTGAATCAACCGCTCGTAAGTCAAGTTAAAAAACGTAAGGTCACGATTTACAATTTGATCGTCAATTTTGGTTTCATACTGAGCAAATTCATCGATATCCGATTGCAAAAAGAAACGTTTTGAAGGATCCAAAGCTTCAATATATTCTTTGTACACTCCTTTTGAAAAGGTATCATTAATTTCTGAAGGACTGTAATGCCCTTTTTCAATGACGTAGGTTAATAATTCAAGGAGCAATTTATCTTTTTCAGGATCACCGTCTTTAGATTTGGGCATAAAGCTCCATAACCCCACGGCTGCTATCAGCACAATAAGGATTTTTTTATAATGTCTTTTCATAAAACTCACAATTGCATTCATTAAGTGTTCCTAAATTATATAAAAAATCATGCCATCCCGATGGAATACCGTCTAAATTTTTGTTAAACTCAGACTACGACCCAAAGTTAGGAAAAATGTCCCCAATGAGTCCCAAAATATGTACTTTTGTTACAACTTCAAATTGAATTATGGAATCCAAACCTTTGATTTTAGTCACCAACGACGACGGTATTACAGCTCCTGGAATTCGAGTCTTAATCGAGGTAGTGCAAACCTTGGGCGAAGTGGTAGTTGTTGCACCCGACAGTCCCCAAAGTGGCATGGGTCATGCGATTACGGTCAATGACATGCTACATGTAAAAAAAGTAAGTCCGTTTGGCCCAAGCATTACGGCCTATAGTTGCTCTGGAACACCCGTGGATTGTGTGAAAATGGGCGTACATGAATTAATCAAACGGAAGCCTGACCTTTGTGTATCGGGCATCAATCACGGATCCAATTCATCCATAAATGTAATTTATTCGGGCACCATGAGTGCTGCAGTTGAAGCCGGCATCGAAGGGATTCCAGCTATTGGTTTTTCGTTGCAAGATTTCAGTTGGGAAGCCAATTTTGAGCCCGCAAAAACCTACATTCGAAGCATCGTGCAACGCGTGCTTGAAGAGGGATTACCCGCTGGTACGGTGTTGAATGTTAACTTTCCGAAACTACCTGCCGAGGCTATCAAAGGCATTCGTATTTGCCGTCAGGCGCATGCGTATTGGCAAGAAAAATTTGATAAACGCATGTCACCCTTTGGAAAAGAATATTATTGGTTGACAGGTGAATTTATTAATTTAGACAAAGGGGAAGATACCGATGAATGGGCGCTTACGCAAGGATATGTTTCTATCGTTCCTGTTCAATTTGACCTCACGGCACATCATGCCATTCCTATATTAAACCGTTGGAATTTCTAAAATGAATAAGAAAGAACTAATACTAGGCTTCGCACTAGGCCTCCTTACCACCGGCGCAGGCTTGCTTTTGGTCGCGCTACTTTTTTCCTTTTTAAGTCCCAATTTTCATTGGCAATCCCTTTGGAATAGAGATTTATTGGGAAAATACATCGCTTTGGGTTCGTTATTGAATCTGCTCCCCTTTTTTATTTTGCTGTCGCGAAAAAAAGAAGCGATGGGGTACGGAATCATTATTGCCGTAGCTGTACTTACCCTTTCCACCTTATTTTTTTAACCCATGAAATACTATATCATAGCAGGCGAAGCTTCGGGAGATTTACACGGTTCGAATGTAATGAAAGCCCTTTTGAGCGAGGACCCACAGGCCGAAATTCGTTTTTGGGGTGGTGACTTGATGCAGGCAGTAGGAGGCACTTTGGTCAAACACTACCGCGATTTGGCTTTTATGGGATTTGCCGAAGTGGTGATGAATTTGGGGACGATTTTAAAAAATATTCGTTTTTGCAAAAAAGATATTCAGGCTTTTCAACCTGATGTC
This sequence comes from Flavobacterium sp., assembly GCF_027482425.1. Taxonomy (GTDB): domain Bacteria; phylum Bacteroidota; class Bacteroidia; order Flavobacteriales; family Flavobacteriaceae; genus Flavobacterium. Next base: position 22,572 of record NZ_JAIXWA010000033.1, read on the forward strand.
ATTTTGTTTATAGACTATCCCGGATTTAATATGCGCATTGCCAAATGGGCCAAACAACGAGGATTTCGAACCCATTATTACATTGCGCCTCAAATTTGGGCGTGGAAAGAAAACCGAATCAAAGCCATCAAGCGCGATGTAGATGTTTTGTATGTTATTTTACCTTTTGAAAAAGACTATTTTGAGCAAAAACACCACTATCCGGTGCATTTTGTAGGGCATCCGCTATTGGACGCCATTCAACAACGTACACCCACCGACGAAAAAATATTTAGAACCCAAGCACAACTAGACGATCGACCGATCATCGCCTTATTGCCAGGAAGTCGTAAGCAAGAAGTTTCCAAAATGCTCGAAATCATGCTGTCGGTGGTTCCCGACTTTCCCGAATACCAATTTGTCATAGCAGGAGCGCCGAGTTTGGACTATGCTTTTTACGCCCCTTTCTTGGAATCAGAGCGGGTACGATTTGTGGCTAATAAAACCTATGACTTACTATCGTGTGCTCATGCAGCCTTGGTCACTTCGGGTACTGCTACGCTGGAAACTGCCCTTTTTAAAGTTCCCGAAATCGTATGTTATAAAGCCAATCCTTTATCCTATCAGATTGCCAAAAGAATCATTACTTTAAAATACATTTCGTTGGTTAATCTAATTATGGATCAACCCGTCGTCAGTGAATTAATTCAAAACGATCTCAATCGGGAGCGTTTACATACTGAACTTGTGCGAATTCTTTCGGGACCGGAACGCGAAAAAATGGTTAAAGAGTATATCGAATTGGAACAAAAATTAGGCGGTGGAGGCGCTAGCCAAAGAACGGCCCAGCATATTAGGAACATTTTAACAGCCTAATTTAGCTGGCTTTGTTTTATCTTTGCCAAAATTTTTGAGTTTGCATAAAGTTTGGAATTATATCATCGTCGCACTGCTTTTGGTTTCCTGTAAACCCAACCAAACGGTTATTGTAACCTCCAAAAAAGAAGCGCAAAAAAAGAAAATTTACACGCCCTACACACCCAAAAACAATACAGGAGTAGCCTCAACAACGGCCAATCCAACTCCCGCAACAACACCCAAAAAAATAAAAACAATTGCCGTTATTCGAGAACCTGAAGGTTTTTCGGAAACAAAACCCAAGAAAACGCCCTTGATCTTGGATCAAAACGACGAGGATATTGTAGTTACCAGTGATGATACACCTTACCTCACAGAACAATTAATCAATAATGCAATGGACTTTCTGGGGACGCCTTACCGCGGTGGTGGAACAAGTCGCAACGGATTTGATTGCAGTGGTTTAATGTTTACTACCTTTAAAACATTTGATATTATTCTCCCGCGCAGTTCACACGAGATGGCCCGTATCGGTCGGGTGTTGGATCGAAATGAATACCGCCGTGGGGATTTGATTTTTTTCCGAACGAATGGACGCCGTACTATAAATCATGTGGGAATGATTACGGAAATATTGGCCGATGAAATAAAATTTGTACATTCGTCAACACAGTTAGGCGTTGTTGTCTCCTCCACCAAAGAGCCTTACTATCAACGAACTTTTGCACAGGTGAATAGGGTTATCGAGTAAATCGTAACATCTAAACGCCGGAATATGAAAGCCATTCAATTTCCGCTGATTCGAGTTACCCTCGCCTTTATTATTGGACTTTTTCTCGGAAAACTTTTTGTTGTTCCACCCGTCTTATGGGCATCCGGTATCCTTTTTTCAGCGCTAACCGTAGGAGTCATCCATTATTATACGCGAAAATTTATAACACCACCTTACGCGCTTGGGGGCCTACTATTACTAGTATTTGTGGGTATCGGTGGGTTGCGAGTTGCTATGGATATTCCGGAGCGAAATCCGTACCATTTTACACATTTCCTCAAAAAATCGCAAGCCTGTACCCTTGTTGTTACGTTAGAATCACAGTTACGCACGTCAAAAACACGAACCCGTTATGTGGCAGAGGTGCACGAGGGGAACGGCCAAAAAACGGTGGGAAAAATTGTTGTGGGGTTCCCTAAAAATGAGCAAATCTATAAAATTGGGGAATTGTACGGCGTATCGGGACATTTCCTTCCTTTGGAACCAACTGCAAATCCGGGGCAGTTTGATTACAGCACTTATCTAAAAAACAAGCATTGGTATGGACAACTTTTGATCACTAATGCAAAATTGCTTAGTCCTCCCCAAAAAAGTATCCCCTCTATAGCTGATGGCATTCGGCAAACGGTTTACCAACGTTTAAAAAAGCACTTGAATGAATCGGATTTGGCGCTCATTATGGCGCTAATTTTGGGGCAACAGCAAGATATGAATACCGATCTAATTCAAGCCTATCAAAAAGCGGGGGCAGTACATATTTTATCGGTTTCTGGACTTCATGTAGGTTTTGTGCTGATTTTTATACAAACGCTTCTCAAACCCTTTCCCAATACCCGACGGTTTCGACATTTAAAAATTGTGATTGTCATCTTTGGTCTTTGGACGTTTGGATTTTTAGCTGGGTTAGCCCCCTCCGTATTACGCTCGGTGATCATGTTTTCGGGACTTGCTGTGGGAGAGTACCTGCGACGGAGCAGTAATAGTTACAACACCTTATTTACTTCTTTATTTCTCATTTTACTTTGGCAACCCCATGCGCTTTGGGACGTGGGACTACAACTGAGTTATACTGCTGTTTTTTTCATTCTTTGGTTGCATCCTATTTTGCAAAATCTTTGGTCACCGCAGTCCAAAATGGGGCGGTATGTACGCGACTTACTTTCCGTTTCCTTAGCGGCACAATTGGGTACATTGCCCCTATCGTTGTATTATTTTCATCAATTTCCTGGGCTATTCTTCGTTACTAATTTACTTTTATTACCGGGGATGGGCGTTTTGATGGGTTTGGGACTACTATGCGTGGTGATGGCGTATTTAAATTGGATTTGGACGCCCTTATTAAAATTAGTACAGTGGGCATTGGATCTTATGAATGGAATCATTCGCATCATTTCCGAACAAGAAGAAATGGTATGGAGTGGCATTCCGATGAATCTGACGGCTATGCTCCTTTTGTATGGTATCATCGTGATGGGCGTTTTTGCGGTGGAAAGACGGAACTTCTATAGTTGCAGGAATTTCTTAGGGAGTATACTGGTTTTTCAATTGGCGATTTTCGGAATTCGGCATTACCATTGGCAAGAAGAGGCATGGATTCTTTTCCATCAACGAAAAGCTACTATAATTGCGCAGCAGCAGCACCATCAATATCAATATTTAGCAAACACTAATACCGACTTCCCTACCCTCGAAGCGTTTGCTTTATCCCGATGGATTGCTCCTGCTGCAAAGCAAGACTTGCGACAAAATCGATTTTGGCTGAACGGAAAAAAAATAGCATTGGTCGATGAAGAAGGGCGTTTCCCTAAAGATCGTCCCCATATTTTGATTGTGACCAATAATCCGCGGTGTAGCCCTGAATCGTGGTTACGACGCAATCGCCCGGATTGGGTTGTGCTTGACGGAAGCAATTCATATCATTTGCGAAAATCGTGGAGAGAACTCTGTTTTAAACTAAAAATCCCTTTTCATGATACTTCAGAAAAGGGATCGTTTAGCGTGTATTAAGCTTTCTTTTTATCTTTTTTTGGCTTCGGGTCGGGCACATAGCGCGTCAGCATTTCGTTGGCACCCGCTAGCCATTTTTCGGGGCCACCTGCCACGTAACCCGTTTGTCCTAATTGCTCAAAATTAGTTTTGCCATTGACCTCTGTGGGTTTTACCAAATACACTGAGGGATACCCTCGCACTTGAAAGACTTGTTGCAATTGCATATTTTGTTGACGCAATGCATCCGTTTGAGGAGTACGTCGTGGGAAATCGAGTTCAACCAAGATTACTTTTTCCTTGGCCCATTGGATAAATTCTGGTTTTTTAAAAACTTCCGTTTGCAAACGGATACACCAACCGCACCAATCGCTTCCGGTGAAAAATAAGAACAAGGGTTTTTGTTCACTGCGGGAAAGTTCGATAGCCTTGTTGATATCGGTGTGCCATGTTAATCCTTCTTGAGCTTGTAGGGATTGTAATCCTGTGAGCAACAAAAAAGCAAGTACAATTTTTTTCATAACAAAAGTAAATTACGTTCGAAAGTTACAAATTATTTCACATCCTGCATCAATTTTCGGACCAAAGGCGAAATGACGATGAGCACGACACCAGCAATCAATGCATAGAGTGCCAATTGTTGGTAGCCATCCGCATACGTGTTGAGTTTCTGAAGATTGGTGGCATTTTTAGAGGCTTCGGCAATTCCTGCTCCGAGTAGTCCTGCAAAATACTGTCCGTAAGCACTGGCCAAAAACCACATTCCCATGATCACGGCTTGGGTTTTTTGGGGTGATAATTTGGTCATCGCACTCATGCCTATTGGCGATAAACACAACTCGCCAAAGGTGATAACAAACCATCCCAATGTAAACAAATCCAACGAGGTTTTTCCATCGGGACCTGCGAAGAATTTGGTATAATAAAATACCCAAAAACCACCTGCCAAGAACAAGAATCCCAATCCAAATTTGACGACCGTATTAGGCTCAATTTTCTTTTTAGCCATCCAAACCCAAACCATTCCTACCAAAGCAGCGAAAACAATTACAAAAAGTGAATTGGCAGAATTGTTGACTCCATTGGGGTCTAATTCAACTCCAAGCACTGTATTTTGTAAATTATTGGCGGCAAATAAACTTAAAGAACCTCCACTTTGTTCAAAGAATGCCCAAAAGAAAATTGAGAAAACAATAAAAATAAGCGCCGCTAATAACTTTAAATTTTCTGCTTTGGAAAAGTTCTTCATTTCATAAAAAAGATAAACCACCGCTAAGGGGCCAATAACCTTCATAAAATAATCGGTATAGGTTGTATTGGCTACCATTTTTATGATAATCGGAATAAAAATCAAAGAAGCAATATAGGTTCCAATCTCTAAGCCTTTACGTTTTGAGACCTCCATATGGGTCAGCGGTGACAATCCAATTTCGCCCAAGCTTTTTTGGGTTTGCGTAAAGGTCAGTAAACTAATAATCATGACGATAGAGGCAAAACCAAACGCATAATTCCAACGCAAGTTTTCAGCGACAAAGGAACTCCATAGGGTTCCGTTGGCCACAGCAATACAGATGTAACCACCGATTAATGCTCCTAAATTTACCCCAGCATAAAACAATGAAAATCCCGCATCACGTCGAGGATCATTGTCTCTATACAGTTGCCCAACCATTGAGGAAATATTGGGTTTGAAAAATCCTGTCCCTACAATGGTAAAGCCAATTCCTGTGAAAAATAACTCTTTGGGACTAATGGCGAGAATTACACTACCGATAATCATTAGAATTCCTCCCCAAAACAAGGACCTGCGTAAACCTAATATTTTATCGGCTAACAAGCCCCCAATAAATGTAAAGGCATACACCCAAGCTTGGGTAGCTCCATATTGTAAATTGGCGGTTGTTTCACTCATCTTCAGTTGACTCACCATAAATACGGCCAGCATTCCGCGCATGCCATAGAAACTGAAGCGTTCCCACATTTCACTAAAGAATAAATACCACAGTTGCTTTGGGTATTTTCCTTTAAAATTTTGAATTTGTTCGATCATTGTCTCCATTAGCGAATTCCATTTTCACGCATCACCGCGTTCAATCGTTTTAAAAGAATAAACATGAGTGAGGCGGCAAATAAAAGCAAGGCAAAGTTTAGCCAGAAGAAATTGGATTTGTCTTCGTAACTGTCCCACATGCTCGCTAATACCCCAGATAATTTATTTCCGATAGAAGTTGCCAAAAACCAACCGCCCATCATTAAGGAAGTGATGTTACGGGGACTCAATTTGGATACCACCGACAACCCCATCGGACTCAAAAACAACTCCCCAATCGTGATCACACCATAGTTGGCTACCAACCACCAAACGGATACTTTTTCAGCGCCATTTTGTCCTGCTTTTACAGCGGCGACCATAACTAAAACGGACAAGGCCGAAATCAACAAACCAAAAGCAATTTTGGTGGGCGTCGTCGGTTCTTTTTGTCGGTGACGTAAAAAAGTAAAGAAAGCGACCACCAAAGGCGTTAATAGAATCACCCAACCTGGATTAATCGACTGACTTAAATTGGAGGACCAGGTGTACACAGATGCTTCTTCTTGTGGTTTCTTTTCTGGAGCTACATTACGGAAGTACAAAGGATAATCGACCGTTTTTACAACTTCGCCATCTTTCTTTTGAATACGGAAATATTCATCGTAAAGGGCAACGCTATCTTTTTTATAATGGAGTGTATCTACCAAAACAAGTTTTGACCCAATTTGTTGTGCAGTGCCTGTTAACTCGCGGTCGGTGTATTTATCACCCCAATTATTTAAGGCCGATCCATTCAGTTTGAATACAGCCCAAAATAAAATAACTACCGCAAAAATGGATAACAAAGCTCCAATGGGTCGTTTTTCTTCAGCTTTGGCTTTAAAGTATAAACTTCCATAGAAAAAAATCACAGGAATACACGCAAAAATGAAGGCATCGGTACTATCGGATCCGAAGATGTAACTATCGGTATTGGTTTCAGAAAAAGTGCCCTTCAACATCCAACCAATGACTCCAAAAATAACGGAAGGCAAAAGAATGTACAGCACAATTTTACTAAACGGCATATCGCCAGGTTGTTCTCCTTTTTTATCGGTTTTATCACCGTAATGTTTGGATCCTAAGATGAAAACCAGAACCCCAATAAACATCCCCACACCTGCAGCCATAAAGGCATATTGCCATCCGAAAAGAATTTTAAAAGCGGCGCCAAAAAAGTTGCAAATAAACGCTCCAATATTGATGCCCATATAGAAAATATTGTACCCTTCGTCTTTCTTTTCTTTGTATTGATCATCGTTGTAAAAGTTCCCTAAAAGCGTGGAAATATTGGGTTTGAAAAATCCGTTTCCAAGAATAACGAGGGTCATTGCCACATATAGCATGGGTAAACTGTGAATGCCCATCATCATGTATCCCGCCCCCATCATGAGTCCGCCAATAACAATCGATTTTTTATATCCCCAATAACGGTCGGCGATTAATCCACCGATGAAAGGCGTTAAAAAAACCAAGGCAATAAAGGTTCCGTACAAATCGGATGACTCTTTCTCGGTCATGGCAAATCCTGCTTCTACATCTTTGAGATACAAGGTAAAAATACCGATCATTAAATAATACCCGAAACGCTCCCACATTTCCGATAAAAACAAGTAAGGCAAGGCCTTAGGATGACTTTTCCACATAATTATTGAGTTAAAAAACAAAACCTACAAGCAGCACTTGTAGGTTTGAAAGATATAAAAATATTTTCTAATCTAATTATTGGATTCCGTGCATCATTTTTTTCAAACGAGGCGATAATAAGGCTAAAATCAATGCTGCAATACCACATAAAATGACAAACACCATAAAAAACTCATATAAGTTGTGGATTTCGAAGCCAGCAAACTTTTTATGTTCAACACTAATTATCTTCTCACTTTTTATCTTTTCTAAGTCAGAATCACTAGGATAAACCAACTGCTCAGGTTTAATTTTAGCATTTTTATCTTTCTTTTTTATTTCACTTATCATTTTGTTATTTTGATCAATAACTTTCTTTAAATCGACTTTATTTGCATCAAGTTTTTCCTTGTCAATATCTGCTAAATTATATTGTGCAAGTACAAATAACTCTTTAGCTGAAGGATCATGTTTTTTATCTAAAACCTCTTGTAAACTAATTCCTTGTTCTTGAGCGGCTAAATATTTATCCCCAGTAGCTGGAAGAATAGCCCCCAACGACCCTGCCAAGGCATAGCCCGCAGCATTCGAAATAAAGAACACCCCATACAATAATGAAGCAAAACGTTTTGGCGCTAATTTCCCCACCAACGACAATCCGATGGGAGACAAACACAATTCGCCAAGCGTTTGAATGAAATACAATAACATCAACCATTTAATGGCCAACAAGCCTGAATTTCCTAAATCCTTTACATTGTGAGCGATGATAAAATAACTCAATGCGATAAAGGCCAATCCAAAAGCTTGTTTCATAGGAGATACTGGTTCTTTTCCTGCAGCACGCAATTTATCCCACAACAAACTAAAGGGCAAAGCCATCATTACTACAAACACGCCATTGAAAATTTGCACCATAGAAGGAGGCATATTCCAACCGAAAATGTTACGATCCGTTTGATTGTCTGCAATGAATGTTAAAGAGGAGCCCGCCTGTTCAAAAGCAGCCCAGAAGAAAATAATAAAGAAAGAAACGATGTAAATCACCCAAATACGTTGGCGCTCAATTTTCGTTTCGGCTGAACTCATAATTAAATACGCTAAAGAAATCCCAGCAGAATAGATGAAAGGATAGATAATTCCTTTGATCAATTGCCCCATTTCGACTGATGAGAACCCGAATTCGCCAACCAATATATAGCGGAAAACAAAGAATAAAACCCCAAAAACAACAAAAGCAATCCCAATGGAAGACCCTTTAAATTGCGCCGTTTGTGTTTCTCCTTCTTCAAAATCATTGGCATCATTGTTTTTTGGCAAGCCGCCAATTGGACGCCCTTCAGGGGTGACCACATATTTATTTTTTAATAAAAAGAACGTGATAGTTCCAATGATCATTGCAATTGAAGCAGCTAAAAAGCCCCATTTGAAAGCAAAAATATCACGAACTCCCGTTTCAGCATCTTTCACATCGCCTACCCATGGACAAATGAATTGACCCAAAAAAGCACCGATATTGATTCCCATATAGAAAATGGTAAAGGCCGAATCTAACTTGTTTTTTTCTTGCTTGGGATACAAACTTCCCACCATGGAAGAAATATTTGGCTTGAAGAAACCATTTCCAAAGATGATAATAAACAAGGCGATCCACATGAATAACTTGGCACCGCCTAAACTACTATCAAACGTTGAGGCACTGATAAACAACAAAAACTGTCCAATGGCCATTAGGGTTCCCCCCAGCATAATACTGTATCGGTTACCGATATATTTATCGGAAATAAATCCACCTAAAAGTGGGGTTAAATAACAAAGGGCTAAAAATCCTCCATAAATAATGGCGGCATCTGCTTCTTTGATTAATAAGGAATTTACCATAAACAAGGTTAATATGGCACGCATTCCATAAAAATTGAATCGCTCCCACATTTCGGTTCCAAACAATACCCAAAGGCCTTTTGGATGGCTTCCTTTTGTTGCTACTTCACTCATAATCGATTATTGGTTTTAGTTAGTTATAGTTTCTCTTTAATAAAATTGGTCATTTTGGTGTAGAGTTGTAACCGCGTTTTCCCACCATAGATACCATGGTTTTTGTCGGGATAAATGGCCCAATCAAATTGTTTGTTGGCTTGCACTAAGGCCTCAATCATTTGCATTGAATTCTGTACATGTACATTGTCATCGGCGGTTCCATGGATCAACAAGAAACTTCCTTTCAACTTACTGACGTGGTTGATGGGTGAATTCTCATCGTATCCCGATGGGTTTTCTTGAGGTGTTTGTAAATAGCGCTCGGTGTAAATCGAATCGTAAAAACGCCAGTTGGTCACGGGAGCCACCGCAATGGCCATTTTGAAAACGTCTGCCCCTTTAAACAAACAGTTGCTTGCCATAAATCCGCCATACGACCAACCGAAAATACCGATACGGTTTTTATCAACATAGGCATAGTTACCCATTACTTTAGCGGCATCAATTTGATCTTCTACTTCGTATTTCCCCAATTCCTTTTGCGTACATTTTTTGAAAGCCGCTCCTTTGAATCCGGTGCCTCGACCGTCAACACAAACCGTAATATAGCCTTGTTGTGCCAACATCATAAACCAATAATCGTTGGTATCCAACCAGTCGTTGGCCACTTGTTGCGAACCCGGACCCGAATATTGATACATAAATACGGGGTATTTCTTGGTGGCATCAAAATTCTTAGGCTTGATCATCCAAGCATTGAGTTGGTGCCCTTTTTCGGTAGTCAACACCAAAAACTCTTTGGTGGGTAAATCGTATTTTTTGAGTTTTTCAATCAAAGCCGAATTTTCGACGATCATTTGTACTTGCGCTCCATCCTTGGCTTGATTCAAGGTATAGGTAGGGGGTACCGTGGCAGAAGAATACGAATGGATAAAAAATTCAAAATTGGGACTAAAAGTCGCTGCACTGGTTCCCGCTTGATTACTCAACTTCACTTTCTTTTTGCCGTCTAAGCCAATGCGGTAAACATCGCGTAGTGTGGAACCATTCTCGGTGGATTGATAGAAAACGGTTTTCGTTTTTTCATCAAAACCATAATAAGCGGTGACTTCCCAATTGCCTTTGGTGACTTGGTTTTTCAATTTTCCTGTTTTATCATAAAGATAAATGTGGTTCCACCCGTCTTTTTCGGAGGTCCAAATAAAACTATTGTCTTTCAAAAACGTTAGGTTATCAGTAACATCCACATACGCATTGTCCTTTTCATTCAAAACCACTTTAGCATCCGCTGTGGTTCCGTCAATAAACAACAAATCCAAATTGTTTTGGTGGCGATTCAAGACTTGTGCACACAACACATTGGCATCATTAGTCCAACGCATGCGGGCAATATAAAAATCGTTGTATTGGGACAAATTCACTTCTTTCTTTGCAGCTGTTTTTAAATCGTAAATATGCAAAGAAACCAATGCATTTTTCTCTCCCGCTTTGGGGTATTTAAAACGCTCTTGGTTGGGATACAAATTTTTGCCGTATACATCCATTGAAAATTCGGGCACTTCCCGTTCGTCAAATCGGATAAAGGCAATTTTCTGACTATCGATACTCCAATCAAAAGCACGTACAAAAGCAAACTCTTCCTCATACACCCAATCGGTAATCCCATTGATAATCGCATTCTTCTCCCCATCGGTGGTTAACGCTGTAGATTGTCCGGAAGCGAGGTCGTATACAAACAAATTATTGGCTTTGGCATACGCAATTTTTGTACCATCAGGGGAAAAGATAGGTTCTTGCACTTGTTCCAAAACTTTGCGAAGGGACTTGGTCGTAACCTCATAAACATAATAATCGGCCGTAAAGGAATGGCGATAAATGGGATTGGAATTGTTGGCAATCAAGATTTGTTTTTCATCCGAACTAAAGGTATAACTATCGATACCATCCGATAATTCTTTATGATTTTTAGTATCCAAAAGGGTACTAATCTTTTTTAAAGTGGCATAATCATACAAGTCTATTTGCTGACTTCGGGAACTGCGATCGGTGTTCAACACCGTGTATTGATTGGACAACTTCATGGCCTGCAACTCATCCATCCCTTTGGCGCGAAAAGCACCTGTATAAATCTCCTCAATTGTTAATTTTTGTTGGGCAGAAGTCACTAACCCAACGAATAAAAATAAAGCTGTAAGCCTTTTCATTAGCATAATTCAAAAAATGAAAATTATCGAGTTCAATTTTAATGAAAAAAAAGCAAACTACCTTATTTTTTTAGCCAAAATACAACTAAACAAGGCATTTTATTTCCTTAAATTTACTTCATTCAAAGGGTTGAAGATGTATCTTTGTCATACTAAACGATAATCGACTGAAAATGAATCAAGCCGTTTCTGGTTTTTCAAAATTATCCAAAGAGGAAAAAATCCAATGGATCGCACAAACCTATTTCCATACCCCCGAAGAGGCTGAAAAAATCTTCAAACAATATTGGAATCAGGATGCCAAACTGCAACAATTGCACGATGAATTTATCGAAAATACCATCTCCAATTTCTACCTCCCGATGGGTATCGCGCCCAACTTCAATATCAACGGCACCTACTACTCTGTGCCCATGGTTATCGAAGAAAGTTCGGTCGTAGCGGCTGCGGCCAAAGCAGCCAAATTTTGGAGCACCCGTGGCGGATTCAAAACACAGGTAATTGCTACTGAAAAAATTGGGCAGGTACACTTTTTGTTTCAGGGCGAGGCGCAAAAACTCCAAGCCTTTTTTGAAAAAAACAAAACCGTTTTCTTAACCGAAACCGAACCCATTACGCGTAACATGAACAAACGAGGTGGTGGTATATTGAACATTGAACTCCGCGATATAAGTAGCGAATTGGCACACTATTTTCAGTTGCATGTTACCTTCAACACCAAAGATAGTATGGGGGCCAATTTCATCAACTCTTGTTTGGAACAAATGGCCAAAACCTTGTGTCGTTTGGCGGCTGAAGAACCAACTTTTTCCGATTCAGAAAAAGCCATTACCATCGTGATGAGCATTTTATCAAATTATGTTCCCAACTGCGTGGTTCGTGCCGAAGTATCATGCCCCGTGACTGATTTGGCCGAAAATCTTCCGCCAGGCAGACCCGGCGCTATTGTAAACGGACATGCCTTTGCTGAAAAATTTGTGCAAGCAGTAACCATTGCCGAAATCGAACCCTACCGTGCCGTTACCCACAACAAAGGAATTATGAATGGAATCGACGCCGTGGTTTTAGCAACCGGTAATGACTTTAGAGCCGTTGAAGCGGGCATTCATGCCTACGCTGCTCGAAATGGGAAATACAGCAGCTTATCGCATGCCAAGATCGAAAATGATCGCTTTACCTTTTGGATGGACGTCCCCCTAGCCCTAGGAACGGTGGGTGGACTCACCTCGTTGCATCCACTGGTGAAATTGGCCTTAGAGATTCTGGGAAAACCCACAGCTCAAGAGCTGATGCAAATCGTTGCAGCCACCGGCTTAGCACAAAACTTTGCCGCCTTGCGTTCGTTAACAACAACCGGGATCCAAGAAGGACACATGAAGATGCACTTAAATAATATTCTTAATCAATATCATGCCACAGCCGACGAACGAAAAGCCATTCACGCACACTTTACCGAGCAAACGGTTACGCATGCTTCGGTGGTAGAGTTAATTGAAAATCTTCGGAAGTAAAATAAGGAGCAAGAACATTGTATTCTTGCACCACACCCCTCCGGCTTTCGCCTGTATCTCCCCCTCCTCTTGTCGGGGAAGGATATCGGCTCTATCCGGGCTAATTAAAAAAACTGTATTCCAAAACACTTTTTATGAAACAAACGTTTTATAGCAACGGAAAACTGCTCATCACTGGCGAATATGTCGTTTTGGACGGGGCACAAGCGCTAGCCCTCCCTACGCGCTTTGGACAAACCCTACACATAAGTTCGGGAGAAAACCAATGCATTCAATGGACCAGTTTTGACCACGACAAAAGCTGCTGGTTTGAAGCCACCATTCCATTTGAATCCATCATCCGAAAAACAAAAGTAGATGCCGCAGCAAACATTAAAAATACGCTAATTGAAATACTGCATGAAGCCTACTTAATGAATTCTGAGCTTTTGCATCAAGCCGCGGGATTCCATATCGAAACCGAATTAAGTTTTCCCAAAAATTGGGGATTGGGCACCTCCTCTACCTTGATAAATAATATCGCACAATGGGCAAAAGTGGACGCCTTTACGCTGTTAAAACGAAGTTTCGGGGGGAGTGGTTACGATGTGGCTTGTGCGCAAAACAACGCCCCAATACGCTATCAATTGCAAAACGAACAACCTGTTATTCAAACGGTGTCTTTTGCACCAGCCTTTACGGAACATCTCTTTTTTGTGTACCTCAACCAAAAAAGAAGTTCCAAAGCAGCCATTGCGGCCTATTTGGATAAACAAGGTAATATTGAAAAAACAATTCTACAGATCAATGCTATTACACAACGGGTAATCGCGGCACAACATTCCAAAGAATTTGCGAAAGCGTTGCGGGAACATGAAATTGTTTTAAGTGATGTTCTCGAAGAAATGACGATCCAAGAAGCCCTCTTTCCCGACTTTGATGGGGTGATTAAAAGTTTGGGGGCTTGGGGCGGTGATTTTGTTTTGGTCGTTTCTCAAGAAAACCCAACCGATTACTTCACCGAAAAAGGATACCCTGTGGTGGTTCCTTATGCAAAAATGATTCTTTCCTAAATAAAAAAATCCCGAAGTGCTTCTTCGGGATTTTTTATGTAATTCAGTATCGATTAATAGAATTCTAAACGATTGTCTTGAATATCGGCTGCGTTGCGTAACGATGGAATCACACGATTTGCATTTTGAGCAGCTTGTTGCTTTAAACGCATTACATTCTCATCATATTTCGCGATTTTTGGTGCTTTGGTCACTGCTTTGGTTTTGACCACATACACCCCAGATACACCTTCGATAGGCTCAGAAATTTTATTCTTTGGCGTTCCAAAAGCAGTACCAACTACCTTCGCTTCCATACCTACGCTTGGGAGCATAGGACTCTCAATAGAAACCGCAGGAATGTTCATCACCGAAGTTTTATTGGCTTTGGCAATAGCTTCCAAGGAACTTCCTTTCATTTTAGCCATAATCAATTGCGCTTTCTTTTCATTTTTAAGAATGCCCTCAACAGAAGGACGAGCATCTTCAATTGGCGTCAACCCTTTGGGATTAATTTTTTTCAAACGCGCAATAACGTGCCCTACGTTGGTCACTTCAAAACGTTTCACATCGCCAATAGCTGTATCTTCACTGTAGGCCCATTTCACCACTTGACGTTGATTGCCTGCAGCACCTAAAGCTTCATCCATCGCCTTAGCTTTGATAGACTCCACTTTTAACCCTGATTTTTTGGCAAGTTTGGCAAAGTCACCCTTCGCTGCATCCATTTCAAACTGAGTCGCTTTGGTATACGCTTCATTGGTAGTGGCTTCAGAAGGTTGAATTTTTTGGGCAATAGTAGCCAAACGAATACCATCTTGCTTATCCGTAACATTAATGATGTGGTATCCAAATTCAGATTCCACTAAACCGATGGTTCCCACAGGATTATTGAATACAAAATCGTTGAAAGGTTTCACCATTTGGTTGGGACCGAAATACCCTAAGTCACCGCCCTGTTGCGCCGATGAGTCATCCGAATTGGTTAATGCTAACATCATAAAGGAACCTGGATTTGCTTTCGCTTGTGCCAATAAACTTTCGGCTTTAACTTTCGCTTCTTCTTTGGTTCTTTTTTCTTTTTTCTGAACGCGATCAATCCCTTCCCAGCTAATCAAGATATGACTTGCTTTGGCTTTTTCATTGGCTTTACGACCCATCATTTTACTCAAACAATAGTAATCACCATCTACATAAGGACCATAAATTTCACCGTTTGGCAAGTTCACCAATGCATCGGCTACGGCCGCAGGCAATTGTTGTTTGGTCACGTAAGTAGAATCGTAAGAACGATCGGAATTGTTGGCCACAAATTCAGCCACATTTGTCGCAGTGTTAAAACCGGGTAACGTATCATTTTTACCTGTTTCTTTGTTGTACTCCACAGTTGAATTCAACAAAGCCATTAACTTCGCTTTAGCTTCCTCTTGATCTTTATTAGAGGGTTTATCTTCTACCAATACATACTCGATTTCACGACTTTCTTCCGCTTTAAAACGTTGTTCGTGTTTTTGCATGTAGGCTGTGATCTCTTCATCGGTTACTTTTACTTCACTATCTTTGATCGAAGAGTACATTACGCCAACGTAGTCAAAGTCCACTTTATCTTGTTCTAAAGCATATTTGAATTTTCCTTCCACTTGAGTCACATACATCCCAGCTTTCACTAGGGTGTTGTAGATTTGGAATTTTCCATTAAGCTCCATGTCCTTTTCTTGTTGCTCGAACATTTTGGCTTGCTCTGGATTGTTTTTGAAAAACTCTTTGAATTTATTCAAATCAAATTTTCCTTTGTTTTGGAACATTGGGTTAGCACCGATATTGGGATCTTTTTTGAAGGTTTCCAATTTGAAGGTTTCGCCCACACGAATTCCCGCTTTTTCAAACTGATCTACCAAAAGTGTTTTATTCACTTCAATATCCCAAGTTTGGTTAGCAGCTTGCGTCTGAGTCATTTGCCCCCCTTGCCCACTTTTTTCAAGATTCGCTACTTTCACTCTAAAATCTTCGAAGGCGATGTCTTTCCCATTGACGCTTCCTACATCATGCGATTGTTGGCTCAATCCATTGGTAAACAAATCTTGCACCACAAAAGCCAATAAGGCAAAACCAATAATCAGTAAAAGCAATCCGGAACGATTTCTAATTTTCTGTAAAACTGCCATTGTATCTACTATATTTTTATTTCAGTCTGCGAAAATACAATTATCTATGAAATAATTACAATCGTAGTTGGATAATTTACGCTGGAAAGCGATTTTTTTTTGAATGATTTCAAATCGCACGATTACGCTACCAATTTTTCAAATTTTGATAGTAAATAAGGAAAGTTTTTAGCCTTAATTTATCCTATTTTAAAAAGAATAAGGGCTTCAACTGACTGAAAATTGGGTGATTTTTATTTTCTGCCTTGGGCGTTTTGACGGTCTTGGAATTTTTTGGCAAAATGGCGTCGAAAGAAAAATAAAAAAAGGGAAACCAGCGCAATCCCTACACTAATCCAAGGTTTGGGTTCGTCGTTCCAATGCGTAATCGCATCAAAAGCAAAAATTCCCGCTGCCACTAAATACAAGTACTGTGTAATTTTCAAATAGCCCATAATGTTACTCTGTTTTATCTAAAGCCCCTGAGACTCGTTGCGAGTTTATAATTTTCAAATCTTTACTAAAATCAACACCTTCGCCATAGGAAACCCCTTTGGGATCGGTAAATTTATAGCGTCTTTCGGTAAAAAACCATTCGTTTTTTTGATCAAAATAAAGTTGCTCCGTTTCAAATACCTGTCCCGCGGTGTTACTGATTTTGACGTTCCCTTGTAGATCAAATAAGTCGGTATCTTTAAAACTCACCGCATATTTGGCTGTGACAAATGTGGGTAAGCCTTTGTTATCGTAAAGAGTAACGCGAACCCCTTTTGGAAATTCGGTGTAGGGATACTTTACGGTGGCATAATCAAGCATTTTGGGACTCTCCAACACCGATTTAATCCGACCCGAATCGGTGTATTTGACATGAATAGAATCGGCATCACCGCTGGGCGTAAATTCGGCATACACTGATTTTTGAACTTCACGTAACTTGCTTTCACATGCCAAAGTGCTCCAAAAAACAATAAAAACACCGAGTATCCCTAGCGCTTTTTTCATTACCAGCTTACAGTTTGATTGATCCAACATCCTACGGCTACAGTTGTCTTTTTACCATTAGGTGTGGTGACATTTTTACGATATTCATCGGCTTTCTTTTGAGCGGCGGCTGCAAATCTTTTATCTGCTGCTGCTGCTTTTAAGACCGTTTTGGCAGCCAGTACATAAACAGCTTCGGCAGATTTACCCTCCAAATCACATTCTTTTATGGCATTTACATACACCTCACCCATTAACAAGCTAACTTTTGCGTTTTTGGGATCAGCAATCTGGGCTTTTTCAAGATAGTGCATTGCCGCTTTATTATCACTCCCCAAGAGATACATGGCAACTTGACAGGCGCGATCGGACTTTAACTTTCCTTGCTTTTCCAGGGTTAGCGATTCATCAAAATAAGTCAAAGCTTTATTTAAACTTCCTTGATTTTTGAGTGCAACGGCATAATAATAAGCCGTAGTAGCATTTTGCTCCAATTGATGCGATTGTTCAGCGCGTGTTAGAAAAATGGGGTCCATTTCACAAAACTTAGCCAAAGCTTCTACCAATCCTTGCATCCAAAATGGATTCGATACATCTTTATCATCCGCTTTGTGTGCAAAGGCATCCAAACTCATTCGATTCAATTGATCCTTCAACCGCACTTGCATCGTTTGTTGAAGTGCATCATATTCTGAGGAAAACTCAGAAAACTTTAAACGATTAACATTGCATTTGGCTACTACATCGAAAAAGAGCGTAAGCAATTTCTGTTCACCATTTTCCTCTTTATAAAAATTTTGATATTGCACTTCAAAATAGGCCAATAAATACGATGGATCGCGAAAAGACTCTTTTTTTTCTTTGAAGGCAAGATCAAATGCTTTTTTTATTTGTTCCGCTTTAAAATCGTCTTTGTACGAATACATTATAAAAGCAACTTTGGAAAACATTTCCATCCCATTGTTAGGAAACAACGCATTGTACTGATTATAGTATCCAAGGAGAGCATCAACTTCTATTTTCTTTGATTTTGGATCTTTGGCATTCTCAATAGAAGCCGTGTAAATTACCTCTCCTTTTTTGAACTCAGACTCTGTCTTACTTTCGCATTGAGCAAGATAATCTTTCCACAAGATGGATGCCTCTTCAAAATTCTTTTCATTAATAGCTGTATCAAAATCTTTTGTTAGCGTACAATTTTTTTGACCAAAAACGGTAGCACAAAAAATACATATCCATAAAGTCCAATTTGCTCTCATAGTTCATGCATTTAATTAATCATACTTTCTTCTTTGGAACCATTGATCGTTGAACGAAAATGAGAATCCTACATTGAAATAACGCTCTCTCACCAAATTATTGCTTTGTGTACCTCGAGAACCATATTCAAATACAAAATTTACGTTTGAAAAAGTCCCACGTACGGGCAAGCCAAGTCCAAGTGTAGCCGCTGTATCTGTTATGGACTTATCATTTAAAATCAACCCTGTATTCTCGTACCGAAGTCCAGCACGGTAAACTACACGGTCAAAGTAACTTGAAAACGATTTATAGTTGGGGATATAATAACCCCCAAGGCTAAAACGCGTCGCGTTCTCAAAGCGAACATTCGTGATATCATTATTTCGATTTCCAAAATTACTCGCATTTTGAAAAAGAAGATTGGCCCCAATCGTCCACTTGTTGGTTTGCCCAAAACCAAAACCAAAATCCATTTTAGAGGGTAGTTTGACCTTGGTATCTGCTACCTGTAAATCCTGAGTTTGCCCTGGTATCACGGATTCAGAACCTCCAATAATCCAGCTAATCAAAGACAATTGGCGCGTATTGTTGAATGTAAGATTGGCTTCGGGACTGAAAACAGCACTTGTGTAGACTAAATATTTCTTCTTAAACAATTTTTGGTAGCGTAAACCGATATTATAATTTACCCCAGAGGCATTAGAGGTATTAATTTCGCGGGTGGCAAATTCTACACCAGGAAAAGCACTGATGGATTTGGTCTCAATATTTCCGAAATTATAATTAAGATCGGCTCCAATTGAAAAGTTGGGGGTCACTCTAAAAGATGTTGCAAAATAAACTTTATTGATGCCACCTGTTCCCGTATACTGGCGAATAATCGATGAATTTAAATCGTTTAATACATTATAACCTACGGAAGAAAAAGGCATTAATCCCAACGAAAACGCAACTTTTTTGGTAGGAATCACGACGGCTATGTAGTCTAAAGCAGTGGTGCGTGTTTGGGCACTTTGTGTATTGGATTCTATTTGGTTGGTTCCATAGGTAGCCCCTACGGCAAAAGTGGTCAATCGAATAGCCGAATGATAGGCTGGATTTTGTAAATTAACGTGAATACTATCCCCGTGTGCTGTGATACTTCCCATGGCACGGTTTTCAATGGTTCCTTTGAATCGAACATCGCCGATACCGTAAAACGAATAGGGTGAACTAGTTCCTTGCTGTGCTTCAACCACCCCGGAGCACAATGTTGCGAAAAGGAATAAAAAATTTTTAATCATTATGTTGATATTGGTATACATATACTAGGCTCTCCAACAGAAAATTTGGATTGGCAAATATGCTATTTTTTAAATGAGCAGCCAAAAAATTGGCATCTCCGCCGGTTAAAATTATACTAAAGTTATGATTTTCTTGAGCATATTGTGCAATTACACCCTCAATTTCGAAAAGAATGCCTTGGAGTACCCCTGAATGTATCGAATTTTCAGTCGAATCACCCGTTAGGGAAAATTCATCAACTAGGGATAGCAAGGGTAATTGAGTAGTATACTCGTGAAGGGCTTTGTAGCGCATATGAATCCCTGGACTAATTGCACCTCCTTTGTAGACATCTTGATCCGTAATAAAGTCATAGGTAATACAGGTTCCTGCATCAATAACCAAACGATTTTGGTTGGGATAGGCTAATACTGCCCCTGCCGCCAATACCATACGATCCAATCCCAAGGTTTGAGGCGTACGGTAAGCATTCACAAATGGAAACGTATGCTGCCTTTGAATAGTCCATTTTTTTAAAGATTGTGGCAACCCTTCTAAAACAGTTTCATGTTGTAACGTGACCGATGAACTGCAAACTGTATTTATTTTTGGAAATCGTTGCAAAAGCGACTCCAAGGTTTGGGACGCTTGTGCTACATCAAATCGAAGCATCTCTACTAAGGTATACTTCTCAAAGACAGCAGCTTTGATTTGTGTATTCCCAAAATCAAGGACTAAAAGCATGTAATGGTTATTTAGGAGGCAAAAATACGAATAGATTTTTTTTGATTTTTCTTTTGGATAAATTAAAAATGATTCTATATTTGCACCCGCATTAGCAACGGTACCTTAGCTCAGTTGGTAGAGCAACGGACTGAAAATCCGTGTGTCCCTGGTTCGATTCCTGGAGGTACCACAAAGCCCAAATATAAATTTGGGCTTTTTTATTTTTTAGCCATGACAACGTTATATTTTTTATACTCCAAAAAAAAGGATACTTACTATGTAGGGGAAACTCAAAAT
>NZ_JAIXWA010000020.1 GCF_027482425.1 Flavobacterium sp.
CAATGAGTTGCAAACCTTAACGCAAAACGGCAATACGGTAACCCTCTCCAATGGAGGCGGTACGATTACCTTGCCTGTGGACACGGATGCACAGACCTTAACATTGAATGGTAATGTGTTGTCTATTTCCAATGGAAACACAATTACGTTACCCGCAACCCAAATCACGGCGGGAACCAATGTTACCGTAACAGGCAACGGAACTGCAGCAACTCCTTTTGTCATCAATGCTAATGATACAAGTTTATATTCAGCCAATGGAAGCATCAATCAAGCGACGACCACAGGGTTAAATCGCGTAGTGACGATGAATAATCGCAATATTTGGTTTAACTCAACCGGAAGTGGAAACAATGGAAAAATCTACATCGGAAATACCGCTACCTATCCTACCAGTACAGGAAATTATCGCTTGTTTGTCGAAGGAGGTATTTTGACGGAAAAAGTTAAAGTAGCCCTACGAAGCACAGCCAATTGGGCGGATTATGTTTTTGCCGACGATTACCGCTTGATGCCTTTACAAGAAGTGGAAGCTTTTATCCAAAAAAACAAACATTTACCTGGCGTGGCTTCTGCTGAAACTTTGGCAAAAGAGGGCTTGGATTTGGCCGCTATGCAAGCAAAACACATGGAGAAAATTGAAGAATTGACTTTATATGTTATCGATCAAAATAAAACGATTGATGCACAACAAGCTACCCTTTCTCAGCAACAAAAAGAAATCGATCAGTTGAAAGCACAATTGGAGCTTTTGATCCAAAAAATGAAATAAGATGAACAAGGTACACTATCTCCTCGGGATTAGTGCCCTGTTGCTAAATATTTCATGGGGACGGGCACAAGTTCAGGAATACTTGGACGAGGAACAGCGAAGAATAACAGTGGCCGCAAGCGTTGAGCGTGAGGTGGAACAATTTATCGAATCCAACTTTCACAAATACCGTTTGTCAAAAATAGCTTCGGCATCACTAATTGATGAACTTCGGGAGCATGAAGATTTTACCGATGAAGAGGTAGAAAAAGCCTTAGTTGCTACCAAACGTAACGAATTGCGGAAGCTCTTTTTTACCAAATTTCCAGAAAAAACGCAGTATTATCGTGCCGGGACGTTACCTGTTTCGGAAGAGCAAACCTGTGTCAATGGCGATTTTGAAAATGGAACAGCAGGCTATACTTTTTGGGCCGATTTACGCCCCCAACCCCAATCGGGAACCGCTTTTTTTCAATCGTGCGCCACACCCACTGCGTTGACAACAACCAATGTACTCACCGCAACGACCAATAATTTTGGGTCGCGTGCTACTTTAATTGACAGCAATGCGCCCAATTACCAACAGTTTGATCCAGTGCTAGCCAGTTTTGGGGTAAATGTGCCCACTTTGGCTCCCAATGGAGGGACACGGTGTGTCAAATTGAACAATACAGGCGGAATGGGTTCTTCTGATTTAGCTACCGTTTCCCGCTATTTTCCGGTGATCAATGAGGCGACGTTAGATTTTAATTTCTCTTTGGTGATGGACAACCGTCCCGACCATGAACAAGATATTCAACCCTATTTTAGAGCACGTGTCAAAGATGTTAATGGTAATATAGTCGATGAGTTTTGTATCATTGCTAATCCCAATAACTGCTTGTTTAGTCGAATTAATGTTAGTTCTAGACGTCGTATCCTTTATACGGGTTGGATATGTGCCCGTTTGAATGTAGGTGAATTATTGGGGCAACCGGGTATCTTAGAATTGTCAGTAAGCGATTGCCAGCCCTCGGCACACTTTGGTACCGTTTATATCGATAATGTGTGTGGATATACTTGTGCCACGCCGCAGTTGGGAGCTTTAAATATTGACCCGATACAATTGAATTGTCCCTCAATCACTCCAGCAACTCCTGTGCAAGTTTGTGGAACCTACAGTCCCCCAGTTAATGCAACTTTAAGCTCTCTTGTGCTTCATGTGTTACAAGGCAATACCATTATCGGTGCCATCAATGCGCCTACGCAACTTACCGCGACAACATTTTGTTTTGATCTCCCGCCGAATATTTTTGGCGCTAATCCACAAGGGGACTTTGAGTTTGATGTGGTCGCCACCTTCAACGTGACCTGTCCCGCGGGAACCTTTCAGTTTACCATACGCGATGAGTCGGCGGCTATTGGACCCGACGTCACGTTTGAAAATTGTTGTTTACCAGTGCTTACCTTGGTTTCTCCTGCCGATGATACCAATAACAATACGCCCCCTTCTGAGAAACGGAAAGAGCGCTCCGATTGGATTCGAGCTTCCAATGTTATTCAACAGGGCAATAATGGATTGGGGAATGGCGTCGTGTACCATGCAGGTAACTTTGTGGAATTATTGCCTGGATTTGAAGCAGTTACAGGAGCCCATTTTGCTGCTTATCCCGAGGGCTGTACTGGAAACTTCATGTACCGTGACACCCCACTGGCTTCGCCTTCTGATCGCGATGTTCCTTTGGATGTAATTCCCGAAGAGATTCATCTCATCCGCATTGGCAACGGCTTCACTTTGGTGCCCAATCCGGCGCAATCTTGGGTCGAAATAGCCGTGGATGAAGGTGAGTTTGCGCAAATTCAAGTGACAACTATCGACGGAAAGAGTTTGATGGCGCAATCCATTACGGCGACCCAACGCCATCGTTTGGATGTGCAAGCCTATCCCAATGGCATCTATATGGTGAGTATCGTGCTTACCGATGGCACCGTCATTGCTGAGAAATTGGTGAAAAATTAAAACTTGTTCACAATAATAGAAAAGCTTCGTCAATCGGCGGAGCTTTTTTATATTTGTAGAAAGCCAACAACAAACTTTATGCTACCATTACATATCACCAACGAAACTTCGCGGTTACGTGCAGTAGTGTTGGGAACCGCGGTGAGTAACGGACCCACGCCGACAGCCGAAGAAGCTTATGACCCGAAGTCGCTGGAACACATTTTGGCGGGAACCTATCCTGTAGAAGCCGATATGGTTCGTGAGATGGACGCTTTTCATGACGTGTTTAATAAATACGATGTGCAGGTTTTTCGTCCAGAAATTATCGAGAATTACAATCAAATTTTTTCGCGGGACATCGGATTTGTCATTGAAGATACATTTATCAAAGCCAATATTCTCCCCGATCGGGAACGGGAATTGGAGGCGATTCAGTATATTATTGATCAAATCAATCCAGCGAAAGTGCAACGCCCCCCAGAAGAAGTTCATATTGAAGGCGGTGACGTGATGCCTTGGAACGACTATATTTTTATAGGGACCTACAAAGGCTCGGATTATAAAGATTACATTACCGCTCGAACCAATATGGAAGGGGTAGCATACATCAAAAGTTTATTTCCGAATAAGATTGTGAAAGAATTTGATTTGGTCAAATCTAAATTGGAAGCCCGTGACAATGCTTTGCATTTGGATTGTTGCTTTCAACCGGTGGGAAAAGATAAAGGCATTATTTACAAAAGTGGTTTTCGGGAAGAAGCCGATTATGTTTTTCTCTTGAATTTGTTTGGAAAAGAAAATCTATTCCACATTACCCGCGACGAGATGTACCATATGAATTCGAATGTATTTTCGATTGCCGAAGATGTCGTGGTTTCGGAGCGCAATTTCACCCGCTTAAATACTTGGTTGCGTAGCAAAGGGTTTACGGTGGAAGAAATTCCGTACGCTGAAATTGCCAAGCAAGAAGGGTTGTTGCGCTGTTCGACACTTCCCTTGTTCCGGGATTGATTTTCGGAGCACTGCCGCGTGAGGGATAGGAGCTGGGTGCCGTGCACCGCGGATAGCCCGGCCTGGAGGGCACGCACAAAGAGTTATGAGTTATGAATTATGAGTTATGAATTATGAATTGGGGAAACCTTTAGACTGAAGCTATGAATCAAACGACGAATGCTATTTTAATGATCCGTCCAGTGGCGTTTCGAATGAACGAACAGACCGCGGTCAACAATTATTATCAAAAGGTTTTGGACGGCTTGTCGCCCGAAACGGTCAATGCGAAAGCGCAGCAGGAGTTTGATACTTTTGTCCAAAAATTGCGCCTTGTTGGGGTTGACGTTTCCGTGGTTGACGATACCTTGGATCCCAATACGCCCGACAGTATTTTTCCAAACAATTGGATTTCTTTTCACGAAACGGGCGATGTGGTATTGTACCCTATGTTTGCGGAAAACCGACGGGCCGAGCGCCGGGAAGATGTTTTGGATTTGCTGGAAGACAGAGGTTTTGTAGTCAATGACATCATGGATTATACCTCGGCGGAAGAGGACAATATCTTTTTGGAAGGTACGGGTAGTTTGTTGCTCGACCGACAAAATGGCAAAGCCTATTGTGCTTTATCGCCGCGCGCGGATGAAGAGTTGATGATTGAGTTTTGTGAAGATTTTGAGTACACTCCTGTTATTTTTGAAGCGTTTCAAACGGTCAATGGGGAACGTAAATTGATTTACCATACTAATGTGATGATGTGTATTGGCGATACATTTGCGGTGATTTGCGCCGACTGTATTGACGATAAAAAAGAGCGTAAAATGGTTTTGGACTCCTTGCGTAGCGATGAGAAAGACATTATTTTGATTACCGAAGATCAGGTCAATAATTTTGCGGGCAATATGCTGGAAGTCAAAGGATCGGACGGAAAACGCTATTTGGTGATGAGTTCATCGGCCTATCAAGTATTGACCAAAAAGCAAATTGCCCAAATTGAACAACATGTTACCATTCTGCATTCGAGTTTGGATACCATTGAAGCTTGTGGGGGAGGAAGTGCCCGATGCATGATGGCAGAGGTATTTTTGCCGAAGCGATAATCAAACGTAATTTTACAAGAAATCCCAAACGCTATAGGTGCTTGGGATTTTTTATTACAATTTGATGAATTCGTATCCGCCTTTGGTGGCGCCCCATACTTGTTTGCCGTCTTTGTCAAATCCTTGGTCCCAAGATAAAATGCTGTTATGGGTAACCGTTACTTTGGAATTAGCCCAACGTGCTCCGCGGAGTTCGCTGGGACAGGTTTTGTCGCCTGTAGCACCTTCGAAGGTGTTTTTGGCGGTGCGTTTTAAAATTACTTCACAGCCGTCTTTTATTTCGATATCAGCTTCTGTGAGTTGGTCATACGCCTCGGGAGTTGCCCATTTACCTATCCATTTTTTTTCGTCTTTGAGCGTGTAAATCGTACTGATGAATTGATCGCCTTGTTGCGTTAATTTGTAAATGCGTACTCGATAGGGTTGGTTTTGTTTGTCAAATAAGGCTTGTTCCACAAAAAGGTAATGGCCTTTGGATTTCCAAATGGGGGTCATCCGCAAGGAGATGTTGAAATAGTCTTTGTCTTGGCTGGCTTGTTTTTCAGAGCTATAGTGGCCTTGCATGATCGTGACTAATTCCTTCATTACCGAACTATCGGTATTTTTTGGCGATTGTGCGGATTTACACCCCAATAAAAAAAGGGAAATACAAAAAGTAAAAAAAACGTATCGCATGCGTAGTGGTTTAGATTTTTAAAATACTGGTAACGGCATTAATAATGTATTGGATACCAATCGCAATGGTTAAGAATCCCACAATACGAGAAATTGCTACAATTCCAGAAGCGCCTAGGTATTTGGCCAAATAATGCGCACTTCGAAGAATGAGGAAAATCAATACTGCCACCGCAAAAATGGCAATCGTTGAGAAAATAATTTCTCGCGTACTATTGTGTTCTTGGTAATAGGCAATGAGAAGGGAAATAGAACCCGGTCCCGCCAACATGGGCATAGCAAGGGGTGTAAGAGCGATGTTGTCGCGTTGTTGTGCTTCCTCTTCAGCTTTTTTATCCAAACCTTTATTCCGACTGAATTTCCCGTTCAAAAGTCCAAACCCTGAACTGGCAATGATGATACCACCTGCGATGCGTAATGCGGGAATCGTAATGCCAAAAAAGGTAAGTACATATTGCCCAATAAAATAGGATATGACCAATATTAAGCAAACATTAATCGCAGTCCAAAGGGAAACTTTTGAGCGTTCGGCTTTGGAATAATCTTGCGTAAGCGCCACAAAAATGGGCACAGTTCCAATAGGATTTAACACTGAAAACAAGGCCGCTAAAAGAAAGATAAAATCGTTCATGTTGCAAAGGTAGGGGATTGGAGGTTTCGTTGTATTTTTGTAGGGTAAAATAATCGTTACCTATGAAAACCTTAGTTTTAGGTGCTTCTAACAACCCCGAACGGTACAGTTACCAAGCGTTAATGCGTTTGCAAAAGCACCAGCATGAAGTGGTCGCTATTGGTCGTAAAGCCGCTGAGGTCGGGAGTATTCTTATTCAAGAAGGTTTGCCCGTATTAGAAGGTGTTGATACGGTTACGTTGTATCTAAATCCTACACACCAACAGGGGTATTACGATTATATCATCGGGTTACATCCACGACGGGTGATATTCAATCCAGGAACAGAAAATCCAATGTTTTATGCCCTTTTGACTTCGAGTGGAATTCAAATCGAAGTGGCTTGTACGTTGGTATTGTTGGCTACCCATCAATATTAAAATCGGGTTTGTCCCACGGCAGGTTTACTGATAAAGAGTAAGCCTATAAACGTTAATAAACCATTGACAATGATGAGTTCGTTGTCAAACTGGTACGCGCCAAAAAGATCTTTAGCATACGTTGTCATCGCCCAGCACACCAATGGCGCGAGAATACAAACGACAGGCACCCAACGATCGTTTACTGTTTTTGTTTTCATAAACAATCCAAAGCCATAGAGTCCTAAAAGCGGACCATAGGTGTAACTGGCTACTTTAAAAATCATTTTAACCACCGATTCGTCGTTGAGTACATTGAACAGTATAATAACCAAAAACATCAGGAATGAAAAGCCTAAATGTACTTGGTGGCGGAGGCGCACTTGTTTTTCAGGCGAAAGTTGATGTTCGGCCTTGTCCATGTGAAGGAAATCGACACAAAAAGAGGTGGTTAATGCCGTTAACGCACTATCGGTGGTAGCAAAAGTTGCTGCCGTTAAGCCTAATAAAAAGGTAATGGCGGGAATGATTTCCAAATGATGAAAGGCAATTTCTGGAAAGAGTAAATCAGTTCGGGGCACCTCATTCACGGTGGGAATTGCAATACTGTTTTGCGCCGCATACAAGTACAACAAAGCCCCTACACTCAAGAAAAATAAATTAATGAGTACAAAAATTCCCGTAAACGTAAACATGTTTTTTTGGGCTTCTTGAATGGTGGCGCAGCTCAAGTTTTTCTGCATTAAGTCCTGATCCAAACCCACCATTGCAATGGTGACAAAGATTCCGCCGAGGAGTTGTTTCCAGAAAAAATGGCCTTTTAGGTAATCTTCATAAAAAAAGATTTGCGAATAACTGCTGTTTTTTACGGCTTCAAAGGCTTGGGCGGGACTGTAATTGAGGCTACTGCAAATGAAATAGATGGTAAGAAATACCGAAGTAACTAAGAAAAATGTTTGCAACGTATCGGTGATGATGATGGTTTTGAGTCCCCCGCGATACGTATACGCAAAAATCAATCCCAAGGAGATCAAAACAGTGGCGGCAAAAGGTACGTGGAAGGCATCAAACACATAGCGTTGCAACACCAAAACCACCAAATACAGTCGAAACGCCGATCCGATGGTACGGCTAATTAAAAAAATACTGGCCGCTGTTTTATAACTGACCACTCCTAATCGCTGTTCGATATAACTGTAAATAGAGGTAAGGTTCATACGGTAATACAGCGGAAGAAGCACGGTAGCAATGAGGATAAATCCAATAGCATTTCCGAGTATAAATTGAAAGTACGAAAACTGATTTTCAGGGTTGCCCACTGCACCAGGGACCGAAATAAACGTCACACCCGAGAGTGCTGTACCGATCATTCCAAAGGCGACTAGGTACCATTTGGAGTTTTTATTGGCTTTAAAAAAAGTGTCGTTGTCACTACTTTTTTTACCAATTTGAAAGGCGATAAACAATAACAATCCAAAATACACGAGGATGATGGAGAGAATGAGGGTTGGGCTCATGCTATAATTTTTAAAAAGCGAAAAATACAAAAATATTGATGCCATTTTCAAATTATGTACTTTTGTCGTATGGAATTTTCATCAAAGTTATTGGAGCAAGCCGTCAATGAAATGGCGCAATTGCCTGGGATAGGGAAACGAACGGCGTTGCGATTAGTATTGCATTTGTTGCGACAACCCCAGGAACAAACCCGCTTTTTGACCGAAGCTTTGACACAAATGCGGGAGCAGATGAAGTTTTGTTCGAGTTGCCACACCCTTTCGGATGTTGAGGTGTGTTCGATTTGCAGTAATCCTTCGCGGAATCCTCACATCATTTGTGTGGTGGAAGATGTACGGGATGTCATGGCGATTGAAAATACCCAGCAGTTTAAAGGGATTTACCATGTATTGGGAGGTAAAATTTCCCCTATTGATGGGATTGGTCCGAGTCAGTTGCACATTACTTCCTTGGTTGAAAAAGTAAAGACAACTCCTGTGGAAGAAGTGATTTTTGCTTTGAGTTCCACGATGGAAGGCGATACGACCAATTTTTACATTTACAAGCAAATCCAAAATACGGGTATAAAAACTTCGACTATTGCCCGTGGAATAGCGGTAGGGGATGAGTTAGAATATGCCGACGAAGTGACGCTGGGGCGCAGTATTTTACATCGAATTCCTTTTGAAAATTCCCTCAAAAATAATTAGAGATTTCCCTATCTAGTCTTTTGATTTTACGATTGAAAAACTATCTTTGTTGGCTAAAACAAAGTAGATGAAAACCAAAATACTGTCGTTTTCCATAGTATTGTTATTCCTTGTTACCGCTTGTGTTCCCACACAGGACCTCATATACCTTCAAGACAAAAAAAATACGACTACTTCCGCTGGGCAATCAGTTACCCAAAGCAACAAGCCATACCGTTTGCAGGTAAATGATGTAGTTTCGGTGCAAATCAAAGCATTAGTTGATGAGCGTTTGTTGGAAATTTTCAATACCGCTCCACCAAATCAGGCGAGTCAAACGGTTGAAACGCTTTATTTTAATGGCTATACAGTCGATGATCACGGAAACATTCGTATTCCGATTTTGGGGGAAGTGAATGTATTAGGTTATACGGTAGAGGAGGCACGCGCCAAAATTGAAACCCAATTGTTAGCGGATTATTTCAAAAAAGAAGCGCAATTGTTTGTCAATGTTAAGCTTGCGGGATTCCGTTACACAGTCAATGGTGAGGTCAATAATCCCGGTTCGAAGGTGTTGTACCAAGATCGCGTGAATGTGTTGGAAGCTTTGGCCAATTCGGGTGATATTACCATGACGGGTGATCGTAAAGAAGTGAAAGTTATTCGTCAGTTTCCGCATGGATTGGAGACGTTCAGCATTGATTTGACCGATGCTGCGGCAGTATATTCTCCTGCTTTTTACTTGCAACCTAACGATTATATCTACGTCAAACCCTTGAAACAAAAATCATGGGGATTTGGTGGTACGGGTCGCGAGACGTTAACTGTATTGATTACTGCGGCTTCTATGTTGTTGACGCTCACGCTGTTATTACGCAATTAAACGAAATTCCATGCTTGATATCAAAGATTTCTCCTTTTTTGAAAAACAAAATAGCTTCGATTTCAAAGCTTTCCTAATTAAGACAGGAAGTTATTGGAAGTGGTTTTTATTTGGATTGGGTTTTGCTTTATTTGTGGCGCATCAAATCAATGTCCGTAAACAAAAAATCTATGCTTTAGAAGCCACCTTGGCAGTGAAGGAACAAGAGAATCCACTGTTTATGAGCAACACCAATTTGATTTTCAATTGGGGGGGTACTTCTGATCAGGTGCAGCGTATTGCGAGTACCTTAAAATCCCGTTCCCACAACGAATTGGTGGTTGACAAACTAGGGTTTTATATTGATTATCTTCAAGAAGACAAATATTATCAAAAAGACGTCTACGGTTCGGCACCTTTTGAAGTGAAATTAGACAAATCCAAAAACCAACTTTTAGGGATTCCCATTGAGATTCATTTTGTGTCGCCAACTGACTATGAAATCAATATTGCGGTAAAGGCTAATTCGGTTCCGGTTATCAACTACAATACCAACATTATTGATGCGCAAGCCGTTCGTTCGGGTGATTTTCGTAAGCGCTGCAAAGTGGGACAGCCGCTTCGTTTGCCGTTTCTAAACTGGACATTGGACATCAAAGGAATGCCTGGAAATTACACGGGACAGAAATTTATCATTCGGATGAATTCGTTTGATAATGTGGTCAGTATGTACCGTAATGTTCGTGTGGTTATTGATGAAAAAGCAGGCTCGATTATTCGTATATCACTGCAAGGAACCAATAAGGCCCGTATTGTTGACTATTTGAACGAAAGTGTTCAGATGTTGAAAAAGAAGCAATTGGAAAGCAAAAACTTGTTTGCTGAAAATACCATCAAGTACATTGATACCACCTTGGCATTGATGGAGGACAATTTAAAATCAGCCAACAATGATTTAAAGGATTTTAGCAAGGGTCGTAACGTTGTAGAGATTGAAAAACGTGGTGAAACTTACCAAGCGCAAATCCAAGATTTAGATTTGATAAAGGACGGAATTGACCGTAAAATCAACTACTACAATGTGTTGAACAATTATTTGCGCAACAGCAATGATTACTCCAAATTGCCTGCTCCTTCGGTAGCCGGTATAGACGACCCCAATATCATCAAAAATGTAGCGCAACTCATTGATTTGTCAGTACGCCGTTCGGAGATGACGTACTCCGTAAAAAGTGCTTTGATGTACAACAATATTGACAACGAAATTTCAGCAGTGAAGCGGGTTTTGTTGGAGAATATTGTAGCCGCCAAATCGGCAATTCAATATGAGTCAGCGCAGGTGAACCGTAAAATTCGAGAGTCGGAAAACAAAATTGAAAGTTTACCCGAGGACAGTCAAGATTACTTGCGAATCACCCGTAAGTTCAATTTGAGCAATAGTGTTATCGATGCCTATTTACAAAAACGTAATGAAGCACAAATTGTCAAAGCGGCCAATTTATCGGATGTAGAGTTTATCGATCCAGCAAAAGACATTGGAGGCGGATTAATCGGACCTAGGACAGGAGTAAACTATGTGATCGCTATTTTTGCAGGTTTGTTGATTCCTTTATTGGTGGTTTTTTTGATATTTTTCATCAACAATTCCATCCAAAATGCCGAGGATATTAGTTCTTTGACCAATATCCCCTTAATTGGGGTGATTGGGGTGAAATACACCTCATCGAATTTAGCCGTTTTTGAAAAACCCAAATCGGCACTCTCGGAATCCTTTAGGGCACTCCGTTCTTCGCTTCAATTTTTATACAAAAAGCAGAAGAAAGAGGGCAGTAAGACACTTATGTTGACTTCTTCGGTGTCGGGTGAAGGGAAAACATTCTGCTCTATCAATATCGCAACCGTATTTGCCATTAGTGAGAAAAAAACGGTTATTGTCGGATTGGATTTGCGTAAGCCTAAAATTTTTGACGATTTTAATTTAAAAAATAAAATAGGGGTCGTCAACTATTTAATTGGTCAAAATTCACTCGATGAAATTACTCAAAGTACCAAGATTCCGTATTTGGATGTGATTACTTCGGGGCCAATTCCGCCCAATCCTTCGGAGTTGATTATGGGAGAGACCATGCGGGAGTTTATGGAAGAATTGAAGCGTCGCTATGATTATGTGATTTTGGACACGCCTCCCGTTGGATTGGTCACCGATGCTGTAGAATTGGCACCTTTTGCCGATGTGACCTTGTATATTATGCGTCAAAATTTCACCAAAAAAGAAATGGTACAACTCATTAATACTCGTGTGCAACGCGATGAATTGTCGAATGTGAGTATTGTTTTAAATGGTTTTGAAAATAAAGCGCGTTACGGAACAGGGTATGGATACGGGTACGGTTACGGGTACGGGTATGGCAATTACGCCAACGGCTATCACGAAGATGATCGTCCCAAAAACCTGTTTGAAAAAATAAAAGAAACCCTTTTTAAGTGTAAAAAATAACGCATCAAATTTATGCAAACCCTCGTCATTACCGGTGCGGCCGGATTTATTGGTTCCAATTTGACGGCTCATTTTTTGGAGCAAGGCTTATACGTGGTGGGTTTGGATAACTTTGCTACGGGACATCGACGTAATATTGAACCGTTTTTATCTCATCCAAAGTTTACGTTTCATGAAGGGGATATCCGCGATTTAGAAACGTGTCATCGTGTCACGAAAGGGGCAACCTATGTTTTACACCAA
Organism: Flavobacterium sp.; assembly: GCF_027482425.1. Lineage (GTDB taxonomy): Bacteria > Bacteroidota > Bacteroidia > Flavobacteriales > Flavobacteriaceae > Flavobacterium. Next base: position 12,315 of record NZ_JAIXWA010000020.1, read on the forward strand.
GCTGCTTTGGGTTCGGTTCCCCGTTCCATCAATGACCCAATAACCTCCAATGAAGTCAATGTTTCTGGTTTTTTGAATATGTTAGTGGCTTCTCGTGATGCGGGTGTGAAACGCTTTGTGTATGCGGCGAGTTCATCGACTTACGGCGATTCGGCATCCTTGCCGAAAGTGGAAGACGTGATAGGTAAACCCTTGTCACCCTATGCGATTACTAAGTATGTCAACGAATTGTATGCGTCGATTTTTTCCTCAACCTATGGGTTGGAAACCATTGGGTTGCGGTATTTCAATGTGTTTGGGCGGCGCCAAGACCCTGATGGAGCCTATGCAGCAGTGATTCCGAAATTTGTCAAGTTATTGATGCAAAAACAATCGCCGGTGATTAATGGCGATGGCACCTATTCTCGTGATTTCACCTATATTGATAATGTGATACAAATGAATGCTTTGGCATTGTCGGCGAACCAACCCGAAGCGCTGAACACGGTGTATAATACTGCGGTTGGGGATCAAATTTCGCTCAATGAAATGGTTCATTTGCTCAAAAAATATTTATCTCGTTATGATGCTTCCATTGCTGAAGTTCCTATCGTATACGGACCCCAGCGCGTGGGTGATATTCCGCATTCCAAAGCGAGTATTGCCAAAGCGCAACAATTGTTAGGCTATCAACCCCAATACAACTTTGCGGCAGGTTTGGAAGAAGCTGTGGCTTGGTATTGGGATAATTTAAAATAAATACATATGAAAATATCTCATATCTGTTGTATCGGAGCGGGTTATGTAGGTGGTCCCACGATGGCTGTCATTGCCAATAAATGTCCGCATATTAAAGTGACCGTGGTCGACTTGAATGCCGAACGCATTGCCCGTTGGAACGATGAAAATGTTGAAAATATTCCGGTATACGAACCTGGATTGAGTGCTATTGTAGCGGATTCAAGGGGTAAGAATTTATTTTTCTCAACCGAAGTAGACAAAGCCATTGCTGAAGCGCAAATGATTTTTATATCGGTAAATACGCCGACTAAAACTTATGGTACAGGGAGAGGAATGGCAGCTGATTTGAAGTACATCGAATTGTGTGCTCGACAAATTGCACGCGTAGCGACTACCGATAAGATTGTGGTCGAAAAATCAACCTTGCCGGTTCGAACTGCTGAAGCCTTGAAAAGCATTTTGGACAATACGGGTAATGGGGTTCAGTATCAAATTCTTTCCAATCCTGAGTTTTTAGCAGAAGGGACGGCCGTTGAAGATTTATTGTCTCCCGATCGTGTATTGATTGGAGGGGGACCCGATGAAGCCGGACAAAAAGCCATTCAAGCTTTGGTCGATATATATGCCAATTGGGTACCCAAAGAGCGTATATTAACCACCAATGTATGGTCGTCGGAATTGTCGAAGTTGACTGCCAATGCTTTCTTAGCCCAGCGCGTTTCTTCGATCAATGCCATTTCGGAATTGTGTGAAAAAACAGGCGCCAATGTCAATGAAGTCGCTCGAGCAATTGGAATGGATAGCCGAATCGGGTCGAAGTTTTTGAAAGCCTCTGTCGGATTTGGCGGGTCGTGTTTTCAAAAAGATATTTTGAATTTAGTCTACATCGCCAAATCCTATGGATTGCAAGAAGTTGCCGATTATTGGGAGCAAGTAATTCAATTGAATGACCACCAGAAAAATCGTTTTGCACGCAATATCGTAAGTACATTATACAATACCATTTCAGGAAAAAAGATTGCCTTTTTGGGATGGGCGTTTAAAAAAGACACCAACGATACCCGAGAGTCGGCTGCTATTTATGTGGCTGATGCCTTGATGCAAGAACAAGCGCTTATTGCTGTATACGATCCCAAAGTGGAACACCCTCAAGTACTCTCGGATTTGAATTACTTGGAAACTCGTGATGCGGCTTCCAATGCCGCATTGGTTACTTCATTTTCCGATCCTTATTCGGCATGTCATGAGGCGCATGCTATTGCGATTATGACCGAATGGGATGAATTTAAAGCGTATGATTGGCAAAAAATTTACGATTCCATGTTAAAACCCGCTTTCATTTTTGACGGTCGAAATATTTTAGAAGCCGAGGCGATGCGCGCGATTGGTTTCCATTATCAAGGAATAGGTTCGTGAAACATATACTATGGATATAAAAATAGCAGTTATCGGATTGGGGTATGTAGGATTGCCTTTGGCGCGTTTGTTTGCCACAAAGTATCCAGTCGTAGGATTTGATATCAATCAGCAACGGGTTTCCGAATTGAATTCGGGACACGATAGTACCTTGGAGGTGTCCTCCGACTTGCTTCAGCAGGTATTGGTGTCGAAGCATACCGAGTCCACAGGGTTGCTATGTGCTTCCAATTTGGAGGCCATTCGCAACTGTAATTATTACATTGTTACGGTTCCAACCCCTGTCGATAAAAATAACCGTCCTGATTTAACACCCTTGTACAAATCGAGTGAAACGGTAGGGAAGGTATTGAAAAAAGGCGATATCGTAGTGTATGAATCTACCGTATATCCTGGATTAACCGAAGAGGAATGCGTACCGGTTTTGGAGCGGGTGAGCGGTTTGAAATTCAATGTAGATTTTTTTGCTGGCTACTCTCCCGAACGTATCAATCCCGGAGATAAGGAGCATACCGTTGAAAAAATCCTAAAAATAACTTCGGGTTCAACCCCCGAAATTGGACAAAAAGTGGATGCTTTGTACCGTTCTGTCATCACAGCAGGTACCCATTTAGCGCCTTGTATTAAAGTGGCTGAGGCAGCCAAAGTAATTGAAAATGCACAGCGTGATATCAATATAGCTTTTGTCAATGAATTGGCGAAGATTTTTAACTTACTTGATATCGATACCCATGCAGTTTTGGCTGCTGCGGGAACAAAATGGAACTTTTTACCCTTCAAGCCCGGTTTGGTTGGGGGACATTGTATCGGAGTCGATCCGTATTATTTGGCGCAAAAAGCCCAAGAGACAGGGTATCATCCTGAAATCATTTTAGCAGGACGACGTTTGAATGATAGCATGGGCGAATATGTCGCGTCGCGGATTATAAAATTGATGATTAAAAAAGGGATTTCGGTCGATCATTCGTCGCTTTTGCTTTTGGGAATAACGTTCAAAGAAAACTGTCCCGATGTGCGAAATACCAAGATTGTTGATGTGGTGCATGCCTTAACCGATTATGGAATTCAGGTAACTATTTATGATCCTTGGGCCAATCCCGAGGAAGTAAAGCATGAATATGGATTGACGACCACTACTACTTTGCCCACTACTACTTTTGATGCCGTGGTTTTGGGCGTTGCGCATCAAGAATTTTTACAACTGGATTTGGCTGGGTTACGAAATCCGAAGTCAATAGTTTATGATGTTAAAGGCGTTCTTCCCTATGCGGTGGACGGAAAATTATAAGGTATGAAAAAAATATTGATTACCGGAGGTGCTGGGTTTATAGGTTCGCATGTGGTTCGACGCATGGTGACCCGTTACCCAAATTATCATATTTTCAATTTGGATGCCCTTACCTATGCAGGGAACTTAGAGAATATCGCCGATGTAGAAAAACTTCCCAATTATACGTTTGTTAAAGGCGATATCACTGACGCCCATTTTATCGATTCTCTTTTTAAAACGCACGCTTTTGAGGGGGTTATCCATTTGGCCGCTGAGTCACATGTTGATCGTTCGATTACTGATCCATTGGCTTTTGTGCGTACCAATGTTTTGGGAACTATGAATTTGTTGAATGCGGCTAAAACCGCTTGGCAAGGGCAGTTTGAAGGCAAGCGTTTCTACCATATTTCAACCGATGAGGTCTATGGAACCTTGGGTGCAACGGGTTTGTTTACTGAAGAAACCCCTTATGATCCGAACTCACCGTATTCTGCCTCCAAAGCTAGTTCCGATCATTTTGTGCGCGCTTATGGGGAAACCTATGGATTGCCCTATGTGTTGACCAATTGTTCAAATAATTACGGACCCAATCATTTTCCTGAGAAATTGATTCCGCTATGCATTCACAATATAATTCAAGAAAAACCATTGCCGATTTATGGGGATGGAAAATATACTCGGGATTGGTTATATGTCATCGACCATGCGATAGCCATTGATTTGGTATTCCATGAAGGGAAAAATCATGAAACCTATAATATTGGTGGATTTAATGAATGGCAAAACATCGACTTAGTGCGTTTGTTATGTCAAATTATGGACCGTAAATTAGGACGTGACGTTGGGACTTCTGAGGGGCTTATTACCTTTGTGAAAGATCGTCCCGGGCACGATTTGCGGTACGCTATTGATGCTGGAAAAATCAATCGTGAGTTGGGTTGGTCGCCTTCTGTTACTTTTGAAGAAGGGTTGGAGCAAACCGTCGATTGGTATTTGCAGAACTCCCAATGGTTGCAGAATGTTACTTCTGGGGCTTATCGTGAATATTACGAAAAACAATATCAATAATTTTAGCGAGTCATGCGTATATTGGTCACCGGAGCGGCGGGATTTATCGGATTCCATTTTTGTGAACTCTTACTTCAAAAGGGGTACACCGTTGTGGGTATGGATAACTTGAATTCGTATTATCCTGTTTCTTTAAAAAAAGATCGTTTGGCTGTTCTAGGGATTACTCCTTCTGAATTTCATACGGGTATTCCTATTATTAGTGCTAGCTATGGCGACCGTTTTCAGTTTGTTTTACTCGATTTGGAAGACCGACACGGCATGGACGCTTTGTTTGTGCGCTTTTCATTTGATTTAGTATGTAATCTAGCCGCTCAAGCGGGTGTTCGGTATAGTTTGGAACAGCCGTTTACTTATCTTGACAGTAATGTCACAGGTTTTTTAAATGTTTTGGAATGCTGTCGCCACCATCAAGTGAAGAAATTGATTTATGCTAGCAGTTCAAGCGTTTACGGTCTCAATGAACACATCCCTTTTTCAGTGAATGATACGGTAGACCACCCTATAAGTTTGTATGCGGCCACCAAGAAATCCAATGAGCTAATGGCACATACGTATAGCCATTTGTTTGGGATCACCACCATAGGTTTGCGTTTCTTTACGGTGTACGGTCCGTGGGGTCGTCCCGATATGGCTTTGTTCTTGTTTACGGATGCCATTTTCAATCATAAACCAATTGACGTTTTCAACCATGGAGAATTATCGCGTGATTTTACTTACGTCGATGATATTACCCAAGGGATGGAAGCCATCGTGGCAGCCTTAGCCTCGGGTGCCTACACTAAGACTTATGGGTTATATAATATTGGCAATAGCAAGCCGGTTCGTTTGTTGGACTTCATTGAAGCCATCGAACGGCATACGGGTATTAAAGCCCAGAAAAACTGGCTTCCCATGCAGCCTGGCGACGTGGCTCAAACCTGGGCGGATGTCTCCGAATTGCAACGCGATTTCCACTACCAGCCTCAAACCGATTTAGACAAAGGCGTAAAAGCTTTTGTGGATTGGTATAAGGCGTATTATAGGATTAGTGATTAGTAAGCCCCCTAGCCCCCAAAGGGGGGATTAGTTTACAGTCGCAATCGCAGTGTACAGGGATGGAAAAGTTGTGAGTTGTAAGTCGTAAGTCGAAAGTCGAAAGTCGTTTCGTAGAACGCTCATTTATAATTTAAATTCATCATTTAAATAGCCAAAGAGGTCTTTTTTCTTGCTTCTTTTTTTGCCACGAAGTCACGAAGATGCAAAGGTTTGAGTTCACAAAGTTTGCGGCCTGAGGCTGGCTTTATTTTTTTTCCTTTTATCGGCTTCGTGAACAACCTAAATCTCTTAATGGTTATTTTTTTGGGCAAAAGGTTACACAATGTTCGCACTAAGTGTTTCCTGCTACTTTATTCTTTTCTCGTTCTTTTTTTTAACCGCAAAGGTCTCAACGTTACGCTAAGTTCGTGGTGTGTATAAGGGCACAAAGGCGCTGGGCTTTTTTTAAGTTGCACGTTGTGCGTAAATGAGGATGTATTAGAAAGTTCATTTATAATATATAATTTAATATTCAACATTTCTTGAAAGGTCTTTTCGCTTTGCTCTATGTCCAAAATAAGGTAGCTTTTCTTTATCCTTTTGTGTGTTTGTAATCTCAATTACTGGAGGATTGGTTCGTATTGGTACTCGTTTTTTAGCTTATGTAAGGGTTGATTTTTAACATTTCTTTGGCAATAGCTTGTGCGTTTATAACAAAACAAGTACTTTTGTTATTCGCGTTGAAAGATGTTTAATTTTGGCGTACTATAATTTTTTCTTCGTGTTTTTTGATTGCTTGGTAGCCCCTGTTTTTTTTGTCTAAGCATTTCAATTATATTGAATTCAATTTTTTAATTCGATTTATGGGTTCTTATTGGTATATTGCAGGTACTCTTTTTTTTACTGTTTATGGGCAAGTTATCTTAAAATGGCGCTTACAGTCCCAAGCCCTTGAATTACCTCAGTCATTCCATGAGAAGTTTCTTTTTCTGATCCGTTTGTTATTCGATCCCTTTATTTTTTCAGGTTTTTTCTCGGCTTTTATCGCCTCTCTTTTTTGGATGGCTGCAATGACTAAATTTGAAATTACGAAAGCTTACCCCTTTATGAGTTTGGCTCCTGCGTTAGTTTTTATTATGGGAGTTTTATTTTTGGGAGAATCCTTTTCTATAGGTAAAGTTGTAGGGTTGATTTTAATTATGATTGGTATTTTTGTTACTGTAAAATTTTGATTATGAACAACAACAATCCTCAAATTTCTATAGTTAGCCCTGTTTATAAGGCTGAAAAAATTCTCGAAAAGTTAGTAGAGGAAATCCAGAAAGTGATGGCTCAGATGAATTTAACTTACGAGATTATATTAGTTGATGACAGAAGTCCAGATAATTCCTGGGAGGTAATGATGAAACTTTCCGCTCAATTTTCAGAAGTTAGAAGTATTCGATTGAGTCGCAACTTTGGGCAGCATCCAGCAATTATGGCAGGACTTTCGTTGGTTAAAGGGGAGTGGGTTGTCGTTATGGATTGTGATTTACAAGACCAACCAATGGAAATCAAAAATCTATATGCAAAGGCAATGGAGGGTTATGATATTGTTTTGGCGAGAAGAGAAATTAGACAGGATAATTTTTTTAAAAGATTATCTTCAAAGTGTTTTTACACAGTATTCAACTATCTTTCGGGTATTGAGGTAAATAATGAAGTTGCAAATTTTGGGATTTACAAACATAAAGTCATAAAATCGGCTGAAAAAATTAATGACTATATTAAATTTTTCCCTTTGTTTATTAATTGGGTAGGTTTTAAATCAACTTCAATTGTTGTTTTACATAGTGAAAGGGATCATGGTAAATCTTCATATAGTTTTTTTAAGTTACTATCTTTAGCTTTCAATACTATTATTTCATTTTCTGACAAGCCGTTGAAAATTTTTACAATTTTAGGGCTGTCTATTTCTTCAATTTCTTTTCTATTTGGATGTTATTATTTTATAAAGGCCATGACGGGACAAATTAGTGCTCCTGGATTTAGTTCTTTAATTATTTCTATTTGGTTATTATCGGGAATAATCATATCAGCAATCGGAATTGTAGGAATCTATTTAGGGAAAACTTTCAATCAGGTAAAAAATAGGCCAATTTACATTATAGATGAAAAAATTGAAAATTAAAAGGTTAGATTGGGATAGTGCTTTTTTTGGTTTTGAAGTTGGGGAAGGAGAACTTAGTACTGATTATTCTGAGGCCTCAAAATTTGATTTGTTGGTAATCAAACAGAAAAAGGAAGAAGACATTTTTCTATTTGAATTTGAAAAAAAGTTTCAAGAAACAAAAATTATTTATGACAAGAAATTAACTTCTATTGAATTAGACCCTTTTTATGATTCAATCAAAGATTTTGATGAAGAAGTTATTAATAAATCGGAATTGTATTCTTTAGCTTTTGAAAGTGGTCGATACAGTCGATTTAAGTTAGACCCCAAAATACCCAATGAGAAGTTTGAGCTGTTGTATTCAAAATGGGTTGATAATAGTGTAGATAAAAAAATTGCAGATAAACTATTTTACATAAGAAACTCTCAAGAAGTTATTGGATTTGTAACTTTAAAAAATAATGATTTTTTTTCTACAATAGGGTTAATTGCTGTGTCAAAAAACTATCAAGGTAAAGGATTGGGGAAAAGACTTTTGTTGAAAGCTGAGAACTATTGCATTACCCAAAATATATTTAATCTAAAAATTCCAACGCAAAAAGAAAATATTTTAGCGTGTCACTTTTATGAAAAAATGGGATATGCAGTTAATGATGAGGTTATCATTAAGCACTATTGGAAAAAGAATTTGTAAGTTTACAAATTGTAATTATTAAAATGAAATATAGGCTTATTGTATATTTCTTTTTTCAAAACGTTAATTTTTTATTGAATTTGAAAATCATTAATTTTAATTATGATTCCATTTAACAAACCTTTTTTAACCGGAAAAGAAACGCAGTATATACAAGAGGCTGTTCAGTCAGGGAAGTTATCGGGAAACGGTATATTTACACAAAAATGCCAAGCTTTTTTTGAGCAAGAATACGGGTTCAAAAAAGCTTTATTGACAACTTCTTGTACCGATGCTTTGGAAATGTGTGCGCTCTTGGCTGATATTCAACCTGGGGATGAAGTTATTGTACCTAGTTTTACCTTTGTTTCAACGGCTATTGCTTTCGTTAGGCAAGGTGCGACTATCGTTTTTGCCGATTCGTATTCGGACAATCCCAACATGGATGCGTCCCAATTGGAAGCTTTAATTACCCCCAAAACAAAAGCAATCGTCCCTGTTCATTATGCGGGAGTGGCCTGTGATATGGACGTGATCATGGATTTAGCGAATCGTTATAATCTACTTGTTATTGAGGATGCGGCGCAAGCTATCGATAGTTTTTACACGGGAAAAGAGGGTGTAAAGCGCGCTTTGGGAAGTATAGGACATTTGGCTGCTTTTTCCTTTCATGAAACCAAAAATATTATTTCGGGAGAGGGAGGAATGCTCACGATTAACGACGAGCGTTTTATCCATCGCGCAGAGATTATTTGGGAAAAAGGAACGAATCGCGCTGAGTTTTTTCGAGGCGAAGTCAACAAATACGGATGGGTAGATACGGGTTCGTCTTTTTTGCCCTCTGAGGTTATTGCCGCTTTTTTGTGGGCACAAATAGAAAATTTGGCATTGATTCAGCAGAAACGAAATACGTTGTGGAATGCGTATTATCAAGGCTTACAATCTGTTCCTTCGGTAACACTTCCTCAATTGCCCGAATATGCCACCAACAATGGTCATATGTTTTATATTGTGTTGCCTTCTTTGTCGGCTCGGACGCAACTGATACGTTATCTACAAGAAGCGGGTTATCACGCTGTTTTTCATTATATCTCGCTGCATTCCAGTCCTTATTACCAGTCCAAACACGACGGGCGCAATTTGATTCATTCCGATAAATTTACGAATTGTTTGCTGCGTTTGCCTATGTTTTACGAATTGAGAATAGAAAATGTCAAATCAATAGCCAAATGTATCAATGAGTTTTAACCTGAAAAAATTTGTAAATATTTTTACTATTGGAGTATTTGTACTTATTACTGTACTTATAGTGTACTTTGTTTCGTTTCCGATTGTAAGCGCAGATTCAGGATACTATTTATCTATTGCTCGTGAATTTTACCAAGGAAAAACGTATTTTGTTGATATTGGTACTATATACAATCCTTTAGCAATTATCACTATAGGTTTCCCTTTTTTATTCGATTCTGAACCCAATATACGCTATCATATTCTTATCAACATAGGAATTATATTAGTTTGTGGTTACTTTTTTTTCAGGTTAAGTTCTTTTTTTCTCAACAATAAAGCATGGAAACTTTTGCTAACGGGCTTTTTTATTCTTTTGCTTTTATATCATGATGGACGCTATGTAATTTTGGAGCCACTCTCGGTTGTTTTTCAATTGGTCGCTTTGCTTTTGTATCTTAATTACGTAAAAAGTAATACAATTTGGTCTTTATTTTGGATGGGTATGAGTATAAGTTTATCTTTCCTTGCAAAGCAATATGGCTTATTTATTTTATTACCCATTGGCCTTTCCATTTTGAATAGCAAAAGGAATGTAGTTCTTCAAATTGCAATTACAGCTTTGGGTTTTCTTGTGCCAATAATTATTTTCTACCTTTTCATATACAATCAATTTCTGGGAATAAATACGTTTATTCAATGTTTGATTGGAAAAGGATTTCAAGTTGACCAAGGAAATGGTACAGGTTTGGAATTGGATTGGCAGGCAAGAAGTATGTTTCTTATCATTTTCTTAGTGACCAATTTGTATGCAGTATTAATCCCATTTTATGCCAATCGAGTGAGGCATAGCCCTTATTTTATTTTAATCACAACAACCGTGTTGGTCTCTTTTTCGGTCTTCTATTTTGCTGTTTATCAACATTATTTTATTTATGTAATTCCCTATTTAATGTTATTTTTTGCCTTAATTATTAATCATACCCCTTCCAGTTTTTTTCATTGGAAATCCTTTGTTTTAATTGGGCTTTCCATAGGCTTAATTATGTTCAGTTGTGCTTCTTCAATCAAAAGTAAACGAGAATTTTATAAAGCACAATTGCGTTTCACTCAGCAGTTGAATCAGATTGTTCCCCGTAATGCCAAAGTCTATTTATCGGGAATTATGCCTTCTTATTACTACAGTTGCCAATTCAATTCTATCGATTCTAAAATGGTAAGTTATGCTTTTTCGGGCTATTTGTTTACTTCAACCATTGTAAAATATTTGGATAAAGGCGAATATTTAGTAGTTTCTGAAGACAGTTACAAAGCGTACCAAAAAGTTATAACTGATTTAAAAGTCAGTCAACATCAAATTGATAAAGAAACCATCTATATCATTCAAAAAGAATAAATCAACCTTTTCTATGATTGCAGTTTCTGTTATTATTCCCGTTTACAATGCCGAAAAGCATTTGAACAAAAGTATTGAATCCTTGTTGAATCAAACGCTGGTTGATTGCGAATTCATTTTCATTAGCGACGGTTCAACGGATAATTCGGTGGAAATTATTTCAGAATACCAAAAAAAAGACGCTCGAATTCATCTGATTCATCAAGAAAATCAAGGCGTATCTGCGGCTCGAAATAAAGGAATTGCTACTGCAAAAGGAGAGTTTATAGGTTTTTTGGATGCTGATGATTTCATCGATAGTAACTTTTTTCAAACTTTATTTGAAATAGCTCAAAAGGAAAATGTAGAAATTGTTTCTTCTCATTTTTTTAAAGAATTCAATTCAAACAGTGAGATTGTAAAAGCTAAGTTTCCATTAAATGTCCCATTGGATAACGATTTTATCAATCAAAATATCATTCCACAGTTCATCAAAGACAGTTCGCTCAATTCGTGTTGGAATAAGTTGTTCAAAGCTTCTTTGGTAAAAGAGATTCAATTTCCAGTTGGCGTTCCTTTGGGTGAAGATGGAATTTTTAATTTGCAAGCTTTCAACAAAACCAATACTACTTTTTTTGCCGATTATTGTGGATACCATTACATCGAAGTGGAAGGTAGCGCCACGCGAAATGCTGCCCAAAAAGACTACTTTAAGCGTGCTTTAGAAGTATACGATTTTGATTATCAAAAACTAATTTCCTTTGATTTAGATAAAAGTAAAATGGAACAATGGAAATCGATTCGTTTGATGGAAAGCGTAGTTTCGTACATTTATTTGTATTTGCAACCGAGTTCTGGTTTGTCATTTTTTGAGCGAATAAAGTATGTTAAGCACATGATTTCACATCCAATTGTACAAAAAGTAATCCATCAATATTTCCACGAAATCAGTAGCGGCAAATCAAAATACCAACAAAATATACTTAATTGCATTCGAAACCAATCAATCTTTAAATTGATTGTAATGCACCAATACAGCCAATTCAGAAACAAATAACGTATGAAGATTCTAATGTTTTATCATGGTGGAAGTAAAAATCGCGGTTGTGAAGCCATTGTGCGATCTGGAATTCCGATCATTCAAAAATACATTCCCAACGCACAAATCAGCTTGGCCTCGCTCGATCCAGATTCGGATGTGATTATTCCAGGGTTGCATAAAATTCATGATGTACGTCGAACGTATATCAAAAAATATACAATGAATTGGTTGCGAAGTGCTTATTCCGTAAAAGTGTTGAAAAATGATAATTACACGCACCGTTTTGAAAACCGAAAGTTACTCGATTTGATTCCCCAGTACGATGTTTTTCTGTCCATTGGTGGTGATAATTATTGCTATGGCGAACAACCTTGGCTGTACGAACTAGATCGTTGCATCAAAAAAGCAGGAAAAAAATTAGTGCTTTGGGGAGCATCCATTGGAGCAGAAGATTTAACTGCAACCAAAATAGCCGATTTGCAGTCGCTCGATTTGTTGTTGGTGCGTGAAACCTATTCGCAAAAAGCATTGGAAGGCAAAGGAATTGCTAAAGTAAAACTGTGTGCCGATGGCGCTTTTACGATGGACAAAGAAGAATTGGCTTTACCAGAAGGTTGGCAAAACGGAAATACAATTGGCTTCAATTACAGTCCTTTGGTGTACAAACGAAATCCTGAGTCGGTTACAGCAGCCAAAAAGTTATTGCAATATATTTTAGACACAACAAATTCTACAATTTGCCTGACGCCACACGTAATGATTTCGGGCAATGACGACTACGAAACATTGTTGCATTTTTATGATGAATTCAAAAAAACAGGTCGTGTGATACTATTGCCAAATACGCTAAATGCGATTCAGTACAAAGGTTATATTTCACGAATGCGTATGTTTATTGGCGCTCGCACGCATGCTACAATTGCGGCGTATTCGTATGGAGTTCCTACAATGGTTTTGGGTTACAGTATCAAGTCGAAAGGAATTGCGTATGATATTTTTGGTGAAGAAAAACTAGTGTTGAGTATAACCGAAATTTCGGATACAGAGAAACTAATTTCAAAATTTGAAGAGATGAAAAACGAGGAATTGGTATTGCAATCCACCTTAAAAACCAAAATTCCTCAAATCAAAGAAATGTCATACAAAGCAGGAGCATATTTAGCCGAATTGGTTAAAAAATAACGGTTTTGATACAACAAAAATGAAGAAAAAACTCCTTTTTATCATGCCTTCACTCGATTCGGGCGGTGGCGAAAAAAGCCTAATCAACTTGCTGACTACGTTAGATTTCAACCAATACGATGTAGAATTACGATTGTTTGCTAAAAGAGGTTTGTTTCTTGATTTGGTTCTCAATGAAGTAAAAGTCACTGAAATTTCGGGCGATTACCAACACTTTTCAAAAGCTGTTTTGAGTTCGGTGCTCTATTTTATAAGTCGATTGAAAATAGAACTAGCAATACATCGAATTATTTTTTTTATTAAAAATAGTTTTATCAAAAACAAAGCAATTGCAGAACAACAAACCTGGGAAAACAAAGCTGTTGCGATTCCTAAATTCAAAGAAGAATACGACACAGCCATCGCTTTTATCGAAAAATCGTCTATTTATTATTTGATTAATAAAGTCAATGCCAAGCAAAAAATAGGTTGGATTCACACCAATTATACAAGTTCGGGTTTGAATGCCGATTTTGACCGAGATTACTTTTCGCAACTCGATTATTTAGTAACGGTTTCTCCCGAATGCCAACAAAGTTTGAATGCCAATTTTCCCGAAATTCAATCCAAAATTAAGGTCGTTCACAACATTGTTTCAGTCAAAACGGTGCAACAATTGGCTTCTGAAAACATCAACGATACTCAATTTAAACCTAATGATTTTACCATAGTGACAGTCGCTCGATTAAGCCAAGAAAAAGGAATTGATACTGCAGTTGAAGCTTGTAAAATTGCTGTCGAAAGCAACAAAAAGATTAAATGGTACGTGATTGGTGAAGGCAACGAGCGAGCTAAATTGCAACAACTTATAGCGGATTACCAACTTCAAAATCATTTTTTCCTTTTGGGATTACGTGCCAATCCGTATCCGTATGTCAAACACGCTACGGTGTATGTTCAACCGTCGCGTTACGAAGGTAAATCGATCGCGATTGATGAAGCTAAAATTTTGGCGAAACCAATCGTTGTAACCAATTTTACTACAGCCAAAGATCAAATCAATCATTTGAAAAACGGAATTATTTCGGGTAACGATGCGACTCAATTGGCAAATGATATTCTGATGGTTTTAAACGACAAAAATCTGCAAAATAATTTATCCGTACATTTGACCCAAGGAATCCAAGATAATAGTGCCGAGGAAATCACTCAATTTTATTCGATGTTGAATGCGTAAAAAACTACTTTTTGTAATCAATAATTTGCATTGCGGTGGCGCCGAAAATTCCCTGATTTCGCTACTTCAACAATTGGATTATACAAAGTATGACGTTGATTTATTATTGTTTCAAAAAGAAGGCTTTTTTCTAAAGAACGTTCCTCAAGAAGTTCGTGTTATAGGTCCAATTGAAGAATTTACGTATTTTGATGGTTCTTTTGCGAAAGCGGTTATCAAAGCTTTTTTCCGATTGCGATTTGATATTATTTTGACCAAATTCAAGTTTTTATCATTTAAAAAGATTCAAAATCCAGCCGAACGCGAACAGCGTTTTTGGTATTATTTAAAAATTTGTCTTCCCAAATTAAAAGGCAATTACGACGTTGCGATTGGGTTTTTAGAAAAATCACCCAATTATTATATTGTGGATAAAGTGGATGCCAAAAAGAAAATGGGTTTTATCCGAACCGATTATGAAGCCATGGGAATGATACAATCGATAGACGAACCGTATTTTGAAAAATTGGATTTTATCCTAGCTAATTCTACGAATGCGGAAAATTCATTGAAAAAGTTGTTTCCACAGTTCATTCCCAAAATCAAAACCATCGAAAACTTCTTTTCGCCCGAAACGTTACACGCCATGGCGGAAGAAAAAATTGATGATGTAAAAAGTGAATTAACTTTAGTAAGCGTGGGTCGATTGCATCCTGCCAAAGGTTATGATTTGGCCATTGAAGCTTGTAAAATCATCAAAGAAAAAGGAATTGACATCAAATGGTACATCATTGGCGAAGGTGGCGAGCGTCCTGAATTAGAACGATTGATTCAAGAAAATAATGTTATGGATAATTTCATCTTAGTAGGCTTAAAAGAGAATCCACATCCGTATATAAAAATGGCAGATTTATATGTACAAACGTCTCGTTTTGAAGGAAAATCACGCGCTATTGAAGAAGCCAAAATTCATCAAAAACCGATTCTGATTACCAATTATCCTTCGGCATCTGATCAAATTCAGCATTTGCAAAATGGTTGTATTGTTGAGATGAATGGCAATGCTATTGCAGAAGGAATTTTACATTTGCATGCGGATAATGAACTAAAAATCAAATTAATTAGTAATTTGCAAAACACTTTGGTTGACAATCAGAAGCAACTCAAAGTTTTGTATGATTTAATAGACTAAACCCGAAACCAGTTATGCTATTTAACTCCATCAATTTCGCCATTTTTTTACCAATCGTTTTCTTTTTGTATTGGTTTGTGGCTAATAAAAATTACAAACACCAGAACATTTTATTGTTGGTAGCCAGCTATTTCTTCTATGCTTGTTGGGATTATCGCTTTATGTTTTTATTGATTTTCTCCACATTATTGGACTATTTCACGGGTTTAAAAATGTTCGATGCCAAGACTAGTTTTGGTAAAAAATTCTGGTTTTGGCTCAGTATTGGCATCAACTTGGGTTTTTTAGGGTTCTTTAAATACTATAACTTTTTTGCCGAATCATTTGCGGAAGCATTAGCTAACTTTGGTTTACACGTCGACGTTTGGATGCTCAACGTGATTCTTCCTGTTGGGATTTCGTTTTACACGTTTCACGGATTATCGTATGTGATTGATATTTACTATAACAAAATCAAACCCGAACGCAATTTTATCGATTACGCCGTTTTTGTGAGCTTTTTCCCTTTGTTAGTAGCAGGTCCAATTGAGCGTGCGACGCATTTGTTGCCGCAAATTCAACGCGAGCGTAAATTCGATTATACCACAGCCATCGATGGTTTGCGGCAAATTTTGTGGGGATTGTTCAAGAAAATCGTTATCGCCGATAATTGTGCCGAATACGCCAATCTGATTTTTAACGATTCTGACCATCAATCGGGAAGTAATTTGGTACTTGGAGCTTTGTTTTTCACGTTCCAAATTTATTGTGATTTCTCAGGCTATTCCGACATTGCATTGGGAACAGCAAGATTGTTTGGCGTAGAACTCTTGCGCAATTTTGCCTTTCCGTATTTCTCGCGAGATATTGCCGAATTTTGGCGGCGTTGGCACATTTCACTTTCCACTTGGTTCAGAGATTACTTATACATTCCACTCGGTGGAAGCAAAGGCGGAACGTGGATGAAAGTCCGCAATACCTTCATTATTTTTCTGGTCAGCGGATTTTGGCACGGAGCCAATTGGACGTTTATTGCCTGGGGATTTTTGAATGCCTTGTACTTTTTACCATTATTATTGGCCAATAAAAATCGAAACAATATCGGAATCGTGGCAGAAGGTCGAATGTTGCCCAATGTACGCGAAATTTTCAGCATTGGAATTACGTTTCTACTCACTGTATTTGCCTGGATTTTCTTCCGCGCCAACAACATGACACACGCGTTGAGTTACATCAAAGGTATTTTTACGAAATCATTACTCTCAATACCAACGGTTTTACCGTATTCAATATTTGCTTTGCTACTATTTTTTATTACCATCGAATGGGTTGGTCGTGAACACCAATACGCATTACAGCGTTTTGGTATGAAATGGCCGAAGTTTTTGAGACTATCGTTTTACTATTTGATTATCATCTTGATTTTTGCTTTTATGGGAAAAGAACAAGAGTTTATTTACTTCCAATTCTAACCAATGAAACAGTTTTTAGTTAAATCGTTGTGGTTTTTGTTACCTGTGTTATTCTTTTTCACAGCAGTGGAAATCTATATTCGAAATTCTGAAAATGCATTCATCACTAAAGCCAAGTATTTTCAAAAAAATATAGAGAAAGTAGAAGTATTGGTTTTGGGTTCGTCGCACAATCAAAATGGTGTTAATCCTAAGTTTTTTAGAAGTAAAACTGCTAACTTATCCTATGGTTCGCAAGATATTCAAATCGACTCAGCTTTGTTTTTTTCCAATGTAAAACAAATGAAAAATCTCAAAAAAGTCGTTTTCGAATTGGATTACCATCGTTTGGATATTGAAAATGAACCTGCTTTTTACCGTTTTCCGTGGTATTATATGTATTATGGAATAGAAGTGCAACCTGTTAAATTTATCAACAAAATTTCCTTGTATTCGTCGAATGTTGATTTTTTTAATACCATTATTTTAGATCAATTTTCAAGTAATTACAAACCACAAGTCATCAACGAATTCGGATTTGTAGAAGCCAATTATTCCAATGATTTTCTTGATTTCAAATACGATGCTAACCAAATTGAAGCTACTGCAAAAGAGCGTTTGAAATCGCGGCACAAAGAACTTTCAGCTGAAAATTTCAATCGCAATGCTGGTCGAATTCAATCGATGATTGCGTACTGTAAAGCCAACAAAATTGAACTTTACTTTTTTTCATCGCCTTTGTACAAAACGTATATAGAAAATAAGATTCCACAAAAAGACCAAAAGGTAAAAAACTACATTCAAAAGTTAATCACAGACGAAAAAATTAACTATTACAATTTTGAAAACACGAGTCGATTTGTGTTGTATGACTTTAGCAACGACGACCATCTCAATGCCAAAGGAGCCGAGAAATATTCTAAATTAATCGATTCAATTATTCACCAATGAAGCGCTTTGTAAAACGTCTTTTGTTATTCATTGTTCCGATGCTTTTAGTAGTTGTTGGAGTTTCATTCGTGTCAAAATATTGGATCAATACCCAACCTGTTTTTCAATTGCCAAAATCAGTTCATAGTTTAATTTTAGGTCATTCGCAACCCGAATGTGCGTTTAATGATTCGTTGATTTCCAATGTCAAAAATATGGCACAAGGTGGCGAAGCTTATTTTTATACCTATCAAAAAATTAAAAAGTTATTACCCGACAATCCTCAAATTAAAACCGTTTATGTTTCGTTTTCCAACAACCAAATCGAACCACGAATGGACGAATGGACTTACGATGACGAGCATGTAGGCAATTATTTCCCAAAATATGCAGCGCAATTGGATGGCGAAGATTACACACTTTTGTTACAACACAATTACAAAGCGGTTTTGTCGGGCGAATTGAAAGCGTTAAAAAACAACTTGACTTTTTTAGCAAAAGGCGAAACCAATTTTCTAAACAACAACAATTGGGGCGGTTATCTTTACTTGAAGCGCAACAAATTAGATTCCATCATTAAAGTAAATTTCATCAATACAATTAAAAAAGAGTTCTCTCATTCGGTTTCGACGATAAATGTCAGTTATCTCGAAAAAATAGTGGAATTTTGTCAGCAGAAAAACGTCAAAATAATTTTCTATCGAACGCCTATTCATCCAATTTTATTCAACGAATACGATGAACAAAAGTTTCAAAATTTGCGAAAACAAAAATTCAATAAAATACCGTTTTTAGATTTCCATGATTTTAAATTGACTCGCGATGAAATGGGCGATTTTGATCATTTGAATTACAAAGGCGCGAGGAAGTTCTCAATTTATTTTGATGGATTTAGTAAGAAAATAGAAAATAGAAAATAGAAAATAGAAAATAGAAAATAGATTCTTTTATAACAACTTTAGCAGCTAATTGCTAATCGCTAAAAGCTAATCACAAGAATGACCCTAATCATTGTACTTATCTTAATCATCTTTCTCATCGATTGGATTCCGCAATTCAATACGTGGCAAAGTCGTATTAAAATTGGGCAATTTCAAAGTCAGGAGGATTGGAAAAATAAAGTGCTTGATCTTTCCAAAAAATGGCTTTTCAAAACACCAACCATCACGATTACTGATAATTCTAGGCTCATTATCATTGATATTCTAAAAGGCAATTACAAGAAAAACGCAATTCAACATTGGCAAGAAGCCGCTTTATTGTTGGGTTTGATAGAAGAATATAAATCATCCAAAAGCGAAACGACCAAAGTCATCATTAATACTTATTTTGACAACAAAGTAGACGCTAATGGCAACTGGAAACAACTTCCAACCGAAATCGATAGTGTCATTTTGGGCTATGCTTTGATTTCCATTCCTTGGTTAGATTTAGCCAAAAACAAACCTGCTTTTGACGCTTTATACCAATTGATTTTGAGTTTGAAAGGAGAAGACGGAACTATCGCCTACAAAAAGCACAGCAAGAAATTCCGTTATGTAGACACGATTGGATTTATTTGCCCTTTTTTGGTTGAATATGGTGTTAAATTTAATAATGAAGAAGCAATCAATTTGGCGGTTTTACAAATTACAGAATTCAATAAATACGCTTTATTAAACGAGACTTTTATTCCCTGTCACACTTACAATATCGAAACAAAATTACCTGTCGGATTATTTGGTTGGGGAAGAGGTTTGGGTTGGTATGCGATCGGTTTAATTGATGCCTGGAAAGCTTTACCAGATAGTCATTTGGCAAAAAAACAATTGGAAGACAATGTGATTCAATTTGCCAAAATGGCGATGCAATTCCAACAAAAAAATGGTGGTTGGCATTGGCTGATTACTAACAAATCTTCGCAATTCGATTCGTCAACCGCAGCGACTTTAGCGTGGTTTTTGGCGAATGCCTCAACAATTGAATCCTTTTCAAACGAATGCAAAATAGCCAAAGAAAACGCCTTACGGTATTTGCAAAAAGTCACCCGACGCAATGGCGCCATCGATTTTTCACAAGGCGACACCAAAGGCATCGGAATTCACTCGCAACGATTTGACATATTGCCATTTACGCAAGGTTTTGTTTTGAGAACTCTATATAAATAATGAATACCAATTCCCGACTTTCCAACTCTATAAAAAACATCTCATTTGGGTTGATGGCTCAAGTGTTGCAGATGGTTTTGGGTTTTGTGAGTCGAACGATTTTTATCCAATATTTAGCGATTGAATACCTCGGTGTAAACGGTTTGTTTAGCAATATTCTTACACTTTTGTCATTAACCGAACTCGGAATTACTAGTGCGATTTTGTATTCTTTATACAAACCTTTAGCAGAAAAAGACGAAAGAAAGTTATCGGGTTTGGTTAATTTTTTTGCGAAAGTATACCGAAATATTGCATTGATTATTGCAGGCATTGGATTGCTACTTGTTCCATTTTTGCATCAAATTGTAGATAATCCACCGTTGCAACTAGAAAAAGATTTAATTTTAATTTACTTACTCTTTTTATTCAATACGGTTTCTTCTTATTTTTTGCAATATAAAGCGAGTCTACTTCATGCTGATCAAAAAAGTTATGAAGTTTCTAAGAATAATATTCTGATTTTCTTATTGCAAAATAGCCTGCAGATATTAATTTTAGTGTTATTTCAGAACTTTATTTTGTATCTGATTATTCAATCGGTGATGCAGCTTTCTGGTAATTTGATGATTTCTAGAAAAGTAAATAAATTGTATCCTTTTCTAAAAAAATACCAAACAGAAACTATTGATGCTGAAACCAAATCCAAAATTTATTCTAACGTAAAATCAACTGGAATAGTTAAAGTAAGTGGTTTATTGGTCAATAGCACACACAACATCATTTTGAACTATTTTTCAGGTTTGGTTATGGTTGGATTATTGTCCAATTACAACTTGCTGATTGGTTTGGCTTCGGGCGTGATTATGCAGGTTTTTGCCAACATTCGTGGTAGCATCGCGCATATCAATGTTACCGAAAGCCATGAAAAGAAGATTGCTACTTTCAATACGGTTAATTTTGCGAATTTCTGGATATATGGTTGGGTTTCAGTTGGTATTATTTTTCTGTTGAATGACTTTATTCAAATTTGGATTGGTTCAAAATACGTTTTGTCTATTTGGGCTGTGGTAGCTTTAGCTTTAAATTTTTACATGGTCGGAATGCAAAATGCGGTTTGGACATTCAAATCGACGTTCGGTATTTTCAAAGAAGGACGTTATGTAGTGTTTTTTACGGCATTAATCAATTTGATTTTGGCTTTTTGGTTGGGAAGTATTTATGGTTTGGAAGGAATTTTGTTTGCTACTGCCATCGCCCGTTTGGTAACTAATAGCTGGTACGATCCGTATTTGGTTTACAAAATTGCTTTGCAAATCAACCCATTGGAGTATTTAAAAAAATACCTTTTTTATATTGTGATCCTTGTAGTGTCAATCGCTATTTTATTTGGGTTAAATATGTTTTTACCAAAAACTAGTTTCTTGATTTTTGTGGTAAAATTGATGTTAAGCCTACTAATTCCCAACATTGTAATCTATTTATTTTGTAGAAATACTTCAGAATACCAAGGCTTATACCAATTAATTAGTGCAATGTTTTACAAAATTAAAGGTAAATTGATCAAATAGAACTATGAAATTATTGTACATCACCAACGGTATTGACGGTTCGGGCGGACTTGAGCGGGTCCTTTCGTTGAAAGCCTCGTGGTTGGCTGATACGCAAGGCTATGAAGTGCATATTTTAGTGCTTAATGGGGCTTATCAACAGCCGTTTTTTTCCTTCAGTCCGAAGATTATTTTTCATTCGATTGCTGTAAGTGGAAATCCATTTGCTTATTGGCGTGCCTATTCCAAAGGTTTGGTTGCTACAGTGAAAGCCATTCAACCCCAACTCATTTTGGTGTGTGATGATGGTCTTAAAGCATTTTTTTTACCGTTATTCTTAAAAAAGTATGCGCCGCTTATCTATGAACGTCATGTTTCTCGCACGGTATTTATAGGCACACAAAAAGGACTGTTACCCCGAATTGTAAAGGGAGTTCAAGCCCGACTCATCACTTGTTTGGCGGCACGCTTTGATCGTTTTGTGGTGTTGACATCCAGTAATCGTAAGGAATGGCCTCTGTCAAATTTGACCGTAATTCCCAACCCGTTGCCCTTTTATCCTGAGTCGGTCGCGGCGCAACGGGAAAAGGTCGTCTTAGCAGTAGGGAAGCAATCGTATCAAAAAGGGTATGATCTATTGGTGCAGGCTTGGGCCCAAATTGCCGCTGATTTTCCCGATTGGCGTTTGGAAGTCTATGGCAAATTGGACCCAAATCAAGGGTTGGAATCGCTGGCGAAAACTTTGCAAGTGGATGCTTCGGTACATTTTTTTCCTCCTCAAAAAAATATTAGTGCGCAGTATCAAAAGGCTTCTCTTTATGTGATGTCTTCCCGCTACGAAGGATTTGGTATGGTGTTGATTGAGGCTATGGCGCATGGGCTGCCCTGTGTTACTTTTGATTGTCCGCACGGACCTGGCGATTTAGTGCAACACGAAACCACGGGTTTGGTCATTCCCTCGGGCGATGTAGCTGCCTTGGCGCAAGGCATGGCTCGATTGATGGCCGATGCTTCTTTACGTGAGTCTTGGGGAACAACCGCGCGAGCCGATGTTACAAACTATGCTATGGAGACCGTGGGGCAGCAATGGATTGCCTTATTTGAAACCGTAGTTGGCGCTAGAAATTTTCACAAAAAAGGATAAAATGAAGGTGCTTTTTACGACAGATCAAATTTATAAACACGGAGGCATTGAAAAAGTGATGGCACTCAAGGCTAATTATTTTGCCCGTGATTTGGGGTATTCGGTTTCGATTCTTACCACCGAGCAAATGGGTAAAGCGCCATGTTATCCCTTAGACCCTTCGATTAGCCTCGTTGATTTGGGGGTCAATTATGTGCGTCACCAATCGTATTTTCATCCGGTTAATATTTTTCGGGTGTTTTCACATTATCGCCGTTGGCGTAAAGTCATGCAAAATCTCTCTCCCGATGTGGTGGTAGTTTGTAATTATGCTTTTGATTTTTTCTGGACCCCATTGTGCGTGCCTCCACGGGTGAAAACCTTTAAAGAATACCATTCTTCCCGTTTTTATTATCATCAAAGTCGCCAAAAAGCATCTGTTTTTCGTCGTTTATGGGATCGATTTTACGGCTATTTTGAATCGAAATATACCCAAGTTGTGGTGTTGAATCCGGATGAAGTAGCGTTTTATCCCCAAGCACAAACGGTTGTGGTTCCCAACCCCATGGCGCGTTTCCCTCAACAAGCCGCACTTACGGCTACAAAGGCTGTAGCTGCGGGTCGTATTGCCCCAGTGAAAGGCTTTGAGCGCATGATTGCTCTGTGGCGTGACGTTGTAGTGAAGCATCCGGAGTGGCAATTGGATATTTATGGAGAAGGGGAACCCGACTATATAGCCCAGTTACGTCAGTTGATTCAACACCATCAGTTGGAGCAGCATGTATTTTTTAAAACCCCTGTACCGAGTTTGCAACCTGTTTTGTTGGATTACTCCTTTTATCTAATGACGTCATGGACCGAGTGTTTTCCTATGGTTTTGTTGGAAGCGTTGAGTGTTGGTTTGCCGATTTTGACTTACGATGCTCCCACTGGGCCACGTCATATAGTTACTCATGCAGCCGATGGATTGTTGGCGCCCGATGGCGATAGTGCTGCTATGCTTAAAAATATTACTTTTGTGATTGCTAATGCCCAAGAACGGCAGGCTATGGGAGCGCGCGCCTACCAGCATAGTAGCCGTTTTGAATTGCCCATTGTCATGGCTTCTTGGCAAGCCTTAATCGAATAAAAAAAGAAATTTCTTGAATACACTTGTTCCGTTACCGATATACACCGACCTGTTTTACCATTTTACTTTGGTGATTTGTATTCTTTTGATTTTCAATTGTTTTACCCGTGATTTAGCCCTGACCTCCAATCGAAAGTTTATATCAGGGATGGCTTTTCTTGTCTTTGCGTTGGTGCTGTTGCACATGGGTTTACGTCCTGTCAACTACCGGTTTGGAGACATGATGGTATATAATGCAGAGTTTGTAAATTTAATGCGAGGTAATCCTCCAAAGGATGAGGTTGAATTTTTGTTCCAGAATTTGATGGAGATTTTAGCAAAATTTAAGTCTCCTGAACTTTTCTTTTTTACTTGTACCGCGCTGTATATTACCCCATTGTATTATGCTAGTAAACGTGTTTTTTTAGATTATTGGGGCTATGCCTTTTTGATGTTGGTGTTTTCGTTTTCGTTCTGGTCGTATGGGGTTAATGGGATTCGTAATGGGATTGCAGGATCGATTTTTATTTTGGCACTTTCACAAAAAACTATAGTAAAGAAAGCGCTCTGGTTTTTAATTGCCTTGTTGTTTCACAAGTCGATGTTATTGCCTTTGATGGGATACCTGGCTTTTATGTTGATTAAAAATGTGAAATTGTATTTTTTATTTTGGTTGTTTTGTATTCCTTTATCCTTAGTATTGGGGAGTGTTTTGGGAAGTTTCTTTTTAAGTGTAGGCTTTGTCGACGATCAGAAACTTTCGATTTATTTAGGTGATGTGAACGAGTTAAATGAGGGTGTAGAATTAAAAGTAGGATTTCGTTGGGACTTTTTGCTATTTAGTGCCTTACCGGTCATTTCTGGGGCTTATTTTATTTTTAAACAAAAAATTCAAGATGTTATATTTCAACAACTCACAGCCCTTTATTTGTTTGCTAATGGCTTTTGGATTTTGATTATACGTGCCAACTATTCCAATCGATTTGCCTATTTGTCTTGGTTTTTAATGGGTATCATTTTAATCTATCCTTTAATAAAATATAAGTTTTTTAAAAATCAAAACTCAGTGGTTGCATGCGTGATTTTGTTCTATTTTTTATTTGGATATTTGTTGAACATAATATGAAGTTTATTTGAGAATAGTTTTAATTTTCAGCAATTTAAAATAAATGAAAAACTTTAATAACCCAAGAATTAGCGTAATTGTACCCATCTATAATACTGAAAAGTATTTAGCTAAATGTATAAAATCAATATTAAATCAAACGTATAAAAATTTCGAGTTGTTGCTAATAATTGATGGTTCGCCTGATATGTCTTTAGAGATTTGTGAAAAATTCGAAGAAAAAGACAATCGAATTATCATAATTAACAAAGCAAATGAAGGTTTAGAAAAAACAAGAAGGGTTGGAATACTTCA
>NZ_JAIXWA010000060.1 GCF_027482425.1 Flavobacterium sp.
AAATTGTTAGGTTGAGTGAAGCTTTTGAAGTTTGGAATTCAGGATGTATTGGGGTTTCCAACCAACATCTCCCGCTTTTGTACCGCGCCGAAGCCTTCATGGATACGTTGTATGCTACCTACCCGTTGTTTAGTATGGAACAGATCGCTGTTACGGAAGCGCTACAACGTGAACCCCTGGCGGAAAGTAAAAATTGGGTGCATCATTATTGGTATTTTAAAGAATTCAGACCCGTAATTCATGCTTTTTTGGCGCATTATTCCGTTTGGGAAGAACGATTGGAAAAGGCTCCGCTGTGGGACCCCCGATTGCTTTCGGCAGGCAAACGTCGGTACAAACAACTAGGATTTTGGGAGCGAACCTACCAAAAAATTCGCTTTGGCTACCGATGGAAAAATCCAGAGTTCCGTCCGTAAAAAACAAACAAACTGCTATCTTTGTCACTCAAATTTTAGACATGACAGGATTACAACAAACGATAGAAAAAGCGTGGGAAAACCGCGAGTTATTGAAAGAAGAAGCCACTCAAAATGCCATTCGGGAGGTAATCAACTTAATCGATGCAGGTACGCTACGGGTCGCCCAACCCGTTGAAGACGGCTGGCAAGTGAACGAATGGGTGAAGAAAGCCGTGGTACTCTACTTCCCCATTCAAAAGATGGAAACCTTTGAAGTGGGCATTTTCGAATACCACGACAAAATGCCTTTAAAACGGGGATATGCCGAAAAAGGAATTCGCGTAGTGCCGCATGCCGTAGCCCGTCACGGTGCCTATATTGCTAAAGGCGTGATTTTAATGCCGAGTTATGTGAATATCGGCGCCTATGTCGATGAAGGCACGATGGTCGATACCTGGGCCACCGTGGGAAGTTGTGCACAAATCGGGAAAGACGTCCACCTAAGTGGTGGCGTGGGTATTGGTGGCGTTTTGGAACCCTTACAAGCGGCGCCCGTAATCATTGAAGACGGTGCGTTCATCGGATCGCGATGTATCGTGGTCGAAGGGGTTCGGGTGGAAAAAGAGGCCGTTTTGGGTGCCAATGTCTGTTTGACTGCCTCCACCAAAATTATCGATGTGACGGGTAGCGAACCCTTGGAATACAAAGGAGTGGTCCCTGCGCGTTCGGTAGTGATCCCCGGAAGTTATACCAAAGAATTTGGCGCCGGAAGTTACCAAGTTCCTTGTGCACTCATCATCGGAAAACGCAAACCCTCGACCGACTTAAAAACGTCGTTAAATGATGCGTTACGCGAGTATGATGTAGCGGTGTAAATGGGGTTCAAGTTTAAAGTTTAAAGTTTCTCCCGATATTTCGGAATCAGGTTGGATTCTTGAAAACTAATGTTCTAAATTTCTCAGAAGCTTAGCGGCTCAGAACCGCAGTAGCTATAAAAAAGTTTAAAGTTAGTCCCGAAAAAAGAGATTTGTACTCTTTTAGCGGAACCATTTAGCATTTAAAATTTAAAATTCAAAATTTATAACAATACGAATGATTGGCTCCTTCTCTCCTCACGAAGTCCTTTTTTGCTTTGCGTTAAAAGCCGAAGCGGCCGAGGTCTTTGAGGGGCAAAATGTACTCTTCACAGGGATTGGCAAGGTGCAAGCGGCCTTTGCGTTGACCAAAGCCATCGCGGCACAACGGCCCAAACTAATCATCAACTTGGGCACGGTGGGCAGTACCCATTTTCCGAAAGGTACCGTGGTGCATTGTACCCAATTTGTGCAGCGCGATATGGATGTACGGGGGTTGGGTTTTAAATTGTATGAAACACCGTTGTCGGGTCTTCCGGTGGTGTTGGACTATGGCGAATCCTTTGCCGGACTTCCGCATGCGGTATGTGGCACGGGGGACAGTTTTGAAATGGAGCATGCCGAATCGCTGTATACCGTAGTCGACATGGAAGCCTATGTCCTCGCCTACATCGCCCAACAAGAAAACATCCCGTTCCTTTGCCTCAAATACATCTCCGACGGCGCCGACGACAATGCCGCCTCCGACTGGACCGAACAGGTGCATAAGGCTGCGGAAGCGTATGGGAAGCTCTTGTTGGGTTGATGAAGCTGCTGAGCTGCTGAGCCGCTAAGCTCCTGAGCAATCCAGGTCTTGTAAAGATAGCTGTGATCGAACACCTTCCAACGTCTAACGATTAAAGTCTAATGTCTGCCCACTGAACACTGAACACTGCGATTGCAACTACCTCAACCGACTCTCGACTTACGACTTTTGACTTACGACTTACGACTAAACACTGCTCCCGACCCTTCGGGGCTGAAAACTGAACACTGAACACTGAACACTGAATACTGCCCCCGACCCTTCAGGGCTGCTCACCGCAGCTTCCGCTTCAACCACTTCTTTCTGTTGATCTTGCGCTTAAAGTCCTGAGAGGTCTGCCATAATATAGGCCATAGTTCACTTTCGGGTACACCACTCAAACGCGCATACGTAGCCGCTACGGTTTTCAACATCGTTTTCGACAACCACATTTTCTTAAAATTGTCCATCCGTTGCGCCATCGAAAGGGTGCGAAACTCCATTCGATTTAAATCAATCAGGTAAAATTCGTACCGCCCGTTGCCCAAGTCCTTGATTAAGGTATTCCCCGGCGAATGGTCCAAAAAATGAATGCGAGCCTCATGCATGTGAAAAGTAAACGCCGTAAATTGTTCCAAAATCGCTACACGATTGGGAAAGAAAGGGTCGTGTATGAGTTCGCGTATCGTAAAATCATAATCAATATGACGGCAGAAATAAAAACTGTCGCCCAACAAGCCCAGTGCCTTGCGTTCTTCGATATATCCGATAGGAAAAGGCGTCAGAATACCGTGCTGCTGCAAATAGCGTGCATAGTCAAAAGAGCGCTTGGCCTTACTCTGGCGGAACCACGAATAAATAATCGATTTCAAAAACCCCGGTGTTTTAAAAAACTTAATACTCACCGTTTCGCCGTGCAACACATTGGTTTTGATGGCATTACGCGCACCTTGCACCACCAATGTCCCCGAATACGGAAACTGTGCCGCCAAGGCCTCAAGCGCTTGCTGCTGGTCTATATAATCAGGATGAACAATTGTGGGCACAGGATTGTTTTTAGTTTGGGTAAATGTATTAAAAAATTGTACTTTGCACCAAGATTTTAGGGTATGCAAAAAATTCTTATCATCCAAAACAAACGGATTGGCGATGTATTGATCGCCTCAGTCATTGCCAACAACTTCAAGCGCAAGTACCCCGATAGTGAGGTGCATTTTATGGCGTACGACTTTACTACGGGCGTTTTGGAACACAATCCCAATATCGATAAAATCATTCCCATTCGAGAAAAAGAACTCAAAAAAGGGCGCAACCTGTTCCAATTCATCCGTTGGGTGCGGAAGCAAAAATACGACATCATTTTTGACCCCTACTCCAAAACGCAAAGCCGTTTGATTTGTAAATTTTCGGGGGCCAAAATGACCATCGGACATAAATCGCGAAAGAAATGGGGCAATTGGAACTTTTATACCCACCCTACTGTGGGACTCGAAAAATCGGATAAATTGTGTGGGAAAGCCATCGAAGATCGGGTGCATCTCATTGAATATGCGGGTGACTTTTCCCCTATTGATTATGAGCCTAAAATCTTTTTAACAGAAGCCGAAAAAAAAGAAGACCTCCTCGGAAAATACAAGGATAAAAAAGTAATCATGCTCGGCGTTTTGGGCAGTACGCCTCAAAAATCGATGCCCTACGCCTACGTTGCCGAGGTTTGCGACCGTATTGCGACCACTTTTGATGCCTATTTACTTTTCAATTATGCCCCGCACCAAAAGGAAGAGGCCTTAAAAATCTTTACCCTTTGCCAGCATAAAGACCGTATCATCTTAGATATTTATGCCCCTACGATTCGAGATTTTATCAAATTAATGGCCCAATGTGATGTATTGGTCGCCAACGAAGGAGGAACGGTGCATATCGCCAAAGCCCTCCAGAAACCCACCTTTACCTTGTTCTCCCCCTACGTGAACAAAGAACATTGGGCGAGTTTTGAAGACGGAGTGAAGCACACGTCGATTCACCTGCGGGAAGAAAAACCCGAGTTGTATACCGAATTTACCTATGAAGCGCGTAAAAAAATGGAAGCCGACCCCAGTCCATGGTACCACGAACTAAAACCGGCCTTGTATTGGGACCGTTTGCAAGCGTTTTTAAAGCATCACTTGGGCTAAATACTTAGGGGGTTGGAGCTTCTTTGCGAATGCCAAAAGGCGTCCATTTGATTTTTTGCTGTTTGACTTCTTTGCGAATGGCCAAGTTGGCCGCCAACGACTCGGGAGTTTTGTATCCCCGCGGATGATCCAAATGCAACACGACGGCTTTGTGACGGATTTGCTTTCCTTTAATGCCGTTGTTTTCCAAACGTTCCCCAAACTCACGATCGGGTCCACCGTACTTCATCCGTTCATCATACCCATTAATGGCAATCATATCACTGCGAAAACCCGACGAATTACAATTGTTAAACGAAGGCGTTGTGGGGGAAATAAGGTCCAAAAGCCACGCCGACCACGATTGAGCACTTAACTTCAAGGTATTGGAAAAGCCCAATCGATCGATTGATTTTAACCAACGTACGTCGAAACAGCGCTGCGATAGAATATCATCAGGGGCAATATGCTTGCTTGTTTTCATCGGAAGTTTGCAATACCCGCCCGAGAGAAAACGACCTTGTTCCGCTTCAAGGGCATGGATTTCTACAAAATCGTTCCGCGGAATACAATCGCCATCGGTCATGATAATATACTCATGCGCCGCTTCCATAATGGCCACATTCAAAATCTCTTGACGACGGTACCCCAAATCTTCATGCCACAAATGACGAACCAGTACGGGATAATTGGCGGCATACCGATCAATAAGCGCTTTGGTTTCAGGGCGTGAACCATCATCGGCTATGATTAATTCAAAATCGGTATAGGTTTGCACCGAATAGCCAATCAAGACTTTCTCCAACCATTCTTCGGCATTGTACGTACTCACAATTACCGAGATTTTCAAATTTTTATCGCGTGCAGCTGCCATAAGTAAAGTGGTATTTTTAACTGATTTTTGTTGTAATCCAGGCCATTCCCGATAGTATCGATGCGCAGGATAGCGTTCGTCCCAAGCCCCTTTCTGGAGTAAAGCCAAGCAATCCGACTTCCAAAGGGAACTGTTCGAAAAGTTAAAAGGCAACTCTGGAAGGCAATAATCCAAAAGCGCTGCCCAACTGCCAGGTTCTATCGCACGAAAGGCTTTAAGCCCTTTAACGGTTGCGTGTTGTGCTAAAAAAGAAGTACTAAAATAGTGTCCCGACTCAATGCCCTCAGGGGTCAACGTATCAAATACCGCATCTTGAATAAAAAACCGGGCACCCGTTAAATAATGGCCCTCCTCCCGATGTTTAACATGTTCCTCAACAAAATCTTCCCGCGGAACCGCATGCGCATCGGCAAAGACCACATAATCGGTGAGCGCTTGCGCTAAATGGGCTTGTAGCGTTGCCGGAGAACAAATGATAACAGAGAAAAAATAGTCTGAGTGATTTACTGCTACGGGGTTTTCCTGAAGAAGAACGACCTCAAAATTACGGTAGTTTTGCGTGGTATAGCCCCACAAAACCCTTTGCATGGTGGGTAAATCGGTTCCATTTGTTAAAACAACGGTAACATTCTTTTGCATGGATGCAAAGGTAACCTAATTTTACTAAATTTGTTTTTCAATTTTCAAGAATGCGCACCCTTTCGGTAATCATCCCCACCTTTAATGAAGTTTCGTATTTAGAAGACGCCGTAGCTTCCGTTCGTTTTGCCCAACAAATCATTGTGATTGATTCGTTCAGCACAGACGGCACAGCAGAGCTCGCAAAACAGTTGGGTTGTGAAGTCATTCAACGAAAATTCGATCATTTTTCCGCCCAAAAAAATGCCGCGATTGCTTTGGCCAAAGGCGATTGGATTTTGTTTGTCGACGCTGACGAACGGGTAACACCCAAATTGAAGTTGGAAATTCTCGAAACCCTGAATAATCCAAAGCACCAAGGCTACAAATTGCGCTTTCCCCACTATTTTATGAATCGCTTTTTATACCATAAAGTCGATCGCGTGACCCGTTTAGTGAAAAATGACGGCGTACACTTCACAGGAGAAGTGCATGAAAAACTACACGTCAACGGAAGTATCGGGCAATTGGAGGCGTTTATGATTCATTACACCTACAAAGGTTTATTTCATACGTTGAGTAAAAAAAATTCGTATGCCTGGTTCCAAGCCGATATGGCCCGCCAGAAAGGGAAAAAAGTGACGCTATTGCATTTGTTCTTTAAACCCTTATACCGTTTTTTCTCGGCCTATATCTTAAAGAAAGGCTTTATGGACGGACTCCCGGGCTTGGCTTTGGCCAGTGTCAATGCCTATGGCGTGTTTTCGCGGTATGTCAAAATGATGCTCCTCGAAAGAAAAATGGAGTAAAATATCTGAACTCATTCTTTACCCATTCCCCTATTGGTTTACCATAAACGGAGGCGTCCCCACCGCAGTTTCCATCGAAAACGAAGCAAATGATCTTCGCCTTTAATATCAATGCGCGGAATAACATAGGGATTAGACCACGGAAAACGACTCACCTTATTACCGATACGAAAGCCAAACGCAATACAATTTTCTTGGAGTTGGGTAAAAAAGTGAGACTGCACGGGTTGTTGACGTGGATAATTCCCATACGGATACGCCAACGCCGGAAAAACAGTCAATTGCTCGGCGGCAATCACCTGCTGGGCTTGGTCAAAATCCTGTTGTATCGCTTTCGAAGAAAGTGTGGCCATTCGCGGGTGGGCAAACGAATGATGGGCAAGTTCAATCACATGGGGATCCAAAGCACGAAGCTGCGCGGCAGTCATAATCGGATGTCCCCCAGCGCCCAAAGAGGCATTCCAGGCATCGGTTTTTCCCAAATAGGCAAAGGGTACAAAAAACACCGCTTTGAATCCGTATTTGACCAATAAGGGCAATGCATACTCCCACTGACTTACCGTAACATCATCAAAAGTGAGCACAACACTGCGCTTGGGCAATGCAGTTTGGGCAGTTAACTCGGATAGAAAAAAAGACTGGTAACCCTTTGACCGCAAATAAATTAGCTGTTGCTCAAAACGAGAAGCCGCCAAAGTCAGTCCTTTACTCGCTTCCGCTTCGGTACAAAAATTATGATACATCAATACGGGAAGTCGTGTCACCGCCGTAAATTTTAAAAATTGGAATGGAGTAAAAATACTATATTTGTTGCTTTGATTGCAAATTTATGTCCGAAAATACCGCTGTACCTAAAATCACCGCATTGGCGATCTCTTACAACGAAGCGCTTAATGTGGAGCGGTATATTGAACGATTGAAGTTTGCCGATGAAATTATTTTCGTCGACTCTGAGAGTACTGATAATACGCAAACCCTCGCGGCCCAGATGGGAGCCAAAGTGATCACACGTCCTTTTACCAATTTCTCCGAACAACGAAATTTTGCCATTGCGCAAGCCACCCACGACTGGATTCTTTTCTTTGATTTGGATGAAATCATTACCCCTGAATTGGAGGAAGAAATCAAAGCAATAGTCAAAAATCCAGGCGATAAAAATGCTTTTTTCGTTAAGCGAACCTTCCATTTTATGGGCAAACGCATTCGTTTTGGAGGATGGCAAAATGACAAAGCTATTCGTCTTTTCAACAAAAATCACGGTGCGTACAACGGTAATTTGGTACACGAAGAAGTCAAAGCCGATGGCAAAGTGGGGGTTCTCAAAAACCGTTTAAATCACTACAGTTACAAAAGTTTTGACAACTACAACGATAAACTAAACTTGTACAGCAAGTTGCAAGCCTTAAACCTCTACCAAAAGAAAGTGCGTCCCAACGTGTACCACTTTTTTATTCGTCCCCTGTACCGCTTTATGTGGCAATATTTTTTCCGCTTAGGGGTACTCGATGGCAAAGAGGGCTTTATTCTGGCTTACGTCCACTCCTTTTCTGTATTCAAACGGTATTTACAGTTGTGGATGATGTACCGAAAAATAGACTAACATGCGGTTACTACAAATCACAGCGTCCAACGTATGGCGCGGTCACGAACAGCAGATTGTATATTATTACGATGCCTTTGCCGCCAAGGGAATCCATCAAGTGTTACTTTGTACGCCCGATACGCGTTTGCACGAAATTGCGCAAGAAAAAAACTATCGCGTCCATACACTGCCCTTCCATTCGGAATACGACCGAAAATGGATGAAAAAAATCAATCAAATCATTCGAGAAGAAAAAATCGATCTCATACTTATCCATAACAGCACCGCCCACACACTTTGTGTGCTTTCGTCGTTGTTGTACGGTTGGAAAACACCCATGGTATTTTTCCGTACCTTAATTAAAAAGGTCGATACCAATTTTTTCCGAAAATGGAAATACAACTACAGTGGGTTGAAAAAAATCGTTTGTGTCTCACAAGCCGTTATCGATGTTTTAGCCCCTGCCATCAAAGATAAAAGCCGCCTTTCCATTGTAGGCAGTGCCACCGATTTGGAGGAATTTCACCGTACCCAACCTACAGGATGGTTGCGTAAAGAATTGGGATTGACCGACGATACTGTCATCATTGGAAACATAGCCGCTTTTGTAGGCTTTAAAGACCATATTACTTTGGTGCATGCTGCGGCCGAAATTGTCAAAAAAATCCCCAAGGTCGTCTTTGTTTTGGCGGGAAAAGGCGAACTTGAAGAAAACATTAAAGCGCTTGTTGCCGAACAACAACTCACCCACCATTTTGTGTTTTTAGGGTTTCGAAAAGATATACCTGAGCTCTTCCCTGAGTTTGACCTCTTTCTATTTACGTCCAAACTCGAACCCACAGGCGGTGTTTTACTAGAAGCCTATGCGAGTCATGTGCCCATTGTAGCGACTCGTGCAGGAGGGATTCCTGAAGTGGTGGTAGAGGGAGAAACGGGCTTGCTTTGTGAGAAAGAAAATCCGATTGATTTTGCCGAAAAAACGGTGCAATTGCTTCAAGATAAAGCAATGCAACAACGATTGGTGACTAATGGATATCAGCATTTGTTGACCCATTTTACCAAAGAAGTCATTGCCGAAGCGATGTATAACGAATTGGAACTTGTGTATCGCGCCGCACTATGAAAATCACCATCATCAGTTTTGACTATTTTGACTTCGATAAAAACATCATGGAAGCGCTCCATAAAAAAGGGATAGAAGCGCATCACATTGATATTTCTAAGTTTAAATACCGTTATAAATCGTTTGGGGAAAAAGTCAAGAATTTTTTCTCGAAGTTGCTTTTGGGCTCCAATGTAAAACGGGTACACATGGAAGCCTTCGTGCTTCGCGAATTGGAACAATGGGGTACACAAGACCAGATTTTGGTCATTCGTCCCGATCGAATCAGTCGGAAAACCCATGAAATGATCAAGACCAAAACCAAGCAGTACCGCGCCTATTTGTATGACAGCACCAATCGGTTTTCTATCCAACATTTGGAAAAAGGATTGTTTGATCGCATCTATACCTTTGACCGCGATGATGCGCAAAAATTTGGTTACCAACCCATCAGCAATTTTATTTATTTCCCCAAAAAAGAAGCGGTACCGAGCAGTAAACTCCCTGTAGCGCTGTTTATGATTGCCTCTATCGACGAGCGTCTTCCGTTGTGGAATGCGGTGGCGGCCTATTGCCGAAAAGCACAACTTACAACTGATTTTATTGCGGTAGGAAAACGAGTCCCCGCTCAGTTGGATGAAGCTATTGTCTATTCGAAAACCAATCTTTTTTTTGATGCCATCAATACGCGAATGGACCAAGCCCAAGCCTTTTTAGATTTGATACGAGAAGAGCAAAACGGGTTGAGTTTTCGGGTTTTTGAAGCCATGGGCTACCAGCGAAAACTGATCACTTCCAATGCATCTGTTAAGGACTACCCCTTTTACCATCCCGCCAATATTTTTGTACTCACCCCCGACAATATCGATCAAATACAAGTGTTTTTGGAAGTTCCTTTTGAACCCTTACCCGAGGCACTATACCATCAATTTACCGTTGAACATTGGGTGGATACCGTATTTGAGTTGGAGGAAAAGAACTCCTAGTCCCAAACAAATAGTATCTTTGCACGCTTAGTTAACACACACTGACGATTCTAATGGCAAAAATTTCAGTCGCCTTATGTACCTACAATGGAGCCCGCTTTCTAAACGAGCAGTTGCGTTCTATTGTGGAACAATCACATCCCGTTGATGAAATAGTCATTTCGGATGACGGCTCTACCGATTCGACGATGGCCTTGCTTCAGGAATGGCAAACGCGTTATCCTGACCGTATTTTGGTACACCAAAATCCTGTGAATTTAAAAAGTAATGCCAACTTTGAACAAACACTGCAACGGTGCACGGGCGATTTCCTGTTTTTGGCCGACCAAGACGATGCTTGGCACCCCGAAAAGGTGCAACGCTTTATGGAAACTTTTGCCCAATATCCCGAAACGGAAGCGCTATTTTCAGATGGAAGTTTTATGGACGACGAAGGGAATCCCCTCCACGAACCCTTATCCTTGTGGGAGAGCGTACGATTCTTCCCTGAAAATCCTCACAATACTGAAACCTTGCTCCACTCGCTACTTTTCAATGCCAATTTCCTGACAGGTGCTACCCTATGCCTACGAAAAGAAAGTTTGGTGCACGCGTTGCCCTTTCATACCGGAAAAGGATTTTTACACGATGAATGGTTGGCTTTTGTTTTTGCACAACGGCAAACCCTGAGAACGATTCCCGAGCGCTTAATTCGATATCGTTTGCACGGCCAACAGCAAGTGGGGGTGAGTAAAATAAATGACCCCGTAAGGGTACGCCAGGAAAAGAGGGACTACCAACAATTAGTGTTAGAACAGCGCGAGCCCCAAACCCTAAACGATTACAAGACGAAAGCAAAAACCTACTTTAACCAATACGAAAAATACTTATTTTTATACCGTGCCCATTCTTTAGAGGGTTTTAAAAGTGTCAGCGATACACTAAAGAACCAATACATTCAAGCGGATCAAGCCCTGAAACGAAAGAACATCTTGGCCTACACCGTTTTGAAACTGGTGGATCGCTTAAAAGGAAAACGGCAATTACATCACTAAATGCAACCGAACCATGCTTAAAAAATTAGTTTACTTAAAACAACTCAAAAAACATTTTCGATTTTTAGATGTATTGGCACTCCTCTGGGGATTGTCCTTCAAAAAAGAACGCATTCGGTTGCCACAAAGCAAACGCAGTATTTACTTGCGAAGAAAAACAAAAGATACCGAAACGTTCAAAGAAATTTTCATCACTTCGCTGTACCACATGCGATTGCCAATGCAACCCAAAACAATTGTAGATGCAGGAGCCAATGTGGGATTAGCGTCACTTTTTTTTCATTTAAAATACCCCAAAGCAGCCATTGTAGCATTGGAAATTGAAGCCCAAAATGCAGCTTGTGTTCGCAAAAACACGGCGGGCATCGCTGCAGTGGAAGTTTTAGAAAAAGCATTGTACAATCGGGAATCGTTTTTTAAAATTGAAGATCCGTACAACGCCAGCAATAGTTTTCAAATCAAAGAAGTCAGCGGTACAGAACCCTATGATATCGCCTCTATCACCTTAGATACCCTAATGGCTGAACGCGGTTGGGAAACCATTGATGTGTTAAAAATCGACATCGAAGGAGCCGAAAAAGAGTTGTTTGAAAGCCATTACGAAAATTGGTTACCCAAAACCAAGGTCATTATGATCGAAACCCACGACCGCATGATTCCGAAGTGTTCCTATACCGTCATGGAAACAATCAATCGTTATGACTTTATTTTGTACACGACCACCGAAGGGACGCTGATCTACTTTAATACCGCATTACTCGATCTAACAGGCTTCTAAACGATGAAAAGTGTAGTAGCGCAAGAGGTGCATCGCGCCTATGAAGTAATCCAAGCAGGCGGTATCATCTTGTATCCCACCGATACGGTTTGGGGCATTGGGTGTGATGCTACGAATGAAGCGGCTGTCCAAAAGATTTATGCCTTAAAACAACGCGAAGAATCCAAAAGCATGATTGTATTGATGCACAGCGAGCGCTTGGTGCATAGTGTATTCCATCAGATTCCAGAGGTCGCTTGGCAACTCTTGGAATTTGCAACCCAACCCACTACGCTTATATTGGACCAACCCAAAAATGTAGCCCCCAATTTAATCAGTACCGATAATTCCCTCGGCATGCGGTTGGTGACCGAACCGTTTTGTTACCAATTAATGGAGCGATTGAAACGCCCGTTGGTATCGACTTCGGCAAATGTATCAGGGGCGCCAACACCTAAATCGTTTCAAGAAATTAGTCCCGAAATAGTACAAGGTGTGGATTACGTAGTGCAATTGCATCACGATCGCGTGGCGAGCAAACCGTCGACAATTATCAAACTCACCCTTGATGCCCAGGTAATGGTGATACGGAAATGATTTGATGATTTGATGATTTGAAGATTTGAAAATTGTGATTCATGTACCGATGGCACCAGCGTTAGCCCCGAAATATCGGGAGGCATCCTTTTATGAAGCGCTAGCGGCATAAAAGATACAGCGGATGACGCGCCTGGATGCCCAAATAACCACCATGAATTTGTACTTTTGCAAAAATATTTCGCATTGAAAACCAATTACGCCGACGTTTTAGACCATAAGATATTTAAAATCATTGCTCAAGCTGCTACCGAATTGCAGTTTGAATGCTATGTGATTGGCGGTTTTGTTCGGGATGTTTTATTACAACGGAACCACAAAAAGGACATTGACATTGTGGCGGTGGGGTCGGGAATTGATTTGGCGCTAAAAGTGAGTAGCCTGCTTCCCCATCAACCCAAAGTGCAAGTTTTTAAAAACTATGGAACGGCCATGTTGCGCTACAAGGATATGGACATCGAATTTGTGGGTGCGCGAAAAGAAAGTTATACCGAAGAAAGTCGCAACCCCTTGGTCGATGCTGGCACGCTAGAAGACGATCAAAACCGTCGGGACTTTACCATCAACGCCTTGGCTTTTTCATTGAACTCGACCAATTATGGCGCATTAATTGATCCGTTTGGGGGCGTTGCCGACCTGGAAGCCAAAGTGATACGAACGCCGTTGAACCCGGACATTACGTACTCGGACGATCCGTTACGGATGTTGCGCGCCATTCGGTTTGCAACCCAATTGCATTTTTCCATTGCTCCCGAATCCTTGGAGGCCATAGCGCGAAATGCGTACCGTATCGATATTATTTCGGGGGAACGAATTGTGGATGAATTGCATAAAATACTACAAACACCGCAGCCATCATCGGGTTTTTTATTGTTGTATCAAACCCAACTTTTGGAGCGGATTATACCTGAATTGACCGCTTTAAATTTGGTCGAAGAAGTCGAAGGACACACCCATAAAAACAATTTCTACCATACGCTAGAAGTCGTCGATAACATTTGTAAAACAACCGATGATCTCTGGTTGCGTTGGGCAGCACTTTTGCATGATATCGGGAAAGCGCCTACGAAGCGGTTTCATAAAAAACAAGGATGGACCTTTCACGGTCATGAATTTTTGGGCGGTAAAATGGTGAAGAAAATCTTTGCGCGTTTGCATATGCCTTTGAATCAAAAGATGAAGTTTGTGCAGAAAATGGTGATGATGAGTTCCCGCCCGATTGTACTTTCGCAAGACATTGTCACGGATAGTGCGGTACGACGGTTGATTTTTGATGCCGGTGAAGATGTAGAATCACTGATGACGTTGTGCGAGGCGGACATTACTACCAAAAATCCGAAGAAGTTTGAAAAGTACCATAAAAACTTTGAACTCGTGCGCCAAAAAATAGTGGAAGTTGAAGCGCGAGACCAAGTGCGCAATTTTCAACCGCCCATCACGGGAGAGGAAATTATGGAACGGTTCAATCTGAAACCTTCACGCGAAGTGGGACAATTGAAAGAGGCGGTGAAAGAAGCCATTTTGGAAGGAGAAATTCCCAACGAATATGAAGCGGCTTATGCTTTTGTAGTTGCGAAAGCGAAAGAAATGAGGTTGGTATAGCTCCTAAGCTGCTGAGAGGCAGAGCTTCTGAGTAATGCTAAATTAGGCTCCATTACCTCTTCAATTTCGTTGAAAAAAACAAAAAATTAACCACTGTTTAATCGATGCAATTCAAGTCTGTACTGTACCTTTGTGGGGCTTAAAAATTTTCTTATGAAAGCGGATAAAGGCGTTATCAATTGGTTGTTTACCGGCTGTATTTTGGTTTTTGTAATGGTTGTGGTGGGAGGAATCACGCGCTTGACAGGCTCAGGATTATCGATGACGGATTGGCATTTGGTCACCGACACCTTTCCCCCATTGAGTGATGCCGCTTGGCAAACCGCTTTTGAAGAATACAAAAAGTTTCCCGAATACCAACGCATTAATAGCCACTTTACATTGGCGGACTATAAGTTCATCTACTTTTGGGAATGGTTCCACCGCTTTATTGCACGGATTTTAGGCTTCGTCTTTTTGATTCCGTTTATCTATTTTTTAATTCAAAAACGAATGACGCAACGAACGGTATTCCAGTGCATGATTTTATTAGGCATGGGTGCCTTTCAAGGATTTTTGGGTTGGTTTATGGTCAAAAGTGGCTTGATCGATTTCAACCAGCCCGATGTGAGTCATTTCCGATTGTCTTTGCACCTTACCTTTGCCTTCCTCACTTTTGCATATACCTTGTGGATTGCTTTGGACTTAAAATACCAAGGCATTTCGGAACGCATTGCGCCATTGGGTAAAATTGCGCTTTGGACTTGGGTACTGGTTGTGGTACAAATTATTTGGGGAGGATTTGTAGCCGGTTTGGATGCAGGGTATATTCACAACCATTGGCCCTTAATGAGTGACGGACAGTTTTTCCATGATAGCATTTGTTTGGAAAAACCCAATTGGTTGTTGCGTTTCACCGAAGGAAAAAGTGGCGTACAGTTTATACACCGCACCTTGGCTTATGTGGTCGTAGGTTTTATCGTTTACTTGGCCATTAAAAGTCGGAAATATGCGCTTTCTACAACCCAGAAAAAAGGAATAACAGCCCTGTTGGTTGTGGTTTTCGTTCAAGTAACTTTAGGGATCTTCACCTTATTGTATAGTGTTCCTTTGTGGTTAGGCGTGACGCATCAAGCGGTGGCGTTCTTTTTGTTGGCGGCGATCACCTTTACGATGCACCGGTTGCGGAAAGCCTAACGTATTGCCTACTCAATCCACGATTTAAAATCACCAACGCGTTCCCGAGCCACAATGATTTCTTCGGCATGATAGGTTGGCAATACTACTTTTAACCGCGAGTTGCTGTGGACTTGAATCGCTTTGATGGCCTTTAGGGCGATGATAAATTTGCGGGATACTCTAAAAAAGGCACTGGGATCCAATTCTTGTTCGACCTGTTCAAGCGACTGATCCAACAAATAGTTTCGGTTATCTATAGTGTGCAGAAATGTTCCCTTATTTTCGCTGTAAATGCATTCAATAGTATCGATAGGGATCATCTTCAATTGCTGACCCACTTTCAACGTAAAGCGTTGTTTGTAGTTGCGATCGAGGGGGTTAATCAAGAGTTTACGAATCGTTTCAAAATCCAAGGCCATCGAGGGATTTACCATCGTATCTGAGCGGCTTTTGAATTTCAATACCGCGGCTTCCAATTCCTCTTCATCAATCGGTTTCAACAAATAATCGATACTATTCATTTTAAATGCCCGTAAAGCGTACTCGTCGTAAGCGGTTGTAAAAATGATGGGACTCTTAATCGCAACAGCTTCAAAAATTTCAAAGGATAATCCGTCGGAGAGTTGGATATCGAGAAAAATTAAATCCGGATGCGGTTGGGATTCAAACCAAGCGATTGATGCTTCCACGGAGTGTAATAACGCAAGGACTTGCAAGCCTAATTTTTCGACTTTTCGTTGCAACAAACGTGCGGCTGGCTTTTCGTCTTCTATAATCAATACTTTCATGAGTGTGGGTTATTAATTTGAAAAAGCTTAGTGTTATTATTTGAATTTTCCGTGTTGGCGTTGTTCTTGTTCCATGAAAGCTTTAATCTTGCGGTTTTCCCATTCTTTCCCCAAAAAATATTCAGGAATAAATACGGATAATCCGTGCGCTACGAGTCCAATTCCCCAAAAAAAGGCGGTACTAAATACACGAAATTGCCACAAGGTTTCTCCTTCCTCTAATCCTTGAATTTGGGTTACAATGAGGAATAGATTTACGATAATGTAAACCAACAAATGGCTGTAAAATCCTTTTATCTTTTTTACGCGTTTAACCGCTGCGTCATAAGCGTATTGTTCGTTTGGTGTCATATTAGTGTTGTTTTTGTTGTTGTCTTTCTTTTTCCATAAACGCTCGAATTTTGCGCTCCTCCCACGCTTTTCCCCAGGAAGATGAGAAGGAAAATACGTGCAATCCATGAAATAACACCCCTATCCCCCACCCAAACGTTGGCCAAAAAAACCATAAATGCTTGGGGGAATACTTCAAATTCACGACAAGGAAAAATACATTCGTTAAGATAAATACCAGTAAATGAATATAAAATCCGCGAATTTCAGCGACTTGCTGTTTCGCTTTTTGATACGCATCGTGATCAAATGATTCTTGAAAATTGTGCTTTAGTTCCATTGGTTTGTTTTTGAATTTTTTTGCATGATTTCTTGAATTTTTCGCTCCTCCCATTGCCGTCCATACCCAAACGTCCCGAAGGCGTGAAATAGAAGTCCAATCCCCCAGCCCAACATCGGAAACCAAAACCAATGGAATCCCCCTTGAAATAAATTGACACCCACCAACAAAGGGATTACAAAGCAGTAGGAGATAAGATTCGCATAGAACTCACGTAATTTTTCCACCCGCTCTCTGGCTCTAAAATAAGCGGTGTTTTCGGTCGTAATTGCTCTATCCATAAGTGTTGTTTTTTCGGTGAGTAAAGGAATTTTAACGGTGAAATAAGAGTTCGTTGGCTCAATGCGAACACTGCGTTGGGTAACAATCGCATACCGACTGACAATATTTTGGAGGCCAACGCCGCGGCGGTCTTGCAGCACTTCTTTCTTTTGTAAATCGTTCTGAATAGAGAGGTAGCCTCCTTCGAGGGTAATGGCAATATGCAATGGTTTTTGCTCACTCACCACATTGTGCTTTATGGTATTCTCCAACAATAACTGAAGCGATAAAGGCACTACAAACGCTTGTTCTGGAAGTGACGTCACATCAGGTAAAGTAAAGGTGATGCTGTTTTCAAACCGCATTTTCAACAAATTCATATAGGTTTTGGCAAAGGCCAATTCTTCTTGAACAGGAACCAACTCTTTATCTTTTTGCTCCAACACATAACGATAGATTTTAGACAATGAAGTGGTAAAACGCTGCGCCACATCGGGATTTTCCTCGATAAGCGAACTTAACACATTGAGACTGTTGAATAAAAAATGAGGGTCTATTTGATTTTTTAAACTCTCAAACCGCGCATTAGCACTTCCTGCAATGACTTGTTGCTCTTTAATACGACGTTCGTTTAACGCTTTATAAAAATAAAACGCATGAATGGATAGTGAAACGATGAGGGTAATGATGATTGAAACTAAATAATTGGAAGGCTTTTCTTCGGCTAAAAACTGCGTAACGGACCGCCCGTTAAGGATAACATCTTCCAAAAAATGCAACACAAAGATGGTGAACAACGTCAAGAAAAAAGAACTAAAAAAACCAATTATCAAGCGTCTTGGCGTAAAACGATCGACCGTAAAAACACGATCCAATCCCATGAACACTAGAGCATTCACATAATACAACACCAAGCCATAGACCATCGTATATAGAAATAATGGTACAATATCTTTGTAAAAATCGGGTTGCGCGCCCATGAGGATATTTACGCCCAATAAGGCAAAAAAAATGATCAGGGTGATCCCAAAAGCGCGGGGAAATTCTTTTATCAATTTCATAATTTCATTTTTTGATGTTGCGGGAACGAAGTTTAATTCGCTCCCCTATGATAGTTTACTTCTTACGGCTTGCATTGCGCCAATTGTGCTTTGGCACGATCAGCACCCCAACGAGGCGCAAAGGGCATGGTAGGGGCTTCGGCTGTAAAAAGCACTAGAGCGCGTTCTACATCTTTGCATAAGGCCTTCACATCGGCACCGGTCCACTGGGCACCTCCAATTTCAAATTCCGCTTTCCCAAATACAGCTCTCGGGTTATTGGGCGCCATCGCCAAGGCTTTATTGTACAAACCAATCACAGTAGGAGA
The DNA here is from genome assembly GCF_027482425.1 of Flavobacterium sp. GTDB lineage: Bacteria > Bacteroidota > Bacteroidia > Flavobacteriales > Flavobacteriaceae > Flavobacterium. The sequence continues at coordinate 18,397 of NZ_JAIXWA010000060.1, forward strand.
AAGTCGCATACCATTGGTCATCGGGTCGGAGGCAATCCAAGCGGTATGAATTAAGGCTTGTAAAATAATCAACTCCACATTATCGGGGGTCTTGGTCATTTCAACATCCAAAGCGCGCTGGGCTTGGGTCAAAAGCGCATTCACTTTATCCCGATTCTTAGGGTCAAAAGCCTCTGTCGTTTGGATTAAAGCGACGTAGTAATTGGGCAACCAACTTGTTTTCTCGGCAGCAGCAATACGCTCAAGCAAAGCCGAGGCCTCTGTGGGTTTTCCTTCGCCCCATAATTGCAAGGCTTTCCCCATTCCTTGTTCAAATGTAGTTTGTGCGGTCATCCATTGGACCAATAAAAAAGCTAAAATTGTAATACCATTATTCATACGAGTGTAATTTAAGTGATTCTTTTGTTTCTTGAAATAGACTCCTGCTATTTTCTGAGTCAAAATTCGCAACTTCACTTAGGACATACAATTTATAACGACCGAACCGTCAAAAAGAGCGGATGAACTGTCAACTTTGATACTAGTAACGTTACTAGGGAATAAAAAGAGTACCTCTTTATACCGGATTTAACAATAAAGCTTCAGCAGTTTTGGGTAAAATGGGATGCACTTGCTTTAGGATTTCTTGTTCTAAAAAATACAATACCCGTCGTTTTACAAAATGCCGATGCACCACCAAACCAACGGATCGAATGGGAACTGGCGCTTGAAATTCGCGTAATTTTTGCATTTCAACTGTACTGTATGCTGTAGTGGCTAAATAGGGCAATAAGGTTGTCGCATTATTGGCTTTGACAAACCGCAACAAACTATCGATCGAACCAGCTTTGAAATTGAAATTAAACGGAGGGGTTGCCATACGGGTTTCCAAATCACAAAAAGTCACAATTTGTGTTCGCATACAATGCCCCTCCTCCATCAACCAAATATCACTCGGATTCAAGGCCTCAGGGCGCACGGGATTGGCATATCGATTGCCACAATCCAACAACAAAAAGGGTTCGTCGTAGAGCGGAATTTCAATGAGGTCGGGATCATTGATGGGCAAGGATAAAATGCCGATATCCAACTCCCGCGCCTTCAATAAACGCGTGATTTCACCGGTAGTTTGCTCGCGAACTTCAATCTGCAATTGCGGAAATTTTTCGGCAAACGATTGCAAAAATAAGGGCAATAAAAAAGGGGCAATCGTAGGAATGACCGACAAAGTCAAGGTACCGTCTACTTCGCCTTTGAATTCTTTGGCCAATTCATTCAACACCCCGATTTGGGACTGTATCGCTTTGATTTGTTCGATAATGACTTCGCCCTCAGCTGTAATTTCTACCGGTTTTTTCTTTCGATTAAAAATCGTAATCCCCAATTCTTCTTCAAACTTGGACACCATGGTACTCAAGGTCGATTGGGTAGCAAAACATTTTTCAGCGGCCCATTCAAAGTGGCGCACCTCTGCCACCGCCAATACATACTCAAACTGACGTATATTCATTGATGTTATCAATATTGTGTTTGAAAATATCGTTTTTATCAATCAAATATACCACTTATTTTTACATGATGTAACAAATTACAAACAAACATAAAACCGAATACTATGATGAAAAAAACGATGTATCTCATGGCGATGGGTGCAATTGCCTTTGGAGCGTATGCACAGGATACCGCCAAAGATTTGTCCCAATGTCCGTTCCACAACGGTACCATGGACGCGACCAAACCCACTACACAAGCCAAAACCACCAAGAACAGTGATTGGTGGCCCAGTCAGTTGAACGTATCGGTGTTGCGACAAAATTCAAACTTAACCAACCCGATGGAGGCCAATTTTGACTATATCAAAGCGTTCAAGTCATTGGATTATGTGGCGTTGAAAAAAGACATTCAAGCGGTATTAACCCAATCACAAGATTGGTGGCCCGCCGATTTTGGTAATTACGGTCCGTTATTCATTCGTATGGCGTGGCACAGTGCGGGAACCTATCGTACAGGTGATGGCCGCGGCGGTTCATGTTCAGGGCAACAACGTTTTGCTCCACAAAACAGCTGGCCAGACAACGCCAATTTAGATAAAGCAAGACGTTTGCTTTGGCCTATCAAGCAAAAATATGGAAACAAAATCTCTTGGGCAGATTTGATGATCTTGACTGGAAATGTGGCTTTGGAATCAATGGGATTCAAAACGTTTGGATTCTCAGGAGGACGCGCCGACGTTTGGGAACCCGAATCTAATGTGTATTGGGGCTCTGAATCCAAATGGTTGGACAACAGCAAGCGCTACCAAGACGGGAAATTAGAAAATCCGTTGGCTGCGGTTCAAATGGGATTGATTTACGTGAATCCTGAAGGACCCAATGGCAATCCCGATCCAGTAGCTGCCGCCAAAGACATTCGCGAAACGTTTGGTCGCATGGGTATGAACGACGAAGAAACCGTGGCGTTAATTGCAGGGGGACACACCTTCGGGAAAACGCACGGTGCAGGGGCAGCTTCACATGTGGGGCCCGAACCCGAAGCGGCTTCTATTGAAGAGCAAGGCATGGGTTGGACCAGTACCTATCGTAGCGGAAAAGGGGCTGATGCGATTACGTCAGGATTGGAAGTGACGTGGACCACTACGCCTGCCAAATGGGGACATGATTACTTCAATCTTTTGTTTGGCAACGAATGGGAATTGACCAAGAGTCCGGCAGGAGCCCATCAATGGGTGGCCAAAAACGGAGCCAACATCATTCCGGATGCTTTTGATGCCAATAAAAAACACAAAGCAACCATGTTGACCACCGACTTGTCGTTGCGTTTTGATCCTGTCTATGAAAAAATTTCACGCAATTTCTTGGACAATCCTGCGGCGTTTGAAGATGCCTTTGCTCGTGCATGGTATAAGCTTACGCACCGCGACATGGGGCCCAAAACACGTCATGTTGGTCCCGAAGTTCCCAAAGAAGAATTGATTTGGCAAGACCCGATACCAGCGGTAAACCATCCGTTGGTGGATGCCAAAGACATCACAAGTTTAAAAACAGCCATTGCCAACTCCGGTTTAAGTACGCAAGAATTGGTGGAAACGGCTTGGGCTTCTGCGTCTACATTCCGTGGTTCAGATAAAAGAGGAGGTGCCAATGGAGCCCGCATTCGTTTGTTACCCCAACGTAATTGGGAAAGTAATAATCCGACGCAATTGAACAAAGTATTGGGGGTATTGGAAGGGATTCAAAAGAAATTCCACACCACCTCGGGTACCAAAAAAGTTTCGATGGCCGATTTGATTGTTTTGGCTGGAAATGTAGGCGTTGAAAAAGCAGCCAAAGCGGCAGGCGTTTCTGTTACGGTTCCCTTCTCGCCAGGACGCATGGATGCTACCCAAGAGCAAACCGATGTAGCTTCGTTTGCAGTTTTGGAACCTATGGCCGACGGTTTCCGCAACTACAAAAAAACACGCTATACCTTTACCACCGAAGAATTGTTGGTCGACAAGGCACAATTGTTAACCCTTACAGCCCCTGAAATGACCGTTTTATTGGGTGGTATGCGGGCTATGGGCGTGCATCATTCGGACGAAAATACGGGTATTTTAACCACGCGTGTGGGTGCGTTAACCAATGACTTTTTTGTGAATTTATTGGATATGAATACCGTATGGAAAGCGACCGATGCAGATAAAGAAAAATTCGAAGGTCGTGATCGTAAAACGGATGCTGTGAAGTGGACCGCGACGCGTGCGGATCTTATTTTCGGTTCACATTCTGAATTGCGCGCTTTGGCTGAAGTTTACGCCAGTAGTGATGCCAAAGAAAAAATGGTAACTGACTTTGTCGCTGCATGGAACAAAGTGATGCAATTGGATCGTTTTGATATCAAAATGAAAAAATAAGGAAGCGAAAAATCAAAGCGATAAAGAGGGATTGTTAGTATGACAATCCCTTTTTCTTTTGGAACCTATTCGTGTATACAGCCCCGATCACAACGACATCCCCCGATTTCGATCGGGGATACAGTGGAGAGCGGGAGGAATGTTCGTAGGAGCACCCCACGTTTGCTGCCTATAAATTATTTAGCTGATCGTCTTTTTTGTTATCGCTTAAGGTCCAAAAGAAGCCCACAAAAAAGAATCGATCGGCAGTGGGTTCGATGATCCGTCGGTTAAACACCCCATTAGTGTCGGGCGTATTGGCGTATTCATAGCCCAAGATATTTTGGGTGCCGCGTATGTTGTTGACCGAAAAATATAAAATCTTTTGAGCGGAAATAAGATAGGCCCAACTTAAACTTAAATTGGAAAACGGCTTGGTTCGTCCATTCATAAAAAGGGACTCGTTGGGATTATTGTAAGGGCGCCCCGAGCTGAGGACTTGGGTCACACTCAATTGCGATTTCCAGTCGTTAATCCAATACTTGCCAACCAGCGATATACTGTGTTTGGCAATAAAATTGGGGGTAACCGTGTTTGGAAAATTACGGTAATTGCGTTGGCTATCAATAAACGAATACGACACCCAATACTCCAAGTTTTTAATCGACTTCGCATCCCGCCAAAAAACATCGAGTCCACGCGCATAGCCCGACCCACCATTGGAGAAATCGCTATTGAATTGTGGCGTTTGGGTATTGAATTGAATCAAATCGGTATAGGCTTTTTCATAGGCTTCCACCCGAAAAGTTTGCCGATCGTGCGTATACATATAATTCATGATGTAATGGGCGGCGCGTTCACTTTGAATCGTGGTGGCATACTTCAAATAATCGGCTCTTGGGGCTTGGGTAAAGGTTCCATACGCCCATGAAAACTGGTGGTTTTTGGCAAATTTATAGGCTAAGGAAAGCCGTGGCATGAGTTGCGTTTCCTTTAGTATCCCATTGTAAGCTAGCCGAGCCCCGATTTTGGCGGCGACCTTTTTGGAAAAAATCCAATCGACTTCGGTAAATGCTGCACTTAGAGGAAAATCATACCCACTGGAAAAACGGACGGCGGTATTGGAAAATAGTTCCTTAAATCCGGTAACAAATTGATCTACCCCTATACTCCATTTGAACCGATCGGAATACGATTTTCGCAATTTGAGTTTAAAATGAGCTGCATTTTCTTGATTGTACACCTCGTCTTGTTCGAGATCGATTTGATTTTTACCATGACCAAAACTAGCGCCTGTGGTAAGTTGCCACCCATCGCCAATACTTCCCTTGAACGAAATATTGGTATACCCATTGGTATTGGCGAGCGCTACCCGTGTAGGCTGTGGGGTATTGATACTTTCCTGATTAAGGTCAAAAGTCGCATGATCAAACGCTGTGTAGACTTTTAACAATCCTGAGGTAAAACGATAGCGATACACTACCTCTCCCGACAGGGATTGATACGGTTTGTTCCATGTAATGTTTTGAGGAATCAATTGTTGGTAGGGTTCCAAATTCAAGTAGACCATATTGAAGGTCAACGACTGCTTGTCCCAGGCTTGGGTATTGGCCACCCCGAGTCCTACGGTCATAAACGATAAATCGGTTCGTTCGGTTACTTCTTCTTCCTTTGAGTTCAGCAATAATACACTGGAAAGCGCCTCCCCGTATTCAGCCGAATATCCTCCGGTGGAAAAGGACATACCTGTAAATAAAAAAGGAGAA
>NZ_JAIXWA010000063.1 GCF_027482425.1 Flavobacterium sp.
TACACGGCACTCCTTTCGGCTAATGATACGGGAGAAAAACCAAAAGACGGCGCTTTGTTGGTAGCATCGTATGGAAAAGGAACGTATATTTACACGGGGTTAAGCTTTTTCCGAGAGCTCCCAGAAGGAGTTCCAGGGGCTTATCGATTATTGGCCAATTTAATTTCGGCCGGAAAATAAATGCATATGAAATCAGACAATGAATCCCGCTGGACCAATCGATACACATGGCTGTTGGTTATTAACGCTGTGTATATCTTGATTTTCTTTTTACTCATGCAAAATTACTCCTAGATGCAGCAAATCGATTGGATTATTTTATCGGTCACACTACTTACCATTGTGGTGTATGGGGTATACAAAACCCAAGGAAGCCGTAATGTCGAGGAATATATTTTGGGCAACAAACAAACCAATTGGTTTACAGTAGGTATTTCGGTGATGGCTACACAAGCCAGTGCGATTACCTTTCTCTCTACACCCGGGCAAGCCTACCACGATGGCATGGGCTTTGTGCAATTTTACTTTGGTTTGCCCATTGCTATGGTGGTCATTTCGCTCACCTTTATTCCCATTTATCACAAATTACGGGTCTATACGGCTTACGAGTACTTGGAACAGCGATTTGATTTAAAAACTCGATCGCTCGCCTCTATTCTCTTTTTGATTCAACGCGGGTTGGGAACGGGATTGACCATTTACGCTCCCTCCATCATTTTATCAACGCTTTTGGGGTGGAATCTAACGTTACTCAACGTCATCATTGGAATCCTTGTTATCATCTATACGTTTTCGGGAGGAACTAAGGCAGTCAATGTCACCCAAAAGCAGCAGATGTTTGTCATCATGAGTGGGATGTTTATTACGTTTTTTCTCATTTTATACATGTTGCCCAACGATATGACCTTTTCCAATGCGTTGCATATCGCAGGTGCCAATGAAAAAATGAATATTGTCGATTTTTCATTTGATCCTGAAACGCGCTATACCATTTGGAGCGGAATTGCGGGTGGATTTTTCTTGAGCTTAGCTTATTTTGGTACCGACCAATCGCAGGTAGGCCGTTATCTTTCGGGGAAATCAGACAAAGAGAGTCAGATGGGCTTGATTATGAATGGGTTTTTGAAGGTTCCCATGCAGTTTTTTATTCTTTTGATTGGCGTCATGGTATTTGTGTTCTTCCAATTTCATGAAGTGCCTCTAAATTTTAACCCTGTCAATAAAGCTGCTATTGAAAAATCGCCTTATGCTGCCCAATACCAGCAGTTGGAAGAGCAACTCAAAGCCCTAACCGAAGAGAAAAAAGAATACAACTTACTGTATATTGACCATCTCAATCAAAATTACGATAACCCCATTTTACGGAATCGTTTGACAGCTATTTCAGGGAAAGAGCGAGACCTTCGTGACCAAGCCAAAGAGTTGATTGCCAAAGCCGACCCAAAAGCGGAAACCAACGATAAAGATTATGTGTTTTTGTACTTTATCTTGAATTACCTTCCGAAAGGACTGATTGGTTTACTGTTGGCCGTAATTCTCTCAGCGGCTATGTCTTCGTCGGCTTCAGGATTGAATGCCTTAGCGTCTACCACGGCAATTGATATCTATAAACGAAATCTAAAAACTGAAAAAAGCGACCGGCATTATGTCATGGCCACCCGTTATTTCACTTTACTTTGGGGCATAATTGCCATCTTATTTGCCTGTGTGGGAACGCTTTTTGAAAACTTGATTCAATTGGTTAACATCGTTGGTTCTATTTTTTATGGCACTGTTTTGGGTATTTTCTTGGTAGGCTTCTATATCCGTTCGATCAAGGCCCATGCGATTTTCTATGGCGCGGTTCTTTGCCAATTATTGATTTTCTACATTTACTATTTGGATGTCGTGAGTTTCTTATGGCTGAATTTTATTGGAGCCATGCTAACCATCACCTTGTCATGGATAATTCAAAAAACACAACCCAAAGCCCCCAATTCAATTGAAACTACCGAAGAAATAACCTTAACTTAGGGAAGTATATAATAATAAATGGCTACAAAATGACTGGCACTTCCTGCCAAAACAAAAAGGTGCCAAATGGGATGATAATAGCGTTTTCGATCGTTGGCATAAAAGTAAATTCCAACCGTGTAAAAGAATCCTCCTAAAGCAATTCCGATGAGCGCTGATAGCGATAGTCGTTCTATCATAGGGTCAAGAGCAATGACACACAGCCAACCCATCAAGGCATACAAGCCAAGGGAAATGCGTTCTTGGTGGCGAAAACGCGAGAATTTGAAACCGAAACCGACGATAGCTAAAGTCCAAATGACGACAAGCAACGTCCAACCCCATACGCCTTGAAGTCCCACCAAAACGACGGGAGTATACGTACCAGCAATAAGAACATAAATACTCAAATGATCCAGGCGCTGTCCCCATTTTTTATGACGCAGACGCCAAACCGCATGGTAAAAGGTTGAAGCTGCATATAACAGTAATAAACTACCACCAAAAATCATCGCAGCAATGGGCGTCAGCCAATCGGAGTACAGCAGACTTTTTTGAAGCAATAAAAGAAGGGCTATACATGACAAAACAGTGCCTATCCCGTGGGTGATGACATTGTACCGTTCTTCATTTTTTCGGTTTTTTCGTGGTTTGGACGTCATATTGCAAAGGTACATCTAAAAAAAAAGCCCCTTGTCGGGGCCTTTTACTTATTTACTCCACTCTTTGATAGAGTCATTATTCATTTTGACATAATCTTCATTTTTCTCTTTTTGGGCACCTGCCAACGACAACTTAGCCGTTTCGATAGCGCCTTTTTTATCGCCTAATTTCGCTTGAATCAAGGACTTTAATCGTAAATACCAAAACGGTGCATCTTCACCTGGTTTTACCATTCCGATGGCTTTGTTGATAAACTCCAACGCCTTGTTGTGGTCAATGTTGGCTTGGTAATAGTACTGCGCTGCAGAGAAATAATCGCCTGCCGTAGGACCCGCCAATACTTTTGTAATACTCGCCATGGCCGCTTTTTTGGAAGGCACTTCAAATTTTAATGCCACAAACGTTTTTTCCCAAGCAATTTCCAACTCCGCCGAATCATTGGTAACATTTCCGATACTTAAGGTCAACGTCTCCACACGACGATCCGTCAAAATCGGTTTGGCATTAGCGCGTAAGGCTACCTCCGATTCTTTAAATTCTTCGGGAGTGCCCCAATTGTCGGTATTCTTGTAAAAAATTATTTCCCAAGTATCCGCTTTAGGCACCGTAAATAAGGCATATTTCCCTTTCGGTAATACCTTACCCTCAATGGTAACATCGTCAGAAAAAGTGATGAGGGAATTATAATTAGCTCCCGTTCTCCATAATTTCCCAAAAGGAACCAAATCCCCAAAAATAGTTCGCCCTTTAGCACTGGGACGCGAATAGTCTAAAGTTACATCGGTTAAACCGACTACTTGTTGCACGGTGGTCTTGGGACTCGGCTGTGGTGTTTTTACTTGCGCTTCAATGGCATAGGTGGCCAACATAAAGGCAACAGCATAGATTAGTTTTTTCATTTGTTCTGTTTTTTAGTATTGTCAAAATTACTAAATCACAGTAGGCAAACTGTTAATTTAAACTTAAATGAATATAATTATTGTTTAACTTATTTTTCTGTTTGTTAAACAAAATATATCTTTACCGAAAATACCAACGTATGAAAATTTACACCCTTAAGTCTAAACAAAAATTGCCCATTTCCTTGGAGCAAGCTTGGGATTTCTTTTCCGACCCTATGAACTTGAACACCATAACGCCCGTCGATATGGGATTCAAGACGCTTTCAGGAGCGGATCGAAAGATGTATCCTGGACAGGTAATTCAATATATTGTGACCCCGCTTTTAGGGATTCCCATGAAATGGGTAACCGAAATTACGCACGTAATCGACAAAGAATATTTTGTCGATGAACAACGTTTCGGTCCTTATGCATTATGGCACCACAAACATTTTTTCAAAGAAATTCCAGGTGGTGTTGAAATGGAAGATATAGTCGATTACAAATTGCCCATGGGCGTTTTGGGACAACTGATGCATCCTGTGTTGGTTCGTCCGCGGTTGGAGCAAATTTTTGCTTACCGCACTAAAAAACTTGTCGAATTATTTGGTGAATATAAATCATAATAATCATGAAAAATATACTACTCATTGGCGGTTCCAAAGGAATTGGACGTGCCTTAGCCCAACAATTGCAATTTGAGACGAACCTTTATGTAGCCTCCCGAAGTGCTGAAGACTTGGGCGATTTAAAGTTGACCCACATCCCATTTGATGCTACACAAAACACTTTGGATACAAGTGCGTTACCTGCCGAACTTCACGGATTGGTTTACTTACCAGGGAGCATCAACTTACGTCCGTTTAGAGGTTTAAAACCCGAAGCCTTTGAGTCCGATTTACAAATCAACTTTTTAGGATTGGTCAAAGTAATGCAAACGGTACTTCCCCAACTCACCGCAGCTTCACAATCGAGTGTCATTGCCTTCAGTTCGGTAGCCGCTACCATGGGAATGCCATTTCACACTTCAGTTGCTGCCGCCAAAGGAGCCATTGAAGGTTTTGCTAAAGCCTTTGCCGCCGAATATGCTCCGAAAATTCGTATGAACGTAATTGCCCCTTCGTTAACGGACACCCCTTTGGCAGACAAATTTTTAAATTCGGAGGAGAAGAAGGAAAAAGCGGCGTTACGTAACCCGATGAAAAAAGTGGGAACGCCTCAGGATATAGCGCAAATGACAGCCTTTTTGTTGAGCGATCAAAGCAATTGGATTACAGGACAAGTATTTGCCGTTGATGGTGGAATGTCTACGCTTTTGATCAATGGATAAGGTATCGGTTTTTTGGTTTCGAAGAGACCTTCGGGTGTTTGACAATGTGGGGCTATTTCATGCGTTGAACAGCGGCCATCCTGTTTTGCCTATTTTTATTTTTGACACCTCAATTCTTTCGCAGCTTCCTCCCCATGATGCGCGGGTGAGTTTTATCCACCAATGTTTGGAACAAATTCAAAGCGCCTTACAAAAAGTAGGTAAATCTTTGGCCGTTTTTCATGGAACACCGGAAGCGGTTTTTACCGATTTGGTAAAGAAGCACGCTATCGATACCGTATATACCAACCACGATTATGAACCCTATGCCCGTAAACGAGACAAGACGTTGCACCAACTCTTTCAAGCGCATAACATTGCTTTTAAAACTTCGAAAGATCAAGTAATTTTTGAAAAAAGTGAAGTGGTTAAAGACGATGGAACGCCTTACGTAGTGTATACGCCATACAGCCGACGTTGGAAAGAACGTTTCAAAACCATTACCTTGACGCATTATCCTTCGGAGACAATGCTAAATCAAGTGGCCGCCCATGATTATCCGTTTTTATCTTTGGAAGACATTGGATTTAAACCTTCTAAGATAACAGTTCGCCCCTATGATATTTCGGCTTCTTTGATTCAAAATTATGAAGCCACTCGCAACTTTCCGGCACTGAATAAGACCTCATTTTTGGGCATCTATTTACGGTTTGGTGCTGTTTCTATTCGACAAATGATTGCCAAAGCGATTGCCGAGAAAAACGAAACCTTTTGGAATGAACTGATTTGGCGCGAATTTTTTATGCAAATTCTATGGCATTTTCCGCACACCGTTCATCAAAGCTTTAAGTCGAAATACGACGAGATTGATTGGGACAACAATACCGATTGGTTTGAAAAATGGTGTCAAGGACAAACGGGCTACCCTATCGTCGATGCTGGGATGCGCGAACTCAATGCGACAGGCCATATGCACAACCGTGTTCGCATGATTACGGCCAGTTTTTTATGCAAACATCTCCTTATCGATTGGCGCTGGGGTGAACGTTATTTTGCCTTAAAACTCCTCGACTACGAACAAGCTAGTAATGTTGGCAATTGGCAATGGGCCGCAGGAAGTGGTGTAGATGCCGCTCCGTATTTTCGTATTTTCAATCCCACGGAGCAGCAAAAAAAATTTGATAAAGATTGGAAATACATTCGCCATTGGGTTCCCGAAGTAGATACTTCAGCGTATACCCAACCCATTGTCGACCATAAAGAAGCCCGTGATCGTTGTTTAAGGGTGTACAAAGCAGCTGTAGGATAACCCAAATGTACACCTTATGAAACTGGTATGGCTTAAACGCGACTTACGCTTGCAGGACCACGAAGCTTTATTTCGTGCTTTAGAAAGCAAGGAAAAAGTCCTTTTGCTGTATATTTTTGAACCCTCCCTACTACAGGATTGCCATTACAGTGTACGCCATTTTGATTTTATCCGACAAAGTTTGCAGGATTTACAACAGGAGCTTCTGCCTTACCATACACAAATATTGGTCGTGGAAGAGGAAGCTACGAGTATATTTCAAAAGCTGATAGACCGGTGTTGCATCACTGGAGTTTATTCGCATCAAGAAACGGGTATCCAACGAACTTTTCACAGGGACATCGCTGTGGCCGAATTGTTGCGCGCTAATGGCATTCCCTGGTTTGAATACGTTACCAATGGTGTCATTCGGGGCTTACGAAACCGACAAACATGGAAAGAAGATTGGTATGATTTTATGGAAAAACCCAGCTTTCCGTTTACAGCCAACGGCCGATCGTTTGTGAAATACGCTGAAATCGAAAAGCTAGAAATTCATTTTAAAATTCCATCCCTAGAAACTCCCTCCGACACCCCTTTTCAAAAAGGCGGGCGTCGAATGGGATTGCGCTACCTGCAATCTTTTTTACAAGAACGGGTTGAAAATTACAGCCGCCATATTTCCAAACCCGAATTGGGACGCAAAGGGTGTAGCCGTTTATCACCCTATATTGCTTGGGGGAACGTATCCATACGGGAAATTTATCAATGGACATGGAACACCCGTCAAAAAGGAAAATTCAAACGTCAAATCGACAATTTCGCCTCCCGTTTGCGCTGGCAAGCCCATTTTATTCAAACATTTGACATGCAATGTTCGATGGAATTTCACCCCGTCAACAAAGGCTATATGCACATTCAACTCCCTGTAAATGAAGCCTATCACGAAGCTTGGTGTACTGGGCAAACTGGAGTTCCTTTGGTCGATGCCTGCATGCGCTGTTTGAATACTACGGGCTACCTTAACTTTCGAATGCGGGCTTTGGTGGTTTCGTTTTACACCCATCATTTGATGCAACCTTGGCAAAATTGCAGTCCCCATCTCGCCCAGCAATTTTTAGATTTTGAACCGGGCATTCATTATCCACAAATCCAAATGCAAGCAGGCGTAACGGGCATAAACATGATTCGCATTTACAATCCAACCAAAAATTCAATCGAGCATGATGCTGAGGGCACGTTTATTCGCAAGTGGGTGCCCGAACTGCGGAATATTCCAGCACCGTTTATTCATGAGCCTTGGAAACTAACGCCCATTGAACAAATGCTCTATCATTTTGAACCGGGCTACGATTATCCTTTTCCGATTGTACCCCTGGAAGAAGCGCAAAAAGCAGCCACTGATTTTTGGTGGGGATTGCGCAAAAAACACGAAGTTCGTATGGATAGTAGTCGTGTTTTGTCCAAACATACCTTCCCTAATCGGGATTAAATACGGGCCGTCATTCTCTCAAAGGTGAGGTCGTCAAAATGTTTGACCACCCAATCGGCTTGACTGTAGTCTTGGTTTTTAGAATGAAAGCTGTCGTAACCAATGCAAAAAACTTCAGCACCTTTGGCCGCCGCAATTCCGTTGGTACTATCTTCTATCACAATACATTCATGGGCTTGGTGTTGCGACAAACGTACCGCCTCTTGAAAAATCGCTGGATGGGGTTTGGATTGCGGAAAATCTTCACCCGAAACAATATGCGTAAAATAAGGAAACAATTGAAAGCGATTGAAAACCCTCTGAATCGTAACTTTGGCCGAGGAAGAAGCTAAAATGAGTTGAATATCATTCGCTTTGAGTTCCTTGATCAAATGTTCTACGCCATCGAGCAGTGTCAAATCTTCTTTGTGGTCAAAAGCGGCGTTGAACAAATCGCGTTTGGCTTGCACTAATTCTTCAACGGATTGGGATAGTTCAAATTTTGTTTTTAGTTTTTGAAAAATATTCTTGGTGGAATTTCCTGTAAATGACGCGTACATTTCGGGTGTAACGGTAATCCCTAATTGGTCAAAAAGTTGGTGATACGCATAATGATGCACGGGTTCGGTATCAACGATCACCCCATCCATATCGAAAATGACGGTTTTTAGCATTAGCTGTATTTGAAGAGTTGGATTAAATAATAAAAAATGGTCCCGAAAAGCGCTACCAAAATGCCTCCAATCACATAAGAGGTTCCCGAAAAATCAGGATGGATTGCCACTTGTACCGTTTGCCATTGGATGGCGGCAAAAATTCCGACCAGAACCACTTTCAAACTGCGCATCATTTGCAAAGCCCAACCGAAGAGTTGCGGCGCATTATCGGTAGTCACCTTAACCGGATAATTGAACCATTCGGGATGACGCCCTAGGAAGGTGAGCAAAACATACAAAGCTGTTCCTACGGCCGTTTCTACGAGAAAAAATACTTTCCCGCCATAGCCATCTGGATTCCCTTGTCCATCAAAATGGATCGCTATCGTTTCGGGCAACTTTGGGTACATGACGAAAGCGTAAATCCAGGAGCACAGCAAAATGAGTAGCGCCAACCCTTCGAACAGTCGATCGGCGGTTGTGGGTGGAACTTGAATTTTGGGTTGTTGTGTCATTATTTTTTCAACAAATAACGTACTACGGTTTCCGCGGCATGGAGTCCGAACAGGCAAGGCATCCATGAATTCGTTCCATAAAACGACTTTTTATAATTGCTCCCGTCGGTGTGTTTTACACTATCATAATCAGGACGTTCGCTGGAATAGACCACTTTAATACCTCCGGAAATTCCTTCCTTTTTAAGGCGTTTCCGAACGTGTTTGGCCAAGGGACAGTAATCGGTTTTGCTGATATCGGTGACTTTTACCTTGGATGCCAAATATTTTCCACCTGCGCCCATATTACTGATTACTTTGACGCCTTTGCGTTTGGCGGCCAATAATAAATTCAATTTGGGGGTCACACTATCGATACAATCTAGGACATAATCAAACTCAGGCGAGACCAATTCAAAGGCCCGCTCTGGTGATAAAAACTCTTTTAAAGGAATCAATTCCAATTCGGGATTAATATCCAACAAACGCGCGGCCATCAGTTCGACTTTGGGCAAACCTACTGTAGAATGCAAGGCGGGTAATTGCCTGTTAATGTTGGTAATATCTACTACGTCTCCATCCACAATAGTCATTTTTCCGACACCGGCACGGGCTAAAAATTCGGCGGCAAACGAACCAACTCCTCCCAAACCGACCACTAATACATTTGCCTTACGCAATTTTTCTAAACCTTCCGTTTTAAATAATAGTTCTGCACGTTCTTGCCAAACAGCCATGTTTATAGAATTATGAGTTATGAATTATAAATGGACTGCAAAAATAAGGAATTGGTAGGAGAAGAAAGAAGAAAGAAGAAAGAAGAAAGAAGAAAGAAGAAAGAA
>NZ_JAIXWA010000076.1 GCF_027482425.1 Flavobacterium sp.
GTAAAATTGGCGGGAAGTCAGCTAGAGATTGAAGACTATCAGCGACAAATCGACAAGATTGAAGACGAAAAATCACAGCAGAGTAAGGACTTAAAAGAGTCGAAACTTATTGTTTTAATGTTTGTGATTATTCTATTTATTCTTTTATTATTGCTCTTTTCGTTATATCGCAATTCGATTTTTAGAGATAAAACCTACCGCGAGTTACAACAAGCCTATGCCGAATTACAAATCGCAAAAGAAAAAGCTGAAGAAGCATCACAATTAAAAACTCAGTTTGTTTCTACCATAAGCCACGAATTGCGAACTCCTTTGTATGGCGTTGTTGGCATTACCAATATCATTTTGGACGAACATAAAGAGTTGGCGCACAGTCCGCATTTGAATTCTTTGAAATTCTCTGCACGTTATTTATTATCCTTGGTCAATGATTTATTACAAATCAATAAAATTGAAGAAAACAAAATTGTGTTGGAAAATATGATTTTCAACATTCCTGATGAAATCAATACTATTGTGGATTCGTTGGATTTTATCGCCAAGAAAAACAACAATACCTTAGTCAAAAATATTGATCCGGCCATACCAGAATTTTTGATTGGTGACAAATTACGTTTGTCGCAAGTTTTTATGAATTTGATCAGTAACGCTTTAAAGTTCACCAAAGATGGTACAGTGACCGTAACTGCACAATTGCAAGACGTAGTCGATTCCCGTTATTTCATCCATTTTTCAATTGCCGATACTGGAGTAGGAATTGCCCCCGAGGACCAAAAGAAGATTTTTGAAAAGTTTGTGCAAATCGAACGTAAAGAAGGAGATTACCAAGGTACTGGGCTCGGACTTTCGATCGTGCAAAAGTTGGTGGAGCTCTTCGGAAGTACAATTCAATTGGAAAGCGAAATCGGAAAAGGAACCAATTTTTCTTTCATATTAGCCTTTGATGCCGATGAAAAAAAACGCATCGAAATTATTAATAACATCGATGTTGATTTATCGACCGTGCAAGTGTATCGAATTTTGGTCGTGGAAGACAACAAAATCAATCAAATCGTCACCAAAAAGATATTGGAAAGCCACCATTTCAAATGTACCATTTTGGATGATGGTTATGCTGCTATTGATTTGTTGGAAAATGAACATTTTGATTTGGTACTCATGGACATCAATATGCCCATTATCAATGGTTTTGAAACCACAAAATTGATTCGAAAAAAAGGCATCGAAACGCCTGTAGTAGCTTTAACTGCCTTTGACAAACAAGAAATCACAGAACAAGCCCTGTCAAGCGGAATAAATGATATTATCATCAAGCCTTTCGAACCCTCGAAGCTATTTCAAGTGATTAGTACGTTAATTGAACGATAGCACTATCGTTTTCCGCCCGATTTTTTTCCGCGAAAAGAAAACTTTTTCTTATTTCTAAAATCTTTATTGGGAGTTCCTGAACTTACTGTGTTTTCATTCAACTTTACCGAAGCTGAATCTTTCCAAGGAAAAGCATGATTTTCGACTACTTTTATTTTTAAGCGAATTAATTTTTCAATCGCTTGCCAATATACCCATTCGTCTTTACCACACAAGGAAATCGCTTTTCCTTCTTTTCCAGCCCGCCCTGTACGGCCAATACGATGTACATAGGTGTCGGGAATATTGGGGATATCAAAGTTAATTACAAAGGGTAAGCTCTCAATGTCGAGACCTCGTGCTGCAATATCCGTTGCCGCGAGGAGTTGAATCTCTTTGTTTTTAAATTGTTCTAGTACCCGTTGACGCGCCGTTTGCGACTTGTCTCCATGAATGGCTTCGGCTTTGTAATGTTGTTTTTTTAAAAATTTCACCACATTGTCCGCTCCGTGTTTGGTTCGAGTGAAAATAAGAATTTGCTCCTCAGGATGCACTTGTAGGATTTCGTGGAGCAATTTACGTTTATCCTCTTTTTCAACTTGATAAACGTATTGGATGATTTTCTCTGCTGTTGAAGCAACAGGGGTCACGGTCACATATTGCGGTTGGGTCAAAAACTGTTCCGCCAACTCGCGAATAGGTAATGGCATCGTCGCCGAAAAGAGTAGTGTTTGACGATTATCGGGGGTTAATTTGACAATCTTTTTTACATCGTTGATAAATCCCATATCCAACATCAAGTCGGCTTCATCCAACACCAAATGATGCAAGTGATCAAGATTAACATGTCCTTGTTTATGCAAATCCAATAATCGCCCAGGTGTTGCTATCAATACATCCACCCCGCGTTTTAGTTGGTCTACTTGGGGCACCTGATTCACCCCGCCAAAAAGTACCGCAGACACAATATTGGTATATCGACCATAGGTGGCAAAACTTTCTTGAATTTGAATCGCTAATTCACGGGTAGGAGTAATGATTAAGGCGCGAATTAGTTTTCGTTTTTTAGCCGAACCCACAATGGGATGAATCTGATGAATGATGGGAATCGCAAAAGCGGCCGTTTTCCCCGTACCCGTTTGCGCACAACCCACCAAGTCATCTCCCTTTAGAATAACAGGGATCGCTTTTTGTTGAATTGGAGTAGGTTGCGTATAGCCTTCTTCTGCGAGGGCTTCTTGGATATTGCGTAATAAATGGAGGTCTTGAAATGTCATACAAAAGGCTGCATTAGCACAGCATCGTCGCAAAGATAGGGATTAATCCAAACTGTTTTTGGCTTTGATAAAATCCGTGACCAAATAGCCAATCAATTTGCCCACCATATGCTTGTTGGTTTCAAAGTCCAAAGCCGGTGCCCCTTCACAAATATGTAAGTAAGCGGCTTGTGTATGTTTTCCGAAAAAATAGACGAATTGGCGAACTTCTTCCACCGAAAAGCCACTAGGTGTCATGGCACTCGTGGGCACCATAGGTAAGGAGTCAAGATCAATTTCAACGCCATAAGTTTCCGATTTTATAAAATCAATGGCAATTTGCATTTCCAAACGAAAATCTTTCTCCCGACGAATATTCAAAGCGTCATAGGTATTATACATTACACGTTCCTTGAGCGATTTCAATTTGTCTAAAACATTCTTGGAAGTATAACTTTCGTGCAATCCGAAGATGAAATATTTTTTTAAAAAACCTTCCTCAAAAGCATACGAAAAACCATTTCCACTGTGTCGCCCTTCAAGAATACGAAAATCGGAATGGGCATCTAGATTGATAGCATTAATCGGTTTTCCTTTGGCTAGAGCCGTTCCTTTGATGTTACCATACGCATTATTATGACCGCCGCCTATGATAATCGGGATTTTACCATTTTGAACAATAAGACTGATGATATGCGATACTTCTTTGTCAATTTCACTAACCAACGTATGGAATGTCTTTCGATCGGCAGTCTCCGAAAATTGTAAAGAATCAGCTTGTTGATTTAAAGCCGTTACATTTAGCGTTCCTAAGATGAGGATTTGCGACCCTTTGCAAAAACGATTGTGTTGTATATTAGCAATGCTTCGAATCGCACTCTCCCAAGCGGTAGCTGCTCCCGGACGCCCTGAATTGGCTCGAACGCCAATGTCTTCAGGTATTCCAAACAATACAAACTGCGCTTCAGTCTTTTTTAGGTAGTCAACGATAGGTTCGTTTTCGGGAATTATTTGCATGCGTTCCCCAAATTTTACTTCTCCACTACGATGGTTGGTAATTTTAGACAAATCAGCAGCCGTAAATCGAATTAAATGTTCCATACAAAAAGTTAACGTCCAAAAATAATATAATTCCCAAAACCATCGTTATCCTCGTATTAATTATTAAATTTGTCTTACTACAAAAACTTTTGATATGGAAAATCAGAAAAGCAACTCTTCGTTAAAAGCGATTATTTTAATTCTTGCCCTCTTATTATTGGGTAGTTTGTTTTACATTTTCAAACTCACGACGGATACCCAGAATTTGGAAACAAAGGTTACGGCTGTTTCGACAGAAAAAGATAATGTTATCAAAGACCTTCAATCACTTAAAGCGACCTATGATGCCGCCATTGCCGAAAACACATCCATGTCGGATGAATTGATTGCCGAGCGCGAAAAAGTGGTGCAATTGATGGCCCAATTGGAAAAAGCCAAAGGGGATGCTGGTGCTTTGAAAAAGTATAAAGATCAATTCAAAGTACTAGAAGCCAAGATGAAAACATTAATGATGGAAGTCGAAACGTTGAAAGGCGAGAACCAGAAGTTGGCTAAAAATTTAGACAGTACAGCGGTTGTACTTCAAGATTCTAAAAATTACAACCAAGTTTTGGTAGGTCAAAACGAGCAATTGTCAAAAACGGTAGAAAAAGCATCAAAATTATCGGTATTGAATTTAAAAACTGCGGCTTACAAGCAAAAAAACTCTGGAAAACAAATTGAAACAGACAAAGCCAGTCGTGCCGATATTTTGAAAATTAGTTTCACTATTGCCGAAAATGCTGTGGCAAAGTCTGGGGATAAAAATTATTACGTGCAAATCATCGACTCGAAAAGCAACGTTTTGGGCGACAAAGAAACCGTGTCTTATGGGTCACAGTCGCTAACATATAGCTTCATTGCCAAAGTGAAGTATGAAAATAAAACCGTCGATGTAAGTCAGGATTTACCTGGGAAAAGTTTTGAAAAAGGAACCTATTTTGTAAACATTTTTGACAAAGGCGAATTGGTTTCTAAATCGAGTTTTACGCTTCGTTAATATTTTCTATCGATACAAAAAAGTCCGAACACAAATTCGGACTTTTTTTATGGAATCAACACACCGTTTAAAAAAATCTTAGCAATGCGGTTGGAGCCGAAAGCATAGGGTAATTCATGGTAGTGAATATTTGGTTGGGTAAGAATAAAGTTGGCTTTTTTACCACGTGTTATGCTTCCATGAGTGGCACTAATTTCCATAGCATAGGCGGCATTGATAGTCGCAGCATTAATGGCTTCTTCAGGTGTCATTTTCATTTTGATACATGCGGTGGCCACTACAAAATTCATATTTCCACTGGGCGAAGTCCCCGGATTGAAATCGGAAGCCAATGCTAATGGCAGTCCCGCTTGAAGTATCTGACGGGCAGGTGTGTAGGGGATGCTAATAAAATAAGAACAGGAGGGTAGCGCTACAGGCATGGTTCCTGATCCTTGTAAAGCTGTAATATCTTCATCCGTAACAAGTTCCAAATGATCTACCGATAAGGCATTATGGTGCACGGCGGCTGCAATACCCCCAATAGCCGTAAATTGATTGACATGAATTTTAGGTCGTAATCCATACTGATTCCCTAAAGCCATCAATCGTTCGGTTTCTTCCACAGTAAAATAGCCCGTTTCACAAAAAACATCGATATAATCGGCCAATTTCTCTTCGGCAATTTGGGGTATGATGGTTTCTA
This sequence comes from Flavobacterium sp., assembly GCF_027482425.1. Classification (GTDB taxonomy): domain Bacteria; phylum Bacteroidota; class Bacteroidia; order Flavobacteriales; family Flavobacteriaceae; genus Flavobacterium. The sequence continues at coordinate 5,369 of NZ_JAIXWA010000076.1, forward strand.
ACAGTTGTAAATATCCTTCACGGTTTTCTTTATACGCTAGGGGAAGGGCATGTGCACCAAGGAAAGTGGCTTTTATAGTCATGGGATAATTTTCGCGCAACCGTTGAATCACGCGTAGCATTTTTAACTCTCCCTCAACCGTCAGTCCATATCCCGATTTGATTTCTACCGCTCCTGTTCCTTGCCGTATAATTTCCTCCAAACGAACCGCAGATTCACAATACAATTGGTCTTCCTCAATTGCATTGAGTCGAGTCGCCGAATTTAATATTCCGCCACCTCGTTGCGCAATTTCAGCATACGAAAGTCCGTTAATGCGATCGACAAATTCTTGCACCCGATTGCCGGCAAACACCAAATGGGTATGACTATCAATCCAAGAGGGAATAAGTGTGCCGTGTTGGGCATCGATAATCAAGGCATCTTCGAGGGTAGGGCAATCACTCATCGGTCCAAAGTCAAGGATAATATCGTTTTCAATGAGTACAAAAGCCTCGTCCAAAAAAGGCAAATCGGCCATAGCTGCCCCTGATACTTTGTCAATCCCAGGTTCTCTAACTTGGAGCAGTGTTTTTATATGAATAATTAAAGTTCGCATGAGGATATTTTTGGTAAAAATACTTTTAAAAACGATTTATTTCTAACTTTAGTCCAAATTCCTTCAGGTGCGAAAGATTAGTTATAAAAAAGGGCGCAAAGTACAGCCCACCTTGCTAGAATATACAGGGAGTCACAAAAGTGTGAAAACAGAGCTGCAGCTTTTTGTTTACGATTCAGACACGATAACCGAGTTTGAAAAGTTTCATGTAGACGCGTTCGAATCTTCCTTTATTATCCAAAAAGTAAACTGGTTGAATGTACACGGATTGAATGACACATCGATTATTCAACGAATTGGCGATTTTTTGAAGGTAGATGCCTTCATGCTATCGGATATTTTGAATACGACCAAGCGCACCAAATTGGATGAATACCACGACGTTCTTTTTTTTAATATCAAATCACTTCTCCCGATTGAACATTCGGATAACATCCAAGTGGAGCAAATCAGTTTTTTATTGAAGAAGAATTGTTTGGCTTCCTTTCAAGAAAAACGAAGCGATTTCTTTAGTCATCTTCGGGAACGTTTGCGCATGCATTCGGGTATTGTGCGTGAAAAAGGAGCCGATTATCTGCTGTATTTGATGTTGGATGCGGTTATGGAGAATTTTTACATTACTATTGAAAATGAAGAAGATAAAGTCGAGGAATTAATTAATTTATCTAAGACCCATTCCCGACCCATTGTTTTGGAGCAAATTGAAAAACATCGCGATAATTTTAATTTTTTAAAGCGTTCCATTGTGCCTTTACGCGATTCTTTGTATTCCATAAAGACCATCAAAGACGACGATGTATTTAATGCCATTGCTCATGAAAATTATAGTTTTTTTGACCGTTTGTATCAGAAGGCGCAGGAGTTATTAGAGCAAATCGATTATGATATGACTACGTTGGATAGTGCTTCCAATTTTTATTTTGCCTCTCAAAGTCAAAAGATGAATGAGGTGATGAAAACGTTAACCGTGGTATCCGTCTTTTTTATGCCACTGACTTTTATCGTTGGAGTATATGGAATGAATTTCGATCACATGCCTGAATTGCATTGGAAATATGGGTATTTCATCATTCTTGGAGTGATGTTTGTATTGCTTCTCGGGATGATTATTTATTTTAAAAAGCGCAAATGGTTCTAATGTTCATAATCTGGTGAATAAAATCCCATGAATTATTGGTCATTTGAATATTAAGGCGTAATTTTGGAAGGAATTCACAAATTATTCCGGAAAACAATGTTTGAATTTCAACAGTACCTCGGTTTTCTTCTTTTCCTTACGATTCTCACAGCCGGTTTTTGGTTGATGATTTTCTTAATTCACTTTGTTTTTTACTGGGTGTTTGGAGTAACAAAAGAGTTGCTTCAGGAGCGAAAAGAGAAAAAAGCTTTAGAACAAGCGTAATCGTTATGTTTTAAAAAAAAGTCCCGATTGTTCGGGACTTTTTTTATGTTCTTATCCGGCATATTCGCCACCATCACCATCTTCACCACCGCGTCGGGGACGGTTGTTTTCCCGTTCGTTTTTGGTTTTGTTAAAGCGATACGTGAATGACAATGTAATTTGACGCACACGCCATTGCATTGCTCCATCGGTTTCTACTTGACCGTCGATAAAGTTTTCGTAGCGACGCACCCGAGAGTTAAAGACGTCGTTGATATTTAAGGCCACTGTAGCTTTATCTTTGAGAACATCTTTACTGAAACCTAAATTCATGGCAAAGATTCCTTTATTTAACCCTTGCGCCGTCGTTTGAGGGCCATTGTAATTTATATTTGTTTGCCAATCTACTTTTCCTGGTAAGGTTAGTTTAGAATTGACCCGTGCCGACCATGTATTGGCAACGTTGGCAAAATCAATTACCCGCTCAATGTTGGTGGACGTTAGATAACGATATACCCCAACCGTTTCCAATCGGAAAAAGTTGAAGTTAGTATTCACACGCCACCATTTGTAAGGTGTATAGTTAAAGTTAAATTCAAAACCGGTGCGATATTCTGTAGATAAATTCACAGGAGTAGTTACAATCACGGGTGTAGAACCCACAAATTCACCACTTTCACGTCGAACATATTGCACATTATCAACCGTTCTGTTGAAATACACGGAGGTGTTGAAGGTCAATTTGTTCCAACGTTTTAAGAATCCTAAATCATACGCATCGGTTCGTGAAGGATCCAAATCGGGATTTCCTTGAAACAAGTTAATGTTGCTTGAATAGCTGCTAAAAGGATTGATTTCACGACCGCGGGGACGGTTAATTCGTTTGCTGTAGTTTACTGAAATGTTCGAAGTGGCATCAAATTCGTAGGCAATAGTTCCCGAGGGGAAAAAGTTACCATACACTTTATTGGCATAAATATTTGACGTTACTTGATCAACTACAATGTCTGAATGTTCGTAACGCAATCCCGCCAAAAACGAAAATTTCTTCCATTTGGTACCAAACTGGGAGTATACGGCATTTACATTTTCAATATAATTTAGAAAATTAGTAAAGAACGTATTCAAAACACCATCATTCAACACGGTATAGTCGGTGGCTAAATCCAAAAAGTTTCCACGGTATCCTGCTTCAAACTGACTTTCTTTGTTTTTTCCAAAAGGTAAAACGTAGTCGGCTTGCAATAATAAACGATCTTGCCGTTGAATATTGATCGATTGATCCAAAAAGACAGCGGGATTAATCGTTGAGAAATTCTTGATATCGGCGGTGTTGTCATCTTTGTTTTTTGAAATAGAAAAATCAACGGTCAACTTATGGCCATCGCCTTTGAAATTGCGAATTAAGTTGGAAGCAAACTCGATATTTTCACTGCGTGTATCTTCAAAATTATCACGGAATAGTGTCCCTGTAAACACGCGATTGGCATCGTAGGTCACTTGATCGACATCATCTTCTGTGGTTCCGGTATTACGGCGGTAGTTTACACTATTGGTCCAAGTCGTTTGTTTGTCCAAAAACCAGTCAAAACCAAAGTTTCCATTATACCCTTTACTGAATCGATCGGTATCGCGTGTTTCGTCAATGAAATCTCTAGTTTCATTGGTGGGCGTCAAATAACGACTATCCATACGGAACTTTCCGGGATTGTTGCGGTAGTTGTATCCTTGATTGGTAAAGAAGTTAAATTCTTTGGATTTGAAATTAATCGCTGCTGTTAAACCGTGGTTGTCGGGTACACCTGTGGTTGCCATGATGTTTCCATTAATGCCGTTGGTTTTACCTTTTTTAAGTATAATATTCAAAATACCACCACCCCCTTCGGCATCATAGCGTGCAGAAGGATTAGTAATGACTTCCACTTTATCGATGGCATCGGCGGGTATCATGCGTAAAGCATCGGTCATACTAATCGCATTGGAGGGACGACCATCGATGAGAATACGAACGTTTTCATTACCACGAAGACTCACATTACCTTCCGCATCGACCGCCACAGAGGGGATGTTATCCAAGACATCACTCACCGTTCCCCCTTTTACCATGAGGTCTTGCCCCACATTGTAAACTTTTTTGTCCAACTTAATTTCAACGGTTGTTTTTTCTTTACGAACCACCACTTCATCCAATTGGGTCGCGGCGTCTTCTAATGCAATCGTTCCCAAATCCGTATCGGCTTGTAGGGTTTTATTGGGTAATACTTTGGGTTTGAACGATAAGAATTCAATGTTAACGGTATAAGTGCCTAGGGGAACTTCAATGGCGAAGGCTCCTTTGACATCGGTTAAACCTCCCGTTACAACTTTGTTCGTTTGAGTGTTTATAAAGCGAACTTCAGTGTATTCTAAAGGTTGTTTGGTGGTTTGGGCCACAACGGTCCCAGTTACTTTTACTTTTTTGCCACCCCCCGGACGCTCTTGAGCGTTAGCGTATAATCCGGCGATAAGTGCAAAAGAAGTGAGTAAAACTTTTGCTAATTTCATGTATGTATTTTTTTGCTTTCCTGTTGGGTGCAAAATTAGAAGAACTTGAGGGCATGGTTGCCAAAGTTTTGTTAATCTTAAATGTCAGCAATCTTTAAAATAAGTCGTCAATACGTTCCAACGGACGCGCAATTACAGCCTTATCACCTTTCACTACAATGGGCCTTTCCATCAAAATAGGATGTTGCACTATGGCATCAATGATTTCATTTTCAGAAAGTTCTTTTCCGCTATAGTTTGTAATCCAAATGGGTTCTTTGGTGCGCACTAATTCCAATGCACTACAATTCAATTTTTGTAGTAATGTTGTAATTGCCTTATGATCTAAAGGAGCTTGAAGGTATTGCACTATATTAATATCCTCGAATATTGTTTCAAAATGGCGCACACAATCGCGGGACTTGCCACAACGAGGATTGTGATAAATTGTGATCATAGTCATGATTTTATTAGGCTAAAATAACTAAATTGCTACAATTAAATTAAGTTGTATGACATCACTTTTTGGGTTGGAACGGCCGGTTAATTTCGGTTGGTATATTTTGGGTTCTCTTATTGTCTTTTTAGCTTCGGTGATAGGACAAATTCCATTTACGGTGGCTATTACCATTAAAACAATGGCTTCAGGAAAGGGTTTACCCAAAACAATGAAAGAAATGTTGCAAGTTATGGACTTAAATCTGTCCTTATTTTTATTACTTCTCACTTTTGCTATCGCTTTTTTTGGTTTTTACATTGTGATTCGTTTTATGCACAAACAAACCTTGCGAAGTATCGCTACATCACGAATGCAATTGGATTGGAAACGTGTCTTTACCGCTTTTTCCATTTGGGCCATAGTCACCGTTTTTATTACTATTGTTTCATATAAAGCCACTGACACGACAATGGTATGGAACTTTCAACCCGAGCGGTTTTTGATTTTAGCCTTAATTGCAGTGGCATTTATACCTATACAAACCTCATTGGAAGAATTTTTATTTCGAGGGTATCTCATGCAAGGATTTGCTCAATTGTACCCACATCGCTGGTTTCCTCTGTTTTGGACATCGCTTATTTTCGGTCTGTTACATATTACCAATCCTGAAGTGGAGGCCTTAGGCTATGTTGTCTTGTTTTATTATGTGGGCACAGGATTGTTTTTGGGAATCATTACGTTGATGGATGAAGGCATGGAATTAGCCCTCGGATTTCATGCGGCTAATAATCTTATGGCGGCGTTATTGATTACTTCCGACAGTTCTATTTTTCAAACGTATGCAATTTTTAAAGACACTGAAAAACCTCAGTTGAGTTTGGAACTGTTTTTACCTTTGTTGGTATTGTATCCGTTATTGCTTTTTATTTTTTCAAAACTATACCGTTGGACCAACTGGAAGCAACGCTTGGCAGGTCCCATTTTAATTCCTGACCCAATAAAAACGCCTAAGTCATGACACCTCATTTTACCAACGTCCACAATCAATTTAAATTAAACGGTTTTCACTTAGACCGTGATGATTTATGTCGTGTTGCCTACAGTTTTATCAAAGAAGGTGAAGAATTTGAAAAGCCAGTTGGAGAATTCCTTTTGGATTGGTTTGATGAAAAACCGTATATCGAAATGCAAACTTCGGGTTCAACAGGTGTTCCCAAAATTATTCGTGTTGACAAACAAGCTATGGTTCATTCGGCCATTGCCACAGGTGATTTTTTTGATTTAAAACCAGGCGATCGTGCGTTGCAGTGCTTACCTGTAAAATATGTCGCTGGTAAAATGATGCTTATCCGTTCTATCGTTTTAGGATTGGATTTAGATTATGTGGCACCAACGTCACATCCCATGGAGCGATTGGATGATAAATATGACTTTGCAGCCATGGTGCCTTTACAAGCCCAATGTTCTATTCCGAAATTAGCACAAATCAAGAAGTTAATCGTTGGTGGAGCACGAATTAATGCCGTATTGGAGCAACAATTAATGCAGTTGCCTACTCAAGTATTTGAAACCTATGGCATGACCGAAACCATAACTCATATTGCCGCCAAGCGCGTAGGCGAGAAGGCCTTTACGGTTTTGCCTCACGTAACCATTTCCTATGATGAAAGAAATTGTTTGGTGATTCATGCCCCTCACATCATTGCTGAGGAAACGGTTGTAACCAACGATTTGGTGGAGTTAGTCAATGAAAATCAATTTGTTTTTTTAGGACGAATCGACAACATTATTAATAGTGGTGGGGTAAAAATTTTACCCGAACAAGTAGAGCATAAGCTGGATGGTAAACTCGACCGGCGCTTTTTTATTTCAAGCGAAGAGGATGCTGAATTGGGGGATAAAGTAGTTTTAATTGTTGAAGGCGAACCTTTTGATATTTCTCCCCAAATATTTGATGTGCTTGACAAATACGAACGGCCCAAAGCCATTCATTTTATCCCTCAATTTACGGAAACAGAAAACGGTAAAATTATTCGCAAAGCAAGTTTGCAACAATAATGTATCATTTTTTTATTCGTTTTTTTCAAGATTAAATTTGACAAAAAACTTTTGATGATCCACGGTTACAATCGCATCTTTCTTCATTTTAATTCGTGTTCGTGTCCAATCCGATTGTGGTGTAATTTGATGCGCTGTGCCGTTGACGTTTAGCGTTATTGGCATAGCAAATGAAGTGGCATCGGCTTCCCATCGGGCCTCCAAACGTTTTCCGCGCGAACGTACATGCAAAATGGGTAGGCGCGTATGTCGTAAATATTGATTGAAAACTGGAGTCCAATTGATACCGGAGGCTTCGTTAAAGAATTGTACAACCGTTTCTGTATCTATAATTTTGTGCTTGAAAGTTTGACAATAATCCCAAATCATTTTCCACCAAAGGGTATCGTTATTTAGTGCATGTCGAATCGTATGGAGTAGTAAGGCGCCTTTGGGATACATATCACCCGAACCCTCTTGATTGACACCATAAGGTCCTATGATTGGGCGGTCGTGGGCCACATTGCGACGTAAACCAAAGGCATACTTCAACATCTTTTCATACCCTAACTGACATTCAATAAACACGAGTTCGCTATATTGGGTGAACCCTTCATGAATCCACATATCAGCGATATCGCGCGAAGTGATGCTATTCCCAAACCATTCATGACCACTTTCGTGAATCGTGATATAATCAAAGGTGAGCCCTACGCCACTGCCCGATAAATCCATCCCACGATACCCTTTTAGGAAATTATTTCCATAGGCTACCGCACTTTGGTGTTCCATACCCAAATAGGGGGTTTCGACCAATTTATACCCATCCTCTTTAAAGGGATAGGGACCAAATTTGGACTGAAAGCACGACAGCATGGGTTTCACTTCTTCAAAGTGCTTCATGGCTTTTTCGCGATTGTAATCCAGAACATAATAGTCAATATCTAAGTCCTCTAAACGGTCTGTGATTCGGGTATAATGTCCAATATTTAGTGTGATATTATAGGAGTTAATCGGATTCAATACCTCCCAATCCCAGCGGGTGTACCCGTCATTCAATGGGGTCGATCCTTTCCATCGGCCGTTGGAGACATTCATCAGTTCGTTGGGGACGGCAACCTTGAGCAATACCCCTTGTTCGGGTTCGTCACTTTGCCCATCTTTAACAGGATACCATACAGACGCTCCGGTACCTTGTACGGCGACCCCAATCCAAGGACGATTTAATTTGTCTTTGGAAAACACAAAACCGCCATCCCAAGGAGCTTGACGTGCAATAATCGGGTTCCCCGAATAATAAAATGTAAGTTGTTCGGTTGCTCCTGGGGGTAATATTTCGGGAAAATCAATAAAAATAGCATTGAATTCGCGGGTATACGATAGTTTTTTTGTTTGCCAAAGGATAGAATCCACTTGCATGTTGGCAAACAAGTCCAACTGAATACGCTTTGTGGCTTCAACAACATCAAATCGAATGAAATTATGTCCCGAAATGAATTTTTTCTCCGGATTTACACGAATATCAATTTCATAGCGCTTAACATCAAAACAAAGCCGCTCTTTCGGAAATCCACCCATGAGGGAGTCTTTTCGGGTAAAGGGTTGAGCAATTCCAACGTGTGAACTTAAAACAAGTAGGAGTATGAAAAAGCGCATAAATACATTATTTCATAATGCGAAAAACGCCATTGGTGATGGAAATTTGAATATTTGGGTCACTATCTTTTCGGAAAACACCACTAAAAGTCCCTTCGATTCGCTCCGCGTCATTTACAGAAATATTGGTTGTAAAATTAGTTCCTGGTAAATAATTTAAAGCTTGATGCTTAATTTCTATGGTTTGAATAATACTTGATCCTGTCCCTGAATCATTTACAAAAATCACACAATTATTAGCGCCGTCATGGGTTCCAGTAGCTTTCAACGTATTGGATGCACTATAAATATAGCTAACATTAGTTGTGGTTTTTGTTGTGTTGTCTACACTGTATTCCATGAAAGAAATATTCAAATTTGGTGGAGTATTGGGTGCAGATTCATCATTAGAACATCCAAATAAGATAAGGAGTAGAGGGAGTAAAAGTAATTTTTTCATCATTTTTTTCTTTTGGGTAAAAATAACAATTATTCCACAAACTAATATTCTATTTGCATTTTATAAAAAGGAGGATTACAATTGAGCAGCATTCTTTTTTTTAAAATAGGATGCCAAAAAATCAATTCGTATGCGTGTAAGTAAAGTCGATCTGCTTTTGAACCATATAAATCATCGCCTTTAATCGGAGAGTTGAGTCCACTAGAATGGGCGGCATGTACCCGCAATTGATGTGTTCTACCGGTGATGGGTTTAAATTCAACCACTACATTTTTTTCATCTTTTTGCAAAATCTTCCAATGTGTTTTAGCAGGTTTTCCATAGGTTTCACAAACGATTTGATGGGGTCGGTTGTCCAAATCCACGCGTAATGGTAAATCGATAGTACCTGAATTATTTTGGGGAATGCCTTCTAAAATGGCGATATATTTTTTTTCAATTTTTCTAGAGATGAATTGGTACTGCAATTTTTTATGTATTTCTTGTGTCTTTGCTATCAGAAGCAGTCCCGAAGTCGCTTGGTCCAAACGATGCACCAATAAAGGGCCGGTTGCTTCAGGATATTGCTTTTTTAAACGGGTGAATACAGAATCTTTAATGCTTTTGCCTGGCGTTGATAACAACGATTCGGGTTTATTTATCACCATGAGAAATGCGTCTTCGTATACAATTTCCAAGGTTTTTGTTTGCCCCTCATTCACTAAAAACGGATTGTCTTCGAGTGGGATTCCCTCAAGCATGTGGGACAGAATAGGGGCGCATTTGCCTGTACAAGCGGGATAAAACTGTTGATGCTTTCTGATTTCTGACTTAGGTGATTGTCCCCACCAAAATTCAGCCATAGCAATAGGGGTCAGCTGATGTTGAAAGGCATAATGCAGCAATTTTGGAGCGGCACATTCGCCTGCACCAGCCGGTGGATTTCCCTCAAATAGGTCCAACAAATTTTTAGTAGCGCCAAATTGATTGAGAAATGTATATTCAGAAAACAGTTGATTTTGCAATTGGGCTGATCGTTGCCGCCGTTCCTCTTTTAGCGATTCAATTTCTTGTTCCCATCGATGAAAAGTTGCTTGAGCTGCTTCAAGTTTTGTCTTCCATTCCAATTGTAAATGGCGCAACCGAATGTTTTCCATTTGACTTTCCTGAATCAAATGGTGCAGTGCTTCATCTGATAAATCGGGATTGTTTGAACGAAAATCGGCTCTTCGTTGCTTATTTTGCTTTTGAAGTAACTTATATGCAGCTATTTCTTTAGAGGCTATATTGTGCAATAATTCTTTATTCGCTTTGGCTTCCAACCCTTCGGGAGAAGCTTCTTTTTGGATAATTTTTTCGTTTAAAGTATTCAAAACTAATTCTTCTTTTTTGAAATACCCTTTGTCAGAAAGCATATCATATACGGTGGGGACAAATTTGGGCCAATGATTCTGATCCGCTAATTTTCCTGAAAATGCCCATAGCTGTCCCAGTTCTCCAGAGGCAGTTTGCACCACCAAAACACCAAACATTTTCCCAATTACAAAGCCGCTTTGATTTTCTCTCAATCCAAAATTATGGTCAAAATCAGTTTGTTGCTCCAAATAGGTCTGAAGATCCATTGCCGCCCTACGACTTAATTCATGGGGCTCATAGAAAAATGGAAACGTAAATTTTTCAGGTATCGAAATGCCTTTTATTGAAGTCGTAAATGGAATAAAATGTGTGGGTTGTTCCATGGGTTAAAACTAGTCATTCCTTGGGAAAAGAAAAGTAATGAATTGGTGAAAATTAAGATTTTTATAATAAAAAATTGGGATTTTATTGGGAGTTAACTGAAAGTAATACTTTTAAATTTGAAATAAAAACTTTTGACTATGAAAAAATTACTTTTACTTTCAGGCCTCGCGTTACTTTCTGTCAGTTGTGCTGTGGTTCGTCCTGGTGAGGTGGGCATTCGTCAGAAAATGGGGAAATTATCCGATAAAATTCACACCCAGGGCGCCGTGTTTTTCAACCCTTTCACTTCCAAAGTGGTGAAGACATCTATTCAAACGAATGATTTAGAATTGACGCTGAGTTTGCCTAGTAAAGAAGGACTTAGTATTAGTTCGCAAATTTCGATTTTATACCGTTTGGATCAAGAAAAAGTTCCCAATATTATTCGCAATTTGGGATTGGGTTATGAAGGGATTATTTCCAATGTATTTCGTTCAGCTTCAGCCGATGTTTGTGCCCGCTTTTTTGCTAAGGACATGCACTCGGGTATGCGTTCCAATATTGAAGAGGAAATCCGGAAACAAATGGATATCATTCTTGGACCCCAAGGGATTCGCATCGAATCGGTTTTGTTAAAAAGTATTCAACTTCCCGATGGATTGGCCAAGTCAATTGAGCGTAAATTACAAGCAGAACAAGAAGCTATGCGTATGGAATTTGTGTTGCAACAAGAAAAATTGGAAGCGGATCGCGTTATTATTCAAGCGAAAGGAACCCGTGATGCGCAGAAAATTTTAGCCGAAGGGTTATCGCAAGAAATCATAAAACTCCGCAGTATAGAAGCGTTTTTGGAATTGGCAAAATCCAATAATAGTAAAATCATCATCACCGATGGAAAAGCACCGTTCTTGGTAGGAGGTGAGGAAAAACCATAAAAATTTGTTAGGTTTCTATAAACGAAAATGCCCCGTAGTTTCTGGCTCGGGGCATTTTTTTATCGTAAATTATTAGAACTTAAACCTGAATCACGCCTAAGTTGAATTTCTTTTCTATGGGTGCATGGTTAGCCGCTTCAATTCCCATAGAAATCCATGTTCGCGTTTCCAACGGATCAATAATGGCATCGGTCCACAATCGCGCAGCAGCGTAGTAGGGGGAAACCTGTGCATCGTAGCGTGCTTTGATGCGGTCAAATAACTCTTGTTCTTTTACTTCATCAACTAATTCTCCTTTCGCTTTGAGTGAAGCCGCTTCAATTTGCATCAATACTTTTGCTGCTTGAGCGCCTCCCATCACCGCCAATTCGGCACTGGGCCAAGCGACAATAAGACGTGGGTCGTACGCTTTTCCACACATGGCATAATTGCCAGCTCCATACGAATTTCCGATAACAATGGTAAATTTAGGCACTACTGAGTTGGATACCGCATTTACCATTTTGGCTCCATCTTTAATGATGCCGCCGTGTTCACTTTTGGACCCCACCATAAATCCGGTGACATCTTGTAAAAAAACTAAGGGGATTTTCTTTTGGTTGCAATTAGCGATAAATCGAGTGGCTTTGTCAGCACTATCCGAATAGATAACACCTCCAAATTGCAATTCCCCTTTCTTAGTTTTGGAAACCGTGCGTTGGTTGGCTACAATGCCTACAGCCCAACCGTCAATACGAGCATACCCCGTAATGATGGATTGACCGTACCCCGCTTTATATTCATCAAATTCCGATTGATCGACCAAGCGTTTGATGATTTCCATCATATTGTATTGATCGGAACGTGATTTGGGTAAAATTCCATAAATATCACTGGGTTCTAGGGCTGGTTTTTCCGCTTTAATACGATCGAAACCGGCTTGTTCGTAGGCACCTATTTTTTGTACCACTCGACGAATTCGGTCCAAAGCATCTTTGTCATCTTTGGCTTTATAATCGGTTACCCCCGATATTTCGCAATGAGTAGTGGCTCCTCCTAAAGTTTCATTATCAATGTTTTCCCCAATAGCAGCTTTGACCAAATAACTCCCCGCCAAGAAAATGCTTCCTGTTTTATCTACGATTAGCGCTTCATCACTCATAATGGGTAAGTAAGCGCCTCCCGCAACACAACTGCCCATGACCGCAGCAATTTGGGTAATGCCCATACTACTCATGATGGCATTGTTACGGAATATACGTCCAAAATGTTCTTTATCGGGGAAAATTTCGTCTTGCATAGGCAAATACACACCGGCCGAATCCACTAAGTAGATAATAGGCA
>NZ_JAIXWA010000061.1 GCF_027482425.1 Flavobacterium sp.
GGATTTTATTTTCTCCAAAAACACGTTGCCCTGCATGATAGGCTTCTAGCAGGTCGCTTACAGGTTTGGTTTTGGACACCGCTACCAGCGTAACTTCAGGCGGTAGCGTGGCTTTGATGTTTAGAATATTTTCGGCGATGCTCATGCGTTTGGGGTTATAATTCATAGACCAAAAGACCACTTCGAAATTTAGGTTCGATATACGTACTCTTGGGCGGCATAATCAATTTTTGATCGGCCAAGGCTTTGATTTCAGAAATATCGGAAGGGTAGAGCATGAACCCTACTTCAAATTCCCCTTCATCGACTAATTCTTTCAAAGTAAGCAGCGATTGTTTTCCCGGTAAATATTCAATGCGTTCATCATTGCGAAGATCTTCAATACCTAGAATGGGATGCAAAACGCAATCATACAGAATTTGCGCGTCTAAATTCTCCAAAAGTCCGGCATTGGGATGTTCTTGTTTGTAAAATAAGGCGTAAAAATCCCCATCCAAATACATGCCGAATTCAAATTTATCTTGGGGTTTCCATAATTCTTGTCCTTTGGGTTTAAGGATAAAATGGGTCTCTAAGGCTTCGAGAAATGCTTCACGGGAATGCCCGTTTAAATCCCGAATGATTCGATTGAATTCATAGATTTTTACATTGCTTTCGGCGATTAAAAAACTCATAAAAGCGTTTGCATTGGGATGGAGATCATCGCCAACTTCATCATACAGCAATTCAGCCGAAGCCGAGCGATGGTGCCCATCGGCGATGTAGATTTCGGGTATTGCCTCAAATTGCGATTGAACCCATTGGATCTCCTCAGGTTGATTGATGCGCCAAAGCGTATGTTTTTCTTTATTGGTCGTCGAAAAATGGTACAGCGGTGCTTCTTGTTTTTTCTGGTCAATCCAAGAATTCAACGCCTGACTGTCGGGATAGGTGATCAATACGGGTTCGGTATTAAATCCAGTTTGATGCAAATAATCTTTGAACAGTTCCACACGGTATTGCAAGGTATCTTCGTGCTTTTTGATGACCTCTTTTTTATACTCCTCAATCAACGTGCCCCCTACGATGCCCGTAAAGGTTTGATTTTTCGTTTGAATCTCATACAAATACAAGGCGGGTGTGTTTTCGGTGACGAAAATGCCATCTTCTTTGAAGTCCTGGTATTTATGCGCCACGCCTTTAAACCGTTTGTCTAAGGTGATTTTTTGCGCGTACATGTAGGCCGGATTGATGACGTGCAAAAACGAATACGGATTAAAGTTAAGCCATGCTGCCAATTCAGCCGGACTGTAATCGTCGTAATTTCGGCAGGTTATTAAGGCAACTTTATCCGCTACCGGTCGAACCGCTTTGAAAGGGAGCAGGGTGGACATGGTTAATTATGAATTATGAATTATAAATTATGAATTGTTTGAATTCTAAAGTCTAAAGTCCAACGACTAATCACCCCCGAAGTTTCGGGACTAGTCACCAGTCACCAGTCACTACTTCAAAAACTGTTTGGCGACTTTTTCCGCTTTTTTACTCTCGCTATAATCGTAAAAGCCTTCGCCCGATTTCACGCCCAATTTACCCGCCATAACCATATTGACAAGCAAGGGGCAGGGAGCGTATTTCGGATTTTTAAAGCCGTCATACATAACATTAAGAATCGATAAACACACATCCAATCCGATGAAATCAGCCAACTGCAACGGTCCCATAGGGTGTGCCATTCCTAACTTCATAACCGTATCAATTTCATACACGCCGCCTACACCATTGTACAAGGTTTCGATAGCCTCATTAATCATAGGCATTAAAATTCGGTTGGCGACAAAGCCAGGATAATCGTTGACTTCGGTTGGAATTTTACCCAATTGCACCGATAAATCCATAATGATTTTGGTGACTTCATCGGAGGTGTTGTACCCGCGAATGATTTCCACCAATTTCATAATCGGCACGGGATTCATAAAATGCATCCCGATAACACGTTCTGGGTGCACGACTTGTGCCGCGATTTGCGTAATAGAAATAGAAGAGGTATTGGTTGCCAAAATGACGTTATGGGCACAGTGCTCGCTCAATTGCTTGAAAATATTCAATTTCAAGCCTACATTTTCCGTAGCGGCTTCAACCACCAAATCAACCCCTACCACACCGTCTTTCATGTCGGTATAGGTGATAATATTGCCAATGGTTTTGTGTTTGTCTTCTTCGGTAATGCTTCCTTTAGCCACCATACGATCCAAATTGGTCGCGATGGTTTGCATGCCTTTTTCCAAAGACTTTTCTGAAATATCAATCAATTTTACGGTGAATCCGCTTTGTGCAAACGTATGGGCAATGCCATTTCCCATCGTTCCTGCACCGATAACTGCAACTGTTTTCATTCGTATTTTATCTTAGTTTGTTTTGTTTTTTTGTTTAAAATGAGCCATTTATTTCTGACGCTCCATCGCTTCAATAATTTGGTAAGCAACCCGCAACGCCTCGGTTCCGTCTTCTAGCGTAACAATAGGCGAAGTATTGTTTTGAATTGCCTCGGCAAATGTTTCGAGTTCCTCCAAAATAGCATTGTTAGGTGCAACGGCGGGATTGTCAAAGTAAATTTGTTTCCGTTCGCCTTCTGCATTTTGCAAAATCATATCAAAATCCCCCGGATGTTCAGGGGCTTCTTTCATTTTTACGACTTCACAAACTTTATCGAGGTAATCCACAGAGATGTACGCATCTTTCTGGAAAAAGCGCGACTTACGCATGTTTTTCATCGAAATTCGACTTGAAGTGATGTTGGCCACACAGCCGTTTTCAAATTCCAAACGGGCGTTGGCAATATCAGGCGACTGACTTAATACCGATACGCCACTAGCATGTACTGCTATCACTTTTGATTTTACCACACTAAGAATTGCATCGATATCGTGAATCATCAAATCCAAAACCACAGGCACATCGGTTCCCCGCGGGTTAAATTCAGCCAAACGATGGGTTTCAATAAACATGGGATTTTCAATTTTATCCCGAACAGCTTGAAAGGCAGGGTTGAAGCGCTCCACATGGCCCACTTGTCCTTGTACACCATATTCTCGCGCTAAGGCAATAATTTCCTCAGCTTCGTCAACAGTAGTGGCAATGGGTTTTTCGATAAATACATGTTTCCCCGATTTAATCGCCACTTTTGCACATTTGTAATGTGATAAAGTGGGAGTCACAATATCTACGACATCCACGGCTTGGATAAGTTTGGCGATGGTATCAAAGCGGTGGTACCCCAATTCGGCAGCTATTTTTTCAGCATAGTCGGCATTTTCATCGTAAAAACCAACTAATTCATATTTTTCAGATTGTTGTAAAAGTCGCAAGTGAATTTTTCCTAAGTGGCCTGCACCGAGAACGCCTACTTTCAGCATAGTTTGATATTTTTATCAAAAGTAGCAATAAATCAAAAAACAATCATGGGCAAGACCCAGAAAATATTCTCGATTTTTTAGCCAATTTTTCGGGTGCTTTTCCATTTGCAACTTGGCAGATTTCCGTGTACTTTTACGCTCGAAAAAAATAATTTTTTGTGAAAGACACCCCAAAACATCAAGGCATGCGTAATCAATTGATTACCCAATTGCAATCCAAAGGGATTAGTGATACTGCCGTTTTGGAAGCCATTCGACAAATTCCACGCCATTTATTTCTCAACTCCTCTTTTGAAGATTTTGCCTACCAAGACAAGGCATTTCCCATTGGAGCAGGGCAAACCATTTCCCATCCTTACACGGTCGCTTTTCAATCGCAAGTGCTGCAAGTGCAAAAAGAGCATAAGGTACTTGAAATCGGAACGGGGAGTGGGTACCAAACCGCCGTGCTATATAAATTGGGTGCCAAAGTGTATTCTGTGGAACGTCAAAACGAACTTTTTAAAGCCACTTCATTGTTGCTCCCCAAATTAGGTATACGTCCCAAGCACCTGTCGTTTGGGGATGGCTATAAAGGACTGCCGCAACATGCGCCTTTTGATCGAATTATTGTTACCGCTGGTGCGCCTTCGATACCGCAAGCCTTGATGGCGCAGTTAAAAATTGGTGGACGATTAGTTATTCCTGTTGGAGAGAAAGAGCAAGTGATGACCTTGTTGATACGTAAAAATGAAACCCAGTTTGAAAAGCACGAATTGGGTGAGTTTAAATTTGTTCCTTTACTCGAAAATAAAAATTAAAAAGATATTCAATTTTCTTTCTATATTGTCGTTTGATTAGAAACCAAACTATTTATGAAAAAAATTGTAATTATCTGCCTTGTATTGGTCCAAAGTATTGTGGCCCAAACTTCAGAAAAAAAAGTGTGGGATTTACTACTCGCCAACAAGCGTGAAGAAGCACGAAAACTCTTTGATAAAGAGTTAAAATCCAAGAAAGAAACCCAAGCTGAGTATTTGATTTTAGATGCGATTTTGACGCACGAAATGGGGCAAATGTCCTTTGATGACAGCTTTGTCAAACAATTTCTAGCGACTTGTAAAGATCGTGCCTATTTGTACCCAATTTTCTACAAACCCTATGTAATGGATAGTCCGAATGGGAATGGTTACAACGAGTTTACTTACAAAAAGATTGATTTACTTGCGGCCCATCCTTTATTTGGAACCGATCCCATTGTGATTTATTTCAAAGCCATTTGCGACCGTCGTCGTCGCGATTATGCGGGTTTTGAAAAAGCTATTGCCCAATTGAAAGCACTTGATTCTTGGCAATACTGTGGCGTATTTGAAAACCTCAATGACAGTGGTTTTGATACGGAATACGAACCTGAAACGTATGCCAATAATGACAAATTATTTGATGCGAATAGCAACGGAAAAGTAGGCTGGTACAAC
>NZ_JAIXWA010000027.1 GCF_027482425.1 Flavobacterium sp.
CAATTTCCGACCCCAGGGGTTGAGGGATTTGAGAATACGACCGGTCCGGACGTAGCTACAAATCCATCGCCTTGGACTTTGGGAACGGGAGCCACGGGTAACCAGTGGGCTGTTTTTGACAACGGTGTGGGAGCACGCCGATGGACTATTACCTCCTCAGCAGCCAACGTATATGCAGGTACCAATGCCGCTTTTATGAACAATGAAGTCAACATTGGTCAAGGCAACACAGCCCAAGATTATTTAGCAACCCCCAAAGTAACCGTTCCTGCCAATGGAGAATTGCGTTTTTGGACGCGTTCCACGCTATTAGGCACACAGGGTACGGAGTATTTTGTATTAGTAAATCCAACGCCCAATGCTCCTGGTGCACAAACCAATATCGCAGGGTATACCCAAACCGCTGCTTCATATACAGAAGCAACTTTGTCAACCACTTTCAACATTTATCAAGAGAAAGTGATTGATTTATCGCCGTTTGCTGGTCAGGAAGTATATATTGCTTTCATGATGCGTTTTACTCAGCCTACAGGTGCTCCAGGTGGAGACCGTTGGTTGATTGATGCGGTAAGTTTGGTAGAGCGCTGTTTGGTTCCAACCAATTTGACCATCAATAATATCACACAAACCTCCGCACTTTTAGGTTGGAATGGTACTGCTCCCCAGTATGAAGTGGAAGTAGTGCCTGCTACAGGTACGCCTACGGGTTCAGGAGTGTTAGTTACAGGAAATAATTATACTGCCAATGGATTAACGCCCGCTACGGCTTATGTTTACTTTGTTCGTGCCGTTTGTGCACAGAGCAATAGTGCTTGGGTGGGTCCGTTTAACTTTACCACGGCCACGCCAGGACTTACGTGTAACTCAGCTATCGCTGTTCCAGGATTACCTTATAGTACTAATGATACCACGGCCAATTACGCCGACAATACCGATATCAATCAAGGAGGATCGTGTGGTTCAACCACCAACTACATGATTGGTAACGAAGTATTCTATTCCTTCACACCAACCACTACGGGAGCCATCAGCATTTCAATGACCCCTGGGGCTGCCAATTCAGGTATTTTTGTATACCAAGGATGTGCCAATGTGGGAGTGAATTGTATTGCCGGTGTTGCTAATGCAGGCACTACAATACGCGAGATTCCGAGTTTGAATGTAATCGCAGGACAAACCTATATTATCGTATTATCGTCTGCAGCAGGAACTCAGAGTTACAACTATAGCCTGGTTATCCAACAGCTAAATTGTGCACGACCTGAAAACTTAGCGGTTTCTAATATTGGACTCAATGGGGCTTCACTCTCTTGGGGGAATCCTGGAGGAGCGACTTCATGGCAATATGTTGTACAAACCGCAGGTTCAGCTGTTCCTTCTGGAGCGGGAACCACTTCGGCTACCAATATCAACGTTCCTGTAACAGGTTTAAATCCTGATACAGCCTACCAATACTGGGTTCGTGCCGATTGTGGCGACGGAACCTTCAGTGCTTGGGCAGGTCCGTTTACCTTTAATACTTTAGTGCCACCACCAGTCTGTGGAGGAACCTTTACCGATGGTGGAGGGAACGCGGCCAACTATAATAACAATGCCGACCAAACGGTGACTATTTGTCCTCCAACAGGTTCTGGTCAAGTTGTTACGGTAACCTTCACTAGTTTCAACGTAGAGGCTACCAACGACGGTTTGTATGTTTTCAATGGAAACTCAACATCAGCGCCACAAATTGCCAGTCCAAACCCTGCAGGGGGTGTGCCTGGCGGATTAGCAGGAGCGTTTTGGGGGACTACCAGTCCGGGTACGGTAACTTCTTCTAGCCCTGATGGCTGTTTAACATTCCGTTTCCGTAGTAATGGAACGACCACTGCAGCAGGATGGGTAGCTAATGTTACCTGTGCCGCACCACCCGCTTGTCCTGCTCCTTTCTCTTTAGCACCAACCATCGTTTTAGGCACCTCAGCTACGTTCAACTGGACCGCTGGAGGTACTGAAACACAATGGCATATTATCGCAGTACCTTGTGGTTCGCCTGCACCGAATGCAGCTACCACAGGATTCACCGTAGCCAATACCCGTCCTTTTCAATTGACAGGATTATCGGGATTAACGTGTTATGACGTGTATGTTCGTGCGGTATGTTCAGGAACAGAGTTGAGCAATTGGGCAGGCCCTGCTTCCATCACTACGCAAGTAGCTCCTCCAGCATGTGGTGGGGTATTCTCCGATCCAGGAGGAAACGCAAACTATGCTAACAATACTGATTCAACGGTAACTATTTGTCCTGTAAATGCTGGTGATGTAGTAACAGTAACCTTTACCTTATTTGATACCGAGGCCAACTGGGATGGATTGTACGTATTTAATGGACCTACCATAAATTCACCACAAATTGCCAGTGCCAACGGCGCGGGTAATGTTCCTGGTGGTGTACCCGGTTCGTTCTGGGGTACTTTGACAGGAGCGAATTTACCCTCATTTACTTCAACAGACGTAAGTGGATGTTTAACGTTCCGTTTCCGTAGTGATGGTTCCGTAAATGATGTAGGATGGTTAGCTAATGTAGTTTGTGCGCCACCGCCAACATGCCCTAATCCAAATACTTTGGCAGCATCGGCCGTTACCTCAAATAGTGCTACTTTAGCGTGGACAAACCCTAATACCGCAACAACTTGGAATGTCATTGCACTTCCTTGTGGTTCCCCAGCACCAACAGCTGCTACTACAGGATTTACAGTAACTACCACTAACCCTCATGTGTTTACAGGATTAACACCTGATACTTGTTATGATTTATACGTACAAGCGGTTTGTGGTCCTGGCGACTTAAGTAACTGGATTGGGCCACGCTCAATCACTACACAAATTGCACCACCGCAATGTGGTGGAATATTTACCGACCCTGCGGGTGCTACAGCCAACTATGCTAATGGAACGGATTACACGGTTACGATTTGCCCCACTATTCCTGGGGAACAAGTAACAGTAACTTTTACTGAATTTAATACCGAAGCCAACTGGGATGGTCTGTATGTTTTTGATGGTAACTCAATTGCAGCACAGCAATTAGCAAGCACCAATGGAGGAGGGAATGTCCCAGGAGGATTACCCGGTTCTTACTGGGGTAACTTAACAGGGGCTAATTTACCAGGTCCGTTTACCGCATCAAGCGCCAATGGATGTTTAACGTTCCGTTTCCGTAGTGATGGCTCCGTGAATGCTCCTGGATGGATCGCGAATGTAACATGTGCTCCTCCGCCAACTTGTCCAAAACCTTCCAATGTAATTGTAAGCAATGCTACCACCACTACAGCACAAATTTCATGGACCGAGATTGGAACTGCTACGCAATGGGAAGTATTGATTTTACCAGCAGGCTCCCCTGTTCCAACGGCTGCATCAACAGGAGTTGTTACAAGTTCCAATCCCTATACAGCGACAGGTTTAAATCCAGCTACACAATATGTAGTTTATGTACGATCTTTATGTTCGCTTACAGATATCAGTTTGTGGTCTAATGTAAGAGCCTTCAATACCGTTATCGCTAATGATGAGTGTATTAATGCCACAGTTACACCCGTAAATATCAACAACACATGTACTGTATTTTCGAGTGGAAGTTTGATTGGTGCTACGGCTTCAGCGCAACCCAATACGTGTGGAGGCACCGATGATGATGATGTTTGGTTTAGCTTTACAGCGACTAGTACAACACATACGATCAACTTAAATAACATTACAGGCGGAACCACCGATTTGTTTCATGTGTTGTATTCGGGTTCTTGTGGTGCTTTAACACAAATTTATTGTAGCGATCCAAATAATAGTATTGCCAATAACTTGACCCCGGGGCAAACCTATTTTGTGCGTGTTTATTCATGGACAGCGACCCCGAATCAAACGTCAAGCTTCCAAGTATGTATAGGAACACCAACCCCACCTCCAAGTTGTATTACCAATACACCGGCAGGAAATACTTGTGCTGTAGCAACTCCTATTTGTAACTTGAATGGATATTGTGGTAACACTTCTGCCTCTTATACTTCAGATTCATGGCCGGAATTAACGGCAGAATTTTGTGGGTCTTTGGAGAATAACTCCTTTTTATCATTTGTAGCTTCAGAAACTACGATTTCATTTGATGTTTGGGTTACCAGTAGTGAAGATAATAATGGTATTCAGATAATGGTATTCGGAGCCGCAAACTGTGGTTCTGGACCTGTAACTGAGTACACCTGTTGGAGTCCAGGAAATGTTCCTGCTGGGTCAACAAATATTTCCGCAACAGGATTAACAGTAGGACAAACCTACTATATCATGATTGATGGTTTTGCGGGTGACGTTTGTGATTATGTCATCGCTTCAAACTCGGGGATTCAAGCTCCAGTTCAAATTACAACCTCAACCAATACCACAACACCAACCATCTGTTTGGGTCAAACCGCGACTTTAAATGCTTCAGGTGGAAACGGAGTGTTTTCATGGACAACTTCGTCAGGAAGTTTAAGTGCTCCTTCGGGAACATCGATTGTATTTACACCTCCAGGAGTAGGAACATTTAATATTACAGCTACCTCAACAGCAGGAAATGTTAACTGTCCTCAATCAGCATCAAGCACGCAAACAATTACCGTAGTTGATTTCTTTGTGCCAAATTTCGACCCGGTGTCTAACTTCTGTGCTGGAACAACTGCTCCGACATTGCCTACTACATCTACTAATGGTGTAACAGGAACTTGGTCACCTGCTGTAGTAAGCAACGTAGAGGGATCCACAACCTATACCTTTACACCCGATGTAACATTTTGTGCCAACCCAACAACGCTCTCTATCACGGTAGATCCTGGAATCATACCAACATTTGTGACTCCAGCTCCAATATGTCCAGGTTCACCAGCTCCCGTTTTACCAACCACTTCTGGAAATGGTATTACTGGAACTTGGAATCCAGCTACGGTTAGTAATACGGCCACTGGTACATACGAATTCACACCCGATCCAGGGCAATGTGCTTCCAATGTAACGTTGACCGTTACGGTTTTACCAAGTTGTGATTTTGGTAGTTATGCTAACGCAGTTTGGTTGACCAATTGCGAAACGTCTAATTTCTTTAATACGCAAGGAACAGGAACCGATATTATTGGTCCAGCGCAAAACGTTTTCCCAAATAGCGATTTAGGAACGTATGTTCAAAACTCAGGATCATTAAAATTACGTGGGGCTGAAGTAAAAACCTTCAAGTCCGCTACAGCAAATGTTTGTAGTGCTCGTTTATTCTATCGAATTTATCCTGTGGCAGGTACCCCTGGGACCTTTACCTCAATCGATTTACCATTCTTTGATGATTGTACTATTGATAGTGACTCCAATGGTTCGGTGGATACTTTCCCAACAGGAGGCCCTTGTAACGTTCGCGACCAAAAATGGCAACGCGTATTGAGTGATGCACAGTCTCCAATAGATCTTACAACTTTACCTCCAGGGGATTACAATGTTGAAGTGTATTATGAATTAACAGGAGATGTTAACTCACCATCACAATGCGACGATACACAATTGATTAATAATGGAGGGGCAAACTTTATTGCCACGTATACCATTCAATCACAACCAGTATATGCGAGTACAAATCCCACAACGTGTGGAGGAAGTGATGGAACCATTACTATTTCAGGTTTGGCGCCTAGTACATCATATAATGTCGGATATACCTTTGCGTTACCTAATCCACCTACATCCTACACTTCTGACAATTCAGGGGTAATTGTAATTACAGGTTTAACAGCAGGTACTTATTCTAATTTCGTAGTGAGTGTGAATGGATGTTTTTTACCAAATGCTACTCCAATTGTATTGGTTAATCCTACTCCTCCTTCTGTAACTTTGAGCAACGTAACAGTTTGTGCTACAAGCCCAGCAACCGTTACTGCTATTCCTTCAGGAAACAGTACGTACTCTTATGTTTGGACTGTTCCCACAGGAGCTACAGACCCAGGTAATGTGAGCACATTTGATGCTACAATCTCTGGTACATATACCGTTACAATTACTGACACGGTAACAAATTGTGCCGGCAATACCGCCACAGCACAAGTGACTATAAATCCAGTTCAAACGCCATTGTTTGATCCTATTGCAGCCTTGTGTTTGAATGCAACCGCTCCAGTGTTACCGTCTACTTCTACTAATGGAATTAACGGCACATGGAATCCAGCTTCGATCGATACAAGTGTAGCGGGTCAGGTGGTTTATGAATTTACACCCGATACAGGGCAATGTGCAGCGACTATTACCATTACTGTAGTTGTAAATAGTACGCCAACTCCAGTAGTTTCGATAACACAACAAGCAACGTGTGCAACACCTACAGGAACAATTACGGTAACTTCTCCAGTTTCTAGTACAGGAACCGTTGCCAACGATTTGTTTATTTCTGAAGTAACCGACTCAAATGCGGGTTCATTATCATATGTTGAATTGTATAATGCGACAGTGAATACAATTAATTTAGGTACTTATTCAATTCAAACGGCAAGCAATGGAAATACTACTTATGGATTTAGTTTGCCTTTGAATAATGTGAATTTAGCACCAGGCGCAACCTATGTTATTGCTTTAGGAAACGATAACTTCTGTCCCTCTACACCAGGCGCTGACGGTTCTTTAGCAGCTCAAACAAGCGGGACAGGTTCGGTTAACTTTAGCAATAGTGAACACGATCATATCGGACTTTTCAATGGAACTACTTTAGTGGATAGTTGGGGTGTTTTCGGTTCAGATAACTGGGCACCAACCGCAATTACAGGTCCTCAAGGAGCCTCTTTCCGTAGACTTAATAATGTTACATTACCAAGTACTACTTATAATGATGCCGATTGGACTGTTGTTGATTTTGCAGGGAATGGTGTAGCTAATTGTGGTAATAACGACTACAGTGGTATCGGCAACTTTACTCCAGCTTCTTCAGGTCAATATGAATATGCTGTGGATAATGGGGCGTACCAAGCCAACCCTGTATTTACTGGTTTAACACCTGGACAACATTCAGTAATTGTTCGCGACGTGGTTACGGGATGTGTTTCACAAGTTGTGACAATCACTATCGATACGCCACAATTATTGCCAGCAGTTACGGGAATTACCTATACAAGTCCAGTTTGTGCCAATGCAGTGTCTACATTAACACCCAACACCTCTATTCCTGGATTTACAGCAGGTGGGCAGTATACCGCTGATTCGCCGAACTTAAGTATTGACGGTTCAACGGGTATTATCAATGTTACATCTTCTCAACCGGGAACGTATAATGTTACGTATACAATTACTCAAAATACGACTAACTGTCAAGAGGCAGGAAGTACTACAGTACAAGTCATCATCAATGTACAGCCTACAGTTACGGTATCAAGCGCTACTATCTGTGAAGGTCAAACCGCAACAGTAACAGCAACCCCAGGAGATTCTTCAACGTACTCGTATGCATGGACTGTACCTGCAGGAGTAACCGATCCTGGAAATGTAGCTTCCTTTACTACAACCGTTGCAGGAACATACAGTGTAATTATTACGAATACTAGCACAACTTGTACGAGCAATAGCGCAAGTGGAACAGTAACGGTTAATCCGCTACCAACAGTTACAGTAAATTCAGCTACCGTTTGTCAAGGTCAATCGGCGACTATTATTGCAACGCCAGGCGTTGGAAACACATATAACTATGTTTGGACCGTTCCTTCAGGAGTAACCAACCCCGGAAACGTAAGTAGCTTTACGGCAACAATCGCAGGAACCTATTCGGTAGTAATTACCAATACTGCTACGGGCTGTTCTAGTGCTTCTGCAATCGGAACGCTCACGGTGAATGCTTTACCAACTGTAACCGTAACAGGTGAAACCATCTGTTCAGGCTCAACAGCTGATGTCACTGCAACACCTGGGGCTGCAGGTTCTTATACTTATGTATGGACGGTTCCAGCAGGTGCTACAAACCCAGGAAATACAGCTACTTTCACAACCACTATTGCAGGAACATATAGCGTAACAATTACCGATACTACTACAGGTTGTACCAGTACATCTGCAAGTGGAACGGTCGTGTTTGTTCCTTCATTTAACTTTACTATTGATGCAGGATGTAATGGTGATGAATATGTCTTGGAAGTTCAAGCTATAAATAATACATTTGACATCGGTGGAGCGAGTTTCGACTGGGTATGGGTTAATGGCAGTACTTCAACTCCTGTAGGAGCGAATCAAGCTACCTTTAACGTTACTGATTATTTGAATTCAACAACTCAAGTAGAGGAATTACCACTAACATTTGGAGTCACGGTAACCAATGCTGAAGGCTGTACACAATACAATACAGTTGTGTTAACCTCAATTTATTGTGACATTCAAAAAGGTATTTCACCAAATGGTGACGGGTTAAATGATTTCTTTGACTTGGAACAAAAGAATGTGAAGCAGTTGAGTATCTATAATCGTTATGGAACCATAGTATACACTCGTGCTAACTACACGAATCAATGGTATGGTCAATCGGATAATGATAACGAATTACCTGACGGAACCTACTATTATGTGATTGAGTTCAATAACGGTCAGTCAACCAAAACAGGATGGATTTACATCAATAGAGAAGTGAAATAACAAACAAATAATAAATGAAAAATTTCAAAACGATGAAAAAACTATATTTCCTAACCGCTTTTGCACTGCTTGCCGTTCTCGATGCTAGTGCGCAGCAAGACCCACATTACACCCAATATATGTACAATATGAGTGTAATTAATCCTGCTTACGCTGGATCCAAAGAGAACATGTCTGGAGGTTTATTATACCGCAAGCAGTGGGTTGAAATTGAAGATGCACCCACCACGGGAACCTTCTTTTTACACAGTCCCGTTGGAAAAAATGTGGGGTTAGGTATTTCTGCGATTACCGATAAAATTGGTCCAGTAGAAGAAAACAACATCTACACCGATTTCTCTTATACCTTAAACTTAGGAGGTGAAAGCCGCTTAGCATTTGGACTTAAAGCGGGGGCAACCTTTCATAAAGTTGGGTTGTTTAGTGAGGTATATAATAATGTACCTGACCCAAATGACCCAGCGTTTAGAGAAAACACCAATAGTACTTATTTGAATTTAGGTACTGGTCTTTTCTATTATACGAATAAGTTTTATGTAGCTTTATCTGTACCTAACATGTTGAAATCAAAACACCTTGATTTTAATGGGCGTCAGTTTGGTACCGAGACACAACACTACTTCTTAACGGGGGGGTATGTGTTTGATTTATCTCCATCGGTGAAATTCAAACCTTTTGCCTTAGTGAAAACGGCGTTCCAAGCTCCAGTTTCTTTTGACGTTTCTACCAACTTCTTGTTTAATGATAAATTCGAAATCGGAGCAACGTATCGCAGAGAAGATTCTTTTGGCGCGATGGTAAACTATGCCATTACACCCAACATACGCATCGGGTACGCTTACGATCACATCGTTTCGGATTTAAAAGTGACCACAACTGCTTCGCACGAGGTTATCTTGTTGTTTGACTTGAACTTCCCGAAAAAAGTTTCTCAGTCTCCTCGTTATTTCTAATCTTAAACCTAACTTTCAAAATGAAAAAACTATATATAGCTTTAAGTTTTGCAGCCATCAGTAGTTCTATTTGTGCTCAAAATAAAGACACAAAGACTGCGGATAAACTTTTCAATCGTTATGAATATGTAAAAGCTGCTGAAGAATATCAAAAATTAGTAGATAATGGGAAAGCGGATGGGTATGTTTACAAGCAATTGGCAGATACCTATTTCAACATGTTTAATTCAGCTGAAGCCACCAAGTGGTATGCCAAAGCCGTTGAAACCGATCAGGATGCAGAAACCTATTTCCGTTATGCTCAAATGCTAAAAGCCAACGGCAAATATGAAGAAGCCAATAAGCAAATGAATAAATTTGCAGCTAAAGCACCCAATGATCAACGTGCTAAAGCCTTTAAAGAAAATCCAAACTATGTTCCTCGTATTTTGAGTAAACGTGTAGAATATACAGTTGATAATACTACATTGAGTTCGGATAAATCAGAGTTCGGAGCGGTCTTATACAACAATGAGGTCTATTTTACCAGCGCTCGTAATGGTGCACGAAAAAATTATGGATGGAACGATGAACCATATCTTGATGTTTATAAATCCGTGCGAAGTGACAACGGAACTCTAGCCGAGCCAACATTAGTTACAGAGGTAAACTCAAAATTCCATGATGGTCCTGTAACGATTACAGCCGATGGAAATACAATGTATTTTTCTTCTGATAGTTTCCGTGAAAAATCTTTTCAAAAGGACAAGGCGAATAAACTCAAATTAGGTAGAAATAATTTATATGTTGCCACTAAATCAGGTGATACATGGGGTAATGTTAAATCGTTACCGTTTAATACTAGTGAATTCTCTACTAGTAATCCAAGCGTTTCACGAGATGGTAAAACATTGTATTTTTCATCCGATATGCCCGGCAGCATTGGCGGTGTAGACATCTGGAAAGTTGCTGTTAATGCTGATGGAACATACGGAAAGCCTGAAAATTTAGGGTCAAAAGTAAATACAGAAGGTAACGAAAGTTTCCCATACATCACCGATGATAATTCCACATTGTATTTCGCTTCGAGTGGACGTCAAGGTCTTGGGGGTTATGATGTGTATATGATTGATCTTGCCAAAGGAAGTGAGGCTGTTAATATGGGTAAACCTATCAACACAGAAAAAGACGATTTTGCCTTTACTTTTAACAAAGACAAAAACATTGGATACCTCTCAAGTAACCGTAATGGAAACGATGATATTTTCAGCGCAACCCCAATCTGTGGTGTGGATGTACTTGTGTTAGTTTCTAATGCCAAAACTGGAGAAATTCTTTCCAATGCCAAAGTTTCAATCTTAGACGATAAAAACAATGTCATCGCTACCGAAAATTCTAACGACAAAGGCGAAGTTTCCTATCGTGTAGAATGCGACAAGGCCTATACTATTCAAGCATCAAAAGACGGTTTTGAAGGCAATGCATTCCCAGTTGCTAAAAGCAAAGGACCCAAAGCCGATGTAAAAGCACCGTTGAACCCAATCGAAGTCATTGTAACCGATACCGAAGTGGTCTTGAATCCTATCTACTTCGAGTTTGACAAGAGCAACATCACCCAACAAGGCGCCTTCGAATTGGATAAACTTGTTCAAGTCATGAAAAATAACCCCAATATGGTTATTTTCGCGAAATCACACACCGACCGTCGAGGAGGCGATAAATACAACATGAATTTGTCTGAACGTCGTGCACAAGCTACCGTACAGTACATTATTTCTAAAGGTATCGATGCCGCTCGTATTTCAGGTAAAGGAATGGGTGAAACCGAACCCAAAGTGGCTTGTGACCAATGTACCGAAGCGGAACACGCACAAAACCGTCGTTCTGAATTCCTAATCGTGAAGAAATAACCCACAACAAATTACAATACCAAAAAGACAGCTCGAAAGGCTGTCTTTTTTGTTTTTAACGCAATAAATTAGAATAACTCACCCACAATTATTTATCGTCAGTTAAACGCGCTCAAATCGCTTTAATTGAGCTACAAGACCCAAGGTTTAACGCAAACGTATTTTCAACCCTCAACCTGCAACTTGACACGAGGCTTTAGCCGACTGATGGAGCGTAGCGGAATACACCAGAAACCTACTTCACCACCACACCCCGCTGCCACAAAATCGGCACTTCCTCTGTCGCCCGCTCATTGATTGTATTCTTACGGAAAATAAATTTTTTGTCATACAACGTGTTCCCAATGAAATACGTTACCATAAACTCATTGTTTAACGCCAGTACACTTTGTTCCACCATTTCAATCTTTACCGCCGAAACCGAAGGAACCTTTACATACGCATGCCGTAACAGCGATGTTTTTTTCATCTCTCCATCAATTGTACCAAACGCCTTTGAAACCACCATCACGCTCTCCAAATCATGGTCCGAATCGTTGATCAAAAAAACATACCATACCTTATCCATAAAGTCGTCATTCCACTCCTGAACGGCCGCCATAAATACATTTTCAACTTTCGGAATTACAATATCTGCTTTCATTAAATTATCGCATTTATACCAAGGGTTTACCCATAAAAAAACCGCATTGCTCTCGCGCCGCGGCTCACTATTTTAAATACTCGATTTGAATTGCTCCAAAAAGCGTACATCGTTTTCATAAAACATCCGAATATCACCAATCTGATACAACAACATCGCAATACGCTCAATCCCCATACCAAAGGCAAATCCATTGTATTCCTCTGGATTAATACCGCAGTTTTTCAACACATTCGGGTCTACCATACCACAGCCCATAATTTCCAACCATCCGGTTCCTTTCGTAATGCGGTAATCGGTCTCCGTTTTTAATCCCCAATAAATATCTACCTCAGCACTGGGCTCCGTAAAAGGGAAATACGAGGGACGTAAACGTATCTTCGACTTGCCAAACATCTCTTTGGTGAAGTACAAAAGTGTTTGCTTCAAATCGGCAAACGAAACGTCTTTATCAATATACAAGCCTTCTACCTGGTGAAAAATACAGTGCGAACGCGATGACACCGCCTCATTACGAAACACCCGCCCCGGCGAAATGGTCCGAATCGGCGGCTTGTGACTCTCCATATACCGCACCTGCACCGATGAAGTATGCGTACGCAACAACACATCGGGATTCGTTTGAATGAAAAACGTATCCTGCATGTCCCGCGCCGGATGATATTCGGGCAAATTCAATGCCGTAAAATTATGCCAATCGTCTTCGATTTCAGGGCCTTCCGATACATTAAATCCAATCGTCGAAAAAATATCAATAATCTGATTTTTCACCAACGAAATCGGATGACGCGCACCTACCGCAAAAGGCATCCCCGGACGCGTTAAATCGCCGTATTTCCCTTCGCTATCCGAACCGCTATCCAACGATTCCTGAAGACTACGCACCTTTTCTTCGGCCACAGCTTTCAACGTATTGATCACCTGTCCAAACTCTTTTTTCTGGTCGTTCGGAACGTTTTTGAACTCGTTAAAAAGCGCTTTCAACAAACCCTTACTCCCCAAATACTTAATTCGGAACGCTTCCAACGCCTCTTTATTCTTGTCGTTGAACGCTTTAGCTTCTTCAATATGTTGTTTTATTGTATCAATCATGGTCCTGTAATTCTGCAGCAAAAATAGGATTTTCCCCCCAATTGGGGACACGAATCCGATTTTCGTTTTTAATTTTTTGGAGCTTCAACCCCGCATTTTTTCACAACTCTCCTCCGGTGTTCCGCTTTAGTCCCTCGTTCCTCGGGCGCTGCCGCTTCACCCCGGGCTAGCAACAACGTAGCGCATTTCAAAACACGATTTCTAAAGTCGACCCTAAGTAATCAATCCGTTTTCCAAAAAATAACCCACAACCGCCTCCTTCATTAACAGCGTTTGCTCCCCGGCTTTCAACGCAGGTAAAGCATCTTTGGCTTTGAAATGCGGCCAACCGTCACGGTCAACGTAGTCAAATTCGTAGTAGCCATAAGGCACCAACAAGCGACAAATGGCAATATGCATCAAATTGACTTTGTCGTCTTTTTGAAATTTTTGGTGCACCTTACCCAATTCTTGAATTCCAATAAGGTAAATAATGCCATCCAAATCCAAAGGCTCTCCATCGGTAAAACGATCGGATAATAGTTGAACGACAGCCTCCCAACGGCGTTTTAAGGTTTCGTCTCTAGACAAAATAGGATAGGTATAAAGAATGGTTATTTTTAATCGCGCAAAAATACAACATTACCCACGATTACGGTTGCAATTCACGAATAGATGTACGTTTTACCCATCCCGTTCCCGCATCCGAAAGCCGAACATTTGCCCACTGCGCTGTTTTGGAAAGTACCCAAACCTTGGCACCTTCACGCAGGTTTACTTTCAGCTCACTGCCCATACGGGGTTCGCTCCAAACTTCAGTTCGGTCTTGAAAAACAATCGCACTACGGTCGGAATTCACTTCATTTTTTTGAAAGTAACCCGCAAAAAGACATCCCAAAACCAACAATAACGACAGCGACATCCCTGTAAAATAGCGTCGTTTTTGAACAGGCGAACGCGAAACATAGTAGCCTGCAAAACAACCGAATACCACCAACGCCCATCCAATCGCTACCATTCCCCATAGATCATACGACAGCACTGTGGTAGCTTCGTGCAACATCTTTTCAAAACCCACTTGTGGAAGTTGTGGCAACGTATCTTTACAGCGTTCTTGCACATAACCCAAATTGATTGCAATCGCTTTGTCGGTAGGATCCAACAAACGGGCTTTTTCTAAATGATAAATGGCAGGGGCAATCTGCTGCTGTTGGTAGTAACTAGTACCTAAATTAAAATGTAGTTCCGCCCCCGTTTTTCCTGCCGCTAATTCTTTTTCATAATACGAAATCGCCTCAGCATACTTTCCTTTACGGTAAGCCTTATTTCCCGCATCAAAAGCATCTTGCGCATGACCCACTAGGCAAACCAAAAGCAGCCCCAAAAAAGCAAGGTTTAACTTCATGACAATTGTTTTTCAAGTTCGGTAATCAATCGTATCGCGGTGTCGTAATCATTTTGTATCGCAGTAGCCGAAGATGGGGCAAATCGCGCCATTTCACAGCTTTCAAGAAGTTGTATAAATTCGGCTACAGTTGTGGAGTCAGCCTTCCGCTGTACTAACAATTCTCGAATGGTTTCTTTTTGCATTTCAGTGGTTTCCAACAATAATTTGGCCTTTAAAAAGTTGTGCAACGCCCGTTCCAATGCATCATAAAATGGTCCTTTCGACTGCAAGTAGGTTCCCGCTTCTGAAAGATAGCGTTTTACCAACGCCTTTTTCATTCGTATCGATTTACCTAGGGTATCTGCGTCTGCAGCCGCTTTACGACGACGTACAAAAACAAACAAAGGAATCGCTAAAAAAGGCATAAGTAACAAACTATAAAACAGCGGTGAACCCAAGAAATCTTGACGATCTACTGGAGATAATGCCCCTTCTTTAGGCGATGTTACAAAGGCTTCACGCTCGGTTTTCTGGCGTGCATTACTCGCATAGCCTCCCGCAGGTAATCCCGGGCCGTCGGTAACGGTAATGGTAATTGGAGGACTCGAAATTGTTCGGTATTGTTTACTCCGTAAATCGAAATAGCTAAAGCGTAGGTCTTTTAAAACATAGGCCCCTTTTGCTTGTGGCACTACGGTGTAGCGGTCAGCAATCGAACCCGTCATTCCCGACAGCGGCGTGGTGACGTTTTCTACATGCTCTGGGTCATAAACTTCCCAATTTTCGGGCAATTCTAAACGCGGAATTTGAAATAGCTTTAGGTTTCCTTGACCTGAGACTTTCAATGTCATATCGAGTGATTCGCCAAATTTTAAAGTTGTTTTGGAAGGAACAACAGTAAAGCTAAAGTCTCCCACAGCGCCACTAAACTTCTCAGGTTTGTTGGTTTCAGGCAACGCTTTTACGGTAATGGTCTTCCCCGAGGAGGTCAATCGACGGCTGTCATCCATCGTAATGATTTCACCAAAAATGCTCATGCGCCCCGTGGGAACCCGGCAATCTACCTCCAAAATGTAAGGATCAATCTCAAGACTCCCCGATTTCTGCGGATACAAAACGGCTTTTTTGAGCACTACCGAAAGACAGCGTTTCCCTTTATAAACGGTTTGTTCGGGTTCAAAATTATCGGTCTCTATTTCTTGACTCCAGAAATCATTAAAACGAGGCTTTTGGATATCTCGGGCGTCATTAATATCAGTGTTATAGTTGAAATACAACTTTTGCACTACCGTAATGGGCTCATTAACATACGGATTACTGTTGGACACTTCGGTCACCAAATACATTGGGGAGTTTCGAGCCACAGGAGCCGAATTAGGATCATTGGCGGGGTCAACGGCGGGTGTTACCGTAACTTTGACCGTGTTGCTGCGGTAAATACGGTTGTTGAACTCTATTGCAGCGGGCTTGATCGTGAATGTACCTTTCTTTTCTGCAATCAAAAAGTAGGTGTAGGTTTTATGAAATATCCCTTTCCCATTCATCCATATCTCACGAATGTTTTGTGAGGGTCCAGAAAAAACCGAAAAGCCACTCTCTTCAAAGTCGGGTGCTTCAAAGTTATCGCCATCCACATTCATTGTAAACTCCACACGAAACCGTTCGTTTACAGCTACAGTGGCCTTACTCACGTCGGCTTCAAATTTAACTTGGGCCGATACCGTAAGAGAAATCCATAACAGTACTAAGGTTACAATTCGTTTCATCGTTCAATGACAAAAGGTTACCAATCTTTCTCGGGTTTTCCGGGAGCCGTTTGGGCACTTTTCTCTTTGCGCTTTAATTGGACTTTTTTCTCTTCATTATTGACAGCGTCCAACAAGTTGTCAATGCGTTGTTTATTATTCCCCGAAGGACGCGGTTGCGGGTCGGGTTCTTGATTTTGACCGCTTTTATTTTCGGGCTTGTCTTCTTGACTTTTATTTTTTTGATTCCCTTTAGAATCGTCGGGACGTTGATTCTTTTCTTTCTGCTTGCTCTTATCGTCCTTCTTTTTTCCTCCATCTTCTGGCGGCGGATTTTCTTTGTTCATTTTTTTAGCCAAGGCATAATTGTATCGCGTTTCCTCATCCCGCGGATTATTACGCAACGCATCTTTGTAAGCGCGTTCGGCCAAATCGTATTTTTTTTCCAGCATCAAGGCATTGCCTAAATTGTGAAAGGCTTTATGTTTTTCAGCTTTGGTTTTCGCGTTTTCAGCGGCTTGCAAGAACTTGAATTTGGCCTCACCCCCTTGCTTTTGTTTGTATATTGAGGTGCCTAAATTATAAGAAGCCGCTGCCTTTTTCGGATTTTTTGCTGCCGATTCTCGGTAAAGTGCCTCCGCTTCAGCGTATTTTTTTTCCGAAAAAGCGTCATTCCCTTTTGGTAATTGCGTATCGGCCTCCTGTCCCCATGAGACAAAGGTCACCCATACCAATATCCAACACCAAAAGACGTTATTTCGTTTCATTTTTTTCATTAAATAAATTTAATTTAAGCACCCATGCAGTTCGACGCTCCCGAATCAAAAGATCCAAAAATAAGGCGACAAACGCAAATCCCAAAAACCATTGAAATTGCGATTGATAATCAGCAAGTAATGATTCTCCAAATTCGGTTTTTTCCGAATTGTCGAGTTGTTTTTTCACAAAATCAACGGCT
The DNA here is from genome assembly GCF_027482425.1 of Flavobacterium sp. Taxonomy (GTDB): domain Bacteria; phylum Bacteroidota; class Bacteroidia; order Flavobacteriales; family Flavobacteriaceae; genus Flavobacterium. The sequence goes on from NZ_JAIXWA010000027.1 coordinate 17,299, forward strand.
GTTTTTGTCGTGTTCCCATCGACATAGCCTCCGTTTCCAATTTGGGCGACTTCTTCCAAAATTTTTGAATTTCGTTTGGTGCGCACCACTTCATTATTGGAATCGCGAAGGTATTGTACGTTTCCGTTTTCAATCAACTTAATCGGCCCCCCTTGTTCGGTACCAATACCGACCGTTATAATACGCATTTTAACGTCTTTGGCGATCTCGGCCGCCGCGACAGCATTATTGCTATGATCTTCCCCGTCGGAAAGGATGACTAGGATTTTATTGGTTTTGTCTTTTTCGTTAAAATACCGTGTCGCTGCCAATTGAATGGCCAAATCGATGGAGGTTCCTTGTGCCGAAATCATTTCAGGACTCATGCTTTGCAGAAACATTTTGGCCACCCCATAATCAGAAGTCATGGGTAACACAGGAAACGCACTTCCCGAATACGCTATGAGTCCGATGCGGTCACCCGACAAGCGATTGATGAGTTGCGAAACAATTTGTTTGCTTTTTTCCAAACGGTTGGGCGCGACATCATTGGCGAGCATACTTTTGGAAACGTCAATGGCAAAGACCAAATCGACCCCACGGGTTTTCACTTTTTCGGTTGTCGTTCCAATCTTTGGGTTGACCAATGCAATGATGAGCAAAACAATCCCAAACAAGCTTAATCCAAATTTTAACGCGGGCTTAAAGGTAGAACGCTCAGGGCTGAGATAACTGATTTTGTCGGGCAGTCCAAATTCCTGTTGTTTTCGCTGTCTCCAATACCGGTTGTATACCCAAAGTCCCAGAAACACCGGAACGAGTACCAAAGCATAGAAATATAGTTTCTTTTCTAATTCGTACATAAGCTATATAAACGAGCGATAAAGCGTTTGACGCAACCCCACTTCCAACACTAAGAGCACCAAGGCAAGAAGGGCGAAAGGGCGAAATTGTTCCTCATAATCATAATACCGTAATTCTTCAATTTCGGTAGTTTCCATCTGATTGATTTCATCATAAATGGCTTCCAAACGGCTATTACTGGTGGCTCGGAAATACGTTCCACCTGTTTTTTTGGCGATGGACTTCATCAGTTTTTCATCAATTTCCACCTTCATATTTCGATATACCAAAGCCCCATCAGGGGTATAACCTACGGGGAAGGGCGCCATACCGTTGGACCCTAATCCGATGGTATACACCTTGATTCCATATTCTTTCGCCAAATCGGCCGCGGTTTCGGGTTCGATAAATCCAGCATTATTGATTCCGTCCGTCAATAGAATGATTACTCTACTTTTGGCTTTGCTTTCCTTCAATCGGTTGACCGCAGTAGCCAGTCCCATGCCAATTCCGGTTCCATCATCAACGGTTGGGTCGTAATTCAGTTCTTGCAACATTTGTTTTACAATAGCTTTGTCGGTGGTTACGGGAACTTTGGTGTAGGCTTCCCCAGCATAGACCACAATGCCAATGCGATCGTTGGGCCGGTCATCTACAAAACGGTCAGCCACTTTTTTTAAGGCTTCCATACGGTTGGGTTCCAGATCTTTGGCCAACATACTACTCGATAAATCCACCGCCATAACGATGTCAATACCCCGTGTCGTTTTGGTTTGGTTACTCACATCAACGGTTCTTGGACGTGCCAAACCAATAATAATTAGAGCTAAAGCGACCAACCGAAACACCAGTAGATAGGGTTTGAGTAGGACTTTCCAATTGACCAATCCCTCCAAACCTGAAACTGTGGGTAAGGTCAACGTCACCGATTGTTGTTTTCGCGAACGGTAAAGCCATACCCCTACGATCGGCAATAACGCCAAGAGCAACAAAAACTCAGGATGTAAAAAGCTCACCTTATCCATTGAAATTAAATAATTGTAATTTGATAGAACCTTGTATGCGTTCAAGTATTTTCTTTCCAAACGGATCGTCTTCACGGTAGCTTACGGCCACTTGCTGCAACCCACCATTCTGGTTAAACAGCAAAATTTCATAATAGCGTCGGTGTTGTTCGCCGTCTTCGTCTTCCACGGTCATGGTGCCATAAGCGCGAATGCCCTTCACTCCTTCTGCAACTTCAAATGTTCCGTCATTTTTATACAAAATATTACGCGCGCCTTGACTTTCCCAACTTTTGGTAATGCCTTCCAACACTTTGTCGTAATCAATTTGAGTCGTTTCCTTGTCGTAATACGGATTTTTCTCTTGTTTGTAATAATTCGTTCCCACCAACACAAACAAGGGTTCCTGTAACGATCCTTGCGTGAAGGTGCGCATTTCCTTGACGACGGCATACGTGTTTTTTACCCATTTTTCGGAGTCTACGCGGGTAAGTACTTTAGGGGTTTCGAGTTCTACATTAGGGTCACCATACGCACTTGTAATCCATTCGCCTTCATACATTTCCTTTGTGGGATTGCCCAAAATGGCGTCTTTCAAAGTGTCAATCCCAAAATAAGCGATCGACCCGCCAATAAGTACCCCAACGGTTACTACACTGGCGATAGCGATGCGAAGTTGTTTTTGTTTACGAGCTTTCTGTTCTTGTTTTTGACGTGCTAATTCGCGTTGTTGGGCATTCCAAGCCTCCAGTTCATCGGTAACCTCTTCGATTTCGGGAATCGCTTTATTGATGGTAATTATCGTAGTTGCAATGCGGTTTTTATCCGACTCAATCGCTTGAATGTCGGGACGAACTTTGGCAAATTTCACCAAATCCGCTTGGCGTAACACCTGTTCAAGCGTAGCAATAGTCTCGGGCGAAAGTCGTAAATTTTTATTTTGACTCACCAATTCCAAGATGGCAATAAGTTCAGAGGTAGTGCGTTCCATCGCTGGAATTTCGATTTCTTCCTCGAGATAGGTACGAACGATTTCGGTAAGTTCTGAGTAAAAATGTTTCACCTCTCCTTTGGATACCCATTGTGCGGCATCCAAAGCCATGAGTTTTTGCGTTGCTTTTTCAATTGGTTTAACAAGAGGCTCGGGGGTAACCTTTGGACTTATTGTTTTTCGATTGTTTAAAAAGCGATATACTATAAAAACTAAACCGAGTACGCCCACGATTCCCAAAACAATCCGCCACCAATTCCAATCGTTGGAGGAAGGTGCTGCTTCTATGGTTTTGATATCATACATTTTTTGCTTCAAAGTATCCACTTGAACCGCAACCACCTCGACGGTTATTGGTTGGGTGTAAACGTCTTTTTTAGCAATTTTCACCGCGAGTTTGGGAAGAATGTATTGTCCTGAATCAAATTGGGTAAGCCCATATTTTTTTACCAATTCCCAGCGATCGGATTTTTTTAACGTATCAATAGGGTACGATTCCAAAACCTCTAAGGGCCCAAATTGTTGTCCCTTCGGAAATTGTACCCGTGTATTAGGAGCCACTTGTGTGCGAAGCGTAAGCAAGAATTCCGACCCAATTTTTTTGCGTACCGAGTCCATGGAAGCCTCCACGCGCTGCGCACAAGCCGGTCTAAAGAACCCTAGTGTCAAAAGACATCCAACAATCCACTTTTTCATTACGCTCGGGCTTTAAAATAACTTAACAATCGGGTGACATAACTTTCATCCACTCGGGATTGAACGGTCCCCGCGCCACAACGGGAAAACAATTCTTTGAAGCGCGCCATTTTTTCTCGATACTAAGCAGCATACCGTTGCCGAACTAGCGTCGTCCCGGTATCGATGATGGCGATTTGGCCTGTTTCGGCATCGAGGGTTTCTACAATACCTACGTTGGGAAGTTCGGCTTCCCGCGGATCATAAATTCGAAAACCCGTTACATCGTGCTTTTTGCTTGCAATTTTCAACGGTTTTTCATAATCATCGGAACACAAGAAGTCGGAGATTACAAAAACAATCGCTTTTTTCTTTTGGGTAGCCGACAAAAATTGTAAAGCTTGTCCCAAATGTGTGCGTTTGCTTTGGGGTTTAAATTCGATGAGTTCGCGTATAATCCGTAAAACGTGTGATTTTCCTTTTTTGGGCGGGATATACAATTCGATTTGATCCGTAAACAAAATCAAGCCAATTTTATCGTTGTTTTGTGTGGCAGAAAAGGCCAAGGTTGCCGCAATTTCAGTGATGATTTCACGCTTCAAATACTGTTGACTACCAAAGTTTTCCGAACCCGAAACATCCACCATAAGTATCATCGTCAATTCCCGTTCCTCTTCAAAAACTTTGACATAAGGTTCGTTGTATCGCGCGGTTACATTCCAATCAATAGCCCGAACATCATCGCCAAACTGATATTGACGCACTTCTGAGAAGGTCATACCGCGTCCCTTAAACGACGTGTGGTATTCCCCCGAGAACACATGGTCACTCAGACGACGGGTTTTGATTTCGATTTTTCGAACCTTTTTTAAAATTTCTTTGGTATCCATGGATTTGGAGTCGTAAGTCAATGAAGTCGTAAGTCAATCGTTAATAATTATTAAACTGCAAACTGTCACTGCAAACTGTCAATTGATTTAGGGTACTTCGATTTGATTGACAATTTTGTTGATGATGTCGACTGAGGTGATGTTTTCGGCTTCGGCTTCATAGGTTACGCCCACGCGGTGGCGAAGGACATCATGCACAACCGAGCGCACATCCTCAGGGATGACGTAGCCTCGACGTTTGATAAAGGCATAACATTTGGCCGCGGTAGCCAAATTAATACTTCCCCGAGGGGAGGCTCCAAAACTAATTAGAGGTTTAAGACTTTCTAAGCCGTATTTTTCAGGATAACGAGTGGCAAAGATGAGATCTAAAATATATTTTTCAATTTTTTCATCCATATACACTTCCCGAACAGCCTCTTGTGCGCGCAGAATTTGTTCCACCGTAACTACGGGGCGTACCGTTTCATAGGACCCTTTTAAATTTTGACGAATTACCAAACGTTCTTCATCGATTTTGGGGTAGTCAATGACTGTTTTCAACATAAAGCGGTCTACTTGTGCCTCGGGGAGCGGATAGGTTCCTTCTTGTTCAATGGGGTTTTGAGTCGCCAAGACCAAGAACGGTTTGTCTAAGGGAAACGTGGTTTCACCAATGGTCACCTGTTTTTCCTGCATGGCTTCAAGCAAGGCCGATTGGACTTTAGCGGGGGCTCGGTTTATCTCGTCGGCAAGGACGAAATTGGCAAATATGGGCCCTTTTTTGATGGAAAATTCGTTTTGCTTGATGTTGTAAATCATCGTTCCCACCACATCAGCCGGCAGCAAATCGGGTGTAAATTGAATTCGGCTAAACGATCCTTGAACAGCTTTTGACAAGGTATTGATGGCGAGGGTTTTGGCCAAACCGGGCACTCCTTCCAATAAAATATGTCCCTGTCCCAACAAGCCAATCAGTAGGCGCTCGACCATCGTCTTTTGTCCTACAATCACTTTGTTCATTTCCATGGTCAGCAAGTCGATGAAGGCACTTTCCCGCTCAATTTTTTCATTAATTGCTCGGATATCCAAAGCCGTTGAATTTTCTTCCATAAATGCTATTTTTTTGCGAATATAACCTTTAAATTTTAACAATTCAAAATTGAAGATTTAATCCCCAAACCGATGTTAATGATGCGTTAAATGTTCCTTATTTTCCATAGTATTAAGCCAGAATTATGATTTCATTTTACTATTTTTAGACTTTTAAGAAGCTATGAAAAAAACAGTGCTTTCTCCTGTGATTGCAGGAACGATGAATTGGGGCGTGCGGGATAAAAAACTCAACACGGCTGAAATGGCGCATTTGATTCGCGTATGTGTTGACAATCAAATCACCACATTTGACCATGCGGATATATATGGAGGCTATACCACCGAGGCTGAGTTTGGTCAAGCGTTTACGCAAAGTGGGTTGTCGCGTGATCGTATTCAGCTGATTTCTAAATGTGGGATACAACATACCCAAGGCCGATCCAATACGCTGAAACATTATGATTATTCAAAGGATTATATACTTTGGAGTGTCGATAATTCGCTTAAAAACCTGCAGACCGATTACCTAGATGTCTTGTTGTTGCATCGCCCCAGTCCTTTGATGCAGCCCGATGAAATTGCCGAAGCAGTAGAAATACTTCGCGCACAAGGAAAGATTCACGATTTTGGGGTATCCAATTTTACCCCCTTCCAAACCGAGTTAATTCGCCAACGTACAGCGGTTCAATACAACCAAATACAGTTTTCGGCGACTCATTTCCAACCTATGCTGGACGGAAGTTTGGATTATATGCAATTGCATCAAATTACGCCAATGTCTTGGAATCCTTTGGGAACGGTTTTTCGAGAGGACATTGAGCAGACCCGTCGTTTGAAAAAACTGTTGGTGCAATTGGTTGAAAAATATGAAGTAGGTTCAGATACGTTGTTGTTGGCTTGGGTGTTGAAGCATCCCGCGCGCGTTATTCCTGTGGCCGGAACCGTTAATATTGCTAGGATTCAGCAACTGATGAAAGCCGTTGAGTTGCCTTTGACCGATTTGGATTGGTTTGCTATTTGGACGGAAAGTATGGGGAATAAGGTGCCGTAATCAGTATACAGTATACAGTATACAGTGTACAGTGTTCAGTGTACAGTGTACAGTGTTCAGTGTTTAGTGTTTAGTGTTCAGTAATTCAGTTTCATGATTAATAAACGTCTTTTGATTCGAAATTTGCTTGCTCATAATGATGAGAGCAGTTTCTATGATAAAAAAAGACAACTGAACTTGCACACCAAAGAAGGAAAAGCAAAGTTTTTAAAGCACATTTGTGCCTTATCCAATTCCAATCCCTCCAACAATTCGTATATCGTGGTTGGGGTCGAAGACGAGTCGAATGAAATGGTGGGCGATGATTTTTTTGACGACAGTCATATTCAAAACCTAGTCAACGCTTTTTTAGAGAATCCGCCTAAAATTCAATACGAGAACGTTCCTTTTCCCAATTTGCCCAAAGATCGCGTAGTCGGTTTGGTGACCATCCGACCCAAATCCAAACCTTCGTTTTTTAAAAAAGGAATTCATACGATTCCCGCCCAAGCTGCATTTGTTCGTATTGGTAGTAATTCTGTCCCTACTGAAGATAAAATTCCGTATACCAAGTTAAATATTGAGACCGTATTGCGTATCGAAAACAATTCGCGCAACAGCATCGCACATACGTTAGACAGTGTGATTGATTTTGTTAACAACCGCCATCGGGATATGCCGTCTCAGTACCGGGTGTTTCGCGAACTCTTTGTCATTTGTTGGTCAGGTGTGCCCAAAAAAATTCGCAACACCCACTTCCTATCACGGGTAGATATCGAGTTGGTCAACGAGCAAATCAAACTCTTTTATTCGGCGCAAGACGTAGTGACCATCACCTATGACGAAAGCTCTTTTACCATTACAGAATATGTACCGTTGGGGTTGAATGACCAAACGAGTTATTACCCTTTGGAAGCCCAAAAGCTCACTTTTTTTGACAATGGATATTATAAAATAGAAACCACTATGCTTTTTGAACCCCCGCAATACAACCGAAAAATGTTGTATCATATTTTTAATGCGGGATTGGCATTACTTGATAAATTGCAAAAAGGATTGGCGCTTTCCGAAAGGGAATTCCATGATTTGGAATATTTGCCGTACACTCTAATGCTGTGTTACCTTAACGGATTTGAGGAAGCTAAACCCAAACTGATCGAAGCCAAGCCTGTTTTGAAACAGATTCCCCGAGCTGAGGTATACACCAATTTTAAAGAAGCAATGCGGGTGTTGCGGAAAGTAAAATATAATAAAGATTCATGAGTAGAACATTAGTTATCGGAGATATACACGGTGGTTTACGCGCTTTGCATCAAGTGGTTGAACGCGCTTCATTGGGTACCCGTGATACCTTGATTTTTTTGGGCGATTATGTCGACGGCTGGAGTCAGTCGCCAGAGGTATTGGATTATTTAATCGAACTCCAACACCACCACCACTGTATTTTTATTCGGGGTAACCACGATGAATTGGTGTTGAATTGGTTAGAACAACGCAATGAAAATATCGATGAAGGGCAATGGTACAAACACGGAGGAGAGGCTACCGTTTTAGCCTATGAAAAGGTGAATGAAGCGCGAAAAAAAGAACATATCACTTTCCTTAAAGCCCTAAAGAATTTCCATTTAGATGACCAAAATCGATTGTTTGTTCATGCGGGATTTACCAATATGAATGGGATTGCTTATGAGTATTATCCTCGAATGGTGTACTGGGACCGTACGTTATGGGAAATGGCCTTGGCTTTACCCGATACTTTATCACCCGAGAGCGTATTCTATCCAAGGCGATTAACACTTTATTCCGAAATATACATTGGTCATACACCCGTTACCAAAATAGGACAAACGGTTCCCGTGCACAAAGCAGGGGTTTGGAATGTCGATACTGGGGCTGCCTTTACTGGGCCGCTTACCGTTCTAGATGTCGCCACCAAAGCGTTTTGGCAAAGCGAACCTTTGCCGCAGTTGTATCCCAACGAAAAAGGAAGAAATTAACTCGATTTTCCCCGTAGGAGTCAGGAATTTTTATCTTTGTTCCATCAAAAACGCTCAGTTATGAAACGACTACTTATGTTCGTAGCCTTAGGCGCTACACTCGGATTACAAGCACAAGCATTTAAAGGGAAAGGCGATGTAAAAGGACAAGTGGGTGCTACCTTTCAAGACGGCGGAAATGGTATCGCTGTGACAGCCGATTTCGGGATTGGAGAAAATATCTCGCTGGGTATCATGACCAATTACATTTTGAATGCGGAACATGATTTGAGTTTTAAGCCCCGTTTTGAAGACCGTGCGGATTTAAGATTGCGTTTTAATGCTAATATTGGAAACGTATTCAAAATAGATGAAAAACTAGATATTTATCCCGGCTTAAGTTTGGGCTTACGCAACTTTGGGGGGCATCTTGGAGTGCGTTACTTTTTTACCAATGGCTTTGGATTGTACACCGAATTTAGCGCTCCTTTTTCCCGATACGATTCAGATGTGGTAGGGTACGAATACTACAACAATCAGTTCTTGTTCAATATCGGCGCGTCCTTTAATTTATAATTCCGCCGAAGCGAATGACCCCTATAGAAAAAAAAGTACACGACCGCAGTGGTGCAGTGTGCGAAATTAGTGGAGCTACGGAAGACTTAGTGGTCTATACTGTGGGACCCAAAACCACAGAAAGTATAGAAAATTGTATTCTTATTTCTAAAAAATTAAAAGACCAAATCAAAAATCCAGAAACGACCGATCCCAACGATTGGCGCGGTTTAAGCGATAGTATGTGGAGCGAGCATCTGCCGGTACAAATCGTTTCTTGGCGTATGTTGGCACGATTGAAAAACCACGATTTACTCGAAATGATGTACTTGGATGAAGAAGCTTTGGAATGGGCGAAAGCCACCGGTGAAGGCGAAGAAGAGGATGGGAAAATCATTCATAAGGATTGCAATGGGAATATCCTTAACGACGGGGATTCGGTGGTGTTGATCAAAGATTTGGATGTGAAAGGTGCCAATTTTACGGCCAAACGTGGAGCTGCAGTGCATAACATCAAATTGGTTTGGGACAATGTCGACCAAATCGAAGGTCGGGTTGAAGGGCAATATATCGTCATTCTAACGCAGTATGTGAAGAAAACCAAATAACAATTTTTAAAATCCATAAAAAAAGCGTCCCAATTTTACAGGACGCTTTTCTTTTCTCTTGCTTCTTTCTTCTATACTCTAAAAAAGAAATTATAAATCAAACTTAATTCCCTGTGCCAAAGGCAAACTGGTCGAATAGTTGATCGTATTCGTTTGACGGCGCATATAGACTTTCCAAGCATCGGAACCCGATTCACGGCCACCTCCGGTTTCTTTTTCACCACCAAAAGCACCCCCAATCTCGGCCCCTGAGGTGCCGATATTTACATTCGCAATTCCACAGTCGGAACCGGCAGCCGATAAGAAGGCTTCGGCTTCCCGTAAGTTATTCGTCATAATTGCAGAGGATAATCCTTGGGCCACACCGTTTTGGATTTCAATCGCTTCTGTTACGTCTCCACTGTATTTCAACAAATACAATACGGGAGCAAAGGTTTCATGCTGTACAATAGCAAAATCATTTTTTGCTGCGGCAATCGCGGGTTTTACATAACAACCGCTTTCGTATCCTTCGCCGGTAAGCACGCCGCCTTCCACCAAAATTTCACCGCCTTCAGCGACTACTTGTGCCAAGGCTTTGTTATACTGCTCTACGGCATGGGTGTCGATAAGTGGCCCCACGTGATTGTTTTGATCCAAAGGGTTACCAATGCGTAACTGCCCGTAAGCAGCTACAACAGCATCTTTCACTTTATCATAAATACTTTCGTGAATAATTAAGCGACGGGTTGAGGTACAACGTTGTCCTGCGGTTCCCACAGCGCCAAAAACGGCTCCGATAACGGTCATTTTAATGTCGGCATCTGGCGTTACAATAATGGCATTGTTACCGCCTAATTCCAATAACGAACGACCCAAACGTGCCGCTACTTCTTTGGCTACAATTTTACCCATACGCGTTGAACCCGTAGCCGAAACCAAAGGCACTCGCGTATCACGGTTTAATAACTGTCCGATTTTATAATCGCCATTGATCAAGCAGGAAATTCCTTCGGGCAAGTTGTTTTCACGCAAAACTTCCGCAATGATATTTTGACAAGCTACCCCGCACAACGGTGTTTTTTCAGAGGGTTTCCACACACAAACGTCTCCACAAATCCAAGCCAAAGCCGTATTCCACGACCAAACGGCCACCGGAAAGTTGAAGGCCGAAATAATTCCGACCACGCCTAGCGGATGGTATTGTTCATACATACGGTGGGAAGGGCGCTCCGAGTGCATAGTCAAACCGTGCAATTGACGCGATAAACCTACGGCAAAGTCACAGATGTCAATCATTTCTTGTACTTCGCCTAAACCTTCTTGGTAAGACTTCCCCATTTCATAGGAAACCAGTTTACCTAAAGGCTCTTTATATTGACGTAATTTTTCTCCAAATTGACGCACGATTTCACCGCGTTTCGGGGCTGGCATCAAACGAAAGGTTTTAAAAGCTTCGGTAGCCGCTTGCATTACTTTTTCGTAATCAGCTTCGGTAGATGCTTTAACTTTAGCAATTAATTGGCCATCGACAGGCGAGTAACTTTCGATTAACTCCCCTCCCGAAAACCAATTGTTTCCGGTAGATGTTCCTTCATTTACCGCTTTAATTCCTAAAAGTTCCAAGGCTTCGGTCATGCCGAATTGTTGTGCAATAGTTGCCATATATTCTAGTTTGTTTGTTGGGTCAAAAATAACGGATTCTCGCGTAAAAAAAAGCTATTTTATAAAATTCGGATGTACAGGCATTTCTGTGCCGCATTGGGTACATTTCCGCAAGGTATCCGAGGTGTAGAAAGCCTTAAAATGGGGTAAAAAATCGGTTTCAATATCGGTCAATTCAAAATAGACCTCATGGAGTTTATGATTGCATTGGCTACAATACCAAAGCAATCCATCTTTATACCCTTGGTTTTCACGCTTACGTTCAATCACCAAACCGATAGAGCCTTCGGTACGGGTAGGAGAGTGCGGCGTTCGGGCAGGAAGTAAAAATAGGTCCCCAGGTCCCAAAGCGATAGCCTTTTTTTCACCTTCTTCTTGAATGTAAACCGTAATATCTCCTTCCAATTGGTAAAAAAGCTCTTCCGTTTCGTTGTAATGAAAATCATTGCGGGCATTGGGACCACCAACGATCATGACGATGTAGTCTCCTGAATCGACGTACAGATTTTTGTTGGCCACAGGAGGTTGCAAAAGGTGTTTGTTGTTTGTAATCCATTGCGGAAGGTTAAAGGGTTTTGCCGCTGCCATAGGGATTCAATTTAAGGTAAAAATTAGGACACGAAAGGTACAAAATAAAAAAGTCAGCGGCAGCTGACTTTCTGTATTATTTCACTTCCCGAACGAGGTAGACATATACCGGAAAGTGGTCGCTGTAGCCAATTTCAGTGAGCGTATGCCGTAGCGGATAGCCTTTGTATTGCCCAAAATTTTGAATCATATAGGGTTTGTTGTAAATCCCAGCTTTCCAATATTGGAACTTCTTGTAATTTTTATCAATTAAGGCTTCCGAAACCATGATTTGATCAAAAATATCGCCTGCATCACGGTGGAATAGGGTTGCATGACCTTTGTAAAACATTTCTTCAAAAGGATTGTAAATTCCTTTTTCCTTTACGTCCTCTTTTTTACGTTTGGCGCCAATACCTTCTTTTACACTTTTATTGTAGGTACCGTCATTTAAGTCCCCCATGGTAATGATTTTTGCTTTGGGGTTAATGGCAAACAATGAATCCATAATCTTACGGTTCAACAAACCAGCGGCTTCACGAAACGGCGCACTCTTTTTTTCACCACCCGAACGGGAAGGCCAGTGGTTGACGATGATACTCACTTCTTCACCATCCAACAACCCAGTGACCAACAATTGATCACGGGTATAGACACGATCGGAGGATTTATCGGTTTCAACTTTATCGTCGGATTCTTCTTTTTCCTTGTCTTTGTCTTTATCGCCTTTTCCTTCCATAGTGCGGTAAATATAGAGTGGAATACTTGTGTAACTGGTGGGCTTGAAATGTTTTTTCTGATACAGTAAAGCCACATCAATACCGCGTTTGTCGGGCGAATCAAAATGGATGATGCCGTAATCTTTATTAACCAACAAGGGTTGTTTCACCAAATCTTCCAACACGCCTCGGTTTTCAATTTCACAACCCCCAATAAGTACGGGACTGTTGGTTTGTTGCTCCCCGGTTCCAATTTCAGAAAGCACCTTCGAAAGGTTGTGTAATTTCTGACGGTATTTTTTATGGGTCCAATTTTGAGCTCCGTTTGGCAACCATTCCTCGTCATTATTCTCTTGGTTAATGGTGTCAAAGAGGTTTTCGAAATTGTAAAAGGCAACGGTGTGGAGTTCGAATTTTCCTTGAGAAAACAGGGTGTTTGCTGCTAATATGGTAAAAACAAACACGATATTTTTAATTTTTTTCATTTTAGTCAATTTAAAATAAAGTTAAGCTTGCGCAAACTTCACGCCAAAAGTAAATATTATAATGAAAAAATGTACCTTTGCTGGCTGTTAAGTTTATCTTAACTTTTTTTATGTAAAAATTAACATAGCTTTATTTATGAAAAAACTTGTTTATGTTACTTTACTACTCCTTCAGTGCTGGGCTGCCGTAGCGCAATCTGGAAGCGGAGTGAAAGGTAAAGTAGTGGAAGCGAAGACGAACAAGGCCTTGCAAAACGTCATCGTTTCTATTCAGAACACCAACTTTACCCAAGTGACCAACCGCGAGGGGGAGTTTGTATTCAACGATTTAAATCCTGGAGCTGTCCTTTTGAAAGTCAGCAGTACTGGATTTAAAGACCAACTGCTAAATGTAGAAGTTGCAAAGGGTCAGATTTCCGACTTAGGATTAATTATCTTGGAAGAGGATGTGACCTTGGAGCAGCAAATCAACTTGATTACGATTCTGGAAAACGACTTGAACGACGACAACAGCGGTTCTGAAAATACGGCTGGTTTGTTACAAGCGTCGCGGGATACGTATCAACAAGCTGCCGCGTTCAACTGGGGACAAGCTCGTTTCCGTATCCGTGGTTTAGACAATGAATATGCGACTACCATGATTAATGGAGTAGTGATGAATAAATTGTTGGATAATCGTCCACAATGGGGGAACTGGGGGGGGCTAAACGATGCGACTCGTAACCAAGAATTTACCATGGGTTCAGCACCGTCTGATTATACCTTTGGTGGAATTTTAGGAACGCAAGAAATCAATACCCGCGCATCAATCTACCGTAAAGGGACCCGTTTGTCGTATGCAGGGACCAATACCAACTACAATTGGCGTGCTATGGCTACCCATGCTTCAGGAATGAATGCCGATGGATGGGCGTTTGTCATTTCGGCCTCCCGTCGTTGGGCACAAGAAGCGTATTTTGAAGGAACCGATTATTCTGCAAACTCCCTTTTTGCCAGTATTGAAAAACGAATCAACGACGACCATAGTTTGAATTTAACGGCTATTTATGCACAAAACCGTCGTGGTCGTAACTCTTCCAATACCGACGAAATCAACAGTATTGCTGGAGTGAACTATAACTCCTTCTGGGGTTGGCAAGATGGGGAAAAACGCAATTCTCGTGACCGCGAGGTGGATGAACCTATTTTAATGCTTACACACTATTGGAAGTTAAATGACAAAACACGTTTGACCTCCAATGTAATGTACCAATTTGGTAAAATCGGAAACTCGCGCTTGGACTTCGTGAACGCCGCAAATCCCGATCCAACGTACTACCAAAATTTACCAAGTTATTTTACTTCTTTATATCAAAATGACCCTTCAGTGGTTCCTGCTTCAGCCTACCAACCCGGTGGTTTAGGAGGTGTTTTTACCCCTAATTTAGTGGGAGCTATGGATGCACCGTTCTTAACCCAACGTCAAATCGATTGGAATGCCATGTACCGCGCCAATACGACGCCTATCTTGGATGCCAATGGAAATGAAATCGGTCGTCAAGCCGCTGAAAGTAAATACGTTTTATACGAAGACCGTACGGATGATAATTTGTTTGTAGCCAATACCATTTTAAGTTCACAATTGTCGGATAAAATTGTAATGAATGGTGGTGCAAGCTATAGTCGTTTGAAATCGGCTAACTTCCAAATGTTGACCGATTTATTGGGCGGTTCTCATTTTGTAGATGTCGATCCATTTCAGTCTGGAACAGCACAACAACCTGACTTAAATAACCCGAATCGTCGTGTGGGTGAGGGGGATAAATATGGATATAATTACAACTTGTTTGCCGATCATATCGATGCCTTTACGCAGTTTAAATTTACGTACAAAAAAGTAGATTTCTATTTGGGACAATCGTTTAGCCGCAAAACATACCAACGCGAAGGATTGTACCGCAATGGAATTTATGCCAACTCTTCTTTTGGAAAAAGTGACAAGGTAGATTTTGACAACTTTGGATTCAAAGGAGGCTTAACCTATAAAGTTACAGGAAAACATTTCTTGACCATGAATAGTCTTTTCATGACCAAAGCGCCTTCGATGCGTAATGTGTTTTTCAATGCCCGTTTGAGCAATACGCCTATCCGCAACTTACAAAGCGAGCGGGTATCCAACTTGGATTTGAGTTATGCCATCAAAACGCCAACCTTCAAAGCACGTATCACCGCGTATTATGCCAATATCCAAAACGCTACCGAAACCTCTTTCTTCTTTGCAGAGGGAGCTTTCGAAGATAACGATGGCGATGGAGGCGATGCTTTCGTGGCTGAAATTGTTACAGGATTGGATAAATTGAATTTCGGTGCGGAGTTAGGATTGGAATACCAAATTACTTCAACCATTAAAGTTACAGCCGCTGCCTCTTACGGACAGTTTACCTACAACAGCAATCCTAATGTTGTGTTGAATGATGACACCCGTGCAGCTCGTGGATTGTCGACTTTAGTTAACTTAGGAGAATCTAAATTGAAAAACTACCGTCAACCTGGAATCCCAAATCAAGCGTATGCGGTAGGATTAGAGTACCGTGATCCTAAGTTCTGGTGGGTAGGTGCCAACGTTAACTACTTGGCCGATACGTATTTGGATGTTTCTTCGGTATTACGCACCAATAGTTTCTTACGTAATCCTCTAGATGCTAATGGATTCCAATTCCCAGAAGCTACACAAGAACGTGTGGATCAGTTGTTGAAACAAGAAAAATTCAACCCATATACGCTTGTGAACTTAACAGGTGGGAAGTCATGGAGAATTTCAGGTAAAAACCCCATTACTTTGGGTTTATTTGCCACTTTAAATAATATCTTTGATGTAAGGTACAAGACCGGTGGATTTGAACAAGCACGAAATGCTAATTTCCGTGAGTTAAACCAAGATGTCTCTAGTGGAACTCCTGCTTTTGCACCACGTTACTTCTACGGTTTCGGACGTACCTACTTCTTCAACTTTTACATTAATTTCTAAAAAAAATAAAAGCACAATATGAAAACAACTTTTTTTAAACCCGTTCTTGCGCTAACGCTTTTAGCAAGTACTTTTGTCGGTTGTGTGAACGACGATGATTACGATACTCCTCAAGTCAATTGTATCGAAACAACCTTGGTGAAAACCAAAGAAGTCTCTCAAATTACCGCTGGGTCTACCGTAGCTCAATATACACAAGATGATGTAATTGAAGCC
The DNA here is from genome assembly GCF_027482425.1 of Flavobacterium sp. Classification (GTDB taxonomy): domain Bacteria; phylum Bacteroidota; class Bacteroidia; order Flavobacteriales; family Flavobacteriaceae; genus Flavobacterium. The sequence goes on from NZ_JAIXWA010000027.1 coordinate 33,562, forward strand.
TATGTGGTTTCTTCCGATAAAGGCGGTAACTTCTTCAAATCGATTTCGTTCCAAACGATTCCAACGACAGCGAATCCTGTTCCTTCTGCGTTCAGTGTACCTGTAGATGTGACGTCAACGTTTATTACGTTTGAACCCGGACGTAAAGTATTGATCAAAATGAAAGATTTATACACTGACGTAAGTAACGGAGGTCGTCGTTTTGGAGGTTTGTTTGTAAATTCTACTGGAACTGCGTCAGTGGGTCGTTTGGCACCTGCGTTATACCGTACGGTTTTAAACAAAGCCTGTACGATTGTTCCTGAAGATCAATTAAAGCGAACGCTAACCATTCCTCAATTGTTGAACGATGCCAACATCAATACGTTGGTGGAGTTGGATAATGTTCAGTTTTCCAACCAAGCGATAACGACAACTTATTATGATGCTAATAATGATTTAGGGGGGGCGACCAATCACTTATTGGTAGATGCCGATGGAAATACAGTAATTTTCCGAACCAGTAGTTTTGCCAACTTCGCTTCTCGACCTGTGGCTTCAGGCCGTGGAAAAGTGCGTGGAATTTTGACAAAATTTGGTACTGATTACCAGTTTGTAGCGCGTACTGAAGACGATATCCAGTTGACAGGCCCTCGTTTGGTGCCTTTGTTCTCTGAAAACTTCGAAGGAATTGCCAACACCGGTAACAACCAATTCATTGCTTTACCCGGATGGAGTAACGTGTCAATGAATAGTGGAAATGAAAAATGGGAAGCGCGTATCTTCAGTGGAAACAAATATGCACAGTTTTCGCCTTTTGGGTTAACCCCAGCAGAAAATAACGTAGATACACGTTTAATTACACCCGGAATCAACTTAACAGGGACCACAGGTGCTTTCTTACGTTTTGGTTCAAAAATTGGTTTTGCCAATGGAGAAGCCGTTACGGTATGGGTTTCAACCAATTATAACGGTTCAGGATTGGCCGCTGATGTAAACGCAGCGACATGGACGCAATTGCCCGCTACTTTTGCAGCGCAAACGACTAGTTTCCCGACCAACTTTACCAGTTCAGGAAATGTGGATTTATCAGCTTATACAGGAACAGTTTACATTTCGTTCCGTTATGTAGGGGGTACCAACAACATTACCTCTACGTACCAAATTGACAACATTGAAGTTATTGCACAATAAGATGAAGAAGTTCGTATTCCTTTTAATGGCATTCCCCTTGCTTTTTACCGCTTGTGGTGAAGACGAAGAGACGTTTGTGCAACAAAATTACCTCGTGGGAAAATGGGAAATTTCGCAAACAGGTACTATGAATGCACAAGGCGCCATCAACTACACCAATTATGTGAATGATGCCAATTGTGATAAAGACAATTACATCTTCAATGCCGATCTTACGTATCAACAAAACGATTTTGTGAATTCAGGAACGTGTACCAACCAATCGATTTCGGGAACGTACAACCGCTTGTCTACCAATCTAACGTTGCGTTATACTACCAATGCTGGAGGCTCGACTCAAGTAATTACGCAATCGCTAACCATTGTGTCGTTAACCTATACTGAAATTGTTGTGGCATACACCACCAGTAACTCCAGTCAATTGGTTTACCTAAAAATGACTAAGGTATAGTCAATGAAAATAAACCCAAAAAAAGAGCCTCAATGTTGAGGCTCTTTTTTTTAATCCAATTGTTCGGTTAATTTCTTAAAAGTGCTTTTGGCATCTTTCCCTTCATACAATACGGCATACACCGCATCAATAATGGGCGTTTTTGCTTTATAATCTTGGTTGAGTTTGTAGGCACTTTTTACAGCGTAATAGCCTTCAGCGACCATACTCATTTCCATCATGGCCGATTTAACGGTATAGCCTTTTCCAATCATGTTTCCAAACATGCGGTTGCGGGAAAAAACCGAGTAGCCCGTCACGAGCAAGTCGCCCAAATAGGCCGAGTTGTTAATGTTGCGTTTCATACGGTGGACTTTCTTAATGAATTTCTTCATCTCCCGAATCGCATTACTCATAATCACCGATTGAAAATTATCACCATAGCCCAAACCATGCGCAATTCCCGCCGCAATGGCGTAAATGTTTTTCAACATAGCCGCATATTCGGTCCCAATGATGTCATCAGAGGTTTTGGTTTTAATATAATTCCCCGCCAATAGCTTTGCCATGACCCGCGCCTTTTTGGTGTCCCCGCACGCAATAGTCAAATACGATAAACGCTCTAGCGCTACTTCTTCGGCATGACAAGGCCCCGTGATTACTCCAATATTGTGGTAAGGGATCGCATAGGTGGTATGAAAATGTTCGCCGACAATCAAAAATGTTTCGGGCACTATACCTTTGATGGCAGAGAAGATAATCTTATCCGCCAGACTCACGGTCAACTTTTCCAATTCGCGGCTTAAAAAGGCCGAAGGAATGGCAAAAATCACATAATCGGCATAAGCAACTGCTTCATTGATGTCTTGTGTCAACCGTAATTTGGTAATATCAAATTCCACCGAGCTCAAATAGTTCGGATTGTGTTTGTAGGCTTTTAAATGGTCAATGGCCGAACCGTTGCGCATGTACCAGGCAATTTCGTCCAAGTTAACGCATAGCATTTTGGCGATGGCTGTGGCCCAACTGCCGCCACCGATCACCGCAACTTTAGGTTGTTTTTGCATGTGTGTGGGTTTGATTTTTCAAAAATAGGGTATTTATTTCGGCTACCCAAGATTCCACCGAATTGGGACATTAAAAATTTTAACGTTTATTTTAACACAGCACATGACAATTTCATGTTTTTACCCTCGTTATCCATTCAAAGGTTAGTTTAGTGAATTTTTGTTTTGGGTTGAAAAAAAGGCGTTCGGTATAATATCGAACGCCTTTTGTGTTTTTAAGCAAAATCAATTAATAACTGAGGGTAACTATTTCCCGTACTTTTTCGAGCGTTACATTTTGACGTTCTCCTAGTCCCAACCAACCACGTTCTTCAAAGCGTTGCACGATAAAATCTGCTGTGCCTTCAATATTTTCAGCATTTTCCGAAATACGGGTTTTCATGCCCATCGTATGGAAAAAGTCCACGGTTTTATCAATCGCTGCTTTTGCAATTTCTTCGGTAGAACCTGATAAATTCCAAACGCGTTGCCCGAATTGTGCCAACTTCTCTTTTTTGGTATCAAACATTACACGATAGAGGTTCGGACCGATAATCGCCAACGTGCGCGCATGATCAATCTCATACAAAGCGGTTAATTCGTGACCAATCATATGCGTCGCCCAATCGGAAGGCACTCCTTTTTGAATCAACCCGTTTAAGGCCATTGTTGCCGACCACACAAAGTTGGAGGCCAATTTATAATCGGTAGGGTTTTCGACTACCGAAGGACCAATTTCGATCAAGGTTTGTAAAATACTCTCCGCAATACGGTCTTGCAATAACGCATCGTGGGGATACGTTACGTACTGCTCCATCACGTGGGTAAAGGCATCGACCACCCCGTTTTGCAATTGCCGTTTCGGTAACGAAGCAATCACTGTGGGGTCTACAATCGAGAATTTGGGGAACAATGCACTACCGCCCAAGGTTAATTTTTCTTGGGTTGCCTCAATGGTGACAACGGCGCCCGAATTCATTTCCGAACCCGTTGCGGGCAACGTCAACACCGTTCCAAAAGGCACACAAACCGAGGCATCTTTAAATAAAATGCGTTGTTTCAAGATTTCAATCGCATTACCCGGGTAGTGTACTGCCGCCGAAATAAATTTCACCCCGTCAATCACACTTCCGCCGCCGATGGCCAAGATAAAACCAATGTTTTCAGTTCGGATTAATTCCACAGCCTTCATCAAGGTTTCGTAGCGCGGATTGGGTTCGATACCACCAAACTCCAAAAGTTCAAAGTCTGCTAAAGCTGCTTTTACTTGGTCATAAACGCCATTTTTAAAGATACTTCCACCTCCATACGCCAATAAAATCTTAGTGTTTTTGGGCGTTACTTCCGCCAATTTAGCGATTTGTCCCTGGCCAAAAATATAATGGACCGGATTGTATAGTTCAAAATTAAAAAAAAAAAAAAAAATTATGAGTCCAAAGGTAATTCATTC
>NZ_JAIXWA010000080.1 GCF_027482425.1 Flavobacterium sp.
CGTTAAGGATGGGAAGCCACAAGCACCACCTGTCGTTGTAACGGTATAAGTATACGGTGAACCCACTGCTGAAACGGGAGCACCAGTTATCGTAACCGTGTTACCCGTTACCGAAGCCGACACACCATTGGGCAAACCAGCTACTGTAGCACCCGTAGCCGTTCCGCCGAAAGTATACGTAATAGCGTTGATCGCACCGTTTTCACACACCGTTTGTGCCGCAGTAGCAGGCGCTGATGTCAGTGCTAAAGTTGCCAACGGTTGCACCGTAATCGTTCCAGTCAAGGTGGGCGCACCACAAGTTCCTCCACTAGTTGCCACATTAAATATATATGGTGAACCCGCTAAAACACTCGGAGTTCCACTAATGATGATTGAATTCCCTGAAATGGATGCCGTTACACCAGTTGGAAGCCCCGTAACTGTTGCCCCAGTAGCTGATCCACCAAATGTATACTCGATATTGGTAATTGGTTCGTTGATACAAACCGTTTGATTCGCCAAAAATGGCGTTGAACTTAGTACGAGAGTAGCTCCTATGTTAACCGTTACTGTTCCTGTTAAAGAAGGTGCTCCGCACGTTCCTCCTGTAGTTGTAATCGTATAGTTGAATGGAGATCCTGCATTATTTGTTGGTATTCCTGAAATAGTGGCCACATTACCAACTACTTGAACATTCAATCCCGGGGGCAAACCTACAACGTTAACACCGGTTGCTGTTCCACCAAATGTGTATACAATATCAGTTATTGGAGTATTCACACACAAGGTTTGGTTGATTGTCGCTACAGCGGAAGTCAAAACGAGCGTTGCTTGAGGTTGAACTGTTAAGGTTGCCGTCAAGGATGGCGTACCACAATTTCCTCCCGTTGTTTGAACTGTTATTGTAAATGGTGAACCTGTAATTGTCGATGGTGAGCCACTAATGGTTATGGTATTTCCAGAAACCGTTTGAATCAACCCAGCAGGTAAACCACTTGCCACAATTCCAGAAGCAGAACCCCCAAAACTATATACTATGGGTGTAATCGGTGAATTAACACAAATAGTTTGATTAGCCGTTCCAGCGGCTGACGTTAAATTGAGAGTAGTAACTGGATTTACAGTAATTGTTCCTGTCAACGTGGGTGTACCACAATTTCCACCTGTTGTAGAAACCGTGTAATTAAATGGGGAACCTACCGCTGTCGTGGGAGTACCATTAATGGTAACCGTATTTCCACTAATAGCTGCCGTAACTCCTGAAGGTAATCCAGCAACTGTAGCGCCCGTTACCGTTCCCCCAAAAGTATACGTTATAGAAGTTATTGGTGAATTAGCACAAACTGTTTGGTTTGCTGTAGCTCCAGCAGATGTTAAATTCAATGTTCCAACGGGTTCTATAGTAATAGTACCCGTAACCGTTGGTGAACCACAACTACCACCTGTTGTTGAAACGGTGAAAGTAAAGGGAGAACCTGTAGTCGTTGTGGGTGTACCTGAAATGGTCAAAGTAGTACCCGATATTCCAAAACTAACCCCAGTTGGCAATCCAGAAACCGTAGCTCCAGAAGCCGTTCCACCAAAACTATACGTAATAGGAATAATGGGCTGATTAAGACAAATGGTTTGATTGGCTGTAGCAGGTGCTGAGGTTAAATTTAAAAAAGCACCCGGATTTACGGTAATCGACCCTGTAGCTGTTGGATTACCACATCCTACCCCTGTTAATGTTACGGTATAATTGAAAGGCGATCCGACAGTTGTTGTTGGTGTTCCTGAAATAGTAAGCGTTGTTCCACTGACAGCAAAACTTACTCCTGGTGGTAAGCCTGTAACGTTTGCACCCGTCGCCCCACTGAATGTATACGTAATAGGTGTGATTGGTGTGTTTTCACAAACAGTCTGATTTGAAGTAGCTGGTGTAGAGGTCAGTAAGATAGTAGCGCTTGAAACCACATTAACTTCAATTAATGCAAAAGGCCTACACGTAGGATCACTAGGTGCTGGATTGGCAATTGCATATACATAATATGTTCCTAACACATTGGGAAGTGAACCTGCTGTTCCTAATATCCCAGGGTTGTAAGTCGCCACATTTGAAGCATTGGGTGTGGAATTACCTAACAAGGTTCCACCAGTATACATATTGTTTCCTACTTGAGGCGTAGTGAAATAAACAAAGGAAATCGCATTAGTTCCTGTAAACGTTGTAGAAACCGATAATGGATTTACATCGGCACCTAAACACAATACTTGAGTAGCAGATGGATTTGAAATTGTTGGACACAAAGAACAATCTACCATAGAAATATTAAACGGACGAATACGAATACAACCCGTAAAAATATTATACAAACTCATGTAAATGGTTTGACTCGTTCCTGAACTCAATACATAAGCAGAAGGATTGGCAATTGCATTGACTGCTAAATTTTCAGCATCCGATTGATTGGTGTAATAATACACTTCATAATCACCCGTACCCACTAATGGTCCTAATACTGTTGGCTCATTCGTAGTTAAATTGAAAACATTATTTGGCAAACAATTTTCAATAGCTTGGGCTGGCTGCGTATCATCGGGACTAACTTCTATGGTGATAGGTTTGGTCACGGTTCGAACCGTACCACAAATGTTATACCGCACTTGTGCAGTATACGTTTTTGTAGAGGTTGGACAAACAGCTAGACTTGGTGTATTTCCAATAACCGTAGCACCATCCAACCATTGAATAGTAGTTAAAGAATTGCCTGAAGGAGTAAAACGCCAAGATTCATTGTTCGCTGGCCATGTTCCAGTGTTTCGTCCAATGGGGGTGTAACCCAATGTTCCTGAAGCATTGAGGATACCTATAACCCCATTTCCACCATTCCAATTTGGACAAACCGAACGTCTAGTTACATGAATATCAATCACATTGGTACCTTCATACAAAACCAACTGACTCTCTTGAAGACCTTGAGCCGTACCACAAGAGAATAATGGCATATTGCGCACATTGACAATTAGTTTTCGACAAGGAGCAATTCCATCTACGATATAATTGATCTGAACCGCTGGATTAGAGGGAACCGCTGGATTGGTATCCTGCATTGGAAAGAAAATAGAATTCAAATATTCTGCATTTTGGGCACCTAGATTCGGAATAGGTTGTGAAAAAGGCCAAGGACTTCCCCCACCACAATTGGGGTTGTTTGGCGTAAATGTTAAATATGTATTGGTGCTTAATTGAAATTGATTATAACATTGTCCAAAAAAACTAAATTGAAAAGGCATTGTTACAACTCCAGAATATGAATCGTCTTGAACGCAAAGTGCTGTTGGAAAAACCCCCAGAGGATTCTCTGGAGCAAAAGGAATCGAACTTACCGTATAGGTGGTCGTATCTTTAATATCGAGAAAACTAGCATTCAATACCGAACAACTGGTATCGTTACAAAGCAATTGATCGGTCGCTGTAACATCAAAATCATTGGTACAACAATCCGTTAGTATTGAAAATACGCCTGGAAACGGAGCAGTAGCCGAGCACCCACTGATAGTATTGGTAATCGTGACTGAATAACTCCCTGGTACCGTTGTATTAAAGGAGGCCACATTTCCAGGAGGGGGCACACCCGTTGGAACAGTCCAAGTATAGGTATAGGTACCCGGATAGGATGGTGTTGCTGTAATAACTGCTGGTGAATTATCCCCCAAACACTTCACTACATTATTGACCATTACCTCTGGTCTAGGATTGACCGTTATAGTATAGGAGGAAGTCACATCGGCACATCCACTTAGAGAACCCGTAACAGTAATTGTTGCCGTTTGGGGAATTGTGGTGTTATTGCTTGCTGTAAATGAAGAAATATTCCCCGATCCTGATCCTCCTATTGTTAAATTGGGATTTGAATTGGTCCATGAAAAAGTAGTTCCCGGCTGTGAACTCGTAAATATTTGCACAGGAACGTTAGCCCCAGTACAATAGGTTTGATTCGAAGGAACTGAAATCGATAGGGTCGAAACCGTCACTGTTACCGATTGCGTTGCATTACAGGTGACATTCGTCGTAAATGCAATATCATCCAAGGCAAAGTCATTACCATCGGCAGCAGTATTGGTATCATTTATTGAAATTTGTGCTGTTGTACTTGCTCCTGAATTCCATGTATAGGTTACTTGTGTCCAATTACCACAAACAATCGTTGATGGTGCTTGTGCTGTTCCTAATACTGTACCGTTGATTTTAACTTGTAGTGTAGCAAAATTATTTGGTGACAACGATTGAGCCCAGTACGAAAAAGTATAAGTTGTATTTGTTGTTACCGGAATTGCTTGACCCCACACAACATTATTTCCCGAATTAGACACAGAACCATCAACCACCATCATATTACCAGAACCATTTGTATGGTCAGGACAGTTTACAAAGGAAGTATACCAAGCATTTGGATTACTTACAACACCATATAATTGCTGTGCCCCTGAGGTATTTGTTGGACTTACGAAAAAATAATCTGATGCAAATCCAATATTCCCTTGCGAAAAATCACCATTGAAAATTAAATTTCGGGTGACATTTGCAGGTGAACTTACGGTGTAAGTAGTAGTTGCTGTGGGACTCACCACGGGGGTGGCACTTGTAGGGGTCGTTAATGAAGGATCTGCAGGTGAAGCTGTCCAAGTGTAAGTGGTTCCTCCATTTACAGATAATGTGGTATTTCCTCCTGAACATATACTCGTATTGGGAGAAACAATCAACGGATTGAGGGCTGGAAGAATAGTTACGTTACTTTGTGAAGCGGTATTCCCAGCTGTATCGGTTACGCTTACGGTATACGTACCCACTGGTAAATTAGGAAAAATTCCCGTTGTATTATTTTGTGAAACAGGACCGGTAACAGCGAAGTTCGTATAGGGAGCCGTTCCCCCAATTCCATACAAGGAAATAGAGCCAGTTGCGGGAGTAGCACACAACGGACTTACCGTTGAAAATCGAACTCCTAAGGCTTGAGGCGGAGGTAGCACAGCCAAATTATCAATGGCAAAATCATTGCCTACAAAACTTGTGTTGAAATTACGCAATTCAATATTTACGCAAGAATTTGTTGGGGTAAAAGTATACACACGTTGCTCCCACCCCGCAGTAGTGAGTGGTGCCAAAGTTGAAGCTGGTGAAGACGTCACCGTTGCATTATTGAACACCACACGAATATCGGCTTGTGTAGAAGGACCTGTTACATTAGGCGAAATCGAACGCACCCAATACCGAAACGTATAGGTAGCACCAACCACCAAACCACAAACGCCTCCACCCGTATTTCCAGCCTTCCAAAAACTTGGATTTCCACCATCGGAACTGCCGTCAAACCACATCATTCTTCCTGTACCCGTAGGGTGATCCCCCGTAGAAATAAAATTGGTAGTATTGTACGGTTGAGGATTTGTCGCTATGGCATAATCCCCAGCACCAGTCGTCCCCGTTGGAGCGGCTACAAAGGTATATCCCGTCGCATTTATGTTAAAACCAACCCCTACTCCTCCCGATTCAAAATCGCCATTAACCAATAAATTTTGAGCGTTTAACTGATTAATAAACAGAGAAATAAAGAGTAATTTGAGCGTAAAAAGTTTCATTCGAGCGTAATTTTTAAGGTCTAAAAATAGTTAAAATAATAGTAACAATTTCTTAAAATTCGCATTTTTTAAATTTGAATGAGAATCTGAGCTTTTTAAGCCATTTATAGCTATCTTTGTGGTTCAATTTTTAGCAAAAAACGCTTACTGACGCATGATTTCTGAAGATCAATTACACGACGATATTGGCAATAATCACATCGCCACAAACGAGTCAACCCCCCTTCGCTCCGATGCCTTTGAACTAACTGAAGAACAGAAAATTGAGTTGATCAAAAAAGATGTACAAAACATCCTAAATACTTTGGGTATGGACCTCTCCGACGACAGCCTCAAAGGGACCCCAAATCGTGTGGCTAAAATGTTTGTGAAAGAAATTTTTGGCGGACTCAATCCTCAAAAAAAACCAAGTTCGTCAACTTTTGAAAATAAGTACAAATACAACGAAATGCTTGTGGAAAAAAACATCACCGTGTATTCTACTTGTGAACATCACCTACTTCCTATCGTAGGTCGAGCTCATGTAGCCTACATTTCCAACGGAAAAGTGGTTGGTCTTTCCAAAATGAATCGCATCGTTGATTATTACGCGAAGCGCCCCCAAGTACAAGAACGCCTTACCATACAAATCGTTCGCGAATTGCAACAGGTTTTAAACACCGAAGATGTAGCATGTATCATCGATGCCAAGCATTTATGCGTCAACTCACGTGGAATTCGCGACATTGAAAGCAGTACGGTAACCGCTGAATTTGGCGGTAAATTCAAAGATGAAGGCGTTCGCCGTGAATTTTTAGAATATATTAAATTGGATACCCAATTCTAAACATCATGAATCCACTTTATCAAAACCAAACGCTTAAAATTTACAATTCACTCACCGGAAACAAAGAGGTATTTACCCCTTTAGTGGAGGGCAATGTGGGCATGTATGTCTGTGGGCCAACTGTGTATAGCAATGTACATATGGGAAATCTACGTACGTTCATGAGTTTTGATATGATTTACCGCTACCTCACGCATGTTGGGTACAAAGTTCGCTATGTACGCAACATCACCGATGCGGGACACCTCACCGACGACGGTAACGTTGACAATGATCGCTTTGTAAAACAATCGCGTTTGGAAAAACTAGAACCCATGGAAGTGGTACAAAAATATACCGTTGACTTTCATCGGGTGCTTGAGCTTTTCAACTTGTTGCCTCCCAGTATTGAACCTACAGCTACGGGGCATATTGTAGAACAAATAGAATTGACCCAAAAGCTTATTGAAACCGGATTTGCTTATGAAAGCAACGGATCAGTTTACTTTGACGTGTTGGCATACAACCAAAAAGGGCTCAATTACGGCGAATTAAGCAACCGTAATATTGAGGAACTTCTGGCCAATACACGAGACTTAGACGGTCAAGATGAAAAGAAAAACCCTCAAGATTTTGCCCTCTGGAAAAAAGCCTCCCCAGCACATATTATGCGTTGGAATTCCCCTTGGGGCGAAGGATTTCCCGGTTGGCACCTAGAGTGTACCGCAATGAGTACCAAATACCTTGGCGAACAATTTGATATTCACGGAGGAGGGTTGGATCTAAAATTTCCCCACCACGAGTGCGAAGTGGCCCAAGGAAAAGCGTGTAATGGCAAAGACCCTGTACGGTACTGGATGCACGCCAATATGCTCACCATGAATAGTTTGCGCATGAGCAAATCGACTGGAAACTATATTTTACCCATGGATTTATTTGAAGGAACCAATACCTTCTTTGAAAAAGCTTTTGATCCTGCTGTCGTTCGATTTTGTTTTCTGCAAGCCCACTACCGAAGCGTACTCGACATTTCCAATGAAGCGATGATGGCTAGTGAAAAAGGATACCAACGTCTCATGGAAGCCATTGACCTCATCGAAAAACTCAAACCGGGTAACACATCGACTTTAAATGTTTCTGAATGGATTGCGTCTTGTTATGAAGCCATGAACGATGATTTCAATACTACCATTTTGATGGCCCATTTGTTTGAAGGCGTACGTTGGATCAATCTAGTCAATGATCAAAAGGAAACATTAACTGCTGCCGACATGGAACGTTTGCACCAAACATTAAAAGCCTTTGTCTTTGAAGTTTTGGGACTTCGCAACAGTAAAAAAGAAGCGTCTCATAGCAATAAATTATCAGGGGTCATCGAAATGCTTATTGCCATGCGAAACCAAGCCCGTGCCGATAAAAACTGGGGGCTTTCCGACGAAATTCGCGATCGTTTGGCCGCTTTAGGCATCACCTTAAAAGATGGCAAAGACGGGACAACATTTATCCTGTAAACGCATGGTAAAGAAAATTATCGTAGCGCCCCTACTGATAATCATTCGCTTTTATCAAGTAGCCATTTCACCTTTTATGCCTGCGACTTGTCGCTTTCATCCTACCTGTTCCAACTATTGTATGGAAGCCTTACGCACACACGGTCCTATCAAAGGAACTTGGCTAGGTCTCAAACGTATACTTTCTTGTCACCCTTGGGGTAAATCAGGCTACGACCCAGTCCCGCCCAAAAAACAATCGGATTTATAACATATTTTTAAGGCACACCCCAAATTATTTCCTTATTTTTGATGGTAATCTAATACCTAAAAACAATGATTTGGAACCCTATGGAAGGTATCCATCTTGGACCCTTGACCATCCGTATGTATAGCCTCATGTTTGTCATCGCCTTTGCATTAGGCTGGTACATCATGAAACGTATTTATGAAAATGAAAAAGAATCCATGGAAAAATTGGACACTTTGTTTATTTGGACGGTACTTGCGACTTTATTGGGCGCGCGTTTGGGACAAGTCTTCTTCTACGATTGGGAATACTTCCGAAACCACAAACTAGAAATCCTGCTACCGTTTCGTTTTGAACCAGAATTCCAATTCACCGGTTTTGCAGGCTTAGCAAGTCATGGAGCGGCCATTGCCATCATTATCACGATGTATTTTTACAGCAAAAAAATTATCAACCGACCACTCCTTTGGGTGCTCGACCGCGTGGTAATTCCTGTAGCAAGTGGCGCTGTTTTTGTTCGTATCGGCAATTTTTTCAACTCCGAAATTACTGGGGTTGCCACAAATGCCTCCAACCCTTTTGCAGTTAAATTTGTTCGCGAATACTACAGCCCTGAAACCATTATGGCCAAAACAGGCATCCCGAATCCCGATGCAGCCTATAATGCTCTTGTCAACAATCCTAAGTTTGCTCCCCTCCTCGCCCAAGTACCTTACAGTCATCCCGCACAATTGTACGAATCATTTAGCTATATTTTCGTCTTTGCCTTGTTGTTCTTTTTATATTGGCGCACCAAAGCAGCCGAAAAACATGGGCTGATCTTTGGGGTATTCCTAATTGCCCTTTGGTCGATTCGTTTTGCTGTGGAATTTGTCAAATCAAAACAAGGGGGATTAGAAGATGTTTTCGGACAGTTTACCACAGGACAATGGTTAAGTATTCCATTTATACTTGTAGGACTTTATTTCTTGTTTATGGCAGAAAAACCATTGCCAGAGGATATTGAATTGTAAATGCATACATCATAAATAAACAAGCGCCTTTCGGGGCGTTTTTTTGTAGCTTTTCGGCTAGTTTACCTTGCTCCTTTCCAAGTCAAAAACCAAACAAGAGTATTGTTTATACGAAAACTTACAGGTGAAAACAACCATTATTTACAACGTAAACCACTTTCATTTACGATAAGAAAAACAATCCAATTGCTTATAATTTGCTGGATCAAAACACCTAAAAAGTTATCTTACCTGAACCAAAAAAAAAACGCCACTCCCTAAAGAATGGCGTTTTTTATTTAAAGTTTTATCGCTTACTGCTGATCAGTGAAGTGACGTTTTTCAATATCATCGATAGCGCTTTTATTCATCGTATCAACCAATACAGGCGTTGCTATAAACAAAGAGGAATACGTACCTACAATAATACCAATCAACATCGCAAATACGAAACCACGAATCGATTCTCCACCAAAAATAAACATGATTAACAATACCATAATCATCGTCAAAGAAGTGTTTAATGTACGGGATAAAGTAGTATTGATAGACGCATTCACTACATCTTTGAAGTGTCCTTTACGGTTACCTGCCAAAAACTCACGTACTCGGTCAAATACAATTACCGTATCGTTCATAGAGTATCCAATTACGGTCAAAATAGCTGCAATGAAGTGCTGGTCCATTTCCATGTGGAACGGGGCATATTTGTAGAACAACGAATATACGCCCAATACAAAGATCACATCGTGAAAAACAGCTGCAATCGCTCCCAAAGAGTATTGCCATTTGCGGAACGAAATAATCAAATACAATCCCACAATCGCCATAGCACCAATAACCGCCCAGAAAGAATTGGTTTTGATATCGGCAGAAATCGCAGCCCCTACTTTGGAAGACTGTAAAACACCAATTTTTTTACCGTCATAATTATTAATGAACTGCTCGTAAGAAGTACCAGGGAAATAACTTTTCAATGCATTGTAAAGCTTTTGATTTACTTCTTTATCAGTATCCACAGACTCTTCTTTGATTTTGTACTTTGTGGTTAATTTTAACTGGTCGTCATCGCCAAAAACTTTGGCTTCAACGGTTGTTCCAAATTCTTTCGTCAAGGCTTCTGAGATCACAGAAGGTTCTATGGCTTTCGTAAACTTCACTTGGAACGTACGACCCCCAACAAAGTCAACACCTTCATCCAAACCATTAAAGTAAAAGGAAACGCAACTTACCACTACTACTAACGAAGAGAAAATATACGAATACTTTTTAATGCCGATATAATCAAAATTGAATCCTGTAAACCAGTTTTTGGTAATAGGGGTTGTAAAGGCCAACGGTTTGTTGCCCGCTACATCTTTGTCAATAAAAATACGCGCAATAAAGATAGACGTAAACAAGGTTGTGAAAATACCAATCAATAACGTCGTTGCAAATCCTTGAATCGGACCTGTTCCGAAGATGAAAAGAATGGCTCCAGTCAACACGTGTGTAACGTTGGCATCAATGATAGAACGCATGGCTCCTTTCCAGCCGTAGGAAGAACGAACAGCATCGCTCAATGATTTGCCATCGCGTAACTCTTCCTTGGCGCGCTCGTAAATAATGATATTCGCATCTACCGCAGTTCCCAAAGTCAACACGATACCCGCAATACCGGGTAAAGTCAATACCGCTCCTAAACTAGCTAAAATACCAAACAAGAATAATAAATTCACAATCAACGCCATATTGGCATACAAGCCCGCTTTACCGTAGTAGAACATCATCCAGAAACATACTAAAATCAATCCTACGATAGAAGAAATCGTTCCAGCATCGATGGCTTTCTGACCCAAAGAAGGTCCAACCACCTCAGATTGTACGATTTCAGCCGCTGCTGGCAATTTCCCTGCGCGCAATACGTTGGCTAAGTCTTTTGTTTCAGCAACATCAAAGTTTCCTGAAATTTCAGAGCGTCCACCGGCAATCGGACCCGAAGATACCCCAGGAGCAGAATACACCACATTATCCAATACAATCGCAATAAACCCTTTATCGGTATACGCTTTACCGGTCATTTCTTCCCAAACTTTGGCGCCTTGACCATTCATTTGCATCGAAACGGCAGGTTTACCCATTTGGTCAAACGTATCACGCGCATCAACAATGACGCCGCCACTCAAAGGCGCTTTGTTGTCTTTATTGCCTTTTAAAGCATATAATTCAAACGTTTGACTCTCTTTCTTGGTTTTAGGATCTTTCGTCGTGGTACCTTTGCTCCATACAAACTTCGCAAAACGCTTGTCTGCTGGAAGTAAGTTGCGAATTTCAGGACGACGTAAATAGCTATTCACTTTGGCCGTATCTTGAACCGAAACAATCGCTAATACAGGGCCGCCTCCAATAGACACAAATTTATCCAACAACGGATTGTTTCCTTTTGCTCCCGCAACAGAATCTTTCGATTTGCTGTTGCCCAACATTTTGGCAATAGAGTCATTGGCGGTAGGCGCAGCTGTCGAAGCTGTCGCTTTCTCAGTAACTTTCAACGCTTCATTAGCTGTTTGCAAAAAGCCTCCCAAATCATCCACACGGTAGGTTTCCCAAAACTCTAATTGTGCGGTAGACTGTAATAATTTCTTGATACGGTCTTCGTCTTTAGCTCCGGGTAATTCGACCAAAATACGACCTGTTTGCCCCAATTTGGCAATATTCGGTTGGGTTACCCCAAATTTATCAATACGCTTGCGCAATACTCCAAACGCTGAATCTACCGACTCGTCTACTTTACGACGGATGACTTTCTTCACTTGATCATTGGTCATGTTGAAGTTGATTTCATCCGACAAGTTGCGGTTGGCAAAAATATCAGGAGAAGCTAATTTTACAGAAGTTCCCGCGGCTGCTTCATCAAAAGCACGGAAGAAAGCATCCAAATAGGACTCGTTCCCTTGTTGTATTTTGGCGGCATTGTCCAACGCTTTATTGAAAACTGCATTTTTAGACTCATTGGCTAAACCACGTAAAACATCTTTCACGGAAATCTGAAGGATTACGTTAATCCCTCCTTCCAAGTCCAATCCTTTGTTGATTTGTTTGTTGCTTACATCCTCATAGGTGTAGTCGGCAAAACCAAGACTGAAAACCTCTACTTTTTTCAATGAATCCAAATAACTCACCTCCAGTGCATTCAACTCCGGAAGGGGTTGCCCTGGGGTAGGTTTTTTCTTGATTTGTGCCAATTTTTCCTCGGCATATGCCTTGGCGTCTTTCTTAATTCCATTCGCTACAAAAGTGAATGAAAGCTGGTAAATACTTACCAAAGCAAATAAAATTGCAAAAAACTTAACGAGTCCTTTATTCTGCATTACTCCTAAAAATTAATTAATTTTTGTTAACTCTTCACCAAAAACATCCATCGCAGGCTAAGCGGTTGATTCTCAGAAAAAACCAACAGTCTATCCCGCAGACAGATTTTTTGAAACGTGCAAATATAAAATTAACCAAATGATTAACAAATTATTTGGACACTTATTATTAAAAAAAAGACCGCAAAAATGCGGTCTCATTTATATATGGAAAGGATTAAATTATTCCAAAATCGATTTCAAATCGCCGTTCATTGCACGAACTGCATCCGCGCTTTTCGCAAACAAAGCTTGTTCAGCATCGTTTAAGGCCACATCGACAATTTGCTCTACCCCATTTTTACCAATAATACAGGGAACACCCATGCAAATATCGTCTTGTCCGTATTCGCCTTCTAAAAACACCGAACAAGGAATCATTTTCTTCTGGTCGTTTAAAATGGCATCCACCAAATAGGCTACCGAAGCTCCGGGTGCATACCACGCTGAAGTTCCTAACAATCCAGTTAATGTTGCACCCCCTACCATCGTATCGGCAGCGACTTTTGCCAACTCATCTTCTGATAAGAACTGTGAAACTGGAGCGCCATTATACGAAGCCAATCGCGTCAACGGAATCATCGTCGTATCGCCGTGTCCGCCAATCACCATGCCTTGAATATCATTCGCGGGTTTGTTCATCGCTTGCGATAAGTAATATTTGAAACGTGAACTATCCAACGCACCCCCCATACCGATGATACGGTTTTTCGGTAAGCCGGTAGCTTTCAACGTTAAATAGGTCATCGTATCCATCGGGTTGGAAACCACCACTACAATCGCGTTAGGAGAGTGTGCCAACAATTGTTCGGCCACTCCTTTCACAATACCCGCATTGATGCCAATCAACTCCTCACGGGTCATCCCCGGTTTTCTTGGAATCCCCGAAGTAATCACCACCACATCACTACCTGCCGTTTTGCTGTAATCATTGGTACTACCAACCACTTTCGTATTAAATCCTAAAGTCGTTTGCGTTTGCATGATATCCATCGCTTTTCCTTCCGCAAAGCCTTCTTTGATATCTACGACTACAATTTCACTGGCAATTCTTCGGTGAGCAATCGCATCTACGCATGTTGCGCCTACGTTTCCTGCTCCAACTATCGTAACTTTCATTTTTAAATGTAATTAATGGTTTTACTTTATATTTTTTTGAAGCTATTCCCGCGCTCCGTTTCAATCTTTTTTGTTTTCCTGACAACGGAAAAACAAAAAAGGATTTCCACTTCGATCGGGGCTAGGGCCTCTTTTTTTAAATGGCGTTAGGCATCAATCTTGGCGTAGACTGCATTTTTCTCAATGAAGTCACGGCGCGGTGGTACCTCATCCCCCATCAACATCGAAAAGATGCGGTCGGCTTCGGTGAGGTTATCAATCGTCACCTGACGCAGCGTTCGCATACTCGGATCCATCGTAGTTTCCCACAACTGCTCCGCGTTCATTTCTCCCAAACCTTTATAACGCTGTACGCTGGTTCCGCCGCCCATTTGTTGTGAAATCAAATCACGTTGATCGTCGTTCCAAGCATACTCTTTTTTCGTTCCTTTCTTAACCATATACAACGGTGGTGACGCAATATACACGTGACCCGCCTCAATCAGCTCGCGCATGAATCGGAAGAAGAAGGTCAAAATCAAGGTCGAAATGTGACTACCGTCCACGTCGGCATCGGTCATGATGATTACTTTGTGGTAGCGTAATTTTTCTAAATTTAACGCCTTACTGTCTTCTTCGGTACCAATCGTGATGCCAAGCGCCGTAAAGATGTTGCGAATCTCTTCGTTTTCAAAAACTTTATGATGCATCGCTTTTTCCACATTCAAAATCTTACCTCGTAAAGGAAGAATCGCTTGAAAATTACGATCGCGACCTTGTTTAGCTGTTCCACCCGCGGAGTCTCCCTCCACCAAGTAAATCTCACATTTGGCGGGATCTTGCTCCGAACAGTCCGACAATTTACCCGGTAATCCGCCCCCACCTAAAACGGTTTTACGTTGTACCATTTCACGCGCTTTTTTCGCCGCATGACGCGCTTGAGCCGCTAAGATTACTTTTTGTACAATCGTTCGGGCATCATTCGGATTTTCTTCCAAATAATTCTCCAACATTTCCGAAACTGCTTGGGATACCGGTGAAACTACTTCACGGTTTCCTAATTTGGTTTTGGTTTGCCCCTCAAATTGGGGTTCGGCTACTTTTACCGAAATAATAGCCGTTAATCCTTCACGGAAGTCGTCCCCTGAAATCTCAAATTTCAATTTGTCCAACATCCCCGAAGCATCAGCATATTTTTTTAACGTACGCGTTAATCCCATTCGGAAGCCTTGCAAGTGTGTTCCTCCCTCATGCGTATTGATGTTGTTCACATACGAGAAAATGTTTTCCGAATAACTGTCGTTGTAAATCAATGCTACCTCTACTGGAATTTCGCCTTTGTCGTTTTCCATATTGATCACGCTGGCAATAATCGGCATTCGGTTGCCATCCAAGAATTTAACGAATTCTTTCAACCCCTCTTTCGAATGGAAGGTTTCAGCTACGGGATTGCCTTTATCATCAGTATGACGTAAATCAGTCAACGTAATAGAAATGCCTTTGTTCAAAAACGACAATTCACGCATACGCGCCGCTAGGGTATCATACGAATATTCTAAGGTTTGGGTAAAAATCGTTCCATCGGGTTTAAACGATACGGTCGTTCCGCGTTTGTCGGTTGTACCGATTTGCTTCACAGGATACATCGCTTTACCGCGCTCGTACTCTTGTTCCCATACTTTACCATCGCGATACACAGTGGCACGCAAATGATCAGAAAGAGCATTCACACAGGAAACCCCTACTCCGTGCAAACCACCGGAAACTTTATAGGAATCTTTATCAAACTTCCCTCCGGCTCCAATTTTGGTCATTACCACCTCAAGGGCAGAAACGCCTTCTTTTTTATGTAAATCCACCGGAATTCCCCGGCCATTATCTTCAACGGTAATTGAATTGTCGGGATTAATGGTCACGCGTATGGTGTCGCAATGACCTGCCAAAGCCTCGTCAATGGAATTGTCCACTACCTCATACACCAAATGGTGCAATCCGCGTACGCCGGTGTCCCCAATATACATCGAAGGACGCATCCGTACGTGCTCCATTCCTTCTAACGCCTGAATACTGTCGGCCGAATACGCGTTCTTTTTAACTTCTTCGCTCATAAGTAACTGTCGGAATTTTGTCTAACACGCAAATATAAAAAATCAAAGACGATTTTAAAGCGTTATAAGGCGATTTGTAGGCTAAGTTATCAACATTTATGTTTAATAATCGTTTCGGCTTTTAAATCAAAAATAAAGCCTAAAAAAGACCTATTTCAAATCCTGTTTCTATACCCTTGATTTTTAGATGGCTATAAAAGTAAAAATGACACGCCCCCATTAGAGCACCTAATTTCATCCCAAAAAGAAAACGCCTGCAGTGGTAACTACAGGCATTTTCAAACAAACAAACTAAACTTCTAATTGAAAAAAATTATTTTAATGAGTAATGAGGTCTTCTCAATTTCTGGACCGGCTTGTACGAGTGCCATATTGACGCGACCACTCGAATCTTGGTTTTCTTGCCCCTTGGGAATCCCTTTTCTCACTGTTTGGCCAGCGCTCATTTACGGGAAATGGTTGTGGAATAACCTACGGAAAAAATACATCGGTATATTCGCCCGAATAGACATTACATCATAGGCTTCCAAATACCAAACTAATTATTCTAAAATTTCAATTCCCGGTTCGATGGTAAAATGAATCTCATAATGCTCGGCACCCATAATGGATAAAAATCCACACATCCTCGTCTATTTTTTTTATTATGGAAGTAAAATTAAAGAATCGTATGTTATTTTAAAACCAATAAGCTCTTTTTGGCTTAAATTAAAAACCAAAAAACGCTTAATCAAAATAAATATAAAGAAAAGGTATTACCAAATACCGCTCTTGTTTACAAAATGAAAGTCTCACTCCTTCTTCACATACCCTTTCGCGGCAAAAGGCAAGGACGCCAAGACAGAATTCAAACGTGTTCCCGCCGCTTCCCGATGTGCCAACTCAGGTAAATTGTAAACGTAATTCAAATATAAATAGTAAAACAATTGTCGATTGTATACGTCCAAATCGGGAGCAGTAACGGTATCTAAGATGGTTTTCTCTAGGTTCTCTCGATCCTGAGATTCGGCCAAAGCACGTCCCATACGACTTATCGAACTGAAATAATGGTTCGGTGATGCGTTGTCAATGCGTAATGTAATACCCAAAATCAAATCGGTGAGATTGATGTCCAAAACTTCCAACTCACGGATATAGGTTTTCCTTCCCGCATAGGCATAACTCCCATCGCTCACCCGATCAAACCGATCGTTCATAATGTCTAAATGACTGCGAAGAAAGATTTCCCAATGTGTCGTTTCTGCTGCGAGCACCGCAATTTCTTGGGCATGAATACGCGGCCTTTGGTCCATACTACAGCCGCCAACAACGCGACGGCGGCGTTTCATTTCTAGCGCTTCTCTTCCGCCTAACGTATAAGCAACCACTTGTTCCAAATCGGCATTGGAATTATTTCGGTTTTTTGCATCCTCATAAGCATTGTGCAACAAACTGCTGAACTTTTTGTCGGTAGCATAAAGCGTTTGAACCCGTTCGGCCAAATGGGATTCCCAAATACTATCTTGTGCATAATTGTACCGATTATTGGCTTCATTTTCAGCCCTCAATTCTTGCCGCTCCGCTTTAGTCATTTGCTGCAAACGCCGGTATAAACGCGAAGGTTTAAAGGATTCCGTAGGCCAGGCTACGGAGTCGATAACCGCTGCTGTTGTATCTACGGCTGTTGTATCTACTGCAATCGTATCCACTTGCGTAAAATCAACCTCCGCGATAGAATCATACGGGTAGGCCGCCGTGGTATCGGGCGTTTCGTCATTATTCAATCGATATAAAGTAAATTCCAATTCGTAGTTGAAAGGCCGTGATTTGGCTCGGGGATACTTTTTTTCCAAGTAGTTCCAAAATTTTGCAAAAGCTTTGGTGTGCTTACGTTCAAAACGTTCATATTGATCTCGATCCGCTAATATCACTGATTGCGTGGTATCAATCATACACAAAGCATATTGTATGGCCCTAGAATAGGTGTCGGGTAACGTAACCGTTGTGGGAGCGGATGTAAAATAGATAGCGGTAAGGTGTTCACTTTTGTCATAATCCCAAACCTCATAGGCGTAAACCCATTTTTGAACTAGGGGTTCTTTAAATTGGGTTTGATAATCGGCCAAAGGCAATTCCAATCCATATTGATTATTGTGCTCCAACTCCAACATTTGCCAGGTAATCATGGTTTTTTTGTCGTAATCCGTGTAGCGTTGCTCATAAAGAGGCAACTTGGCATAGGTTTCTGTTGGGTACTTTTGCCGAAAGGTTTCGGGAGCCATTCCTGCCTTCATATCGGCCAATGCTTCTTTGCATTGCGGGCCGTTTAAAGCAACGTAATACCCTTGGGCTTGGGGTACACTTTGAAAGCGCTTACTGAAATCACATACTTTGAACTTCAAATTCAAGGAATCGACAATGTGTTGTAATTTTCCAACGGCTGCCGGGGAGTAAATGAGACCGTTTTCGTGTACTTTAAATTCTCCATAGGACTGAGAACAAACCATTGGGGCGATGCACAAGGCAAGGAGGGTGATACAGTATTTCATGGCGTTACATTTTTTATATAACTACCAAATCGCTGTAATCGTATAATTTTTACCATTTATTTGTGTTGAAAAGCCTATGGTTTGCCCTAATAAAGCACTTCCCAGTGGGGCTTGTGGGGAAACGGCCAAGATAGTTTGGTTGCCTAGGGTGATCTTGGGAAGTGCTGCGGCTATAAACAACCAGAGTCCGCTAACTTCTACCAAACTTCCTAAAGCGACACGAGTGAGACGTATCGTTGGGTCAATCCGATCGATGATGGCTTTTTGTTGCAGTACTTCTTGCAACTTCGCAGCCAATTTTTCTTGTTCCAAATGCATCATAGATAAGGCGGTCTCGTGTTTGTCGCCGGCCGACCCTTTGGCATCGTTTTGTGCTCCAGTGGTGAGCTGGGCAATCATATCTTGAAAGACATCGATTCGGTCTTGCAGCAATTGCTGGTAGTATGTTTTTATTTCGGATTTCATAAATAAAAAAACCTGCAAGATGAGCTTACAGGTTGGGAAAATTACGATAGAATCGATTAGAAATCAAACTTAAAATGTGCGCCCAACAAAAGTTGTATGCCTTGAACAGGATAATTGAACCAACGTTGGTAATT
This sequence comes from Flavobacterium sp., assembly GCF_027482425.1. Classification (GTDB taxonomy): domain Bacteria; phylum Bacteroidota; class Bacteroidia; order Flavobacteriales; family Flavobacteriaceae; genus Flavobacterium. The sequence goes on from NZ_JAIXWA010000080.1 coordinate 18,864, forward strand.
TTGATTGGTCAAATTGTGTCCGCGCAAGAAGAAGGTAATGCGATCACTGTGCTTATAGCCTACATGTGCGTTGAGATCGATAAAACTTTTTAAAGTTATGTCTCGGGTAATAAAGGTAGGTTGTACCACGGCAGTATCATCGGTATAGCGAAACTGATCTTTGCGTTCTCCTACAAAAAAAACTGAGGCGCCAGCATACCATTTGGGGGTAAAAACGACATCAATGTTGGAACGCATTTCAATGGCGGGTAAATTCCATGCTTCCGCTTGCGCATCGGTACTGAAACTGCTTATGGTAGCTTGACCGCTCCATTGTATATTTTTGGAAATATCCGCTTTAAGTTCCCCAAACACCTGTATTGTATTTAACTTATCATACACTATATTAAACGAATTTGCCCAATTGTAGCCCTGGGGATTGGCATAAAAACTGTCATACGTATTGGAGGTAAACAACGCCCGATTGTCTTCGGTTAAGTACGAAGCACGCACATTATATCCGATTGTATTGGCTAGTTTTCCTTTTAATCCCACAAAAATATCGTATTTCTGATCGGTTGGGGTAATGACTAAGGTTGGTGAAACAAAGAAGTTTTCTTGCACAAAATCGCGATACGCGTTTTGTTTCAAATTCCCTTCAGCGCCGGCATAAGCAACCATAATATCACCGACAACTTTATAACTTACATTGATTTTGGGATAGATAAAAAAGCGACTCTCCCCTCCTTCGGTAGCTGCACTGTAAAAGAAAGCGGCACCCAATTGCGCCGAGAAATCACCGTCGGTCAATTGAAACGAGGGTTGTACGCCGATATTGGCAAACCCGTAATTGATTTCGGTAGCAGCGGCATAGTTTCGCGCAAAACTGCCATTGAGGTAGTCAAAAACGACATCCAACCCTATATTTTCACCCGCTACGGGGAACGCAAAAGAAGGTTTTAGCACCACACGATTTTCGGCCGAATCAAAACGATCGGAAAAACGGGTATAACGCAATACAGCCTCTTTGAATACCCCTTGATTGAATCCTAAACGTCCCCCAGCATAAAGCGTTTGGTACACTTGTTTGGGTTCGATACCACTATAAAAAAGATCCGCTTGTTCGGGAGTGAGTCCTTCGGTAAAATAACTATTAATGCCATACCAACGATAGGCTTGCCGTTGGTATCCGCCCTCAGCAGCCCATGACATGGTACTGGACTTCCCGCCGTAGGTGAGATCTAAACTGGTGTTGGAAAATTTATCATCCAACTCTACATTTTTAATTCCCCCTTGGGACGATAAATGACGTAACATCAACCCGAAGTAATTCCCATCTTCAAAATTGTGGTTTAAAAACAATTCCCCATTAACATTGCCATAATTTCCGGCTGCCAAGGTAGCATAATTGGAAAACAAGCGTGCTTTAGGATCCTGTTCCACAGCTGCTGCCTTACCTTTCGCTGGTGTAAAAGTTGACGCCACTGGAAAAGAAAAAATGGTGTATTGAATGGTTTCCCGTTTGGCGGTTTCTTCATCGTCCAAACTGGGTGTTTCTTTCACTTTGAAGGCATCCGAAATTGTAGGGGTGTATGGCTTTACCACATTGACTACTTCGGTTCCGATATTTTCATCTTGTTTTTGAGCATATCCCCCAAAAGCACTGAGGAAAACACTACTTAGTAGGATATATTGCAAACGTTTGTTCATCATGGGATCAGTTATTTTTCAAGGGATGAATTGGTTTTGGCTTCTTCAGCTTTAATAAGAGTAAGTTCGGCTTGGGCTTCTTGCACCACATCGGCGTAATCGGTAAAGTTTTGGCTCACCCCTTCCAAAATAGCGGTGGCTTGGAAACTGTCTTTTAAACCGTAATAATTTTTAGCCATCACAATCAATCCTTTGGCTCCAAAATATTTGTACCCCGAATAATCCTTAGCCAATTTTTGGACGACCTTATTCGATTCGGCAAATTTTCCATCCTTGTATTTAAAATACGCATCATAGTACAAGGCTTCTGCGGCCAATTCGCCTTTTGCAATTTTTAATAAATTAGCATATGCCATACGCGCTTTGGGTTCGTCCTCCGACTTAATCGCCGAGCGTGCTACTATAATTTGGGCATCGCTTTTTATTTTGTTATCCGTTTTCGGATTGGCCAAAACTTTATCAGCATACACCACCGCTTGAGCAAAATTTTCAGTTTCATAATACGCCCGCATCAAGTTGGCTTGCGCAAAAGTTTTATTTTGTGGAAAATCAGCTTCGGCTTCCAAACGTTCTAAAA